>JBJELW010000076.1:0-138021 GCA_051879315.1 Roseburia sp.
CCGGAAAGTGCAGTAAGCATTAAGGCAGTTTATAAGGATGTAAACGGTTGGATCACCACAGAGAATGGTCAGAAGGTGTATTACCAGAATGGCAGTATTGTGAAGAATCAGTGGTGCCAGGATGGAGAGAAGTGGTATTATGTCAATGAAAACGGTGCACCGGTCACTGACTGGCAGAAAATTGGCGGCATCTGGTATTACTTCTACAGTGATGGCACCATGGCAGCATCCACCTGGATTGGTGGCAGCTACGTAGGAGCATCCGGCGCATGGGTGGAAAATCCTTTGCCTGAGGGCTGGATGCAGTCCGGCAGCAGATGGTGGTATCAGTACCCGGATGGAACCTACGCACAGAGCACATGGAAGAAGATCGGCGGGGAGTGGTACTATTTCGATGCGGCTGGCTGGATGGCCACCGGCTGGACCTTTGACGGCAGTGACTGGTACTACATGAATGCCTCAGGAACCATGAAGACCGGATGGTTAAATGACGGCGGTATCTGGTACTATCTGAAACCCTCCGGAGCGATGGCAACCGGCTGGGTAAGTGACGGTGGAAACTGGTATCTTATGGATGAGTCCGGTGCTATGAAGACAGGATGGGCAAAACAGGGAGATGACTGGTATTATCTGGATGCTTCCGGAGCAATGAAGACCGGTTGGCTGGATTTGAACGGAACCTGGTATTATCTGGATGAATCCGGTGTGATGGCACATGATACGGTGATTGATGGCTATACGTTAAATGCAGATGGCGCATGGGTACAGTAGAATATAAGTATTGATGAAAGGACCTTGTGAATCCAACTTGTTTGGAAAGCAATGTCCTTTTTTGCTTGGAGGCTTGAGAATAAATTGCGGGGTAATGTTGACTTGACAGTCACTCCGCAGAGGAGTAAAACAAAGACAAGATAGTGTCTAGGAGGAGAAAACATGAGAAGAGAAAGTATGAAAAAAGTGTTTGCCGGCATCCTGGCAGCCGGCATGATTCTGTCAATGCCGGGAATGACGAACCTGGTGTATGCGGCGGAGCCGGAAAGTGGAGATGTTGTGACCGATGAAAACTATTTTCCGGAGGAAACAGGAGAAAAATCTCAGGTGGCAGTCAAAGAACTGGAAATCGAAACAGGCGTGGCCCCGTTGGTGACAGAAACACCATTAGCAGGGGAAAAACAGCCGGAAGAGAACCGGCTCTATGCAGAAAACACTACTACCTCTGTATCCAACGGTGGTCTGGCATATGGAGTAGCATATGCCTTACCGGACGATTTGATAAACTATACCAGTGCATCGACCTGTGTAAGACAGTATGTCAGCCAAGAGGCAGGGGGAGTTTATTTTTTACGGAATGAGCAATTACAATTTCTGAATGTATCTACAGGGGTAGTTTCATGTGTATATAATTTTCCTGTCGGTAGTGGATATTTTAATAGAGGATATGCTTATGAAAAAGACGGAATTTTGTATTGGGCAAGCAGTGGTACTGTGGTTGAGTATGATCTGGATGCACAAAAGGAAATACGCACTTTGCAGCTTGATAATGCCGATATTTCTTTTGGAATCGGCGTAGATGCTCAGGGACAGATCTATCTTTCCGTATGCCGGGATGGTGCATATTACATCCAATTGTATGCAGCAGACGGCACATTGCTGGACAGTACGGAGCTGGAAGGGCCAATTTATGAGTTTGCCGGATTTGGAACAGATGGGGGATTCTATTATATCGGTTATCACAACTGGTTATATTGGGGTTATGAGCATGATATGAAATCCTTGATTTACGGAAAAGTTGAGGATGGAAAATTTGTCATGCTTGATGAGGAATACTATTTTGGACTGATATCCAATCTGTGTCAGCTTTATTATTATGAGTATCAGGATTGTGCGGCTGTGTTGGGGGAAAAATATCTGGCTGATAAGCTTGGAAATGTGTACGACATTACCGGAGGAATCGATGCAGTGAAGTTCACGTTTAGTGTTCCCCATAATTATGACGAGGAGCCTGTCAGTGAAGTGCTTGATGATACGGCCATCGGGACCAGAATGATCTATCAGGAGGATACAGATACACTGATTGCCTATGCGAGTGGAAAATGGATTTACGAATATGATTTGTCTACCAAAGAAAAAATGAGATTTTATCAGACCAGTCATTATGTGTTTAATCTGTTGGACTATGGAGATTCCATTGTAGCCATTGAAAAAGAGAATGGGGTCTATTATGTGGAATGGATCAACAAAGACGATCTTTTTCTCGGTGAAACAACTACCATTAATTTGAATGAGTCAGATACCTATGCATCCCATACCAAAGATGAAGTGTTGCATCAGTGGGAAAAGGGATATATCACTTCTGATACCAAGGTATATGAAAGTACATATTCACTTTCCCCTTACCAAGGGGCTGTTTTTACCGATGACATGAAGGATGGGCTTTTAAGATTCAGTAACTACATGCGCTGGCTGGGCGGCCTGACTCCCTTTGAAAGTGCAGAGGAGGAAAAATGGGAACAGACCGGAAAAGGTGCAGTCCTTTTGACGGCAATCAATGAGATGACCCATGAACCATCACAGCCCGAGAATATGGATGATGCGTACTATCAGGAAGCCTATGATGCCTGCTCAAACAGTAATCTATATAGTGTTGGTATTGGCTCGCCGGCAGCAGCCATGAATCTTATTACCGGCTGGACAGATGATACGGCAAATGTCAGCGCATTTGCGTTGGGACACCGTTTTACATTCCTGAAACGATCTGCTGATAAGATCGCTTATGGTTCTGCTGCATATGCGCTGCAGAATGTGGAAGTGTATAATAACCAGATTAATACAACAGGTACAGTTACAGGTGTGGATAATAACGATTATGCATATACCTGGCCGGGAGCCGGATATTTCCCCACCAACGCCATCAGCACAAGAGCTTTGTGGTCCATTAACCTGAATTCCGATCTGATAGACAGGTCCAGTACGGCAATGACAGTTACTATTAAAGATATGGATACAGGGGAAATATACGATGTCACCGATAGTCTTGGCTCGTCGGCGTATATGGGATTTTCTCCTTATTGGGGATATTTTCACGGGGAATGTTTCTATTTTTCTTCCCCGGAAGCAGATTCCTATGACGGAAAAAATTATCAGGTAACCATCGGTAATCTGGAACTGGCAAATGGGCTGCCTGCTGAAATTGTTTACACCGTCAGCTTTTTTACACCGGAGCATGCCTGGGGAGCATGGGAGTCATCCGGAACATCAGCTTCTGAGGAACAGAGAACCTGTGCGGTATGTGGAGAAAAAGAAACCAGAACAAAGACCACTTCGGATACGTCGGCACCCACAACACCGGGGACAGATAATCCGCTTCCTACGGAGAAAGGATGGTATTTAGGAAATCAGAATCAGTGGTATTATGTAGATGATAGCGGAGCAGCAGCTACTGGTTGGCAGGCAGTGGACGGAACCTGGTATTACTTCAACAACACAGGTGTGATGCAGACCGGATGGCAGAAGGTAGATGGTAACTGGTATTACATGGATGGCTCCGGAGCCATGGTGACGGGATGGCAGTTCATTAACGGACTGTGGTATTATTTCTACGGCGACGGTTCCATGGCAGAGAATACATGGATCGGAAATAGTTATGTAGGAACATCCGGGGCATGGGTAGAACATCCTGGTCCGGAAGGTTGGAAGCAGTCCGGCAGCAAATGGTGGTATCAGTATGCAGACGGTACTTATGCGGCAAATACATGGAGGAAGATCGGAGGAATCTGGTATTACTTTGATGCAGCCGGATGGATGTGCACGGGATGGGTTTTTGACGGAAGTAACTGGTATTATATGAATGCTGATGGATCTATGAAAACCGGCTGGCTTTTAGATGGAAATACCTGGTACTATCTGAATACTTCCGGAGCAATGGCAACCGGCTGGGTGAATGACGGGGGAACCTGGTATCTCATGGATTCATCCGGTGCCATGAAGACCGGATGGGCAAAACAGGGAGAAGAATGGTATTACATGAATGAGTCTGGTGCGATGCAGACCGGTTGGCTGAATCAGAATGGAACCTGGTACTATCTGTATGAATCCGGTGCAATGGCACATGATACAATTGTCGATGGCTTCTTTTTAGGTTCAGATGGTGCATGGATGCAGGGGTTTGATTTTCTGTTTCGTCTTTTCGGAATCTAACAATAATAGAATATATAAAGAAAACGGACATTGCTATTCCAATGATATTTGGAACGGCAATGTCCGTTTTGATTGTGTATAAAACATCAATCAGGGAGTTTCGTCTTCTGGTTGTGCAGTCTCCGGGTTCTCCAGCTTTAGATAATATTCTGCCAATTGCAATGCATGATGGATTTGAACGGGTGAATAGGAATTACGTAGTCGATTGAACATGATCTGTTCCGCATCCAGAGTGTTTTTGTCTCCAAAAACTAAATAATCAATTGTTACATCACAGTTTACTGCAATCTGCACTAATACTTCCAGCGTAGGAACGCGTTTCCCGGATTCGATCAGAGCGAGATAGGAAGGTGAGATATAGAGCAGATCTGCAAAATAGGCCTGCGTCTTGCCTTGCTTTTTCCGGAGTGCACGAATTCTGGCTCCGATCTCGGTTGGTTTCATCAAAAAATCTGCCATAGAAATTACTCCTTTACATGGCACTCAATCCCCATATATAGTTTCTTAGTCTTTTTTGTAAAAAATACATAAAAAAAGCAATATATACCTAAATTGTATTATTTTTTCATGCAATAATCATTACAAATAGAAAAGAATAAATTGACTATTTGTAAAGATATTGGTAAAATAATCACAGAAAAGATTTAATGTGACAGAGAGTAGATACGTAATTTTGAAAGTAAGAGAAGTACATTGGAGAAGATAAAAAAGTTCCATTATTTAGTGAACAGAAGGCTCGCATTTTACACGGAAATTTATATGCCAGGGAGGAAACATGAAAATTAAAGTAGTAATAGCTGAAAAAGATGAATCATATACATCAAAGTTAATCAATAATCTGGTTGGAAGGTATGCAGAACAGTTAGAAATATGTTCCTTTACCGAAGAAGAGCTACTAATACAGTTTCTTAAGGAAAAAAATACGGATGTTGTGCTGGTGTCGACAGAGTTTGAAGGTATTGCACCAGATGCGAACTCTAAAATGGCGTTTGCATATCTGACGGATTATAAAACAGAAGAAGTGGATGGAGTTGCTGCAGTCTGTAAGTATCAGAAGGTTGAAAATATATACAAGAGCATCCTGAGTCTCTATTCAGAACTTGGCAAAAATTATATTAACTATGGAGGAAAAACTGATGGAACCAAGGTTATTTCCTTTTTGGGAGTTGGGGGTGGAGTTGGAACCTCCACTATGGCCGCTGCATATGCAGAATATTTGGCGGGAACAGGAAAGAAAACAATATATTTGAACTTAGAGAAATTGGCATCCACAAAGGCATTTTTTCAGGCTGAGGGAAAAACTGCGTTTGATGAGGTGCTGTTTGCATTGAAAAGCAAAAAGATGAATTTGGGTTTGAAGATAGAGAGCTCAATTCGATGTGACAATACCGGAGTGTTTTTCTTCGAGGCATGTAAGAACTGTATGGATATATTGGAGTTGAAAGAAGATGATATCAAATGCCTCATTGAGGGAATCTGTGGGATGAGTCAATATGATTACCTCATTATAGATAGTGATTTTGCACTGGATTCTAAAATGAATCAAATATGCAATATGGCAGACAAAATTATATTGGTGAGCAATGGAACGTACGTAAATAATTTAAAAATGGAACTATATATACAATCTATACACAGTATAGAGGAACGGAATAAGATCGCAATGCAGCCCAAATTGCAGGTAGTCTATAACAAATTTCGTAATAAAGAGAGTAAAGTGGTTGAAATTTCTGATTTGAAGAATGTTGGGGGAGTCCCTCTGCTGGAGAAAGCTTCGCCATCGGAGATGGCAAGACATATTGCCAGAATGGAATTCTGGAAAATGGTTGAGGAGTAGAGGCGAGATAAGATGAGAAAAGAAGTATATGATGAATTGCTTGCGGAACTGAAAAAGCAGGCTCAGGAAACGTTGCCGTTAAGTAAATTGAGTGATGAGGAACTAGAAGAAAATATTGAAGGGCTGGTAAATGCCAGAGTGCAGGAACTTGGGCTTACGGTCAATGAAAGAATTGATATCGTAGAAAAAATTTACAGCTCTATTCGAGGCTTTGGTATTTTGGATTCAATTATCAGTGATGACAGCATTACTGAGGTTATGATTAACGGACCAGAAGATATCTTTATAGAGAAGAATGGACGTCTTCAGAAAATAGAAGATCGCTTTGAAAGCGAAAGAAAGCTGGAAGATGTGATTCAAAGAATTGTAGGTCTTGCAGGCCGTGAAGTGAATCAGGCTAATCCAATTGTGGATACGCGCCTTCCGGATGGTTCCCGTGTGAATGTGGTTCTACCTCCCATATCGTTAAGGGGTGCAATTGTAACAATTCGTAAATTTTCAAAAACACCGATGACCATAGAACAACTGATTCGGTATGGGTCAATTACGCCTGAGATAGCGAAGGTATTGGAAACGTTAGTAAAGGCAAAATACAACATTTTTATCTGCGGTGGAACAGGCTCTGGAAAAACAACTTTCCTAAATGCACTTTCCAATTATATCCCAAAGGACGAGCGTGTTATTACAATAGAGGATTCTGCAGAATTGCAGATAACAGGAATTGATAACCTGGTAAGCCTGGAAACAAGAAATGCAAATGCATCTGGTGCTGGACAGATCACTATTCGTGATCTGATTAAATCTTCTCTGCGAATGAGACCAGAGCGTATTGTGGTCGGTGAGGTTCGAGGAGGAGAAGCCTTAGATATGTTGCAGGCTATGAATACGGGACATGATGGGAGCTTGTCCACTGGGCATGCAAATTCCACCAAAGATATGCTGAGTCGATTGGAAACAATGGTATTGCAAGGTGCAGATGGACTTCCACTTGAAGCGATTCGACAGCAGATTGCATCAGCAGTGGACATTATTATTCATCTGTCACGGTTACGTGATCATTCCAGAAAGACGATGGAGATTACCGAAGTCGTCGGATATGAAAATGGCCAAATCGTGCTGAATCCCCTTTATCTATTTGAGGAGGACGAAAAGAGTACATTGGAAAAAGTGTCCGGTAGTCTGAAAAGGACGAAGAATCCGTTAAAAAATGATTTCAAGTTACGCCTAAGTGGATTTAACACACAGATATAAGAGGAGTGGGTTTGAAATGAAAAAGAAGACGAAAGAGAAAGAACCTCAATACTATGTCTCTGCTACGAATATGCAGACGATCAACTATAAAGTGTATTACATGTCTAACAAAGAAAAGATGGTATATTCTATCATAGCTTTTATAGTTGGGGCAGCCATTGGATACTTGTTTTATGGGGGATTGGCAAAAGATGGGTATGGTTATGCAACTACACTTACCTATGCATTAAATATCATTATTTCCGGAGTTGTTGGACTTCTTGCTGTGAAGTTTTTTTTGCCATTAAGAACAGAACAGCTTCTTGCAAAGAGGAAAAAAATGTTGAACTCTCAGTTTCGGGACATGTTGGAGGGACTGACTACGTCTTTAAGTGCAGGAAAAAACGTGATGGATTCATTCTTGGCTGTTCGCGAGGATATGAAGGTACAGTATGAGGAGGGAGCATTTATTCTGCAAGAATTAGATGTTATTGTGGCTGGTATGCAAAATAACATAAATATCGAAGATCTTCTGGCAGACTTTGGAAAAAGAAGTGGTATTGACGATATTGTGAGTTTTGCGGATGTTTTTCGGGTGTGTTATAGGAAGGGCGGAAATATCAGAGATGTCATACAGAATACGAGAAGTATTTTGAATGATAAGCTTTTGATTCGTGATGAAATTGAGACTACGGTCACATCCAGTAAGACAGAGCAGAACCTGATGATTGTTATGCCGGTTCTTTTAATAGGAATGATTAAAGCAATGAGCCCGGAGTTTGCTGCTAATTTTGCTACTCCAACAGGAATCATGGCTACAACGGTTGCAATAGTATGTTTTGTTGTTGCTTACATATTGGGTAAAAAGATATTGGATATCAAGATTTGAGGGGAGGTATTATATGTTGCTTCCGGTACAAATGATTATTTTGTTGGGGTTGGGAGTGGTTTCGGTCATTATTTTCTTGGTTTTCTTTGTGAAATCAAAAAGATATGATGAAATCTTCACAACCTTAGATGAAAAAGAATACCCATTAAAGGAAACATATTCCGTGGGTTATGCCGTTATGGAGACCTTGAAATATGACTATAAATCGCAAAAGGATCGGACACTCCGTACCCAGATAGAAATACTTTATGGAAAGAAATATGTGGAATTTTATCTTCGGGTCATATATGCCCAAAAGATCACCTATACCATGTTGATGGTTGTGTTGGCATTTATATTCTATGCGTTGACGGCAGAAACAGTAGTACTAATTCTGTTTTTGGGGCTTGCAGGATTTGCCTATATCTATTACGGGGAGAGTGTCAGCAGAAAAATAGCTTCAAGAAAAGAACAGATGATTGGGGATTTTGCGGAGGCCATTTCCAAACTTGCATTGTTGACAAATGCCGGTTTGGTGCTCAGGGAAGCATGGGAGCTTGTGGCAATTTCCGGAGAAGGGGTGCTGTATGATGAGATGAATCGTACATTGGATGATATGAAGAATGGCGTTTCTGATGCTGAGGCGATTCGACAGTTCGGTGTACGTTGTATCATACCGGAGATTAAGAAATTTTCTTCTACCATTGTGCAGGGATTAGAACGAGGTAGCAGAGATCTGACATTACTGATGATGGAACAGAGCAAAGAAATATGGGATGCGCGCAAGCAGAGTATTAAACGTGAAGGAGAGAAAGCATCCAGCAAGCTGATGATGCCCATTTTATTGATGTTTGTGGGTATTTTAATCATGGTCATTGTACCTGTATTTACTAATCTTGGTGTATAGCTGATAAAGCATACATATACAAAATGAGAAAGGAGGAGTGAAAAATGCACAAGTTGGATGAATTGTACATCAAAGGAAAGAATTGGCTTACTGTAAAGAAGTATCAGTTCTTCGAGGAAGAAAGAGGTGATGTCAACATTGTTTCTATGGTAGTTCTGATTGGAATTGCTGTATTGTTAGCTGTGCTGTTTAAGGACACAATTAAGGAACTGCTGGAGACCTTGCTCGAAACAATTAAAGGAAATGCTCAAGATGCAGTAAGTTAGCAAACAGAATGGTTTTGCAGCAGTTTTTGCTGCAAAACCATAATCAGGGTGATGATATGAAAAAACGATTGATAAAAGAGGAAACGGGAGCAGTATTTGTGGAGGCTTCCATAGTGTTCCCGGTAATGTTCTTTGTAATCTTTATTTTAATATATATGGGAAATGCATTTTATGTGCGTTCCTGTGTGGACTCTGTTGTGACGAAAACGGCAGTGAGAGGTGCTGCATACTGTGCGGATCCGTTGCTCTATAATGTGATGAATAATGGTGTCCCGATGACGGCAGCAAATTTAAGTGTGAAGCCATATTCCAGTATAGCAGGAAATGGGGAGGCTATGAGCGTGATTGAAAGTGAATTGGATGAGAGTCTGAGTCAAATCGGATGTGGGTTCTTTTCGGGAATGGCTCCGGTTTATAGTGCCTCGAGTGTTAAATACAACAATTATTTGGTTTGTTCCAATGTCACCATACAGGTGGATTATACAATCAAATTTCCCATCAGGTTCATAGGGAGCGATGAGCCCATTGCGTTGGAGATTCATTCTAAATGTGTTCAACCGGTTAATGATACACCGACTTTCATCCGGAATATAGATATGGTGAAGGACTATATGGATGCGTATGGAGTGACAGACTGGATTAATGATAAATTCAGCAAGGTCAAGGAATTTTTTGATTCTTTTGGAATGGGGGACTGAAGGAATGAATGTACAGTTATTTTATAAGCAGCATGGAGCTGTGTCCATCTTTTTAGTTATTATATTAGTACCAGTCATTATGGTTTGCAGTATTTTTGTGGATGTCAGTCGTCTAAAACTGGCACAGGCTCAAGTGAGCGCAGCAGGGGATTTGGCGATGAACACACTGCTGACGCAGTATGACACGGAGCTGAATGACTTTTATGGATTAATGGCTTCGTCGCAAAGTATAGAGGAGTTTTACGATAATGTGGAAAATTATTTTACAGTATCTTTGGTGTCACAGGGAATAGATGCGGATCAAGCTTATACTACATCAAGTGACATTACTTCAATATTAAGAGGTGATACAGATGTTAGTGATTTTATGCAGATAGCGTTGATGGAAGATACTAATTTGGAGGTGGAACCGCTTCCCAATGGCAATCTGGCCAATCCGGCAATGATGCGGAATCAAATCGTGGAATTCATGAAATACAGAAGTCCTGCCAATGCAGCAATCACATTGATGGAAAGTCTGCAGGATGCGTCAGATGAATTGGAAGATGCCGAGGAAAATGCACAATTGATGTCAGATCGACAAGACTATTATCAGGCAGAAAATGAGGTCATGCAGGATGCATATGATATCTATGAACTTTTGGAAGAATATGAGAGTCTGGGACTGACTGAGGAATATATATCAGAAATGAAGTCGGATTTGGCAGAGTATGAGAGCCGGTATGAGGAATTTCATCATACGATGATTAAGGATCTATATAATACGCAGGGATATGGGACGTTTGATAAAAAAACGATTACGACAAGTGTAATTGTCAGTACATACTATGATGATGGAGAGGATGGCTCAAATTTAGCATCTTCAGCGAATATTGGGACGTTACTTGACTCTACAGCAAAAGACCTTTCAGAATTTATTTCAGCAGCAGGAAAACTACAGACAGATTTTGATTCTATTTCCTATGATGGAGCTTACGGTATACAGTACTGGATTCACATGGTAGATTGCCTGGATGCTTCTGGTTCTTATAGCAATTTTGTAAGTAAGGGAAATACGCTTTTTAGTGATTATGCAAAACTGCAAAATGCAATGAATTATCCGGCAAGCGGTGCAACAGAGTCGAATTATACGTTGACTGCTTATTCCGGAGTCAATACCAGTGGAGAAAAAAAGTTATCTGAACATTATGCTTCTCTGTGTAGTCAGATTAATTCTACTTATACGAACTATACGAATAGTACTTCTACATTTACGGTACTTGGCAACAGATTATCTACGATATCTTCTAACGCTACGACTAGTACTAGTACAGAAATAGATAATAGTGCAACTAGTACGGCAGTAACGGACAGTGAAATTCAGGAAATATATGCAGAAATCAATGGATATTATAACAAAGTATGTGATGCCATGGATATCATTAGTGAGATCCAGGATAAACTGGTCACACTGAAAAATGATATTGATGAGTGGGAGGGAGCATACGATAACTGGGAAAAAGATGCGGGAACTTATGAAGAAACAGGAAACGAAATGGCGGAAGGTGATCTTGCTGAGTTAGATGGAATCGATAGAGATATGCTACAGGATGTGAATAATGAAACCATTGCAGAGCTATCCAATCGTTTTAATAACGTCAATTCATTGTTGGGACAGATAAAAGCCGGAATACAGGATTATAAGTATCAGGGAACGTCAATTTGCGAAATCGACAGTTACAGCACCATGAAGTCGGTGTCTGAAATAGATGAAAGCTGTATTGTAGTAAATAATATCCAGTTAGATAATTATGCATCAGACTCCTTTCGTTTTACAGCATCGTACCAGATAGATTCTTATACGAATATTACGAATAATAATAATCCATCGATGGAGGTGAATAAACCGCTATTGTATGAGTGGATTATTAATCAATTTGCGGGTTATGAAGGGGATGGGACAGATGATCGGTATGATGATTATTTAGATCAAGTGGATGACACTGCGCAGGAGGCGAAGGAGGAGGAAAATAATGGCGTCAGCAATGAGATAAGCGATCGGGATAATTTACCATCTAATCGACAGCCTGATGTGGTTGAGACCGGGGATGCCATCGACAGCATGTCGGACGATCTGGGCAAAACTTCTGAAGTTGTATCTGGTATGTTCGGCGGCTTGACAAATACATTGCAAAGCATGGGAGAAAAAGTGCGGGATGACCTCTATACCGTAGATTATGTTACTAGTATGTTCACCTATGATACATTCGAGAAGGAAGTTGCGAATGCGGAGGATCGAGTGACCCTGACCAATAAGGAACTCAACAGTACCAACAACTGGTCTTATCAGAATGAAGTAGAATATATCTTGTATGGCGGAACAAACGGAGCCAATAAAGCTTCTGCGTACGGAACCATATTTTTGATACGGTTTGCATTGAATCTTCCAGCAGATTATGAGTATTGTTATCGAGGTGAAGGGAGTGGACCAATAGAAGCAATAGCATATTCTATTTCGACTGCAACAGGAGGAATCATTCCAGCAGGATTAGTAAAATTGGCAATATATTTAGCGATTACTGTAGCAGAGTCTGTAGCTGATCTCAATACACTGAAGGATGGGAAAAAAGTATTATTGATCAAATCAGTGGATGATTTGGTGATTAGTTTTGACGGGGCTACCAATGAATTGGTTGGAAGTACTGAGGCGGGAGAAGAGGATACAGAGGAGGAAGGACTTACCTTGTCTTATTGTGATTATCTGAAGGTGTTGTTGTTTGTAAAGCTTTTAGATGAAGAAAAAGCGGATCAGGTATATAAGCGTATTGCGGATGTTATTCAGGTGAATATGCAACAAGTAGGATCTCATGATGATTTTCAAATGGCCAATGCAAAGGTTTATTATCGGGTCACAGGACAGGTGGAGGTATCCCCGCTTTTGCTGAGCTGGGCGTTGCTCCGCAATGAAGAAGGGAATCCCTATGCGGAGATAGACTGGCGAAGTTTTCAGTATGCTACGGTGAGAGGATATTAAAGATAATACACATCTATGAATTTCTGCACTATAATGTGGCTGCAGGATTCAGAATACTGCAAATAAATTTTGGAGGAAAAGAAAAATGAAGAGAAAGAAATTATTAGGAGTATTGGTTTTATCGGCAGCCATGGTGTTTGGTGTCACAGCCTGCGGAGATGGAAACGAGACGGATGCAGGATCCACAGCGCAGACAGAGGTGCAGGGAGTCGATGAGGAGGCAGATGCACAAGAGACAGCAGATGAGGATACAGTACCGGTATCTGATTTGGATTATGCTGTTTTAGATGATGGGACAGCAGCGATTGTGGGGTGTAGAAATGGAGATAAATACAAGATACTTGTTATACCAGAGGAAATCGACGGATATAAGGTAACGGCTATTGGGATTCCCAATATGGGGAGTGTAACAGGAAATGTGTTGTTTAATCCAGATGCAGATTCTACCTATGATGGTGAACCTACTGTGGAGAAACTAGTTATTCCAGATACAGTAAAAACAATTAGCAATGGTGGGATTGGAATAAACAAAAATCTTAAAGAAGTTGAAATTGGAAGTGGATTGGAAGTAATAGAGGAAGGTGCTTTTATCAACACGTCAGTAGAATATTTGGAGTTCCCAGAAACGTTAAAGGAGATTGGAAGAACATCCATGTCATTAACATTGAAGGAAGCTGTATTTAATGGTGGAGGTCTTGAAGCAATTGGTTTACAGGCATTCCCCAAGGAATGCGTCTTAAAAGTACCAGCGGGTACTCAAACAGAAGAGGTGGCAAATAAATATGCAGAAGAAGAGGGGAGAACTGTTGTCGCAGAATAAGAAGAGGAACAAAATAATTATGAAGAGAAAGAAATTATTAGGAGTATTGGTTTTATTGGCAGCGATGGTGTTTGGCGTCACAGCCTGCGGAGATGGAAACGAGACGGATGCAGGATCCACAGCGCAGACAGAGGTGCAGGGAGTCGATGAGGAGGCAGATGCACAAGAGACAGCAGATGAGGATACAGTACCGGTATCTGATTTAGAATATGAAATTTTAGATGATGGTACGGCAGCTATTGTGCGTTGTAATAATGGAGATAAGTACAAGACACTTGTTATACCGGAGGAAATCGACGGCTATAAGGTAACAGCTATTGGAATTCCCGATACGGGTAGGGTTACTGGAAATATATTGTTTAATTCCGCAGCAGATGGGACTTATGATGGCGATCCCACGGTTGAAAAGCTGGTAATTCCGGATACAGTTAAAACCATTGGGCATGGTGCCATTGGAATTAATAAAAATTTAAAAGAAGTGGATTTAGGTAATGGTGTAGAGGTGATTGAAGAAGCTGCTTTTTGCAATACAGGTATTGAGCAAATCGAATTACCAGAGAGTCTTAAGAAATTAGAATATATGTCTCTTCCTATTACTTTGAAAGAAGCAACCTTTTTAGGGGGTGAGCTTGAAGAGTGCGGTAATTATTTTTTCGAAGGATGTGTTGTATATGTCCCAGCAGGAAGTAAAACAGAAGAAGTTGTAAAAAATATGGCGGAAGAGACTGGGGGCACTATTGTATCAGAATAGGATTATCTCAAAATTTTAAGAGTTTACTGAGCATTCGGCAAAACACTGCAAGTCAAAACGCATAAATGACTGGAAACCGTAAGGTTTCCAGTCACAAAAAGGGATGATTACTTATGAAAAAAATGACATTAAAAAAATGGATCAAAGATGAACAGGGTGCAGTCGTGGTAGAGGCAACTATTGCATTATCCGCATTCATGTTTGCGATTGTTACAATCCTCACAATTGTAAATATCTGTCTCGTGCAGGCAAAAGTCGGAATTGCGCTTTGTCAGGTTGCAACAGACATATCTAAAATCTCTTACCTGTATGAGATGACGGGATTACAGGCAGAGAGAGAGAGTACACATGCTGAGGCAGCTGATGCGGAGGAAGTAATAAATAACTTTCAGTCTGCCATGACAACATTAAGTAATCCTTCTTCGGATATAACAGAAATTAACGAAAGTTTACAATCCATGACGGATACAGCTACTACTTTTGTCGAAGATGAGGATGGAACTATGTGGAACAGTTTCGTTGCATTGTTTAAAGGTCAGGTTTATGACCATGTGACAGGTTATGTGATGAGTACTGTGTGTGATAATTTGGTGAAGTCCCATCTTGGAAATGGTGAAGTAAGTGGTGGAGATTATTTAAAAGCACTTGGCGTAGTAGGGGCTGGGGGGGATGAAACCGGTTTGGATTTTTCAGAGTCAACATTTTGTAATCCCAGTAGGCAGGAAACAGGTGTGTCGGATGATATTATTGTGGTTGTTACTTACAAAGTTCATGTCATCAAGTTATTAGGAATAGATATCGAGTTTAATTTCAAACAGTGTGCAGCAACGAAAACATGGGGGGGCGCTGCAGCAGGAGAAGGAGCTTCAGAGACGTGAAATTAGGGATTTGTATATTGATTGCGGTAATTGGAAGTGTGATAAATGTATACTACTGGCAAGCTTGTTATCAGGAGGCTGGGAAGACAGAGCAGAATAAACTGCGGCTTCTGATTCCAAAAAGCATAAAAGGGAAAATATCTGCAGGCATCATGTTACTGGCGATGGTATTGCTGGGTGTGGTTCTTGCAGTGGAATATAAAGAAAATACGCTTATTTTTGATATAAAGAGGATGGCGCTGGTATCAGTCCTATGGCCTATGGCACTGAGTGATTATCAGAAGCATATTATACCGAACAGTGCATTGAAGCTGGGACTGATATATTGGGTGATACTGGCGGTCTGTGAAGCGATATTCGAATTCGCAGATTTTAAAAGATATATATTAGCGGAGTTGATATTTGTGATTGTTATCTTCGGCGTCATGATGTTGCTGAGGTTAATAATAAAGGATGGGATTGGAATGGGTGACATTAAGCTGTTGATGCTAATGGCATTGTTTCAAGGTGAAAATGGCTTGGTGAGTTCTGTTATGACTTCACTGATTCTGCTGTTCTTTTTTGCAGTTGGACTGTTGATTACTAGGAAAAAGAATCGGAAAGATTTTATTCCATTCGGACCTGCAATATTGATAGGAACTTACATATCCATATTTACGATGGGAGCGTAACAAATGAAGAATTATAAGAATGCAGTGCCACTTGCTCTGGTTATTTTTATGGGACTTGGCATATATGTAAATGTAAATGGAGCAATGGAAGAACAGGAACAGTTGAATGAATATCTTAACAGCGCAAGAGAGTATGCCCAAAAAGGGATTATTGATGATGCATTGGATAGTTATGATGCAGCACGTGCAATTGATAACAACCTTGCAATCAATATTGAGGAGGGCGAATTGCTGGCTTCCAGTGGAAGAACCAGCGCTGCCATAAAGTGGGGGGAAAATTTGAAAGGTGAATTCCCCAAGGAACCGGAGGCCTACAGTTTCCTTTTGAATCAGTACATCGCGGATGAAGATTACGAGAAGTGTTTTGATTTGTATGATGTAATATGCTCCATGGGTGTAATCAATGATGACATTAAGAAGAGTATGGATGAAATTATGTACACATACAGTCTCCAATATTTGTTTTATGATGATGTGGGAGTATTTGGAACCGGGTATTCGGCAGTATGCGATGGCGATGAATGGGGATATGTTAATGAGTCCGGAAAAGAAGTAATCAAGCCACAATTTTCAAATGCCGGTGTTTTTACCGGGGATTATGCAGCCGTATGTGATGAGAATAACGAATGGTACTATATCACTACGGAAGGCAACAAGAAATATATTGTAGAGAATTTGGAGTCATGCGAGTATCTTGGACCATATATTAATGAGGTTCTTGTGGCAAAAAGTGCCGACGGATATGGATATTATGATATTAGTTTTGAATGCATCGCGGATTCTTTTGAAGAGGCAACCACCATGAACAATGGGATAGGAGCGGTAAAGACAGACGATGGATGGAAATTGTTAAATTCGCAGGGGCAAAGTGTATCGGATGCTTATTATGATGCGGTAGTAGTGGATGAGAAAGGAATTTGTTATCGGAATGACCGTCTGTTTGTAAGAAAGGGCGTACAGTACTATATGCTGGATGGCAGCGGTAATGAGATAAAATTAAATGTGGAATTGGATGATGCCTATCCATTTTTGGAGGCCGATGGTCTGGCGGCAGTAAAGGTGGATGGAAAATGGGGATTTATAAATAAAGAAGGTGAAATGGTAATCGAACCGCAATATACGCAGGCTCGTTCATTTTTGAATGGATATGCTGCAGTTGCAGATAGGGAAAAATGGGGATTTATTACTGAGGAGAATAATCTGGTGATCCCCTGCGAATTTAATGATGCCAAGGACTTTAATTCAAAGGGCTGTGTTTTTGTAAAAGAAGATAGTAAATGGAGACTACTGAGTTTGTATAAGGATAATCATTAGGAGTGTGTAGAATATGGAATTTACTTGTGAGAATCAGGGAGTAAACACTTTTCTGGTATGGAAATTAGAACAGGATGATGCAGTAGACAATTTAATCAAGGGAATGACGGAGAATAATGAAATCAATGGACTTTTGCCCTTGACATTTTCCCAGAATAATCTGGATCGCTATATCAAGTATAATATTTCTTCAAAAGTAACTTTGAAACAATATCTGTCCGGAATGGTAAGTAGGAAGAATTTTATTCAGGCTATGCGAGGACTTATGAATGCCTTATTGGAACTGGATGATTATATGATCGACAGGGACAAACTTCTGCTGGATATGGAGTATATCTATATCAATGTAAGTACAGCTCAGATAGGACTCGTAGTTTTGCCGATTGAAAACGCAAGTGAAGTTTGTGACATTGGGGAATTTTTAAGAAATATCATGTTCCATATTCAGTTTAATCCTACGGAAAATGGAAATTATATTGCAGCTATCTTGAATTTCCTGAACAAGGGAACACAATTTTCAATTACTGAGTTCATTAAGCTATTGGATGAGCAGAGTGGTCAGAGCGAACCCGTAAAAAAGGAAGAGGAACAGAAGAAGGTTCAGCCGGTAAAAGAAAATGTGCAGAGCAGTTCTTTGAACAGTGGACAGTGGGGAAGTAGTCCAACTCAGAATGCAGCTTCCACTGGCATGGCGCAGCCTGTTTCCATGTCACAGTCTTTTTCTACATCACAGTCCTTTTCCACACCGAATTCAGGTACAGTGTCACAGTTGGCTTCTGCACCGCAATCGTTACCGGCGCAGTCACCCAATGTGAGTCGGCCGGTTGAAAAAAAGAAAGAGAAGAGGGGGCTGTTTGGAAAGAAGAAGGAGACAGAACCGTCAAAGGCAATAGCAGTGCCTAAGAAAGAAAAAAATAATAAGAAGTCAGTGGCGGCTCAGTCTACATTTCAGGGAGGATTTGCGATTCCGGGCCAGCAGCCGGTGCAGAATACATATCAGCAGATTCCGCAGACTGCGCCTGAAAAGCAATCGATGGGTATACAACAACCTAAACAGCAAGTATCACCGGAAAATCAGCCTGTTATGCAGACTCCACAGCAGCCTGCCATACATGAGGTAAAAATGGACTTTGGTGAGACAACAGTTTTATCACAAGCAAATACTTCCTCAGAGACAACTGTTTTAACTTCAAATGCGGTGGGAGCCGAACTGAAACCATACATTTTAAGAAAAAAAAATAACCAGAAAATTT
The DNA here is from genome assembly GCA_051879315.1 of Roseburia sp. Taxonomy (GTDB): domain Bacteria; phylum Bacillota; class Clostridia; order Lachnospirales; family Lachnospiraceae; genus Roseburia_C. The sequence continues at coordinate 18,704 of JBJELW010000076.1, forward strand.
TTATCGATAAGCCGGAATTTAAGATTGGAAAAGAACCTACGTATGCGGATTACTGTATCCTGGATAATACCGCAGTCAGCCGGAGTCACGCAGATATTCTGATTAAAAATGGAGCTTATTTCATACGCGATAATAATTCACTGAATCATACTTTTTTGGATGGATGTCAATTACAAAGCGGGTCGGAAGTGCAATTAGTGAATGGAGCGAAGTTCAAACTTGCAGATGAGGAATTTGAATTTTGGCTTTATTAATAGCAGGGAGGATTTATGAATCAGTATATAGCAACATATCATACGGACATTGGAATTAAGAAAACTACGAATCAGGATTCTCTTCTTATTAAAAAAGCACAGACACCGCTGGGAGAAGTGCTGCTTGTCATTATCTGTGATGGGATGGGAGGGTTGGCTAAGGGTGAAGTTGCAAGCGCAGATGTCATTCTTGCTTTTTCCAAATGGTTTGATGAGAGACTTTCGGGGCTGATGGCTGCCGGATTAAACGATGGGATCATGAGACAGGAGTGGTCTCAGCTGGTGATACAGGAGAATGAGAAAATAAAAGCATATGGTGCGAAATGCAATGTATCTTTGGGGACTACCATTACCGGAATGCTATTTGCCTGCGGACGATATTATATTGTCCATGTGGGAGACAGCAGAGCGTATCAGCTCGGGGAAACTTTGGTTCAGCTTACCATGGATCAGACCGTGGTTGCCAGAGAGGTGGCAAGGGGGATTCTCACTCCGGAACAGGCTAAAATTGACCCCAGACGAAGTATACTGTTGCAATGTATTGGTGCATCGGAGAGTATTGTTCCGGATTTTTTGACAGGAGATATTGAGGAAGGATGCAATTACCTGCTGTGCTGTGATGGATTTCGCCATGAGATCACGCCGGAGGAAATTTTTGCATCGATGGGTCCACAGAAAGTAAGCGATGAGACGTCAATGAAAAATGCACTCTATCAGATGGTAGAGGAGAATAAAGCCAGACAGGAAAGAGATAATATATCTGCCATTTTAGTACACGCAGGATGAGGCACCATGGAGGAATAATATGACTAAAGTTGGAATGGTCCTAGATGGAAAGTATGAAATACTGAAAGAGATTGGACAAGGCGGTATGAGTATTGTCTACGTTGCAATGGACAATCGCTTGAATAAACAATGGGCAATCAAGGAATTGAAAAATGATGGAACCCAGAGTGTGGAGATGCTTTTAAAGGGAATTGAGCGGGAGGCAAATATCCTGAAGAAAGTTGACCACCCGGTTCTACCAAGAATTGTTGATATCATAGATAAAGACGGAACAGTCTATGTAGTCATGGATTATATTCAGGGATTGGCGTTGGATAAAATATTAAAACAGGAGGGGGCTCAGCCTCAGGATAAAGTAATTGAGTGGGCAAAACAGCTCGCCAGCGCATTAGACTATCTTCATTCTATGAATCCGCCAATAATCTACAGGGATATGAAACCGTCCAATGTAATGTTACAGCCGGATGGAAGAGTAAAGCTTATTGATTTTGGTACAGCAAAAGAGTACAAAGTTGATAATATAGCAGATACTACGGCACTCGGCACAAGGGGATATGCGGCACCTGAGCAGTTTGGTGATGCACAGGGACGTGGCATCTATAAGACAGATGCCAGAACAGATGTATATTGTCTGGGTGCCACATTATATCATATAGTAACAGGAATGAATCCAAGTGAACCACCCTATGAGATGAGACCTATCAGGGAATGGAATCCTTCTCTTTCCAGCGGACTTGAGGCAATTATCTTAAAGTGTACGCAGCCGAATCCTCAGGACAGATATCAGTCCTGTTCAGAATTAATTTATGCTTTAGAGCACTATCATGAGCTCGACTCTGGATTTAGAAAAAAACAGAGTCGGAAATTATTTGCCTGGGGAGTTTCTTTAGCATTGATGGCAGTATCTCTCGTTATAGCCAGGGTTGGATATGTTGGACTGGTAAGTGAGCGAAATCAAAGCTATCAGCAGATGATAAGTCAGGCAGAGAATGCAAAACTGAGTGAGGACTATGTCACAGCATTGGCTGCATATGATCAGGCTATTACACAGATAGACAGTACCAAAAATGACGCATATATGGATATGCTGACGTTGTATAAGACGTATGGGGCTACGGATGAATCTGAAACACTCCGGTTAACAGATGGTTTGGAGCGTTTGGCGGGCTACATGAGTAATGGTTATCTCAATGTAGATAAGAATTCGGAAGTGATTCAGGCAATTGCCATGACTTATTTTGAAGAAAAGGATTATAAATCCAGCCTGACTTATTTTAATCAGCTTGATCAGGAGGATTATCCAGAGGCGGCTTACTGTATAACAATTGCCTCTGCTTTGAGTGAACTGAATGCTACCTCTACAATAGATGAACAGGAATTATTAAATAATATGGAGGCATTTGAAAGTTGTGTCGACCAGAATCTTTTCTATGATTCTAATGATGCGGCAGCTACTTATATCAATAAAATAGATTATTATCTGATACTGGCAGATATCTATATTACATATTCGGATGATATAGAGGGAGCAGCAGAGAAATCCGTAGAAGTGTCTGAAAAGGCATATGAATTGCTGGATGATATAGAGGATGAAGAACGGTTGGTCTATTACAATGTCAAGGTGGATGAAATGCTGGTTAGGGCATATACGCTATTGGCATCAAATCAAAGCGGAAACGAACAGCGTGCGTCTTATGAAATGGCACTTACTTATGCAGAAGACATACTTTCTATTGTTTCTTCTTCGGATGACGAACAGAAACGCTGTGACACCATGTATGATATGGCACAGATTTATGAGAAACTTGGAGACAATCAGAAGGCAATTGAGCAGTATGAGAGGGCAATAAAAGAATTTGGAACCAAGTATAAAAAGATTTATATTGGATATCTTTCGCTGCTTTGTTCCATAGAGGAAAGTAAGACGACCAACATTGCGGATTGGGATGCGGGAACGATTTTGCCGGTATATGATGCAGGACAACAGATACAGGATATTGATAATGATATTCGTTGGAAAAAATTGACACAGAAACTGGAACCGTTATTCGAAAAGAATGGGAGGTAAGGATGAGATACGAGATTTTGTATTACGGTGGAATTATTGGTGCTGTGATAACAGGAGTATGCTCCATGGTTCTGTTCTGGATATTTAAAATATATCGAATTCTGGGAAATGTAACTGGTCTGACGGCAAAGCGCAGCATCAAAAAGTTGAAAGAGCAGGGACTGGACGAGGAACACAGCAAGAGTTCTGCAATTCATAATAATACATCTAAGATGATGGTAAAGCATGGGAAAACTACGACAAAGCTTAGGCATACAACCGGACGTCTGTCAGATAGAAAACAATCCGAGGAAGCTACTACCCTTCTTAGCGATTCGAATGCAACTACTCTATTGACCCCGGATAGTCCGGAGACTACGGTGTTAATGACAGATAATCCTAAGATATCTGAACCAATGAAGTTTAGTCAGTTCATAGAGATAACTCTGATTCAGAATGATGTGATAATTCATACAAATGAATATATTTCGTAGAGTGGAAAGGAGAACGTATGAAAAAATATCAATTATCTCACAGGAAGAGAAGATTTTTTGCATTTGCGATGGCATGTATCATCGCGGCAATGGCCTTTAATCCAATGGGCAATTACTATCTGGAAATAGAGGCCAATGACGGAACTAATTGTGATTTGGATGGTGTTACGATTACGCTAACAGAGGAAAATGTGACGGTAAATGCAGTACAACAGAGTATCGGGGATGGAGAGAACCACACGATATATTGGCTGAAAGGAGCTGCAACCGCAACGCCGAGTGATGGATTTTCCGCATATATCAGTGCCAATGAAATGACTGATGAACAGTTAGAGAGTGCATCTTTCAATGTTAATCCAATTGATATTACTGCATCATTTACCGGATATATTTATGTAAAAGACAGCGATGGACAAATTGCATTAGCGGAGATTCAATATGATAATAGTATTGGTGAACTTCGATTTAGTGTAGATGACCCCACTGGAACTGCATTGTCCGATTCGGAAGGGGCTTATGGCAATAAATGGTATGATACAACTCCATCGGTTCAGTTGGAAGTCAATGATTCTGATGCAGCTGGTTCACCGGTTACCATTTTATATCGGATTTATAAAGTGGGAACGACAGAGGATAGTAGGGGAGATTTCGAAAATTATAATTGTGCAATTAATGTACCGGATGGGAAGCAGGTATTGGAATATTATGCAAAAGATACAGCGGGAAACAGTACGTCTGTATTTGTCAAGACCTTCTATGTAGACACGTCAACTGCTGGATTAAGAGTGGCAGCTACCGTATCGGGTGAAGGGGAGGATGATCAACCATATACAAGTGGAGACTATACAAATGCTGATGTAACAGTTTTTGTAGAAGATAAAGATGGAACTGCGTTGGATTTGGCTACTCAGAATGGTTGGAAGATATACTTTTTGGAAAGCGAAGAAGAGGTATTAGCAGATTCTGTCGATTGGGGACAGCCGGCAGAACAGAACAGTAAAGTGTTTTCCAACGATGGATATAATAAGTACTGTCATGTGAAAGTAGAGAATACGGTAACAGGACGGGAGTTTGTGGATAAAGTTCAGATTCGAATTGATAAGACCGCACCGGAAGCGGTAAGTCTTAAATTAACGAATCAGGACGGTTCTACCGCAACGACTGATATTTTAAATGGTGAAATGTGGTACAAATCAGGGATAAAATTTGTGCTGGAAAAGGCGAATGCAGACAAAGATGATGATACAGTATCCATTCAATATCGTTGGTATCAGGAGGGCATAAAGGAGGAGAATATAGGTGATTTTGAAGAATATTCTTCTAGTGATACCGGTGTTAATCTCAATGATGGAAAGTGGATTCTTCAATATTATGCGATAGATGAAGCGGGAAATAAAAGTTCAGAAGAGCCTGTGGAGAAGAAAATCTATGTAGATGAATCAAATGTCTACGCAGAACCGGAGATAGAAGCGAAAACAGAGGATGGAAGTGTATACGTAGGTGGCTCTGCAAGCAATCAGGATGTAACACTTTCTATTAAATCTGAGGGAGTGCAAATTGTACCTGACGAGAATCGGATAGGAATGTTTTATTATAGTTCCTCGATGTCATTAGACGAGACGGCATTGAACCAAGTAGAGGATAGTGAGTGGAGTTCTGTAGATGCTACCGGTAAAATAAAGATTCATGTAGATGACAATGGGAACTTGAATCGGTACTATTATGTCAAAGTGGATAAGCTGGTGACAGGCCAATCTTGGATTAAATCCATACATGTAAGGATTGATAAAGAAACCCCTGACATTGAGAATGTTTGTGTGACCACGGACATAGCTCCAGGGACGCAACTAGTGGATGGAACATCCGATTGTTATTGGTATGATGATAAGCCAGCACTGACAGTCAGTTTGCCGGAGACGGGATCCACCTTATATTATAAGCTTTATGAGTATTATAAGTCATCAGATCCCGAACCGGAAAGTTATACAATATCAAACAGCGATGTTGAGGAAACCTTAGGGGATGGACGATGGATTTTAAAATATAAGGTTAAGGATGAAGCAGGTAATTTTTCAGAAGAAACCACAAACTATTACTACGTAGATTCTCAACTGACAAGTCTGACAATAAAAACGATATTGGCTGATGGAGAATCAGATTATACTGGTGGATATTCTAATCAAAATATTAATTTTTCCGCAATTTCATCTGATGGAACTGTGTATAAAACGGACGATAATATTGAGGTTTATTATGACTTAGGAGATGGTAGTTGGAGCTTACTGAATAATGATACCGGTATGAAAGAAATAACCATTGCCGAGAATGAGCCTATGTTTGACCAGGTTTGTTCGATTAAGGTAGTAAATACAGATACAGGGCGTGTGATTATTAGTGATCCTGTACAAATAGAGATAGACACGGAAGCACCAGAAGTGGCTCCGATATTGAAAGTTTCATCAGAACCGGACGGAGCGGAAATTACCGGAGAAAATATATATGGCGGAAAGTGGTATCAGGATTCGATTCCGACATTATCATTTGAGGATTTGCAGCAGGATGGAGGAAGTGATTTACATATAGAATATCGCCTGTACAAAGAGGGAGAAACTTCGGGCGAATTCATCACTTACGATTCTTCTGGAGATAGACCGGTATTGGGTAGTGCCGGTAAGTGGGTGTTAGAGTATAAAACTGTTGACGAAGCCGAAAATGAGAGCAATACGAGTTGTACAAAATTTTACATTGATAAGAAACCGTCATTAGAAATCAGTGTAAAGGATGCAGCGAATCAAACATATGTAGAAGGAGAGAATACGGAAAAAATCACTTTTACTATAGAAAATACCACAGAAGGTATCGGTACAAAATATTTTGTATATGAATCCACTGAAAAGTGTACGGATGACGTATTGAATGGAGCAGCGTGGACTCAGATTAATGGTGACGTCTATGCCATTGACGAGAGCAAATTAAAAAATGGAGAGCATTATAAAAAGTACATATACATTAAAGCAGTATCAACTGGTGATACAGGAATGACGGATGTAAAAGAGCAGTATATTTTTGTGGACAGAAAGAATCCAGCCAATGCGGGTGTGAGCGTTACCGGCGATTCAAAAGCACAGGGATGGTATTATACGTTGCCACAGATTACCATGACATCGCCTGTTGATGATGGAACCCAAATCACAACATACTATAAGCTGTATAAAATTTCTGATGGTGAACCTGAATATTCAGTTTTGAATGCGCAAAATCAGCCGAAGATTTCTGGGGATGGGCAGTATATACTAAAATACTATACAAAGGATGCAGCTGGGAATAAGTCAGAAGAGAAAAACCAGACAATCAATTATGACAGTACTTTACCTACACAGCCTAAAATTGTTTTCACAACAGAGAACAGTTCGCTTTTGGCGAAGGTGATAAACTACGTATCTTTTAATTATTTTTGCAAAGAACGTATCGCAGTCAGCGTTTCATCAGAAGATGTCACATCAGGTGTGGTATCCCTAACCTACTATACAGAAGAAAATGGTGTAAAGGGAGAGGAGAAAACTATTTCTGGGTCTGCAGGAACATTTTATTTGGATCCTGGGTTTAAGGGAAAAGTATATGTTTCTGCAAAGGATGGAGCCGGCAATGTGACCACCTACAGTATTAGTGATGGTGTGGTTTATGATAATATTAATGCTGAAATTACTATTAGTAGTCAGGACAATGAGCAATGGATCAGTGGAGATATTGCACTTGATATCGTTGCACAGGACAAAGAGTCAGGATTAAAAAAGATTACTTGTGTGATTAACGATAAAACAGTGTATGAGAAAGATTTTTTGAATGAAACTGATGTGATTTATATGGATCAGTTTCGAGTTACCGCAACAGATGAGGCATTGTCTGCAGCAGGTTATAAGATCTTGGTTACAGTAGAGGACAATGCAGGTAATGTCTACGCGAAAGAGAAATTGGTGTATGTGGATAAGACAGCGCCTGTGATACAGTTGTCCGGCATAGAGGAGGGAAGTTATCTCAATCGGACAGCATCTTTGAATGCAACGGTCAAGGATCAGATTTATGAGTATGCGAGTACGTCTCTTCATGTCAAGAAGACATTGGATGGCGTTACAAATGAGTATGAAATTCCGGGAGCCGCTCTTTCTGCGATTGAATCTACAGGAAGTTATGAGTTTGACCAGGATGGCAGTTATGAGGTTACGGTAAATGCAGTAGATGCTGCCGGCAATAAGGCGGAAGCACAGGTGATTCATTTTGTTGTGGATAAGACAGCACCGGTTATTGAGATAACAGGTCCGTCAGAAGGTTCTTATAGCATGAGCGACGTGGAAACTTCTATTAAAGTAACAGAGTCATTTTATGATACAGATGAAGTGACTATAAAAGTCACCAAAGAACTGGATGGCACAGTGTCAGACTATCCACTAAAAGGCTGGCGCAATACCGGAAAAGACTCTGTTTTAAAAAGTTCCTTCACAGAAGATGGAACTTATAAAATTCAAATAGAAGCAATGGATGCAGCAGGGAATAAAGCAACAATAAAGACACTTCAATTTACGGTAGATAAGACAGCACCAGTGTTAAGTATCAGTGGTGCAGAGGATTACCAGATTTCCAGTCATGAGATTGTGCTGCAATACAATGTGACAGAATCTTATTATGATACGGACAATGTTGAGGTAAGCCTGATTAAGGAAGATATTGACGGAAATAAATCAGAGGTCAATGTGGGAAACTGGGTAAATCGTGCAAAAGAGAGTAGTTTGACTTACCAGATTACATCAGATGGAATTTATACAGCAAGAATTGTCGCTACAGATAAAGCGGGAAATAAAGCTGAGGTTCAGAAAACAGTCACCGTAGATACGAATGACCCGGTTATCCGTTATATTGATGAAATTAACGGAAAGTATTTTCAGACATTTGTCTTACCATATGATATCAATGATATGATTCAAGACTTGACAGTTCCAAGCTACGAATTGTATTTAAATAGTGAGGAATATGATGGTGTTACAGAAGTCACAGAAGAGGGAAAATATGTTTTGAAGGTTGAAACGGAGGATGAGGCTGGTCATAGTGCTAATGCAAAAGCTGAGTTCATTGTAGATCATACAGCACCGGATATTTTGATAGTAGGTGTTGAGAATGCGAAAACTTATTATGAGGCAGTATCTCCGGTTATTTCACTTGCTGGTAGTGAGGATAGTATAGAGGAAATTTTACTGGATGATGTCAAACAGGATTTTGATTCTGAGACAATGCAATATGAAAATACCATATCATCAATCGGAAGGCACGAGATTTTAGTAACAGCCGTTGACTATGCGGGGAATACGACGGAACAATTGATTTCATTTGAAATAAAAAATAAATCTGTTTTCCGAAAATGGTATGAAAATACGCCCCTTTTTGTTGCAAGTATTATTATAGTCTTAGGAGGGGGCGCTGGTGGCGTTGCTTTCTTTGGGATAAAGAGGAAAAAAACATCTGGTAAAAAAATGTAAGATTGTCAGTAAAAAGAGAATGGTATAAATAAAAGCGTATCATTCTCTTTTTCATTAGAGTGAATGATAAGGAAAATGATTATTTTAAAATTGTACAATTGATGTAATAGGGGGATCATAGGATTAAGCGATGAATGAAAATGATGATGAAATAATGAAAGAAATATTAGAAAAATATATGGAGTTACATCCTGCATATTTTTGTAAGTATGGTTGGCTGAGTCAGAATTGGTATAACAATTTTACCAAACCGTTGTTTGTCTGTATTTTAGATATGTATAGAAGAAAGAAACTATGGATGAACGATGGCAGGCAAATTGTAGTAGATGGATCTTCAGCAAATCTTTTTGATCGGTGTATCGTCGATATGTTCAGGAATGCATTTAGAATTTCGTATGAAAATGATTATTTTATATGCTGTGATATAGAAGCTATTTTTGAAGGATTGGACAATGGAAAGGTTGTACGTCTGATAAATAAATATATTGTTTCCATCACTGAATATGTAAATAAGGATAATGATATAAAAATAGATAGGAAGGACACCTTGGAATTAAAAAAGTATATTCGAAATGCATTGAATGTTAAACAAGTTTTTTTACGAGATTACTTTGACACAATAAGCACAGATTCTTGTATTAATTATATGGATATCATTGTTTTTATATATAACAGCAATGGCTTATTTTATGATAAATATGGGAAAGGTGTTAAAACCAATACGACTGTTGATTTGATTTGTAAGAAATGTATTGCTTTGGAGAATGGAATAGACTGGATGTAATCCTATTCCTGCTTTCAAATTAAGATGTTGGGAGGATAAAAAATGGCATACCGATTGCTAAAGGGAAGAAGTAGGATTTTATGTTATGGTAAAGTTGTAATTCTAGGTGTTGTAGGTGCAATGGTTCTATCAGCCTGTGGTTTTGATACAAATGCTGGAGTTACAACAAATTCTATACAGGAAAGTGAATCGACTGAGTATGCGATGGAATCGGAGGAAAGGGATGATTCTGTCAGTCTAGTGACAGATGTGGAATTGGAAAAATCATATACGGAAAGTGGAGAGTGTGCTGTTATACATGGGCTGGATAAGGATGGGAATGTTGTGTGGACGCGGAATACAGCAACATGTGAGTTGACAGAACTTGATAATATTTGTCCGATTGGCATACAGGAAACTTTTTACTATTATGTGGAAGGTGGAAGTGTGATTGCATTAAATCTTTCGGATGGAGAAAAAGTTTGGGAGAATAAAGAATTTAAAGGAGCATCTTTACAGTTTTTATTTGGAGAGGATAGTACGCTTTACTTATGCGGATATTATGGACCATCTTTTTTTGCCGTTGATAAGGATGGAAATACATTAGCAAATATTTCTGCATTTGAGGAGGAGTACTGTTGGCCTGATAAATTGGAACGTGTGGGTGAATACATCGAGGTTACAGTATATGATAATATATATACAAATACAGAAGTTTTTAGGGTTGATTTATCTGATTATTCATATGAGAGAGTAGAACAACAAAGCGATACTTTGTCGGAAACCCCAGTGGAAGAGCAGGGAGAATATCTGTCAGACGAACAACTATGTGAATTGGCAAGAATTTATTACGAAAAGACAACTTCTTCTCCGGCACCTGAGTACGTACAAGTGGATGGAGAAAGTGGCAATATGGTATACATATGGTTATATCAGGATTTTGGAGATCATGTTGCAACTATGGATTGGTACACGGTTGACAGGTATACCGGAAAAGGTCAAAACACATTGGGAGAAACAATAGATCTTTTGAATCCGTAAATAGTGTAAATTTATAATAGGAGAAAAAGCATGAAAAACAGAATTATTACAGCATCGCTTATCATTACAATGACAATAAATGTTATGGGATGTGGAGCGAATGTATCAGAAAATTCATCAGAGCTTGAAGATCAGATGGAATCAAATGTAGCGACAGAAGAGGACACGGAAGAAAACGCAGAAACGGAACAGACCGCGGATCAGGAAATAGACAATATACAACTTTATAAAGATGTATTAGATATGTTTTATTATAATATAGATACAGCAGTATGGGATCAAACAGAAGAGGTAAGCGAATTGTTTTATAGTGCATATACAGATGTGCAATCTTTAGCTGATGCCGGTTATGCCTTTGGTGATTTAGACGGGAACGGAGTGGATGAATTATTGGTTACATCCATGAAGGGCGCAGAGCGTGGAATCATCTATGATCTGTATACATGTCAGAATGGAGAAGTAGTTCATTTGGCCACCGGTGGTGAGAGATGGACATATTATCTATGCGAGGATAATACAATTTATCAAAATGGTTCAGGTGGAGCACTGCTTACTTCCTGGGAGAAAGATGTAGTGGATAGTAATGAGGGATCGTTACGCTTAATGGAAATAGTGCTATATGATGGTTATACTGACGAAGAAAATCCCTGGAATTACGGCATTTCTGATTGCTATGAAGAGGAATCAGGTTATGATTTGGAACGTATGGACAAAATTACGGAGGAAGAAGCCTATGCCATAACTGATGCCTATCAGAGTCAAGTGGTGAGTTTTCAACTGAATTCTTTTGAAATGTATACTCCAAGTGGACAGTTGTCTGCAGAGGATATGTTAAAAGTAGCTTTCCATTCGGCCATTGATTCGACAGAAAAGAGCTATTTCCTATGTGACGATTTTGATGCAGATGGAAATTTGGAAGGATTTGGAATCGCTGGAAATGATAATGGATGGGATCTGGAGAATGCTAAAGTTTATATAGTAGACCGTAATGGAAATGTATTGTGTATAGACGAATTTGAAAATCTGTATGGGTATGGTGGCGGATATGTTGACGCAGATAATTTCGCAGAATATAATGTTATAGATACAGGTAGCCAAAAATTTTTGTCATTAGGAGGTATGGAAGGACAAAAAACATGGCTATATGGCGTCAAAAATGGACAAGCATACCAGCCAGAGATTTCCGGACAACATGATTGTTTTTCCAAATTCGCAGATGGGTTATATTGTGGTCAGCCGAATGAAGGTGGCCCGGGATATTATCAATTGTATTATGAATATGACGCGGATTCAGGAGAATTTGTCCCTACAAATTAGGAATAAATGTAATCGTTATTTTTCTTTTTTGAGGGTATTGCTTGTGAAGAAAATTTAAGAAAGCCAATTAACATAAGATACAGTGAAAAAGGAGAGATTACCTATGAAAAAATACCTTTTAACAGCACTTTCCATTATGCTTTTTGTTGCCTGCAGCACTCTGACTGTAAGTGCGGCAGAAAATTCTGATCTTGGTGGCACGGAAACAGTGGTTCGGGAGGACACCACAGGTCAGGATACAGATGTCGTTCAGGAGCCCACCGGGGTGTGGTTGCTAGGTGCAGGCGGCTGGTGGTACCAGAATCCGGATGGTAGCTATCCCAGCAACGGCTGGTGTGAAATCGATGATAACTGGTATGCTTTTGACGAATCCGGCTATATGATGACCGGCTGGTATCAGAGCAAAGATGCATGGTATTATCTGAAAGCCAACGGGGTTATGGCAGAGGGCTGGGTCAATGACGGTGGAACTTGGTATTACATGGCAGAGGATACCGGGGTTATGAAGACTGGATGGCAGGAGATTGATGGAAGCTGGTATTACTTTGATGCAAAGGGTATGATGAAAATCGGCTGGCTGCAACAGGGAAGTTCATGGTACTACCTGAACCCGGATGGCTCCATGGCGGAAGGCTGGGTGAACGACGGTGGGACATGGTATTACCTGAATCCGGGTTCCGGAACCATGGCTACCGGCTGGCAAAATGTAGATGGAAGCTGGTACTATCTTGGCACAAAGGGAGTAATGGTAATCGGGTGGTTTAAGGAGAATGATAATTGGTATTACTGCTACAGCAATGGTGTTATGGCTGCCAATACCTTTGTAGATGGATACTATGTCAATCGAAATGGCATCTGGATTAGCGATGCAGAGCAGATTAAGACAGAGCAGGCTCTTGCAGTAGCTTGGGAGATTACCGATTATATCGAATCCCTTGAACCGCAATCAGATTTGCATCGTGTCGGATTAGCGGCATACATCGTTAGCACATACTGTGCAAATGCAACTTACACCATGGAAGGAAAGGATTACAGAACAGCTTACGGTGTATTTGTTGCCGGGGAATATTCCTGCGCAGGAGCCACCAGAGCGCTGGGTATGATACTGGATTGCATGGGATATGAGTGGGAACATGTAAATGAAAATCAGTATACCCACCAGTGGGTTCGCCTGACCATGGATGGACAGATTGGCTGGGCAGATGGTCAGATTGGATTTGTCGGATATGGAAAACATCCGGTAGAATAAATATGATTAATTTGTTAGGGCTATCGGTGGTTATGATATGTTTGAATGATACAAAGAATGAAGAAAAAAATGAACTGATACAGATGTTGAATACATTGTTATCAACAGATATGGAGAAAGAAGAGAAGAAGCAGAAGCTACAGGAAGAATATGGTATTCCTATGGATGATGGTTTTGGAACGGAGGTAGAAGAGATGTGTAATTTGAGTGGTTATGTAGAAAATAAGGGAATTAAAAAGGGAATAGAAAGAGGCCGTGCAGATGAGCGGGCAGAGATTATCCAGAGTGCTTTACGGAATGGAAACACACCGGAGCAGGTATCTGCTTTTCTTAGTATTCCACTGGATGAAGTGAGGAAAGTGGAAGAGGGAATGCTGCAGAGAGCGTAAATCTTCTGACAGGGTCTTTCCGATAGTACTTGTTATCCCCAAAAGAAAATGTTATATTGATAAAAGCGAAGAGGCGTAGTGGATTACCACTATGTCTCTTTTTTATAAGCAGGAGGCAGATTATGAACCTATTTGATATCATAGGCCCGGTGATGGTGGGACCCTCCAGTTCCCACACCGCAGTGCGGTAAAGATCGGGTATGTCACAAGAAAACTCATGGCTGATTCCTGCCTGCCTGCGGGAGACAGGGCAGGATGGACTGGCTGTCACAGAGAGTGCCAAGAAAGTGGAAGAGCGGATGCGTCAGGACTGTTAATCATATCCTTTTACAGAATGCTGGTGGGAGGTTCCTTTTTTCCTTGCATAATATAAACGAATCCTTTAAAATTGAAAGAAAAACAGAGGTTTAATTATGGATAGCAATGTGTATGAGGTAAAATGCCCGAAAAAAATAAATGAAAATGCTTTTGTTAAGACAGATGTGCCCGGCTCAAAGTCCATTACGAACCGGGCCTTACTTCTGGCAGCCATGTCCAATGGCACCAGCACACTGAAGGGCTGTCTCACCAGTGAGGATGCAAAACATTTTTTGGAGTGCTTGAAGACACTGGGATTTCCCGTGGAGGAAGTGCCTGATGGAAAAATGGGAAGTGACATTACCATAACCGGTTTCGGTGGAAAGATACCTAATAAAATGGCGGAGATATATGTGGGAAGTGCGGGAACGGCAGCCAGATTTCTGGTGGCCATGCTGGCATTTTCTGACGGAGAATATGTGGTGAACTCTTCGGATCAGATGAAGAAGCGCCCCATGCAGCCACTGATCGATTCGTTGAAAGCTGCAGGAGCCACCGTGGAGTGTGTGGAGGAACAGGGCAGATTCCCGTTACATATTATTGGAGCAGGAGATCCATCCGGAATTCCGGACTGCTTTTCTGTAAATATCGATAAGAGTTCACAGTTTTTGAGTGCGCTGCTCATTGCTGTGGGAACTTTGGGAAAGAAAGCAGAGATTAATGTGGTGGGCTCCCATGGATTAAGCTATGTGGATCTCACTGCGGAAATGATGAAAAGTTTTGGAATCTCTGTGGAGAAACAGATTGTGAATGGACAGATTCAATATCTGTTTTCCGGCGAGGGAAGCTATAAGGCTTTGAACTATGATGTGGAACCGGATATGTCGGCTGCGGCATATTTTTATGCGCTGGCGGCAGTGCTGGACGTAACAGTTGCGGTAAATGGTGTGAAATCTTCTATGCTGCAGGGGGATGTGCAGTTCTTGAAAGTACTTGAGAAAATGGGCTGCAGTCTGCAGGAAGAAAAGGATGGGACTGTGGCTGTCACCGGTCCGGAAGGAGGAGCACTGAAAGGCGGATTTTCCATTGATATGTCTGCATTTTCAGATCAGGCACTGACGTTGGCTGCCATTGCGCCATTTGCGGACAATTCCATCACCATCACCGGAATCGGACATATCCGATTGCAGGAGTGTGACCGGATTGCTGCAATCGTAAAGAATCTCACTACACTGGGAATTCGGGTAGAGGAAAAAGAGGACGAGGTTACCATCTATCCGGGAACACCAACGGGTGGAAACATCGAGACCTATGATGACCATAGAGTGGCCATGTCCTTTGTGTTGACGGGGCTTCGGACAGAGGGGGTATTTATTCAAAATCCTTCCTGCTGTAAGAAGACATTTGCAGAGTATTTTGATGTGTTGGAAGATATTATGGGGAAAATTTCAGAGTAATACATTGCTTTTTTAAACCAAAAATAGTAAAGTATATATAGGTATATTTCACAAAAAAATACGTAGCTTTAAGAAAAAATTGGCAATTTGACGATATGGAGGGCAAAGGATGAAGGGAAGCATTGGGCGAAAAGTAATCACTTTAATGGGGATTTTGGGAGCGGTTTTTCTTGTGGCTATTGTGTTAAACATCATGGCAATGACATCCATTAAGAACAGTAACAATAAGATCAATATTTATCTGGAGATGGGCGATGCGAAAAGCGAAGCCTCCACGGCATTCCAGCAGATGCAGTTATATGCCAATATCTGTTATTTTAAGCAGGATTCATCGGATCTTGAAACGATGCAGACGAAACTGGAAAGCTGCATTTCTCAGGCGGCTACAGATGTGGAAAATATCAATAATCTCAGCGCATATGCAGGTGATGAGGAGGTTGTTACGGCATGTGAAACATGGAGTGCTGCCATGACAGACTTTTCCGACTATTGCACAGAGTTGTTGGCGGAATCCCGCAACGGAAACAATGAAAAAGTTCAGAGCATGATTGATGGTATGTATACGCATATCACACCGGTGCAGGAGGCAGAGGATACATACGATACCCTGGTTTTAGAAAAACAGAAGGAGCTCCAGGAAAGCACCACTTCAAGGATCAGTCAGACAAACACATTTTGCATTGTGCTTTTAATACTGTTCCTGATAGTGATGGCAGGTACAATTGTCGTTGTGATTATTACTGTTACACAGCCGGCTAAAAGGTCAGGCAAAATGTTGCAGGAAATTGTATCTAAGATTGAAAATAATGAAGGTGATCTGACAGAACGTATCCCGGTAAAGACCAAGGACGAGATTGGCCAGATGACAGAGGGAGTCAACAGCTTCCTGGCACAGTTGCAGGGGCTTATGCAAAAGCTGAAAATACAGTCGGAGCAGATGATGTCTTCGGTGGATTCGGTTCGTAAGGAAATAGACGAATCCAACGAAAGTGCAGGCAATGTATCTGCCGTGATGGAGGAAATGGCTGCAACTATGGAGGAAATTTCCGCCACACTGGGACAGCTGGCAACGGGAAGTGATAATGTTCTGGAAGAAGTAAAGCATATGACAGGACAGGTTAATGACGGTGTCACTTTGGTGATGGACATCAAAGATCGTGCCCAGAGTATGCGCAAGAATACGGTGGAAAGCAAGGAGTCTGCCGGAGAGATTATCGTCAGCATCCGCAAGGAGCTGGAAGCAGCGGTGGAGGAGAGCCGCAGCGTAGAGAAGATCAATGAGTTAACAGATGAAATTTTAAATATCACAGGTCAGACGAACCTTTTGGCATTGAATGCCTCCATCGAGGCTGCCAGAGCCGGAGAAGCCGGAAAAGGATTTGCGGTGGTCGCAGATGAGATTCGAGTTCTGGCAGATAACAGCCGGAATACAGCCAATAATATCCAGACTATCAGTATGCAGGTGACAGGAGCAGTGGAGAGGTTGGCGCAGAATGCGGAGGGAGTACTGCATTTCATTGATGAGAAGGTTATGAAGGACTATGATGATTTTGTGGGTGTGGTAGAGCAATATAAGAACGATGCGGAGAGTGTCAATGACATTCTGACGGAATTCGCCAGAAATACCGGAGAAATCAATGATACGATTCAAGACATGAATACAGGCATTAACGATATTGCAATTGCGGTAGATGAAAGTGCAAAAGGCGTTTCCAATGTTGCGGAAAGTGCAGTCAGCCTTGTGGAGTCCATTACCCAGATTCAGCAGGAGACGGAAAACAACCGTGACATATCTTCTAAGCTGAGCAATGAAGTGAACCGATTTAAAAACGTGTAACGGAAAGTGATTACAAGAGTCCGGCAAACAAGAACCCAGAGTTATTTTTTGCTTGACAGATACCATACAAAGTGTTAACTTTAAAATAGATTAACCGTTTAAGCAATAGAGGCAAACCAGATCTCAAAAAGACCTGGTTTGCTAAAAAATTATTCTTCTGCTTAAACGATTAAGCAAACATACAGAAAAACAGTTGGGAGAATCTATTTTTAAAGAAAGGTGTGGAGAAGGATGAAGAAAAAGAAGGTTATGACAGCGTTGTTTTTGACGGCAGCAATGATGGCGGGAACCATGATGCTTGGGGGCTGTGGGAACAACGCCGAAGAGAGCGTAGCAGACACGGAGCAGACCGCAGGAGAACTGGATTCAGGGGAATCTGCAGCAGTACATACGGTGACATTTTATGACTCGGATGGAACCACAGTGCTTGCCACTGAGGAAGTGGCAGATGGGGAATGTGTGGAGGAGTTTACGCCGGAAAAGGACGGATATATCTTTGTGGGCTGGTTTGCCACCCCTCAGATGAGCCATCGGTTTGATTACACATTGGGGATTACGGATGACACTTCTGTATTTGCGGGATTTGTATCCTATGTGGAGGACGACAGAGAGTTTGCCATTGTCGGAAGCGGAACCAGCCCGGTTTTGGTGGAATCTAACTGGGGCAAGGTCATTGGGGAAGCTCAGATGATGACCAAGGAAGACTGCGAGAATGCCAATATTTATACCATTACTGTGGACTTGAATGCCGGTGACGAATTCCAGTTTGCCATCAATACAGAATGGAATCACCAGAGGGGATATGGATATCTGGAAACTATTTCACAGGATGGTGTGGAGTATTTCAAAAATTCCGGTGGTTTGGGTGAGACCAGCACCAAGCGCTCTAACATTAAGTGCGCCATATCCGGCAATTATACCTTTACGCTGACCACATATCCGGGAGAGGATGTGTACGAGACGGATAACGCAAATTACAAAGAGGATAACAAAGAGGCCTTCAACATAAATCCGTATGATACCATCACCTGGACATACAATGGGGAAGGTCAGTCTGCGAATGCGGATGTTCAGACCGATTATTATATCAAAGGTGCAACCATCACAGGATGGGAAGATGTCTATTCGGATGAAACCAGATTTACGGAAGTGGATGGAATTTACACGTTAACAATAGATCTGACAGAGGGAGATGAATTCCTCTTTACCACCATGGTAACTGTGGATGGTACGGAGAGCGTGGGAACCGAGTATGTCCGCTATTCGAATATTGCATCAGACGATACAGAAAGTCTTGCTGTGATAACAGAGGGAAGCGATTACAATATGGTTGCGGCAAAGGCAGGAACCTATACCTTTACCTATGACCCGTCTACACAGGTGCTCACTGCTTCCTGTAAGTAAAAACAGAATTTTTCAGTAGAATGTGAAAATTAAACAAATATTTTATGCGGCACATCCGGGGTGCGGTCCAGCGCATATTCCATGCATTGGAACAGTTTCTCTGCTTTTTCAGCAGTAAAGGAAGGTGCGTAAAAAATCAGGTCTTCTGATTCCATGCGGGGGGTGAGAAGCTCGTGGAGTGAATAATCCATTAACAGCACGTTCCGGTTACGGAACCCCTCCAATTCGGAAGCATCAGATAGATAGGTGACAGAAGGAAATACATCCTCCAGCAGCTGCCGCTTTTCCAAATTCGGAGTATCCAGCAAAAGTGCGGTATAGTCCGGACCACGGAAATAGGCGGCTGCCTCTTCTGCGACCTTTTCGTAATCGGTATTGATCTGGAAAAAGAGCTGATGGTCCGGAACCATACAGTCTAAAGCAAGCAGAGGGACAAAGTTGGAATCGCCAATCTGCATAAAATATTCGGAAGAAATATCATAGCCGATGATGGCATCGGCGTGGTCGAATTTTTCCTGAAAAGCACTGCTTAAGTAAATGAGGGCATAATTTTTTTCGTGAAAAAAGGAAGACAGAACATCAATAAAATGCATTTGTTCTGCATTTTTTAAAACAGACAGGTCAGGCGATAAGTAAAGAGCCACAGTACGTTTCCGACTGGTGGCAAGTGCCTGGGCAGACTGGTTTGGGGTATAGCCTAATAAATTTATAATCTGAAAAACTTTTTTGCGGGTCGCTTCGCTGATGCGCATATCCGTCCGGTTGTTAACCACGTATGATACAGTGGCAACGGAAACACCAGCTTCCCGGGCTACATCTTTAATGGTTATATTTTTTTTCACGGCTGATCCCCCTTGGTGATGTTCTACTCACAATTTATAAAGAATTTCAAAGGATTTGTCAATAAGGAGAAAACAAAATGAATGAATGTGCAATGCTGCATATCCCGGATTCCAGATACTGTTTCCCAACAGGGGACAAAGAACTGGTGATCAGACTCCGGGTTGCAAGGGAAGACAGAAACGCAGAGATTAATCTGCTTTATGAGTGTAAATATAATTTTCAGAGTAAACAGAAGCGTATCCCCATGGAGATCAGGTATACCGACCGGCTGTACGATTATTATGAAATATGTCTGCAGTTGGAAGATGTGAGACTGGCATATATTTTTGAGGTAGAGGAAGAGGGAAAAATATACTATTACAGTGAAGATGGCCTAAGTGAGACGTATAATTTTGAGGAAGCGTTTTATAACTTTTTTCAGTTGCCATATATCAATGCAAATGACTGGATGCCGGTGGTGGATTGGATGAAGGACGCGGTATTTTACCAGATTTTTGTGGAGCGTTTTGCCATCGGGGACCATGAAAAAGATATGTCCTATGTGAATATGAACTGGGAGGACCGGCCCACACCGAAAAGCTTTGCCGGTGGTGATCTGAAGGGCATTATAGAAAAAATAGAATATCTGAAGGAATTGGGGATAACTGCAATTTATCTGACCCCCATATTCTACTCACAGTCCAATCATAAATATGATACCATTGACTATATGCAGATCGATCCCCGATTTGGAACAAAAGAGGATTTCCGTTGTCTGGTGGAGAAGGCTCATGCCAATGGCATTCGGATCGTGCTGGATGCGGTGTTTAATCACTGCAGCATGGAACTGGCTCAGTTTCAGGACGTGATGGAAAAAGGAAGGGTATCCGATTATTATTCCTGGTTTATCATAGACGGAGATTTTCCTGATCCGGAAAGAATGAACTATGAGTGTTTTGCGGCATGCAACTATATGCCAAAGTTAAATACGGCAGAAGAAGGGGTACAGGAATTTCTCTTAGAAATTGCGAAATACTGGATCCGGGAGTTTGACATTGACGGTTGGAGGCTGGATGTATCAGATGAGGTTTCCCATGCATTCTGGCGGCGGTTCCGGAATGAGATTAAAGCAGAAAAGCAGGATGCGGTTATCATCGGGGAAAACTGGCATGATGCCTATCCGTATCTGCGAGGGGATCAGTATGATAGCATTATGAATTATGCTTTTACGAAAGCCTGCTTGGACTATTTTGCAAAAGGAACTTTTCAGGCGGAGCAGATGGCGGAGAAGCTGAACGGAAATCTCATGCGGAATCAGACTCAGGTAAACCGCATGATGCTGAATCTGCTGGATTCCCACGATACCCACCGGTTCTTTACCGAGGTGGGAACGGATAAGGATAAACTTCAGGCAGCCATTGCGCTGGAGATGGTATTTATGGGGGCGCCCTGTTTGTATTATGGAACAGAAATCTGTATGGAAGGCGGGTATGACCCGGATTCCCGCAGATGCTTCGACTGGGAGGAAAGCCATTGGGATATGGAAGTCCGGAATCGGATACAGGAACTGATCAAGGTACATAAGCGCAAGGAAATCCGGGACGGCGGTATCCGTGTTTATGATGAGCAGGAAATGCTTTTAGTGGAGCGGAAACTGGCAGGGGATGCAATCACTCTGTATGTCAACATGACGGACCGGGACAAGGAAGTGGCAGTTGCAAAAGACGCAGTGCTATGTGAAAACAAAGTAGAGGTTTCGGAAAATGGAGTGAAAATTGGACCAAAGGGATTTATGATTGCACAGAGAAAGGAGATTGAATCATGAAAAAACGAATCTCAATTTTAATGGCAATATGTATGGTGGCAGCAATGTTTACCGGATGCGGGAATGGGACGGAAGCTACGGGCTCATCGGGCAGCCAGGCTGCAGAAAGCACCGCTTCCGGGGGAACCGGAAGCAGCGTATTCACAGGAGAGCTGGAACATAATGTGACCATCCGGGTGTTGGAAAATGATACAGCTATATCCAAAGGATACTTTGACGAGCTGCTGACTGCATTCAATGAGGCTTATGCGGATTATGGGATTGTTGCGGTGGATGCCAATATGGATCAGTATCTGGACCTGGCGAACGATGGCCCTTACGGTTACGGTCCGGATGTGTTATATCAGGCAAATGATATTATCATGCAGTATGTGGATGGAAAACATATCTATCCGCTGCCGGTGGAACAGTTAGAATGCTATGATCAGATACCGGAGACGGCATGGGCAGCCTATCGTACTACGGTAGACGGGAAGGACTATTACTGTGGGGTACCGGTAAATGTGCAGGCCCCCATGCTTTATTACCGCACGGACTTACTGCCGGAAAACTGGGAAACAGAATGGGACGACGATTCAAATGGTGTTCCGGACATGGTGGAGAACTGGAATGATATGTACGCTTTTTCCGTGGAGCGTCATGCAGAGGATCCATCCAAATATGGTTATATGAAATCTCTGTTTGATACATATTTTTCTTCCGGATTTTTATTTACCTATGGCGGATATGTATTTGGAGATAACAATACCAATACAGAGGATATCGGGTTTTCTGCAGGGGAAGCGGAGAAGGGCGCATGGGTGCTCTCCCAGCTGGCAACTACCATGAATGAGGAGTGCATTGATGACACCATCACCACCAATGCCTACAGTAAACTCGCAGATGGAACCTATTTTGCCACGATCACCACGCCGGATATGTATACGACATTTTTTGATGAACTGGTGATGGAATATGAAAGGGAAGGAATGACTGCGGCAGATGCAAAGGCAGCTGCGGAGGAGAATCTGGTCATGACGACTCTGCCTATGCTTCCGGAAAGCGGAGACCTGACTGAGGAAAATCCCACACTGGTGGATTCTAAGTCCATGGGAGGCATCAATGGTTACGCGGTCAGTGCCTATACAAAGGCGCCCAATGCATGTCTGGCCTTTGTGGATTTTGCCACCAGTTATGAGATGATGGTTAAAAGAAGTGAGATGCTGGGAATTGCGCCGGCAAGAGATGATGCTGCACAAACTGTCGGTGGAACTTCAGAGATGTTATATCAGAATCTGGAGAGCGGAAATATCGTTCTGATGCCTTCTGTCAAGGAGGTGGCTCAGATCTGGATTCCTGCACAGACCTTTTTCGCGGACCTGGCAAAAGATGCATTTCGCAGCGATTCCGAGAAAAAGTATACGGACCTGGCATCCATGAAGGAAGGATTAGAGCAGGTGGACGCGCAGATTTATGATGCAATCTTTACGTTAAAATAGGGAGTGTGCATAGATGAAGGGAATAATAAAAAAACTGTCTTCTTTTTGGAAAGACAGCAGTAGAAATGTCAGGCTTTCCATGTTTATCATGGGAAGCGGACAGTTTCTCTATGGGGCAAGGACAAAGGGAATTCTGTTGTTTCTGGCACAGATAGGTATGATTTACTATTTTGTGGTGCGGGGAATCAGAGATATCATAGGTTTTTTTACACTGGGCACAGTCAGAGGAGATGCCTGGCTGGGAATCGAAGGTGATAATTCCGTCATCATGATGTTGATGGGAATACTGGCATGGATCGTCATTGCGGTTTACATCTGCATATACTGGTTCAACGTGAAGGATGCCCGGCAAATGCAGAAAAGAATCCAACAGGGCAAAACGATCCTCACCTTTCGTCAGGAAGTGGAGACACTGCTGGACAGAAAGTTCTATGTGACAGTGCTGGTGCTTCCGGTGCTGGGTGTATGTGTATTTAATATTCTGCCGATCGTGTTTATGATATTGATCGCATTTACCAATTATGGAGGAGAGATTGTGCCACCGGAGCTGGTGGACTGGGTTGGGTTTGCTAATTTTTACAAGCTGGTGGCTTTGACACAGTTTGCTCCCACCTTTTTTAAGATTCTGGGATGGAATCTGCTTTGGGCAGCAGCTTCCACAGCGTTGAATTATTTCGCAGGACTGGGGCTGGCACTTCTTTTGGAAAAGAAATGCGTGAAGGGAAAGGTGATCTGGCGGGCATTTCCGATACTGGCCTATGCAATCCCTGGATTTATTACATTGCTGGCATTTAAATTTATGTTTTCCTACGGTGGACCAATCAACCAGATAATCGTAAATGCCGGCGGAACAGCAATCGGGTTTCTGGATCTGGATGCAAAATGGACGGCACGTATTATCGGACTGTTGGTAAACTGTTGGATCAGCACCCCGTCCATCATGCTATTGGCAACGGGGCATCTGTCCAACCGGGATGTTACTTTATATGAGGCAGCCAGGATTGACGGTGCGGGAAGATGGAAGCAGTTCACATCCCTCACCATGCCGTTCATTCTGTTTTCCACCATGCCGGTATTGATCAGCCAGTTTGTTGGAAATTTTAACAATTTTGGAATTTTCTATTTTCTGCGCGGTGGTCTTTACATGGATGGATATTTCCTGGCCAGCGATACGGATCTGCTCATTAACTGGCTGTATAATCTGTCCATCGACAACAATTATTACTGTATCGGTGCGGCAATCAGCCTTGTGATTTTTGTCATCACATCCATTCTTTCACTTGCGGTTTATATCAAGTCGCCATCTTATCGGGAGGAGGATACGTTTCAATGAAAAAAAGAGTGCATTTGGGAACGGTTCTGGATACCGGAATTACATATATTCTGCTGCTGGTCGTGGCCTTTATTTTCTTTTTCCCGTGCCTGTGGCTGATTCTGGCTTCCTTCTCGAAGTCGGGAACCATCTATTCCTTTGAGGGCTTTTTCCCGGCGGAATACAGTTTTACCAGCTTTCAAAAGCTGTTTATGGACACTTCACTCTATAATTACCCGCAGTGGTTTTTAAATACGCTGTTTGTGGCGACAGGAAGTTGTGTCCTGGGAACATTTCTTGTAATTCTTACCGCTTATACCATGTCCCGGTTTGAATTCAAGATGAGGAAACCAATGATGAAGACGACCATGGTGCTGGGCATGTTTCCCTCTTTCATGGGAATGATAGCAGTATACCTTTTGATGACTCAGTTTAATCTGATCAATCATCTCTGGGGACTGATCTTAATTTACAGCGCAGGTGCCCCCATGGGTTATCTGACCCAGAAGGGATTTTTTGATACGATACCAAAGGCCATCGACGAGGCGGCCCGGATCGACGGAGCCACCAGTTTTCAGATCTTTACAAAAATTAATCTGCCGCTGTCAAAGCCCATCATTGTATATACAGCTCTGACTTCTTTTACCTGGCCCTGGAGCGATTTTATCCTGCCCAAGCTGCTGCTGAAGGAAAAGAATCTCTATACTGTTGCGGTGGGGCTGATGAGCCTGGATGAGACGGAGTTCGCCCGGTTTGCGGCGGGCAGCGTGTTTATTGCCATACCGATCGTTATTTTGTATTTTTTCCTGGTGAAGTACATGGTAAATGGAATGGCTGCCGGAGCAGTGAAGGGATGATGGTAAAATAGGGTTGTAAATCCCTCAGATTTTGTTATAGTTAAACTATATAATTTGGAGGGATAATATGAAATTCGATAAAGAAAACTATGCTGTGGAAAAGGTAACTGTGCAGGATGAAACCATTAAGATTCGTGCCTTTCGAAACAGAGTATATGTGGAAAATCCTGTGGATCCGGAATTCCAGCAGATGAATATTTTTGCTCCGGAGGCATATTACCGCGGCGAATGTATCAATGGCTATAATGTCCATACGGCACCTGTTTTTATGCCCAATCTGGTGGGTGGATATATGCCGGGAGGATTAGGTGAGCCGGCGGGAAAGCTTTGGACTACGGATTCAGTGCCAAATACCATTTTTAAAGCGTTGCAACATGGCTATGTGGTGGCTGTGCCGGCTATCCGCGGCCGCGTGCAGCAGAACGCAGCCGGAGAGTATATCGGAAAAGCTCCGGCCTGTGTGGTGGACTATAAGGCAGCGGTGAGATATCTTCGCTATTTTGCGGAGGAATTGCCCGGAGATACGGAAAAAATAATCACAAACGGAACCAGTGCCGGTGGTGCATTGTCCTCCCTTATGGGGGCAACCGGAAATCATCCGGATTACGATGCCTGCCTGACGGAAATCGGTGCGGCGCAGACAAGGGATGACATTTTTGCAGCATCCTGTTACTGTCCCATCACGAATCTGGAGCATGCGGACATGGCTTATGAATGGCAGTTTCTGTCTGTCAATGACTATCATCGGGTACACATGCAGATGGATGAGGGAGGAAGGCCGGAATTTACAGCAGAAGACGGAAAAATGACTGATCTTCAGATCAGGGTATCAGAGGATTTGGCGGCACTTTTTCCTGCGTATTTAAACAGTCTGGATCTGAGAGATGAAAATGGAAATCTGTTACAGTTGGATCAGGACGGAAACGGCTCTTTTAAAGGGTACATGGAGAAGATTGTTTTGGATTCGGCACAGAAGGCACTGGATTCCGGAACGGATGTATCGGATAAAAACTGGCTTGTAACAGAGAATGGTATAGCCGCAGGCATGGACTGGCACGGATACGCAAAAGACGTTACGAGGATGAAAACTGCCCCGGCCTTTGACGCTTTATCCATGGACAGCCCGGAAAATGATCTGTTTGGAAGCAGAAACGTGAATCTGCGTCATTTTACGGAATACAGCAACAATCACAGCCTTGCAGGGGGAAATTTAGCAGAAGAGCATGTGATCCGAATGATGAATCCCATGAACTATATAGAGGACGACGAGGCTGTGAAGGCTCCCCACTGGCGCATCCGCCACGGGGAATGTGACAGAGATACTTCACTGGCTATCTCGGCGATTCTTGCGTTGAAGCTCCAAAATAACAAGTTTGATGTGAATTATCATTCACCCTGGAACGTTCCACACTCCGGGGACTATGACTTAGATGAATTATTTGCATGGATTGATGAAATCTGTAAATAGAGACAACAGGAGTAACAGAAAAGAATACCGATTGTTGGGAGGAAAAGATGCAGGTTTCCAATTCGTATTATGAAGATGAGGTAAGAGACGGATTTTATGTTCCGGGAATGATGAAACGGGCGTGGGCAGCATCCGTGGAGGTATATGAAGATGTTGCGCGAATCTGTGAAAAACATAAAATACAATATTTCGCGGATGCAGGGACACTCCTTGGGGCGGTTCGTCACCAGGGATATATTCCCTGGGATGATGATTTTGACATCTGCATGAAAAGAGAGGACTATAACCGGTTCATCAGTATTGCACAGGAAGAACTGCAGGAGGGGTATAGTCTGCTCAATATTCATACAGAACCTGACTACGATGAAATGTTTTCCCGGGTGGTCAATAGAACGCAGATCTGTTTTGAACAGGAGCATTTAAATAAATTTCACGGTTTTCCCTTTGTGGTCGGGATTGATATTTTCCCGCTGGATTACATTGCGCCGAGTGAAGAGGAGGAGCAGTTTCGCTGTCAGCTGGTAGAGATCGTATATGGAATCCAGAGCGCTGTTGCCGCTTCGAATGATTCTGCGGAAACAGATGCTTTGATTGGACAAGTGGAGCAGTTATGCGGAGTGCAAATCGATAGAAACGGAAATATCTGCAATCAGCTTTTTCTTCTGCTGGAACGATTATTTACCTTATATTCGTCGCAGGAAGCTTCGGATCTGGCGCTGATGCCGATATGGGTGGAACGTGGCACTAACAGGTTCAAAAAGGAATATTATCGGGAAACGATAAAGATGCCCTTTGAAAATATAGAGATTCCGGTGCCGGCCATGTATGATGCAGTACTAAAAGAGAAGTACGGAGATTATTCCAGACTGGTACACAACTGGGATACTCATGATTATCCTTTTTATGGGGAACAGATGAAGATACTGGAGAAAAAAACAGGATTCCGATATCCGAAATATGTTTTTGCCATGGAGGATCTGCAGAGAAACAACCCAGATAAACAGGATGACGGGAAGGAACGGAAGGAAGTGGTGTTTCTGCCCTATAAGGCCTCCATGTGGCATTCCATGGAAAGCTATTGGAAGGCGGCACAGGAAGATCCCGACTGTGATGTATATGTCATTCCCATTCCGTACTACGACAGGAATCTGGACAATTCCCTTCATGAGATTCATTATGAAGGCAATCTGTATCCGGAGGATGTACCGGTTGTGTGGTATGAAGATTATGACTTTGCAAATCGCCGGCCGGATGTGATTTATATCCAGAATCCCTATGATGAATATAATCAGTCCACAAGTGTTTTGCCATTCTTTTATACCAAGAATTTGAAACAGTTCACAGAACGACTGATTTATGTTTCGCCCTTTGTGTTGACGGAGATTCAGCCGGAAGATAAGCGTGCGGTGGAGAGCATGGAGTATTTTGTGAAAGTTCCCGGTGTGGTGCAGGCGGATCAGGTAATCGTCCAGTCAGAAGCAATGCGCAAGTCCTATATTGATGCACTGGCAGAGTTTGCGGGAGAGCAGACCAGATCCATATGGGAGAAAAAGATCGTGGCGCAGGACGTTTCGAAGAATGTCGGGGGTGAGGTCGCGGAAAAGGAAAAACTTCAGATCCCCGGGGAATGGTTGTCTGTCATCCGCAAAGAAGATGGAAGCTTTAAAAAGGTGATTATGTATAACATCGGTGTCAGTACGCTCTTACAGTATGGAGATAAAATGCTGGAGAAGATGCGCAGTGTGTTTGATACCTTTAAGAAGAGGAAGGATGAGGTGGCATTGCTGTGGAAGCCTTATCCCGTAGAGGCGACGCCTGTGGAGCGTATATGTCCGGACCTGTGGGAAAAATATCAGAAACTGGTGGAGGAGTACCAATCAGAGGGATGGGGGATTTATGACGATTCCGATGAGATGGGGATGTCCATCGCCGTATGTGACGCCTATTATGGGGATAGAAGCAGTATGGTGCGTCTGTTTTGTGCAGCAGGGAAGCCGGTAATGCTGCAGAATGTAGACATCCTGTAGATGGATAGCATAAATTTTTAGTGTGACTGAGGGAATCGGAGGGATTCCCTCATTTTTCGCCTAAAAAGCATAGGTACCTTGACAAATGCATGGTGATAGCATAAAATGTCAAGGTACCTATATATTATAAAGGAGATAAAAAATGGAAGATTGTAATACAGTTAATGAGGATATCGTTTTTAATTTGCTGGACATAAGTCATACCATGCGGGCTCTGTACGAGGGCAGGGGCAGCCAAAAACAGATTTTGATTGTTCTGAATGATATGGGAGAGACCATCACCCAGCGGGAACTGACGGAACGGCTGGGCATTCAGCCAGGGTCCGCCAGCGAGGTGATCGCCAAGATGGAAAGTGCAGGATTCATCCGGCGCAGTCCCAGCCAGACGGACCGGAGAACGGCTGATGTGGAGCTCACTGAGACCGGAAAAGAAGCGGCGGCCCAGGCAAAAGAAGAAAGGCTCCTCCGCCACCAGAAAATGTTTTCCTGTCTGTCGGAGAAGGAGAAAGAGCAGTTGCTTTCTTTGCTGAAAAAAATAAATTTCGATTGGGGACAACGCTATGAAAATACGCGTGTCCATACTAATGGTTAAAGGAGAGGTTAAATTATGTGGAAATATGTTAAACGGTATTTGCCATTCGCCATTCTTGCCGGCCTTTTCATGATCGGTGAGGTGTCCATGGATCTGGTTCAGCCGGGTATTATGAGTCGAATCGTAGATGACGGAGTTTTGGGATTAAATAATGGTGGTGTGGGAAATCTGAATCTAATCTGGAAGTTAGGACTTCAAATGATCCTGCTGGTGTTATTCGGCGGATTTTGCGGCTCCATGAACAATGTGTTTGCGCACATGTCCAGTCAGAATATCGGCAATGAGATGCGAAAGGACTGTTTTCGGCGAATCATGACCTTTTCCTTTCCGCAGATTGATAAATTTAGCACGGGATCTCTGGTGACAAGGGTCACCAATGATATTACACAGGTACAGAATTTTGTGTCCCTGTTTATTCGAGGCATGATTCGGACGAGTATGCTCACATTCGGAAGTATGTACTGTATGTTTCGGCTGAACCGGGATTTCGGGTTGATTGTGCTGTGTGCATTTCCTTTTCTGGTGGGATGTATGGCCTTTTGCATGGTAAAAGCCAATCCGCTTTTCTCGAAATTGCAGGCTCAGGTGGATGCAATAAATACCATTATGCAGGAGGATGTGTCGGGAATCCGCATTATGAAAGCCTGCGTCCGGGAGATTTATGAGAAAATTCGTTTTGGAAAGGCCAACGACGAACTGATCAAGACTCAGCTCCGTGTGCTTGTGATTTTTGCCTTTATGAATCCGGTGGTCAATGCGTTGATGTATATTGTGGTGGCAGTTATTTTGCTGGTGGGATCCTTTGAGGTGACGGCGGGAAGTACATCTCCGGGAAATATTATGGCGGCGATCACGTACACCACACAGCTTTTGAACGGTATTTTGATGCTGGTAATGCTGGCTCAGAATATTTCCAGAGGTATCGCCTCATGGAAACGTGTCAGGGAAATATTAGACAGTGAACCGGAACTGAAGGATGGCCCCTTCGACGGAAACACTTCCCAGCGGGGAGAAATCGAATTCCGGGATGTTACATTTTCCTATCCCGGCAGCAACCGGAACGTGCTGGAGCATATTAATCTGACCATCCATCCGGGCGAGACCATTGCCATTATGGGAGCAACCGGATGCGGAAAAAGTTCTTTGGTTAACCTGATTCCACGATTTTATGATGTCACGGAGGGAGCCGTGCTGGTGGATGGCGTGGATGTGCGTCAGTACCGGCAAACGGCGTTGCGTGAGAAGGTCGCGGTTGTGTTGCAGAAAAGTGAATTGTTCAGCGCCAGAATCCGGGATAATGTTGCATGGGGAGCGCCGGATGCGGAAGTGGAGCGCATCAAGTCCGCCGCTGTCACAGCCCAGGCAGATGACTTTATCCAATCTACACCCGATGGCTATGAGACGATGGTTGCTGAGCGTGGTATGAGCTTATCCGGCGGACAAAAACAGAGGATATCCATTGCCCGGGCGGTGTTAAAAGCAGCGGAAATTATGATTTTTGACGATTCCACCAGCGCATTGGATTTAAAGACGGAGGCGAATCTGTATGCAGCATTGCAGGAGTCAAATCCGAAAAGTACAAAGATTATTATTGCACAGCGTATTGCGTCCGTGCGCAGGGCTGACCGGATCGTGGTTTTGGAAAACGGAAAAATTGCAGCCTGCGGCACCCATGAGGAACTACTGAAATCCTGTGGGGCATATCAGGACATTTATCGTTCGCAGGTAGGAGAGGGGGATGAAAAGAATGAGTGCGCGTAATGAACAGAAAGTAGTAGACCGGAATATTCCCGGCATGAATCGGCATAATCGCTTTGGCGAGGTACAGCATGCGGAGAATGCAGGCGCCACTCTCCGGCGGATCATCACATATTTTGCACAGGAGAAAACCATGGTGTTTGCCATGCTCGCCGTTGTTATATTTGGAACTCTGTGCGGGGTCTATGCACCCAGCCTCCAAAGCAATGCCATTGACATCATAGCAGGCTCGAAAGAAGGCATCCTTTTCAAAACTCTGATTCTTATGCTTGGCGTATATTTACTCTACAGTGGAAGCCAGCTCTTGCAGGGACTGCTCAGTGCACAACTCAGCCAGCGTATTGTGAAACGGATGCGGGAAGAACTTTTTGACAAAATTGTGGATTTACCGGTTTCTTATCTGGATACCCATTCCCACGGTGATGTGATGAGCCGCATGACCAATGATATTGAAAATATCTCCACCACTGTGTCACAGTCACTGCCGTCCCTGTTCTCCGGGGTTTTAACCATAATCGGAACTGCAGCTATTATGCTGTGGTATTGTTGGCAGCTGGCATTGCTCAGCTGTGCTACTGTGATTCTGACACTGCTGGCAACCAAGATTCTTTCGGGAAAGGTACGAAAGTTTTCCCGGAAGCGGCAGATGCTTTTGGGACAGCTGAATGGTACGGTGGAGGAAATGGTTTCTGGTTACCGCACGGTGGTTGCTTATAACCATCAGGAGATTACCACGGAGGAATTTTGTGAGACTGCGGATTCCCTGACGAAAGCCGGAATTGTAACGGATATTTTCAGTGGAGTCATGGGACCTATTATGAACTGCATCGGAAATATCGGTTTCGTGATCATTGCGGCCTTTGGAGGATATTTTTCCGTTCATGGACTGATTTCCGTGGGAGTTATTTCTGCCTTTATCGTTTATGCCAAGCAGTTCAGCCGCCCCATCAATGAAATCGCCCAGATTTATGGTCAGCTGCAGACTGCCATTGCCGGTGCGGAGCGCGTGTTTACCGTGTTGGATGAAGAAAATGAAAAGAAAGCCGGGGAGGTGTTTCCGGAGGAAGAAAATGCTACGGTTACATTTGAAAATGTGTGCTTTTCTTATGAGCCGGGACATCCCGTCATCCGTGATTTTTCCTTAACGGTGCCTTCCGGAAAAAAGGTGGCACTGGTAGGAGCCACAGGAAGTGGAAAAACAACTATCGTAAATCTGCTGATGCGGTTTTACGATATCGATAGTGGAAAGATCTTTATTAACGATCGTAATATCGAGGGAATTTCACGGGACAGCCTGCGGAAAAATGTTGCCATTGTGCTGCAGGATACGGTGTTGTTTTCCGATACCATTCGGAACAATTTGAAATATGGCAATGAGAACGCCTCGGATGAACAGATCAGGCAAGCAATGGAAATGAGCCACTGTGAGGATATGTTGCAAAAACTGCCTCAGGGATATGATACGGTACTGACGGGATCTGGCGAGAATATCAGTCAGGGACAGCGGCAGCTGCTGGCTATTGCCCGGGCCTTCGTCTCTGATCCGAAAATCCTGATCTTGGACGAAGCTACTTCCAATGTGGATACCCGCACCGAGAAAGCGATTCAGGATGCAATGCAGCAGGTGATGAAAAACAGAACCAGCATTGTCATTGCACACCGGCTATCCACTATCCGGGATTCGGATATTATTGTGGTGATGGATCACGGGAAAATCGTGGAGAGCGGAAGCCATGAAGAATTGCTGGATAAGAAGGGCAAATATTATGAACTTTATATGACGCAGTACGCCGGTTTTGCCACGTAAAAGGGTATGGAAGAGTGTCGGGATTTGGTAAAAGATTTGTCAGATTCCGACACTTTTACTTTTCAAAAACGCATAGATAATATATAATAAATACAATTATGCGGGATGAAAGGATATGCAGATGAGTACATTTCATGTGGAATTAAAAAAAGTAGTGGACGACAGTTATGACATAGAGATTGGGTATGCGTTGGAGGAAAAACTCCTAAAAGATATTCAGTATGGTTTGGTGGGCAGTGTGAAGAAGTTTGCAGTGGTGACAGACAGCACGGTAAAGCCCCTTTATGCAGATAAGATATATGATCTTTTGATAAAGGAGGGCTATCAGGCAGATTTGTTCGTGTTCGAAGCAGGGGAAAAGTCCAAGACACGGGAGACTAAGGAGCAGGTGGAGGATGCCATGTTGGCAAAAGGCTACCGCAGGGATTGCTGCATTATTGCCGTGGGAGGCGGTGTGGTGACGGATCTGGCGGGATTTGTGGCTGGAACTTTCGGAAGAGGTGTTCCTTTTATCAATTATGCTACCACACTTCTGGCGGCTGCGGATGCGTCCGTGGGAGGAAA
The DNA here is from genome assembly GCA_051879315.1 of Roseburia sp. Lineage (GTDB taxonomy): Bacteria > Bacillota > Clostridia > Lachnospirales > Lachnospiraceae > Roseburia_C. The sequence goes on from JBJELW010000076.1 coordinate 52,077, forward strand.
GACAGCGGTGGATACTCCACTGGCAACTAATCTCATCGGACTGTTTAATCAGCCGGAAAAGGTTTATATCGACATTGCTGCATGGCAGACATTGCCGGAGCGTCAGGTGTACAGTGGCTTGGCGGAAACCATCAAGCATGCCTGTCTGGCCAGCCGGGAACTGTTTGGATTTCTGGATTCCAATATGGCTGCCATTTTGGCAGGCCAGAGAGAGGCCTGTGAATATATTGCAAAGAAAAATTGCCAGATTAAGTACGAGGTGGTCATGAAGGACGAGCGGGAGAGCGGACTGCGTGAAGTGCTGAATTTAGGACACACGGTAGGCCGGGCCATCGAGACGGTCAGCGATTATCAGCTGCTTCACGGGGAGGCGGTTTCCATCGGTCTGGTGGCAGAGGTGAATCTGGCTTACAAGCTGGGGTATGTAACGGATTTCCAGCGGCAGGCGGTTATCTCCCTTTTGAAAAAGGCAAAATTGCCCACGGAGATTCCGGATTACATTGATCGGGAAGCGCTGGTGAAAAAGCTTTACACTGATAAGAAGGTGCGGGATGGCAAGCTGCGGTTTGTGATTCAGAAGGGCATCGGCAGCGTGGTGGAATTTGAAGAGGGTGTATTCGCCACACCTGTCTCGGAAGAAGTGGCCCGTGAAATTATTATGAATATGGATTGAGATGTGCTGGAGAAGCATCGAAATAACTAATGAAAAGAGGGTAATTACATGGAAGGTAAATTGGAAGAAGCAGAAAGAAAGCTGGAAGCACAAAGCATCAAGGAACGAATTGCGTATTATGTCATTATCACGATTGCAGTTGTCGTAGTAGTATTTGTATTGGTTCTGGGGGGACTTGCCACATCAATTATCATGAGCCGAACCAATGAGAACCGGGAGAAACAGGTACAGGTTTTAGAGGAACAGACCCTGGACTGGTTTGACCAGCAGATTACCTATGTGAATATGATCACTTCCACGATTGAACATTATGACATGACGGCCAATGAGGATATGGATGTAGAAGCTTATCTGGCGGATTGTATTGAACAGAACGATACCGTGTACGATTATTATATCGGACTGGAGGACAAGACATGTTTCTTCGGCGGTGACTGGAAACCGGCACCGGGGGAGTATGATCCCACCAGCCGAAGCTGGTATCAGGATACAGTGGCGGCCAATGCGCTCTGTGTTTCAGAAGCTTATGTAGATGTGGACAGCGGAAGAATCGTGATCACTATTTCAAAGCCCTTGTATCGAAATGATCAGATTATCGGTGTGTTTGCTGCGGATATTTTTATTGATGAATTGATAGAACTGGCGGACGGTCTGCACGAAGGAACGAGCGGATATGCAGTGCTGGTGGATAAGGCCGGTACGGTTCTGACTCACAAGAATCCAAAGTATCTTCCTACTGTGGATGAAAACGGAGAAGAAATATTGACTAATTATGCGGATGCGGGAATCTCATCCAAACTGGTTGGTTCTGATGATGTCGTCAGGAAAAACGGCGGGGCCTATGTTTATACTGCTCAGTCCTTATCGGATATAGGATTAACTGTCATCGTGGCAGATACCTTCTGGCATTGCTATGGTGGAGTGATTATTTTCTACATAGGATGTCTGATTTTATTGGTTCTGTCAGTGGTGTCAGTGATGAACAGTATGAAAAAGCTCCTTCCGCCGATATTCCGCCCGTTGAAGGAGCTGACCACAGTGGCTGAGAATATGTCCAATGGTGTGTTGGAGTATCAGGCATCTTACCGGAATAAAGATGAAATCGGAGAGGTATGTGTTGCAATTGAAAAGTCCAATGCGGCGATCCGCTCCTACATCACAGATGTGGATGAAAAGCTTCAGGCTATGGCAGATGGTAATTTCACGGTTCAGGTGGATATGGATTATATCGGCGACTTTTCTTCTCTGAAGATTTCCATCAACAAGATTGCAGAGTCACTTCGGGAGACCATGAGAGTGATTAGCGATGCGGCTGATGCGGTACACGGCAGCGCAGAAAATGTGGCAGGCGGTGCCACCAACCTGGCTGAGGATGTGATGGATGTGACCCGTCTGGTGGACGATGTGGATCATCAGGTCAACAGCGTAAAGAATAAGTTCGATATGAGTTATGCCCAGGCCACCACATCCATGCAGTTGTCAGAGACGGCGCAGTCTAATCTGGATATGGGCTACAAGAGACTTCAGGAACTTTTGCAGGCTATGGATAAAATTGCAGTGCAGTCCCAGCGTATCGGTGAAATCATTGAGATTATCAATGACATTGCCACTCAGACCAATCTTTTGGCATTGAATGCTTCCATTGAGGCGGCTCGTGCCGGAGAGGCAGGAAAGGGCTTTTCCGTGGTGGCAAATTCCGTTCGTGAACTGGCGGCCAGAACAGCAGAAGCGGCAGCCAATACCACAAATCTGATTCGTGAGTCCACTGCAGCAGTGGATGAGGGAAGTCAGCTGGTGAAACAGGTAACAGCGGATATGCAGGAGGTTGTGGAAAAGACAGAGGATGTGAATAACCACGTGCAGGAGATCGCAGATTCGATCCGGCAGGAGACGGAAATTATCGATGCGGTTACCAAGAACTTTATGAATATGGAGGATTTCACTACCAATACCTCTGCTACGTCCGAAGAATGCGTGGCACTGAGTAACGAACTCTATGAACAGGTAGACCGGATGCACAGTATTCTGGCACGGTTTAAACTATAATCTCTGAAAATATGAAAAGCCTTCGCGGATTCATCTCCGGATGCTTCCGCGAAGGCTTTTTTGCGTTTTTAAAATTACCTGTAAGAATTAAAAGAACTTAGTGATGGCTTCCACGTCTTTGCGCTTGGGCATTTCCGGATTAATATCGCGGTATCCTAAGGAGATGACAGATGCGACATCCTCTGTTTCAGGGATATCAAGTTCTTTTCTCAATGCCTCACCGTCACGGATGCCCATGATCAGTGTATCCAGACCCAGTTCCCGGGCCTTTAAGACCAGATAAGCATTCTGAAGACCTAAGTCGTAGGCACCCCATTTGTCACCAAGTTCATTGTCCGGCACACCTTCCCGGTTGAAACCCGCGCGGGTCTTTACAAATGTAGTTACAATCAGAACCGGTGCATCGATGCAGTTGTTACGATTGAATTCCGGCAAACAGTTTTCCTTGACAGCGGCCAGTTTTTCCGGAGAAATGACAACATAATAACGTCCGGTCTGGGAGTTCTTCCATGAGGGAGCCTGCTGGGCGAATCTGATGATCTCTTCCACGGTAGACTGTTCTACAGTAGTGCCCTTTTTATAGGCCCGAATACTTCTTCTTGATGCTGCAACTTCCGTTAATTCCATATGAGTACCTCCTGCGAAAATAGATTGGTGTAATATCACATTTTTCTGTGCGTACAAACTAAGTTTATCATATATGGTTTTTTATGGAAAGGATTTTTTGCCGGGATATGGGTCTTTTAATCTGGCAGGGATTGTGATATACTTACAAAGAATTGTGAGTAAGTGGAATCATTTACGAGATGAGGAGGAAGAAATAATGTACATTACATGTTTGGATTTAGAAGGGGTTTTGGTCCCTGAGATTTGGATCGCATTTGCTGAGGCCAGTGGGATTCCTGAACTGAAGCGCACCACCAGGGACGAGCCGGACTATAATAAATTGATGAATTGGCGACTGGGCGTGTTAAAGGAGCATGGCCTGGGACTGAAGGAGATTCAGGAAACCATCGCAAAGATTGATCCCATTCCGGGAGCTAAGGAGTTTTTGGATGAGCTTCGTTCCTTCTGTCAGGTAATCATTATCAGTGATACCTTTGCACAGTTTGCAGGACCGCTTATGGAGAAACTGGGATGGCCTACTATTTTCTGTAATTCACTGGAAGTGGCAGACAATGGAGAAATCACCGGATTTAAGATGCGTATTGAAAATTCCAAGCTCACTACCGTGAAGGCATTGCAGTCTATCGGATATGATACCATCGCCAGTGGAGACAGCTACAATGATCTGGGCATGATCAAAGCCAGCAAGGCAGGGTTTTTGTTCAAGAGTACAGATAAGATCAAGGCAGATAATCCGGATCTTCCGGCTTACGAGACCTATGATGAGCTGATGGCTGCCATTAAAAAAGCCATGGACTAGAAAACCGGAGAAGTTCAATTGGAAAATAGTCCTTGTATTATCTCTATAGCAGAGTTATAATGACCTACGTAATATAATAAATCTTCAGGGCGGGGCGCAATTCCCCACCGGCGGTGTGCTGCATGGCAGTGAGCCCGCGAGCCGTAAGGCATGATCCGGTGTGATTCCGGAGCCGACAGTATAGTCTGGATGAGAGAAGATAGCTCATATACGCGTTTATTTTGTATGGATTCGCCCTGAGAATATTCTCAGGGCGTTTTTGATAATCAGGAGGTGAATGACGTGACGGATCAGGATTACATGAGAAGAGCCATAGAACTGGCAAAAAAAGGGGAAGGCTATACCAATCCGAACCCTATGGTGGGAGCGGTGATCGTAAAGGATGGCCGGATCATAGGGGAAGGCTATCACGCCCGGTGCGGTGAGCTTCATGCGGAGCGAAGCGCCTTTGCCTCATTGCAGGAATCCGCACAGGGAGCCACCATTTACGTCACGTTAGAACCCTGTTGCCATTATGGAAAGCAGCCTCCCTGTACCCAGGCAATCTTAGATCATGGCATTTGTCGTGTGGTGATCGGATCCAGGGATCCGAATCCCTTGGTGGCAGGAAAAGGTGCCAGGCTGCTGCGGGAAGCAGGGGTTTTAGTGGAAGAGGATTTCCTGCGGGAAGAGTGTGACAAATTAAATCCTGTGTTCTTTCATTACATTACGAAAAAGCAGCCCTATGTGGTGATGAAGTATGCTATGACGGCAGATGGCAAGATCGCCACCCGGACAGGAGCTTCCAAGTGGATTACCGGAGAGGCGGCCAGAGATGTGGTACAGGATATGCGCCATCGGTATATGGCCATCATGGCAGGCATTGGCACGGTTTTGGCGGATGATCCGCTTCTGACTGTGCGAAAGGAAGGGAAAAAGAGCCCCATCCGCGTGATTTGTGACAGTCATTTGAGGATTCCGGAAAAGTCACAGATCGTACAGACGGCGGAGCAGTATCCCACCATCATTGCCTATGGTGAGGGGAATCCGGAGAAGATAGAACGTCTTGTTGCCATGGGATTGATTTTGGAGCAGGTTCCTTTGAAAAATGGAGAAATTGATCTGCCTGCGCTGATGCAGCGGCTGGGAGAGCGTGGCATTGACAGCGTATTGGTGGAGGGCGGCGGAACCTTGAATGAAAGCCTGATGCAGGCCGGAATGGTGCAGCGCATGGAGGTGTTTGTGGCCCCGAAAATTTTTGGCGGAAACCAGGCAAAAACCCCCATCGAAGGAATAGGAATCGGAGAAGTGGCAGATGCTATGATGTTCCAGCTGGAGCAGGTGAGAATCATTGGGGATGACGTGTTGCTAAGTTATGTGGAGGGAGAGAAATAATGTTCACAGGAATTGTGGAAGAACTGGGAATCATACAGAGCCTGAATATGCAGGGGTCATCCGGTAGCATCCGCATACAGGCAAAAAAGGTTTTGGAAAATACGAAAATCGGAGACAGTATTGCGGTAAACGGCATCTGTCTTACGGTGACATCCATGACAGAAAATGGATTTACTGCAGATATTATGGCGGAGACGGTACGGCGTTCCGGGTTAAAAAATGCAAAGACAGGGGACGCGGTGAATCTGGAACGGGCCATGGCGGCGGATGGAAGGTTTGGCGGTCACATCGTTTCCGGTCATATTGACGGAACCGGTGTGATCACAGACTATCGGCAGGAGGAGAATGCGGTTTGGGTGACTATCACAGCGGAACCGGGAATCATGGCGCTCATTGTGGAGAAAGGGTCCATCTGCATTGACGGAATCAGTCTTACAGTGGCCACGGTAGGCAATACGCAGTTTCAGGTATCCGTAATACCACATACAGCGCAGGAGACCACACTGCTCCGGAAACGGGTGGGAGATTTGGTGAACCTGGAAAATGATGTGGTAGGGAAATATGTGCAAAAGCTATTAGGACTTACAGGGGACAGTGATGGGGATGACACAGAACAGAGCGGCGGCCTCACCATGGAACTGCTGCAGGAACTGGGATATTAAGTAAGGAGGAAATTATGGACTATCAGTACAATACCATCGAAGAGGCCATAGAAGATCTTCGAGCAGGAAAAATTATTTTGGTAACCGATGATCCGGATCGTGAAAACGAGGGGGATATGATCTGTGCAGGACAGTTTGCCACACAGAAAAATATTAATTTCATGGCCTGTCATGCCAAGGGACTGATCTGTACCCCTATGAGCAGTGAATTGGCGGGCAAGCTGGGATTTCCCCAGATGGTGTCAGAAAATACAGACAATCATTGTACGGCATTTACCGTATCCATCGATCATGTGGATACCACTACAGGCATTTCCGCAGCGGAGCGTTCCTATACCATGATGAAATGCTGCGATCCCGAGGCAAAACCGGCAGATTTCAGACATCCCGGTCATGTATTTCCCCTGGTGGCCCGGGAAGGCGGAGTTCTGGTGAGAAACGGTCACACGGAAGCGACCGTGGATCTGATGAGGCTGGCAGGGCTGACGGAATGCGGCGTGTGCTGTGAAATCATGGAGGATGACGGCACCATGATGCGCACACCGAATCTATGGAAGCTGGCGGAACAGTATCATTTGAAATTTATCACCATCAAAGCGCTGCAGGATTACATCCATATCCATGTGAAACATGTGGAGCGTATGGCAGATGCAAAGCTGCCCACCAAATACGGGGAGTTCCGTATCATCGGATATGTCAATGACATCACCGGCGAGCATCATGTGGCGCTGGTAAAGGGAGAGATTGGAGATGGGGAAGATGTGCTTTGCCGTGTGCATTCCGAATGTCTTACAGGTGATACCTTCGGTTCCCTGCGCTGTGACTGTGGCGAGCAGTTGGAGAAGGCCATGGAACAGATTCAGCGGGAAGGCAGAGGAATACTGCTTTACATGCGCCAGGAAGGACGTGGAATTGGTCTGATCAATAAGCTGAAGGCATATGAACTGCAGGAACAGGGCTACGATACCGTGGAAGCCAATGTAAAGCTGGGCTTTGCACCGGATCTTCGAGAGTATTGGGCAGGCGCACAGATTCTGGCAGACCTGGGAGTGAAATCCCTGCGTCTTCTCACCAACAATCCGGACAAGGTATATGGCCTGGAGGGCTTTGGCCTCACCATCAAGGAGCGTGTACCCATCGAGGTGGAACCACAGAAATATGACCGGCGCTATATTAAGACCAAGCAGGAAAAGATGGGACATATTTTTAAAAATATTGAAATCTGATTAAACAATAGGGTATGTAAAGTCATTTGACACCTCGTGTCAAGAGACAGAAAGGAGAAAAAATGAAAGAGATCAATGTATTAGAAGGAAAGGTAGTAGCAAAAGAGGGAATGCGTGTAGCCGTTGTGGCATCTAGATTCAATGAGATCATTGTGAATAAGCTGTTGGGTGGCGCAGTGGATGGATTGGTTCGTCACGGTGTAGATGAGGACAATATCACAGCAGTTTGGGTGCCGGGTGCTTTTGAGATTCCGGTAGCTGCAAAGAAACTGGCCGAGTCCGGAAAATACGATGCAGTGATCTGCGTAGGTGCCGTGATCCGTGGTCAGACTTCTCATTATGATTATGTTTGTAATGAAGTCTCCAAGGGAATTGCACAGGTCAGCTTGTCCACAGGACTGCCGGTACTGTTTGGCATTGTCACCACAGAGAATATCGAGCAGGCTATTTCCAGAGCCGGAAGCAAATCCGGAAATAAGGGTTATGACTGTGCATTATCAGCCATTGAGATGGTAAACCTTCTGGAGCAGTTGTAATGAAGCCGACACTGGTATTTGACTACGATGGAACGATACATGATACCATGAAAATATACGAACCAGCCTTTCGTAAGTGTTACGAGGGGCTGGTTCGTGGCGGATATCTGCAAAATGAGCAGATCAGTTCCGGTCGGATTGCCGGATGGCTGGGGATGAATGCCAGGGAAATGTGGCAGGATCTGGCACCGCAGCTTCCGGAGGAGATTCAAAGTGGCGGGGCCAGAGAAATTGGAGATGAGATGCAGCGCCTGGTGGAAAATCATCAGGCCCGCTGGTATGCAGGTGCTTCGGAAACGCTTTCCCTGTTGAAGGAACAGGGATTTTCCATGGTAGTTCTCAGCAACTGTCAGACTGCCTATGGAAAGGCGCATTGGACGGAATTTCATATGGAACAGTGGTTTTTGCACTGGTATGACTGCGAGAACTTTGATTATGCGCCCAAAAGTGAGATTATGAAAGTGGTGAAAAAGGAACATCCCGGTGATCTGGTGATGATCGGAGACAGGGACTCGGATCTGGCAGCGGCAAGGGCCGTGGGCTGTCCTTTTGTGGGGTGCAGTTACGGATACGGCAGACCGGAGGAAATAGAAGGAGCAGACAGGGTGATTGGAAATATCAGAGAGTTGCAGTTTGTTTTAGATGGCGGGGAGTTATTGTCCCCGCGCTTGCAATGAAACCTCATACCAGGAGAAAGAAGGCATGAAATGGAACTTACGGAGGAACAGATACAGTTTTTGCGAGGACTGGATTTTTTAAAGATGGGACAGGCAGTAAGCCATGAACAATGGCAGACAGCAGCCATGACGGCACAGCGGATGGAACGTAATATTCGGCAGACGGGTTTATTGGACATGGAAAGGAATATCATGGGATTAAAACAGGCTATCCGATGTAAAAACCAGGTGGAGGCGAAACAGATTTTGAGTCAGCTGGTGGCGAAGCGTGTGCAGCTTTTAAGAAATTTGGAGGAAAAAAGTAAAGCATAACGGTGAGTGAATAGAAGGAGGAAAAGACAATGATGAATCCGGCAAGTATTATGAAATTAATGAATGCAAAGAACAAATTTACAAATGCACATCCAAAAGTGGTTTCCTTTTTTCAGAGAGCTATGGCAGGTGGAGTCCCGGAGGGAACGGTGATTGAACTTACCATGACCCGGCCGGGAGAGGAACCCATCACTACTAATATGCGGGTGCAACAGTCGGATCTTGAGCTCATAGAAGAACTGAAAAATATGGCACAGTAGATCTGCAGAACCGCTGGGGAACCTGGAAAATTCCGCGTCGAAAGGCAGCCGGTTCCCAGGGGAAAGGAAAGGGTATATGGCAGAAAAGTATTATGCGGTAAAAGTGGGAAAGACACCGGGAATTTATCGCAGCTGGGATGAGTGTAAGGCTATGGTGGACGGTTTTTCCGGGGCGAAATACAAAAGCTTTGCCAGCCTGAAAGAGGCGGAGGCTTTTTTGGGTGGAGCAGGTACAGAAGCCGAAGCAGAACTGAAAGCTTATGCATTTGTGGATGGCTCTTATAATAGTGAGACAAAGGTTTACGGTTATGGCGGTTTCCTGGTAAAGGACGGAACCCGGTATGTCATACAGGGATCCGGGGATGACCCGGAGATGGCGGCTATGCATAATGTGGCAGGGGAAGTGTCAGGCAGCATGGCAGCGGTAAAAAAGGCGCTGGAGCTTGGACTGACGGAACTTACCATTTACTACGATTATATGGGAATCGAAATGTGGGCAACGGGAGGCTGGAAAAGAAACAAGGCGGGAACCATTGCCTATTATGAGTTTATGCAGGGGGTCAAGGATCAGATCAAACTGCATTTTATGAAGGTAAAAGGCCATTCCGGTGTGGAAGGCAATGAAGAAGCAGATCGTTTGGCAAAAGAGGCGGCGGGAGTAAATTGACCGCCGGATAGAGGAAACAGACATGGCGTTACAGTTTGTTTTGGGAGCCGCGGGCAGTGGAAAATCCAGCTATATTCTGGAGAAAATTCTCAAAGAGGCCCAGCAGGATCTTAAGAAAAATTATTATGTGGTGGTACCGGAACAGTTCACCATGCTGACACAGCGGGAGCTGGTGGCACTGCAGCGGGATCACGGGATTATGAATATTGATGTGGTGAGTTTTAACCGGCTGGCATATCGTATTTTCGATGAATTGGGAAAGACGAATATGGCAGTCCTGGAGGAGACCGGAAAAAGCCTTGTGCTGCGTAAAGTGGCTCAGGATAAACTGGAACAGCTTAAGGTGCTGAAGGGAAATGTGACAAGAGTCGGCTATATCAATGAGGTGAAGTCCCTGATTTCTGAGATGTCCCAGTACAAGATTTCACCGGACGATCTGGCAGAGTATCTGCAGGAGGAGCAGGAAAATCAGGCATTTGCTGCTAAAATGCAGGACGTGTGGACTCTTTATCAGGGGTTTCGGGATTATATCGAGGGCAGTTACGTGACAGCGGAGGAAGTGCTGGAAGTGTTCTGTGATGTGGCAGATCAGTCGGCCTTATTACCGGATGCAGTGCTGGTATTTGATTGCTTTACCGGATTTACACCGGTACAGAATCAGGTGTTGGAGCGCCTGATGGAAATCGTGGCGGATATTTATGTGACGGTTACTTTAGATCCCAGGGAAGATCCTTTTTCCTATCAGGATATGCAGGAGCTTTTTGCCATGAGTAAAAAAACCATCCGGAGTCTGATGCTCATGGCAGACCGCACCCATTTTGAAGTGAAGGATCCGGTATGGCTTACGGATGTGACAAAGGATCGTTTTGTGCACGCACCGGGCCTGCGTCATCTGCAACAGAATCTGTTTCGCAGCAGGTATGAGACCATGCCGGGGGATTCCATGGAGGAACTATATTTGACAGCGGTATCCACACCCCGGATGGAGCTTCGCTATGTGGCACAGGAGATTACAAGATTAGTGCGGGAGCAGGGGTATCGTTATAAGGATATTGCGGTGATCAGTGGAGACGTGGAACGGTACGGAAACTATGTGCCGGAGATTTTTGATGCCTGTGGAATTCCGTACTTTTTGGATGTGACCCGGGATCTTCTGATGCATCCGTTCCTGGAATTTATTCGTTCCGTGCTGCAGGTAATGTCGGAGGATTTTTCCTGTCAGGCAGTATTCCGGTATCTGCGCTGCGGCTTCAGTGGGATCAGTGAAGAAAAGATCGATGAACTGGAGAATTATGTGCTTGCCACCGGTGTACGGGGCTTTCAGAAATGGAATAAAAGATTTGTCAGGCCTGTCTATGAGATGGATGAGGAACAGCTTTTAACGGTGAATGAGGTGAGGGAGCAGTTCCTCACACCGTTTCTGCCACTGAGGGAAGTCTTTCTGAAAAAGGACTGTACGGTGCGGGAACGCACGGTGGCCTTTTACCGGTTTATTGTGGGACAGAATATCGAGCAACAGCTTGCGGGAAAACAGAAAATGTATGAGCAGCTGAAAGATATGACCCGGGCCGGCGAGTACCGCCAGATTTATCGCATGGTCATGGAACTTATGGACAAAATGGTGGATCTGCTGGGGGATACCTGTATGTCCGGGGAGGAGTATGCAAAGATTCTGGATGCGGGATTTGAAACCATGCAGGTGGGAGTGATTCCCAGCGGATATGATCGGCTGATGATTGGAGATCTGGAGCGGAGCAGACTGGATCATGTGAAAGTTCTTTTTGTCATCGGCGTCAATGATGGGGTTGTGCCCCGGGCGGAAAGCCGGAACGGAATCATTACCCAGCAGGAGCGGGAGGAACTGGCAAAGCACCGGCTGGAACTGGCCCCCACTGCCCGGGAAAGGATCTTCATGCAGCGGTTTTATCTGTATCTTGCCATGAGCAAGCCTTCGGAGCGGTTGTATCTGTCTTATACCGGGGTGGATGAGGGCGGTGAAGCTGTACGGCCTTCCTATCTGATCGGTATGGTGCAGCGGTTGTTTCCGGGAATTCGTGTGACACATCTGGGGGATCAGTTCCTGTATCAACAGTTCGTCACACCGGAGAATGGATTTGATTTTCTGCTGGACGGACTGCAGCAGAAGGATATTGAAAACCGGGAAACAGAGGACTTGTGGCAGAGGCTGCTGGCTTTTTATCATGGAGACAAAGTATTTCGGGAACGGTTAGACCGGGTGCTCCGGGCGGCAGGTACCCGTTATCAGGAGGAATCCATTGGAAAGGCTGTGGCGAAAATGCTATACGGAGGCTCCATTTCCGCAGGAGTCACCAGATTAGAGCAGTATGCGGCCTGTGCCTGCGCTCATTTTCTCACCTATGGCTTAAAGCTGAGAGAGCGGGAACTGCTTTCCCTGCGCATGGTGGATATGGGAAATATCTATCATCAGGCACTGGAGAATTATACCGATGGTCTGAGAAATCGCAGGCTTGACTGGTTTACTGTTTCAGAGGAACAGCAGGAGGAACTGGTCCAAAAGGCTTTTTCGGATGCGGTGGCACAGATGGGGAATGCCGCTCTGGCTGATACGGCAGCCAACCGTTACCAGGCCGGGAAAATGCTTACGGTATTCTGGCGTACGGTGTGGGCAATTACAAAACAGATCCGCCAGGGAAAATTTTCACCGGTGGGGGTGGAGATGTCGTTTGCATTTACAGATGAGATTTCCGCTGTGAACTTTGCATTGTCTGATGAGGAGAAGATGCATCTTCGGGGCCGGATCGACCGGGTGGATACCTATGAGACGGAAGATAAAATTTATGTGAAAGTGGTGGATTACAAGTCCGGAAACACCGGTTTTGAACTGTTATCTTTGTATTATGGACTGCAGTTGCAGCTGGTGGTGTATATGAATGCAGCGGTGGAGATGATCGGTAAGAAGAAGCCGGATAAAGATGTCATTCCGGCAGGAATGTTTTATTATCATATTGAGGATCCCATTGTGGAGGGAGATCCGGGGATGTCCGAGGAAGAGATTTATGCCAAGATTCTGGAAGAGTTGAAAGTGGACGGTGTAATCAGCACGGAAGAGGAGTCCTATCATGCCATGGACACGGAAATTTCCGGGAAATCTGCCGTGGTTCCTCTGACGCTGAATAAGGACGGCAGCATCCGGGCTAATGATAAAGCGGTGGATCGGGAGCAGTTTGCCCGGATTTCTAAATATGCCAGCCTGATGATTCAAAAAAACGGCAGGGCTATGTTCCAGGGAGATACTGCGGTACGTCCCTATACGTTGGATAAAAAGTGCAGTTGTGATTTCTGTCCCTATGGTTCTATCTGTGGATTTGACGGCAGGATTGCAGGGTATGAAATGCGGGAACTGAAAAAACTCAGCGCACAGGAAATTTTCGAAAAGTTTGAGGAGGCTACAAAGTGACGGAGAAGAAATGGACCCCACAGCAGCAGCAGGTGATTGAACTTCGTGACAAGAATATACTGGTGTCTGCGGCGGCCGGTGCAGGAAAGACGGCTGTCCTGGTAGAACGTATCCGACAGCGGGTGATGGATACGCAGCATCCGGTGGATGTGGACCGTTTGCTGGTGGTGACCTTTACCAACGCGGCGGCAGCCCAGATGAAGGAACGTGTTCTGAACGCATTAGAGCAACAACAGATCAGAGAGCCGGAGAATTCCAGATTAGCAAAGCAGGCAGCCTTGGTAGTCAATGCCCAGATTACCACCATAGACAGTTTTTGCCTGTATGTTATACGGAATCATTTTCATGAGATTGGACTGGAGCCGGATTTTCGGATTGCAGATGAGGGAGAACTGAAACTTCTGGAGGAGGACGTACTGTCCCTTTGTATGGAGCAATGGTACGAGGAGAATGAACCGGGGTTTTCAGAACTGGTGGAGGCATACGCACCCGGCAGAAGTGATGTTCCGGTGCGGGAGATGATTTTAAAATTATACCGGTTTTCCCAGAGTTATCCATGGCCGGAACAATGGATGGATGAGACTCAAAAGCTTTGTGATTGCGGCAAGGATGAAAAAATGAATGAAACTCCGTGGGTGAGGGAGTGTGTGTCCTATGTGCGTGAGATGCTGCGGGGGTGTGCTGCCCTGGCCCGGGATTACCTGGCCGTATGCCAGCAGGCGGATGGACCGGATATGTATGAGAAAGCCTGTCAGGCGGATGTGGATCTGTTCCAGGAACTGGCTGACTGTCCGGACTACGAAACACTGCGCCTGCATCTGGCACAGGTGAAGTTTCAGACTCTGGGCAGAGCCAAAAATTACAGCGGCAGCCCGGAAAAACAGGAATATGTCAAGGCTGCCAGGGAACAGTGTAAAAAGCAGCTCAGTAAACTGCGGGAAGAATATCTGTCCATGGAACTGAAGGACATTGCCGCCCAGCAGCAGCGGATCTATCCCTGCATCGAAACATTGATCCGTCTGACGAAAGACTTTTCCCAAAGGCTCAGCGAGAAAAAGCGCAGCCGGAATGTGGTGGATTTTAACGATATCGAGCATTTTGCCCTGCAGATTCTGGTGGATGAGAAAACAGGAAATGCCACTTCTACCGCAAAACAGCTTCGAAAGCTGTATGAAGAAATCATGATCGATGAATATCAGGACAGTAACTATGTGCAGGAAACCATTCTGCGTACCATTTCCCGTGAGGAAGAGGGCAGCTATAACCTGTTCATGGTGGGGGATGTGAAGCAGAGTATCTACCGGTTCCGACTGGCAAGACCGGAGCTGTTTATGGAAAAATATGACACCTACCAGACAGCGGAGGGAGATTGCAGAAGGGTGGATCTGCTGGATAATTTCCGGAGCAGGGGAGAGGTGCTGGATTTTGCCAATGATGTTTTCAGTCAGATTATGAGCCGGGATCTGGGCGGAGTGGATTATGATGAAGCAGCCAGACTGCACCGGGGCGGAGAGTTCCCGGAGGCGGAGGCCGGGATGTTCGATACGGAGCTTCTTGTGACGGATTCTGCCCAGGGTGAGGAACTGGGAGTGGATGCCAGAGAGCAGGAGGCAAAAATGGTGGCGCAGAAAATCACTGATATGATGGGAAGCCAGCTGGTGACGGACACTGAGAGTGGCGAACTCCGGCCTGTGCGTTATGGAGATATTGTGATTCTTTTGCGAAGTATGAGCGACTGGTCGGATGTATTTGCCAGAGTTTTAAATGCCAGCGGAATTCCGGCGCATACAGTGTCGAAAACAGGTTACTTTTCTGCTCCTGAAGTGCAGACCGTACTAAATTATCTGCGGATACTGGACAACCCAAGACAAGATATCCCGTTGACAGCCATACTGCATGGCCCCATGGTGGAATTGACGGATGAAGAATTATCCTATATTCGTCTGCTGGACGATAAAAAACCATTTTTTGCCTGCGTCATGGATGCAGTGAAAAACCAGGAGATCATGGAGGTTCTCCCGGAGCAGGTGCAAAGAAAACTGAAACATTTTTGGGAGGTTTTTTCTGCCCTGCGAAGCCAGATCAACGAACTGCCTATCCATGAACTGTTGCAGAAACTGTTTTCCGTGACGGGGTATCTGGATTATGCTGCCGCAATGCCGGGAGGCAGGCAGCGGCAGGCCAATCTCCATATGCTTTTGGAAAAGGCCATTGCTTATGAAAAAACCAGTTACCGGGGACTGTTTCATTTTATTCGCTATATAGACGAACTTCAAAAATACGATCTGGATTTTGGTGAGGCTGATCTGGCAACGGAGAAGGACGATACCGTCAGTATCATGAGCATTCATAAAAGTAAGGGATTGGAATTTCCGGTATGTTTTGTGTGTGGTATGGGAAAAAATTACAATATGTCGGACAGTCGAAGCAAACTTTTGCTGCATGCAGATCTGGGAATCGGATTGGATGAGATTGATGTGAAACGCCGGCTGAAAATACCGTCTTTTACGAAACGGGTTATCGGCAGGCGGATTGCCTTGGAGAGTCTGGGTGAGGAATTGAGGGTACTCTATGTGGCGTTTACCCGGGCCAAAGATAAATTGATCGTCACTGGTTGTGATAAGGGGATTGATGAGATTTTGGAGCAGTGTATGATGCAGAATGACCGGGGGATGCGTATACCCTTTATGCAGAAAGTTACTGCGAGAAACCAGCTGACCCTGGTTTTGCAGGCTGTCTGCAATCTGGGAAAACGGTATCCCGTGCAGAAAATTGAGGTGGCTCAGCTGGTGAGTACGGAAGTTCGGGATCAGATCCAGACCCAGGAAGAACTGAAACTTCGCATCCGTCAGGCACTGAGCATTTCCCCGGAAGAAATCAGTGCCTGGGGGGAAAGGCTCACCATTCGTTATGCTCATGAGCAGGAAGCGGATCTTGTGACAAAGTACTCCGTTTCCGAGTTAAAACATCGCGCCATGCGGGAACGGATCGAGAAAGAGGATACGGACTGTACACCATATTTTTTGCAGGAGGAGGTTAAAACTTTTGTTCCGGCTTTCATGGAGGGACAGGAGGAAGTCAATCAGGGAGCGTTGCGGGGAACTGCAGTACACCGCGTGCTGGAGTGCTATGATTTTGCAGCCATGCCGGAGCAGCCATCGGAACTGGCAGCAGATATTGACCGGCAGTTGACAGAGTTAATAGAAATCGGTAAAGTAACAGAAGAAATGAATACATTGATTCATCGGCCGTCCATAAAAGATTTTCTGGAAAGTGAACTGGGGAGCCGCATGCATACCGCTGCGGAGCAGGGAAATCTGTTCCGTGAGAAACCATTTGTCATGGGCTTGACGGAAGCGGACGCCGAGGAGATAGAAGAGGCACAAATCCTGCGAGGCTCGGATGGAATGATCCTGATTCAGGGAATTATCGATGTGTTCTGGATCGAGGAGGACCATATTATCCTGCTGGATTATAAAACAGACCGGGTAAATACGGCGGAGGAACTGATAAATATGTATCGGAAACAGATGGATCTGTATGCAAAGGCCTTGAAGAGGATTTTTCACCTGCCGGTGAAAGAAAAATATCTCTATTCCTTCCGCCTGCACCAGACCATACCGGTGTAGACAAAACGGCAGGTGGGAGATATCAAGTTTGAAAATTCCAAGAGAAAAAGGAGAGTAAAATGAGAATTGTACTGGCATCGGCATCACCCCGCAGGCGGGAGCTGTTGGCCCAGCTGGACATTGAATATGAGGTGATTCCGGCAGAGGGTGAGGAACGTATCAGTAAAGAAGAACCGGCAGAAGTTGTGGAGGAACTGGCATCTCAGAAGGCAGCTGAGGTTTTTGAAAGATTGTTGAAAGAAAAGGAAGAACCGCTGCTGGTGATTGGTGCGGACACCGTGGTGGTAGATGGGAAACAGATCCTGGGAAAACCAAAGGATGAGGCGGATGCCATTGCCACCTTGCAGCAGTTGCAGAATCATAAGCATCAGGTTTATACTGGAGTTGCACTTTGTCTGTGGATAGATGGTGTGAGCAGGAGACTGGTTTTTCACGAGAAAACAGATGTGACGATGTATCCCATGACTTTAGCAGAAATAAAGGCTTATGTGTCCGGTGGAGAACCTATGGATAAGGCGGGAAGTTACGGGATTCAGGGACAGGCAGCCAGGTTTGTAAAATCCATTACGGGGGATTATAATAATGTGGTGGGGCTGCCGGTGGCGCGGCTGTATCAGGAATTACGGAGATTTTTAACGGAGGAAGCATATGGAATACGATAAGATTTGCCTGCAGTATTTTTTGGAACATCAGACGCAGTTATATGATGAGCCGGTGGCAGAGAATCTGGAAGAGGCGGATGAGTTCCTGCAGGATTGTATGGCGGTAGTCTGCAAGAATGCGCGGGAACTTCGGGCATATCTGGAGGATGCCGGTGTGGATATCAGTGGTATGAGCAATGAGGAAGTGACAGAGGCAGACGAGGTGTTTGCTTTGCCGGACGGCAGATTTTTGGTTGTGGAAGCATAGAAAAGAAACGAATCGATAACGTATGTCACAGAAAAGGCATTGTCTTTGGACAATGACAGGTGGAGATATGGCGAAAAAATTTTTTGCAGGATTGCTGGCGGTATTGATGCTGGCACTCAGCGGATGCAGTATCGGGAATACGGAAGTAGTGTTATCGGAAGAACTTTCCCCTAAGGAAGTGTTTCGCATCGGGGAAGAGACGGTGACGGTAGCTCAGATGAAGGTTTATCTTTGCAATTATCAGAGTCTTTATGGGAAAAGCTATGGCATTGACATGTGGGAACAGCAGTTTCAGACAGAGGATCTGCAGGATTATGTGAAAGATGTGGCAATGTCTCAGATGACCCGGATTGTCTGCATGAGACAGCTGGCGGATCAGGAGCAGGTGACGCTGACAGAGGAGGAAAAAGCTTCAGTGGAAGCTGCTGCACGGGAGTATTATGATTCCCTGACGGCGGAAGAGCTGGAGTACATCAATGCCAGTGAAACGGAAATACAAAGATTGTACGAGGATTACGCTCTGGCCAATAAAGTTTACGAAACGCTGGTTACCAGCATTGACGATGAGGTCAGTGACGATGAGGCACGAATTATGGAAGTGCAGCAGATTTTTGTCACGAGTCGTACCACGGCAGCTGAGGTTCAGAGTAAGCTGTCTGCGGGAGCAGATTTCGAAACTGTGGCCAAGTCCTATAATGAAGCGGCTGAGATCGATGTCACCTTTGGCAGAGGGGATATGCCCGCAGAGGTGGAGGAAGTGGCGTTTTCCATGGAAGATGGAGAAGTGTCGCCCTGCATCTCTACAGAGGACGGATATTATTTTATTAAGTGCATCAATAAGTTTAATCAGGAGCTTACAGATGAGAATAAACAGATAATTATCAAGAAACGGGAGGAGGCTTCCTTTGAGGAAAAATATGCCACGTTAATGGAAACTACAGACTCCTATATCAATGAAAGTGCGTGGGAGGATATCACTCTTTTGACGGATGGCAGTATCACCACGGATAACTTTTTTGATGTCTATGAAAAGTATTTTCCATAAAAATGAGACAACCTTTTCCGAGAAGTGAAAACAGTTTATAAAAATTTTAGAAATCCCGTAATCCCCATATTTTCAATGATTATTAGCACTCGCTTTAAAAGAGTGCTAATTTTTTATTGACTTTTTGTTGGAAAATGATTACTATCTTTCATAGAGAGTCTGAAGACAAGACGTTCAGACGGGATGCAGGGCGTGGAAGTCCTTCACAATATACAAGAAAAGGAGTGTTTACTATGAGTAACAAACATGGTAGTCTTTCAATCAGCAGTGACAATATTTTTCCTATCATAAAGAAATGGATGTATTCGGATCACGATATCTTTTACCGTGAGTTAATCTCCAATGGATGTGATGCCATCACAAAACTGAAAAAACTGGATATGATGGGAGAGTATCAGCTCCCCGCAGACTATAAGCCAGAGATTCATGTGACAGTCAATCCCAACGAGAAGACATTGACTTTTACAGATAATGGTCTGGGTATGACTGCCGATGAGGTAGAGGAGTACATCAATCAGATTGCATTTTCCGGAGCTACGGATTTTCTGGAGAAGTATAAGGACAAGGCCAGTGAGGATCAGATTATCGGTCATTTTGGATTAGGTTTTTATTCTGCATTTATGGTAGCAGATGAGGTGCATATCGATACTTTGTCCTATAAGGAAGGTTCCACACCGGTTCATTGGGAGTGTGACGGTGGTACCGAGTATGATATGTCCACCGGAGAAAAGGATACCGTGGGAACCACCATTACTCTGTTTTTGAACGAGGATGCTTTGGAATTTGCCAATGAGTATCGTGCAAGAGAGGTTATTGAAAAATACTGCTCCTTCATGCCCACACCCATTTATCTGACCAAGGCAGATGCAGAGCCGGAGTATGAGACCATTTCCCCGGAGGATAAGCTGGATACGGATACCGTTATCGAGACCATCGTTGAGGAAGCAAAAACCGAGGAAAAGGAAAATGAGAATGGTGAAAAGGAAATCGTGGAGGTTTCACCCCGTACAGAGAAGCTGAAGATTCTGAAACGTCCGGTTCCATTAAATGATACGAATCCGCTGTGGGCTAAGAACCCGGCAGACTGCACCGAGGAGGAATACAGAGCATTTTACCGCAAGGTATTTATGGATTACAAAGAGCCTTTGTTCTGGATTCATCTGAACATGGATTATCCGTTTAATTTAAAGGGTATCCTGTACTTCCCGAAGATCAATACGGAGTACGATTCCATCGAGGGTACCATTAAGCTTTACAATAATCAGGTGTTTATTGCAGACAATATTAAGGAAGTAATTCCGGAATTTTTGATGCTGTTGAAGGGTGTTATTGATTGTCCGGATCTGCCGTTAAATGTTTCCAGAAGCGCACTGCAGAATGACGGATTCGTGAAAAAGATTGCAGACTACATCAGCAAAAAGGTGGCAGATAAGCTGGCCGGCATGTGCAAGACCGAGAAGGAAAGCTACGAGAAATACTGGGACGATATCAGCCCGTTTATCAAGTTTGGCTGCTTAAAGGACACCAAGTTCTGTGACAAGATGAATGACTATATCCTGTTTAAGAATCTGGATGACAAGTATATTACACTTCCGGAGCTGCTGAAGAAGGATGAGGAAGCTGAGACGGAAACTGCTGAGAACGGTGCAGAAGAGGCAAAGGACGATAAGGAAGCAGCCGCAGATGGCTCTGATGCTAAGACAAGTACAGAGACAACAGAGAACGCTGAGACGGCAGAAAGCGCTGACGATTCGGATGAGGAGAAGCCGGAAGAGAAGAAGATCATCTACTATGTAACGGATGTGGTACAACAGGGACAGTACATCAATATGTTTAAGGAGCAGGGCATGGATGCCGTGATCTTAAACCACAATATTGATACCTCCTTTATCTCCCAGTTGGAGCAGCGCAATGAGAAGTTTAAGTTTATGCGAATCGATGCAGATGTGACAGAATCCTTAAAGGAGGATGCTTCCGATGAGGAACTGAAGGAGAGCACAGATGCGCTGACAGAGCTGTTTAAGAAGAATTTGAACAAGGATAAGCTCACAATCAAGGTTGAGAAGCTGAAAAATACAGAGATTGCCTCCGTGCTCACGTTATCTGAGGAAGGCAGACGTATGCAGGATATGATGAAGATGTATGCCATGAACGGCATGGGTGGTATGGATATGTCCATGTTTGCGGCAGATCAGACACTTACCTTAAATGCCAACAACGAGCTGGTTCAGTATATCCTGAATAACAAGGATTCTGAGCATGTACCTATGTTTTGTCAGCAGCTCTACGACCTGGCTGTACTTTCCAACCAGCCTTTGTCTGTGGATGCCATGAGTAAGTTCATTGCCCGCAGCAACCAGATTATGATGCTTTTGACAAAATAATAGATCAGTTCCGGGTTGATGCGAATTTGCAATATCAGTTTGTGAATAGAAGTGATTTTGCTATATCAGTTCTGAATCAAATGTAATTTAAATATGAGATATTACATGTACCGATTTTCAATTGTAGATTATAAAATCTATTTTTTGAAGGTCGGTACATTTTGTTTGGAGAATTGTGGGCCGTAATTGTATCCAGTTCAAGGCTTTATGAAATTGAGGGTGTAGAAATCTAAATTGGGGTTTGTCGAGCGTGGTGCTGAGAATTGTTGGGGGGCAAATTTTGGTTATAGGAGATTCCCCAAGGTGCAGCTTAATTTTACGGGGATATCCCGGTTTTTCTGTTTTTCCCCGTATGCTATATTTCTTCTTTACGGGGATACTTTAAATTTCCTGGTTTTCCCCGTAAACTTCTGTTCATCTATACGGGAATATTTTAAATTTCCTGATTTTCCCCGTAAACTTCTGTTCATCTTTACGGGGACACTTTAAATTTCTTGGTTTTCCCCGTAAGCCGCGGCACATTTTTACGGGGATATCCCACATTTCACATTTATCCCCGTAAACGGTGGCTTAATTTTACGGGGATATTTTATATTTTCTGATTTACCCCGTATCCTACATTCGATACTAACTACCAGCAAAAACATTTTGCCGACAACCCCCAATTTGCAAAACAGGAAAATTTACTTGGCTAAATATATTGTTATGGAATGGCACAGGTAGAAAATTTTATTTTCCAGAAATATGTATAAAAAAGTACAGGCATGAAAAGAATAGTACAACGTGAATTCACATACAATTTCAAGAAAATGAAAGAGGATATTATGAGGAAAATGAAAAAATATTCGAAGAACATGAGACGAATCATTCATACTTTGCTGGCAGGGGCTATCGCCGTAACAACAAGCCTGACGGTTCCTTTCAGTACAGTATTTGCCAAGGATAACTGTGAAGTAATGAAAAACAGACCGACAGAGAGTGGAAAAATCGGTAAGGACTGGACGGGAAACTACCAGGGAGAAGAACAGCAGACAACAGACCCGCAGACATTGGGTGTCACATTTTATATACGAATTGATAATGTAGAACAGGAGGAGGACGGTACTACACACTATGATTCGTCCCATTATGTGGGAGGATTTAGTGGAATACTGCACGAGAAGCGATTGATCAACAAAACCACAGATGAGAACTATCTGAAGGTAATTGAAGATAATATTGAGAGTGCTCCGTCCATTGAACAGTTTGTGATCGATGGAAAAACCTATTCCTCAGAGGAATACGACATTATCTGGTATGTGGTGAAACTGGAATCTGACAGTTGGCATGTGGATGGAATTATCCATGAAATCGGTACTGCAATTCCTGAAGATCCTTCTCAGCCAATCATAGACCCGGATGAACCGGGAGAGTCAGATAGTCCGGAAGACCCGGAAGAGCCAGATAGTCCGGACGACTCGGAAGAGCCAGATAGTCCGGACGACCCGGTAAACCCCTCAGGTGATACGGACGTAGACACAGACACCGATGTCGACACAGACGTTGATGCAGACGCAGATGCGGATGCCGATGCAGATGCCGATGCGGATGTGGATGTGGATACGGATGTGGATGCAGATTCTGATTCCGATTCCAATGCAGATGCAAATGTTGATTCAGATGTGAATGTGGATGTGAATGTGGATGTGAATGCTCCGGTGGATGTGAATGTTCCGGTGGATGTAAATGTTCCGGTAAATGTTCCGGTAAATGTTCCGGTGAATGTTCCGGTGGATGTGAATGTAGATGTAAATGTGGATGTTCCGACCGCGCCACAGATTAGCAACAATCCGGCAATTGTGATTATTGAAAAGCCGGATGAACAGGTGAAAGGTGTCAGTCAACAGTTGATTCCGCCAGCTTCCACTACCGTGCAGGCTTCCGCTACCGACCCTGTGCAGCAAAGTGCGGTAAAGACAGCCACATACACTGTAAAACAGAACTCCGGAATAGTGGCAGCCACATCTTCTGTGCCGAAAACAGGAGATGAGACACCATGGAAAGGCATAGAAAGTGTTCTGGGAATGACAGGCATTGCGCTGATGGAGGCATGGAAAAAAATTAAAAAGTAAATGCCGCTGAGAATAGACACAGGACAAAAAACAGAGATTATGAAAGCTTTGTGCAATCATAATCTCTGTTTCATTTTTTACCTTGGTGTTTCCTTTATCGAAGGAATGTTTTTTTACTGATTAGCGGCTTCCTTTGCCAGATTCTTATTGGCGGTGGAAAGCATCAGTTTGATTCGGTTCAACTGGTTCACCTCGCTGGCACCGGGATCATAGTCGATGGCCACAATGTTGGACAGCGGATACTGGTGACGAAGTTTTTTGATAACACCTTTTCCTACAATGTGATTGGGCAGGCAGGCAAAAGGCTGGGTACATACGATATTGTTGGTGCCGGAGTGAATCAGTTCCAGCATTTCGCCGGTCAGGAACCATCCCTCGCCGGTCTGATTACCCAAGGATACGATTTCGTCGGCATATTTAGCCAGTTCACTGATGTGCGCCGGAGCGTGGAAATGTTTACTCTTTTCCAGCTCATCCCTTGCGGCGCTGCGCAGCCACTCGAAGAAGTGGATTCCCAGGTTGCTGATCCGGGCGGATTTTTTGCTCATACCAAGATGATCCGCTTTAAAGTTCTGATTGTAGAAACAATACAGCAGGAAATCCGTCAGATCCGGAACTACAGCTTCAGCTCCTTCGGACTCCAGAAGCTCCACCAGATAATTGTTGGCGGCCGGCAGGAATTTAACCAGAATCTCACCTACCACACCTACCCGCGGCTTTCTCAGATTCTCATCAATCTCGATGGCATCAAAGTCCCGAATAATCTGGCGGCAGTATTTCTTGAATGTCCGATGGGAAACAATGCCGTCCTTGGAAACAAATTCGATCACTTTCTCTTTCCACTTCTGATGCAGGGCATCGGTGGAACCTTTTACCTTTTCATAAGGGCGCATGTGATAAACGCAGCGCATAAAGATGTCACCGAATTCCAAGGCATAAAGTCCCTTCTGAATCAGGGGCAGGGACAACTTAAATCCCGGGTTTTTTTCAAGCTTACTTAAGTTTACGGAGATAACAGGTACATCCGGATAGCCGGCCTTTTCCAGGGCGCGGCGGATAAAGCCGATGTAATTGGTGGCACGGCATCCGCCTCCTGTCTGGGAAATGATGACGGCTGTTTTTGTCATATCGTATTTGCCGGACTGTACTGCACTCATAATCTGTCCTACCACCATCAGAGACGGATAGCAGGCATCATTGTTTACATACTTTAATCCCACATCCACAGAGGAGCGATTGTCATTGTCAAGCACAACAATGTTGTATCCGGCAGCCCGGAATGCCGGCTCAATCAGCTCAAAATGAATGGGCGACATCTGAGGGCAGAGGATGGTGTAATTCTTCCGCATATCTTCGGTAAAAATTTTGCGGTGGTAAGCAGAAGAAACAATGTCTCGCTTCTCCTGTCTTTTTTCCTTTACACGGAGGGCAGCCAGCAGGGAACGAATACGAATGCGGGCAGCACCCAAGTTATTTACCTCGTCAATTTTCAGACAGGTATATATTTTGCCTGATTGTGTCAGAATATCGTTGACACCGTCTGTGGTGACGGCATCCAGTCCGCAACCAAAGGAATTCAGCTGGATCAGATCCAGATTATCCTGAGTCTTTACAAAGTTTGCTGAGGCGTAAAGGCGGGAGTGATACATCCACTGATCGCTGACAATCAAAGGCCGCTCCACGTCCTTTAAGTGGGCTACGGAGTCCTCGGTGAGAACTGCCAGACCGTAGGAATTAATCAGTTCCGGGATACCGTGATTGATTTCCGGATCCACATGGTACGGACGGCCTGCCAGTACAATTCCCCGGCGTCCGGTTTCCTTCATATACTGCAGGGTTTCCTCACCCTTGCGCTTTATGTCTTCCCGTTCTCTGGCCATTTCTTCCCAGGCCAGCTTTGCTGCGTCAGTTACTTCCTGGGCAGGGATATCGAATTCTTCTTTGAAAATCTTTACCAATTCGTTGGTGGCGGTTTCTAAGCTGGTGAGAGCTAAAAACGGATTTACAAACCGCATCTGTCCGGAGGTAATCTCATCCACGTTGTTTTTAATATTTTCTGCATACGAAGTTACGATTGGGCAGTTGTAGTGATTGTTGGAGCCCGGGAACTCGTTGCGCTCATAGGGAATACAGGGGTAGAAAATAAAGTCTACCTTTTGCTGAATTAACCATGCCACATGTCCGTGTGCCAGCTTGGCTGGGTAACATTCGGACTCACTGGGGATGGAGTCGATTCCCATTTCGTAAATTTTACGGGTGGACTGGGGGGACAGAACGACCCGGAATTTTAAAGCCCGGAAAAAGGTTGCCCAGAAGGGGTAGTTCTCGTAGAGATTCAACACTCTGGGAATACCTACGGTTCCGCGGACTGCTTCCTCTTCGGACAGAGGTTCGTAGTCAAAAAGCCGATGATTCTTATATTCAAACAGATTGGGAATCTGCTCCTTATTTTTCTCCTTGCCCAGCCCCCGTTCGCAGCGGTTTCCGGTGATGTAGGAACGGTTTCCGGAGAAACGGTTGATGGTCAGAAGACAGTGGTTGGTACAGCCCTGGCAACGGGTCAGCTTGGTATCAAAGGTCAGCTCATTGATCTCTTCGATGGAGAGCATGGTTGTCTTATAACCGGCAGTATGACGCTCTCTGGCAATCAATGCGGCACCGAAGGCACCCATGATTCCGGCAATATCAGGACGAACGGCCTCACAGCCGGAGATCTTTTCAAAGCTTCGCAGTACGGCATCGTTGTAGAAAGTTCCACCCTGTACCACCACATGCTCACCCAGATCCTTGGCATCGGAAAGCTTAATAACCTTAAAGAGCGCATTTTTAATGACAGAGTATGCCAGTCCGGCGGAGATGTCTGCCACGGAAGCGCCTTCCTTCTGAGCCTGTTTTACTTTGGAGTTCATAAATACGGTACACCGGGTTCCTAAATCGATGGGATGCTTCGCAAAAAGAGCTTCCCTTGCAAAATCCTGCACAGAGTAGTTCAAGGATTTGGCAAAGGTTTCGATGAAGGAACCACAACCGGAAGAACATGCCTCGTTTAACTGCACGCTGTCCACAGTCTGGTTTTTAATCTTGATACATTTCATGTCCTGGCCGCCGATGTCTAAGATACAGTCCACCTCAGGATTGAAAAATGCAGCTGCATAGTAGTGTGCAACAGTCTCTACTTCTCCTTCATCCAACTGCAGGGCAGCCTTTAATAAAGCTTCGCCGTATCCGGTGGAGCAGGAGTGTACGATATGGGCGTCCTTTGGCAGCTGGCGGTAGATTTCCTGAATTGCTCCAATAGCGGTGGACAGGGGACTGCCGTTATTGTTGCTGTAGAAAGAGTAAAGCAGGGATCCGTCCTCGTCTACCAAAGCAATCTTGGTAGTGGTGGAGCCGGCATCGATTCCTAAATAACAATCGCCATGGTAATTCTTTAAATCAGCAGTTTTTACACTGTGCCCGTTGTGACGTTTGCAGAACTCGTTATAGTCCTGCTGGGAATTAAACAGGGGCTCCATACGAGCCACCTCGAATTCCAGCTTGAAGTCGGAGGAAAGTTTATCTAAAACCTCAGAAAGATCGTAGGTCACGTCCTCCTTATAATTTAAAGCAGAACCGATGGCGGCAAAAAGATGTGAGTGATCCGGAGCAATAATATGTTCATCGTCTAACTTTAATGTGCGGATGAATGCTGCCTTCAGCTCGGATAAAAAGTGCAGGGGTCCGCCCAGGAATGCCACGTGACCGCGGATAGGCTTACCACATGCCAGACCACTGATGGTCTGATTTACCACTGCCTGGAAAATGGAAGCCGCCAGGTCCTCTCTGGTGGCACCTTCGTTGATCAGAGGCTGGATATCTGTTTTGGCAAACACACCACAGCGGGCAGCAATGGGGTAAATAGCCTGATAATTTTTTGCATATTCATTTAAACCGGATGCATCGGTCTGGATCAGGGATGCCATCTGGTCGATGAAGGAACCGGTACCACCGGCACAGATTCCATTCATACGCTGCTCCACGTTACCGCCTTCAAAGTAAATGATCTTGGCGTCCTCGCCACCCAGTTCGATGGCCACGTCGGTCTGGGGGGCATAGTCCTGCAGTGCAGTAGACACAGAAATGACTTCCTGCACAAAAGGAATACCAAGATGCTTTGCCAGGGTCAATCCGCCGGATCCGGTAATCATAGGCGCAATTTTAATATCGCCGAGCTTATCGTATGCCTTTTTTAAAAGATCTGTGAGGGTCTCCCTGATATTGGCAAAATGGCGCTCATAATCAGAAAACAGGAGCTTATTGTTTCCGTCTAAGATTGCGATTTTTACGGTTGTGGAGCCGATGTCCACTCCCAACTTATGTAACTGGTTGTTGTTCATAATATTAATCCACCTTTAGCTTGTAAGTTTCTTCTTATTATTATGTACTGTCAAATTCCAAAACAAGGTCATTATACGACAGGACATGACAAAATACAATTCATTTTTTCTGCCAAATTCTAAAGTTTTTCTAAAGTGCACGTCCTACGTTGACAAAGACTTGGGTTTGTCACTATAATTGAGAGAAAATGTTTTGCATTTTATACCCCGCTGTGGGCAATATGTAAAAAGGATGGTAAAACAATGAATTATTTAAATAAATTAGAGCGAAAATTTGGCCGGTTTGCAATTCCGAATCTCATGATTGGGCTTATTGTGGCATATTGCGTTGGCTTTCTTCTGTACTGTTTTAATGGAGGATTTTTGGCATATCTGACTTTGAGTCCCTACCATATCCTTCATGGACAGGTGTGGAGACTGGTGACATGGATCTTAGTTCCCAACAGCTCCAATATTTTTTCACTTTTGATCATGTCTTTGTTCTATTATCAGCTGGGCACCGCTTTGGAACGTACCTGGGGGACATTCCGTTTTAATGTGTATATTTTCGGTGGCATGATTTTTACCATCATCGGTGCATTCCTGATTTATGCCGTGCAGTATTTTATGTACGGAAGCAGTGTTGCGGCCATGTATTCGCTGCTCTATAGTGCGGGATTCAATACAGGCTATATCAATTTATCTATATTCCTGGCTTTTGCAGTTATGTATCCGAATATGGAAATTCTGCTGATGTTTATCATTCCGGTAAAGATGAAATGGATGGCTGCCATCTATGCGGTATTGATTGTGTATCAATGCATCCAGGCGGATTGGTCCGGCAGAATGGCAATCATCATGTCACTGTTGAACTTCCTGATCTTCTTTTTGTCCACCAGAGATTATCGGCGTGTTTCTCCCAAGGAGATCCACAGAAAACAGAAGTTCCGGTCTGCCATGCAGGAACCGAAAAACCGCGGAGCAGTCTACAAACACAAGTGTGCCATCTGCGGACGTACCGAGCTGGATGACCCCACACTCAGTTTCCGTTTCTGCTCTAAATGTGAGGGAAATTATGAGTATTGCCAGGAGCATTTGTTTACCCATCAGCATATAAAAAGAAGTTGATTTGCAGTGGTTATAAATGTATAATATTAGGGTATGTATACTAGGGAAGGGAGGAATCAGCATGAACGATGTTCATGTTTTGTAATGATTCCTGCCGATACATATTAATCTGAGGAGGAAGACAACATGGAAAACGAGACTGTCTCCAAAAATTTTATTGAGCAGATCATCGAAAAGGATTTAGCAGAAGGACATTGTAAGACCGTTCATACCAGATTTCCGCCGGAGCCTAATGGTTACCTGCATATCGGACATGCCAAGTCCATTCTTTTGAATTATGGCCTGGCACAGGAGTATAACGGACTTTTTAATATGCGTTTTGACGATACAAACCCCACCAAGGAAAAGAGTGAGTTTGTGGAGTCCATCAAGGAAGATATTCAGTGGCTGGGTGCGGATTGGCAGGATCGGCTGTTTTTTGCATCCGACTATTTTGACCAGATGTATGAAGCGGCTGTGAAGCTCATCAAAAAGGGCAAGGCTTATGTTTCAGATCTGACTGCGGAGCAGATGCGGGAATATCGGGGAACTCTGACGGAGCCCGGCAAGGAGGACCCTTCTGTGAATCGTACAGTGGAGGAGAATCTGGCCCTGTTTGAAGATATGAAAAACGGCAAGTATGCAGACGGAGAAAAGGTATTGCGTGCCCGTATTGATATGGCGTCTCCAAATATGAATATGCGTGATCCGGTCATCTATCGCGTGGCGCATATGACGCATCAGAATACCGGGGATAAGTGGTGCATTTATCCTATGTATGATTTTGCACATCCCATTGAGGATGCCATTGAGGGAATCACGCATTCCATCTGTACCCTGGAGTTTGAGGATCACAGACCTCTTTATGACTGGGTAGTTCGTGAATTGGAGTATGAGAATCCGCCGAAGCAGATTGAGTTCGCAAAGCTGTATCTCACCAATGTGGTCACCGGAAAGCGTTATATCAAAAAGCTGGTGGAGGAAAAAATTGTGGACGGCTGGGATGATCCCAGACTGGTTTCCATTGCAGCTCTCCGTCGCCGTGGCTTCACACCGGAGTCTATTAAAATGTTTGTGGATCTCTGCGGTGTGTCAAAGGCAAACAGCTCTGTGGACTATGCCATGTTAGAATATTGTATCCGTGAGGATCTGAAGTTAAAGAGATCCCGTGTGATGGCTGTGTTAGATCCCGTCAAGGTAATCATTGACAACTATCCGGAAGGACAGGTGGAATACCTGGATGTGGTGAACAATATGGAGAATGAGGCATTGGGCAGCCGCAAGGTTCCTTTTGCCAGAGAACTTTACATTGACCGCGAGGATTTTATGGAGGTTCCACCGAAAAAGTATTTCCGTATGTTCCCCGGCAACGAAGTACGCCTGATGAACGCATACTTCGTGAAATGTGAGAGCTTTGTAAAGGATGAAAACGGAAACGTGACAGAGATTCACTGTACCTATGATCCGGAGTCCCGGGGAGGAAACAGTCCGGACGGCCGCAAGGTAAAGGGTACCATTCACTGGGTGGCAGCGCCCACAGCAGTTAAGGCAGAAGTGCGCCTCTATGAGAATATTGTGGATGAGGAACTGGGGGTATACAACGAGGACGGAAGTCTCAACTTAAATCCAAACTCCCTTACCATATTGAAGGACTGCTATGTGGAGCCAAGTCTGGCAGATGCAAAGGGGTATGACAGTTTTCAGTTTGTGCGGCAGGGATTTTTCTGTGTGGATGCGAAGGATTCCAAAGAGGGGGCTCTGGTATTCAATCGGATCGTATCACTGAAGAGTTCTTATAAATTGCCGACACAGCAATAGAACCTTTCAAAGGAATTGGAGGAGAAGGATGAATTTATTTGATGGACTCGAGAAGTTTGGAATTAAGGCTTCCCGGGATGTTGGGTTGTATGATGAAGAGCGGCAGGCAGAGAAGGAAGAAGAACAGAAGCTGATTGCCAAGGCAAGTGAGCCGAAGGAGGAGGATTTCCTTCTGGAGAAGACGGTTCGCTGTCCGGTGTGTGATAAAACCTTTAAATGCATTGCCATGAAGACCGGAAAAGCCAAGCGTATGGAGTCAGATTGGGATCTGCGTCCCAGACAACAGTATATTGATGGACTGAAATATGATATGTCAGCCTGCCCACATTGTGGTTATGCTGCATTAAACCGTTATTTTGACCATATTACCACCGGGCAGATCAAGCTTATCCGGGAGCAGGTGTGCGACAATTTTCAGCCTACCATGCTGACTTCGGGGATTCGGGTTTGCTCTTATGATGAGGCTATTGAAAAACACAAGCTTTCCCTGTTCAATGCTGTGGCAAAGCGGGCACGTACCAGCGAAAAGGCCTATAACTGCCTGATTATTTCCTGGCTGCTTCGCGGAAAGTCCGAAGAGTTGGGGCAGGATCATCCGGAGTATCAGACCTGTGTACAGGAGGAGGAGGCTTTTTACAAGGAAGCCTATGAGGGGTTGGTGAAAGCTGTTGCATCCGAGTCCTATCCCATCTGTGGCATGGATCAAAACACTATGGACTACCTGCTGTCAGCCATGTCTTTTCATTTTAAAAAATATGATGTGGCATCTAAGTGTCTGTCACGGGTATTGACTTCTTCCACAGCCAACCACAAGGTAAAGGATATGGCATTGGAATTGAAGAGTAATATCATTGCGGAATTGAAAAAGAAATGATTGTGACGGATAAGATTTTTACGCAAAGATAGTTTGGGAGCATATATGAAAGAATTATGGATTGATTTGCAGCCGGATTCCGACAAGGCATTATATGAGCAGATCTATGATTCTGTTCGAAGAGATATTGCAGACGGTAAGATTTCCCCAGGGGAAAAATTACCGTCTACTCGTTTTTTGGCAAAGTATCTGGGGATTAGCAGGAGTACGGTGGAACTGGCATATGATCAGCTGACTGCAGAGGGATATATCATACCCCGGCAGGGATCCGGATGCTATGTGTGTGATATCAGTGATCTGTATCAGATGCAGCAGAATGAAGAAAAACGGGAACATTCCCCCATGACGAAAAGCACCATCCGGGAGGCAGAAATCAGGTTCTCGCCCTATGAGATCGATCAGCGCAGTTTTCCCTGTGATGCATGGTATCGGGTAAATAAAAACGTTTCGCCGGGGGAGCAGCCGGAATTATTAATGTCCGGTGACTCCAAGGGACAGGAAAATTTAAGGCGGCAGATCAGCCGTTATCTCTATCAGGCAAGAGGGGTGGAATGCTGTGAGGACCAGATCATTGTAGGCGCAGGAAACGAGTATCTGCTGATGCTTTTGTCCCAGATCCTGGGACATGGCAAATGTGTGTTGATGGAGCAATATTCCTATGTGAATGCTTATAAAACTTTTTGCAACATGGGTTATTCCATTGCAACGGCGCGCACGGAGGCGGATGGCATCTGCATGGAGGACGTGCGGGGGAGCAAAGCGGATGTTGTCTATGTGATGCCGGTGCACCAGTTCCCGCTGGGGACGGTTATGCCGCTGAAACGGAGACTGGAACTGATAAAATGGGCTTCGGAGGCGGAAGATCGGTATGTGATAGAAGATGATCATGACAGTGAGTTTCGTTATAAGGGCAAGCCTATTCCTGCCTTGTGGGGAAATGACCAGGGGCAGCATGTGATTTATATTGGAACTTTTTCGAAAAGCATCTCTTCTTCTTTACGTATCAGCTTTATGGTTTTACCGGAGCGCCTGATGGAACAGTATGAGAAGCGCTGTGGGTTTTACGCCTGCACGGTATCCAGGTTTAGCCAGGAGGTATTGTTCCGGTTTATGGAAGAAGGGCATTTTGAACGGCATCTGAACCGGATGCGTAATAACTACAAACAGAAACATGATGTGTTGCTGGCAATTTTGAAGGAGGAAACCTGGGTCCATGCCATCTATGGTGATAATGCCGGTTTGCATGTTTTGGTGGATGTGTACAGTCATGAAAGCGAGGAAACTCTGTGCCGGCGGGCATGGGAGTCTGGGGTGGAGATTCATGGATTGTCGGAATACCGGATCGGTCCGGCGGAAAAACGTCCTTATCCAACGATTCTTCTGGGATATGGAAATCTAAGTGAAGAAGAAATGAGCCGGGGAATTGCCTGCTTAAGGGAAATATTTATGTGAGTGTTTTTGGGGAAAATAGAAAATAGTACTTTTTATATTTCAAAGTTTTGTAAAAAATAAATTTGCCTATTCTTGCTGCAGACCGTAGAGGAACGTCGGTACTTAATGAGTGCGTCTGCAATGGAATAGGCAAATCTATTGTAATATATTCTTTGAACAAATGATTTATTTGTTCAGATTCAACTCCTGCATTTTCATAGCTCTTACCTTTAACGGCAGACCAAACAGAGTGATGAATCCTTCTGCATCGTGATGGTCATACAGATCACCGGTGGTGAAACTGGCCAGTGACTCGCTGTAGAGAGAGTAGGGGGATGTGGTGCCGGCCTTGATAATGTTGCCCTTGTAAAGCTTGAACTTCACTTCGCCGGTTACATACTCCTGGGTAGAAGTAACGAATGCCTGAATTGCCTCACGCAGCGGGGTAAACCACTTGCCCTCGTATACAACCTGAGCCAGTTTGTTTCCCATATCCTTTTTTACTTCCATGGTTGCACGGTCTAATACCAGTTCCTCCAACTGTTGATGTGCAGCCAGAAGGATGGTGCCGCCGGGAGTCTCATAGACACCACGTGATTTCATACCTACCACACGGTTTTCTACGATATCAACAATGCCGACTCCGTGTTTGCCACCCAGCCGGTTCAGCTCACGGATGATGTCGGATACCTTCATCTCTTTTCCGTTGACAGATTTTGGAACACCCTTCTCAAAGGTCATGGTTACGTATTCTGCCTCATCGGGAGCCTTCTCAGGAGAAACACCCAATACCAGAAGATGGTCATAGTTAGGTTCGTTGGCAGGATCTTCCAACTCAAGACCTTCATGGCTGATATGCCATAAATTACGGTCACGGCTGTAGCTCTGATCAGTAGAAAAAGGAAGATCAATGCCGTGTGCCTTACAGTATTCGATCTCAGCTTCACGGGAGTCCATTTTCCACTTGTCATTGCGCCAGGGAGCAATCACTTTGATGTCAGGAGCCAGTGCCTTGATTCCAAGCTCAAAACGGATCTGATCGTTTCCTTTTCCGGTAGCGCCATGGCAGATGGCAACCGCATTTTCCTTGCGGGCAACTTCCACCAGTTTCTTTGCGATACCCGGACGGGCCATGGAAGTACCTAATAAGTATGCGTTCTCATATACAGCATTTGCCTGTACGCAGGGAATAATAAAGTCTTCGCAGAATTCATCGGTAATGTCCTCGATGTATAACTTGCTGGCACCGGATAATTTTGCACGTTCCTCCAGACCATCCAGTTCCTCACCCTGTCCGCAATCAATGCAGCAGCAGATTACTTCGTAATCATAGTTTTCTTTTAACCAAGGGATGATGGCAGTGGTATCCAGACCGCCTGAGTAAGCCAAAACAACTTTTTCTTTCATGTTTTTATTCCTTTCTATGTATCATGTCATATGTGCGTGCCCGAGGCACCATTAAGGATAATATACAACAAAACCATGGAATGTGCAAGTGAAAAAATATGCAAAAATTATTTATAAAAATGCATAAAATGCAAAAAAGGAAAAATTGCGGGAACATTTATGAAAAAACTTGATTATTTTAATAGGAAGATTTGTGAAAAATATACTTGCAAATCAAACAGAGTGAATGTATAATTATGCAGGTAAAGCGTGTTTGCGTATGCGGGCGATGCATGCGCATAAAGCTATCGGATAATGAAGAGAGAAAGAAGTGAACATTATGATTAAGGCGGGAATTATCGGCGCGACAGGTTATGCGGGGGCGGAACTGGTCCGTATTCTGTTGAGACACAGAGAGGTTGAGATTAAGTGGTATGGCTCCAGAAGCTATATCGATCAGAAATATGCACAGGTATATCAGAATATGTTCCGGCTGGTGGAAGACACCTGCCTGGATGATAATATTGAGGAACTGGCCAGACAGGTGGATGTTATTTTTACCGCAACACCTCAGGGATATCTGGGCGGAATTCTTACCGAGGAGATCCTGGCAAATACGAAAATCGTAGATTTGTCAGCGGATTACCGTATCAAGGATGTGGATACATACGAAAAATGGTATAAGATTGAGCACAAGAGTCCCCAGTTCATTCCTGAGGCTGTGTACGGGCTTTGTGAGATTAACCGTGAGCAGGTAAAGGGAGCCAGACTGGTGGCAAATCCGGGATGTTATACGACCTGTTCCATTCTTACAGCTTATCCGCTGGTAAAAGAGGGGATCATTGATCCGGATACCCTGATTATTGACGCAAAGAGCGGGACTTCCGGTGCGGGTCGTGGGGCAAAGGTCAATAACCTGTTTTGTGAAGTGAATGAGAATATGAAGGCTTATGGTGTGGCTACCCACAGACACACACCTGAGATTGAGGAACAGTTGGGATATGCTGCGGGAAAAAAGATTACCATATCCTTTACGCCGCATCTTGTTCCGATGAATCGTGGAATTCTGGCTACTGAGTATGCCTCTTTGGTGAAAAAAGAGGATGGAACCTATCCCACCAAAGAAGAAATCCGGGCTGCATATAACGAGTACTATGAGAAAGAAACCTTTGTCCGTGTACTGGAGGAAGGGGTATGTCCGGAAACCAAGTGGGTGGAAGGCAGCAACTATGTGGATGTGAATTTTGTGATTGATGAACGGACCGGACGGATTGTTATGATGGGAGCATTGGACAATCTGGTGAAGGGAGCCGCCGGCCAGGCCGTACAAAACATGAATCTGTTGTTTGGCTTCCCGGAGCAGGAAGGCTTGGAACTGGTTCCCATGTTCCCGTAGGAGGCAACCATGCAAAATGAAATATATACGTTGCGGCGTATGACAATGGAAGACTATGACCGCGTGCACGCACTGTGGATGAGCATCAAGGGCTTCGGAATCCGAAGTATCGATGACTCACGGGAAGGTGTGGAGCGTTTTATCCGACGGAATCCCACCACCAGCATCGTGGCTTGCGTGGGAGAAAATATCGTGGGTGCAATTCTTTGCGGACACGACGGCAGACGGGCCTGCTTTTATCATGTATGCGTGGATGAAAGTTACCGTAAGCACGGTATTGGAAAGGCTATGGCGGAGAAGGCCATGGAGGAACTGCGGGCAGAAAATATTAATAAGGTAAATCTTATTGCATTTAAAAATAATGAGGTGGGAAACCGTTTCTGGCAAAGCATGGGATGGACTTTCCGTGAGGATTTAAATTATTATGACTGCACGTTGAATCCGGAAAATCTCACAAACTTTGTGACGGATCCGGCAAAGGCACATCATAACGGAAAATAAAATACATACGTAGAGCGTTTGAACAGAGCAAACAAAAAAGGAAGAAGGAATCAATATGAAGAATGTTTCAGGCGGCGTAACCGCAGCGAAGGGTTTTGCAGCTGCATCCACAGCAGCAGCAATCAAATATAAGGACCGTACCGATATGGCAATGATTTTTTGCAAAAAGCCTTGCCATGTGGCCGGAACTTTTACCACTAATTTGGTTAAGGCAGCTCCGGTAAAATGGGATCAGAAAATTGTGGCAGACAGCGCGTATGCACAGGCAGTTATCGTAAATTCAGGAATTGCCAATGCATGTACCGGAGCGGAGGGAGACGCCATTTGTCAGCAGATAGCTGACAAGACTTCAGAACTGATGGGAATTCCCGCGGATTCAGTGCTGGTGGCCTCCACCGGAGTGATTGGAATGCAGCTCCCTGTGGATCGTATGAGTGCAGGAATTGAGGCAATGTATACAAAGTTAAATGAGGATTTAGAAAGCGGACATAATGCTGCTCAGGCTATTATGACCACGGATACCAAGCCGAAGGAAGTGGCGGTGGAGGTTGAACTGGGTGGAAAGAAAGTGACCATCGGTGGTATGTGCAAAGGATCCGGAATGATTCATCCGAATATGTGTACCATGCTCAGTTTTGTGACCACGGATGCAGCCATCTCAAAGGAGATGCTGCAGGAAGCTTTAAGCGATACGGTGCAGGACACTTACAATATGATTTCTGTAGACGGGGATACTTCCACCAATGACACCTGCCTGCTGCTGTCCAATGGAATGGCAGAAAATCCGGAGATTACAGAGAAGAATGCAGATTACGATACCTTTAAGGAAGCATTGTATGTGGTAAATGAAACACTGGCCAAGATGATGGCCGGTGATGGAGAGGGATGTACCGCTCTGTTTGAGGTGAAAGTCATTCATGCAGAGAGTAAAGAGCAGGCAAAAGTTTTGAGCAAGTCAGTGGTTACCTCGAATCTGACCAAGGCAGCCATCTACGGACACGATGCCAACTGGGGACGAATTCTGTGCGCTATGGGATATTCCGGTGCGCAGTTTGAACCGGAAAAGGTGGATCTTTATTTTGAAAGTGCGGCCGGCAGGATTACCATTATTCAGAATGGCGTTGCAGTGGATTATTCTGAGGAGGAAGCTACCCGCATTTTGTCAGAGCCGGAGGTAACGGCTATCGCTGATTTGAAGCTGGGTGATGCATCGGCCACTGCATGGGGCTGTGACTTGACTTGCGATTATATCAAGATTAATGCAGATTATCGCTCATAGTTAAGTGTAGATATAATAAGTTGAAGGATGGGATTGAGATGGAAGAATCAAACATGAAAGAAATTATGGAAAAAGCACAGGTGCTCGTCGAAGCACTTCCCTATATTCAGCGTTTTAACCGTAAAATTATCGTTGTGAAATACGGTGGAAGCGCCATGGTAGATGATGAATTGAAAAAAAGCGTGATTCAGGATGTGACTTTGCTGAAACTGGTAGGATTTAAGCCTATTATTGTTCATGGCGGAGGCAAGGAAATCAGTAAATGGGTTGGCAAAGTAGGTATGGAGGCAGAGTTTGTCAATGGTTTGCGCAAGACCGATGCAGCAACCATGGAAATCGCGGAGATGGTATTGAATAGGGTGAATAAATCCCTGGTTCAGATGGTGCAGGAACTGGGTGTCAACGCTATCGGAATCAGTGGTAAGGATGGTGGAATGCTGAAGGTGGAGAAAAAGCTTTCCAACGGACAGGATATCGGATATGTGGGGGAGATTACGGAGGTAAACCCTAAGGCACTGTATGATCTGCTGGAGAAGGATTTTCTCCCTATTGTTTGTCCTATCGGCATGGATGAGAATTTCGAGACTTATAATATTAATGCAGATGATGCAGCCTGTGCCATTGCCCGGGCAGTCAAGGCAGAAAAACTTGCATTCTTGACAGATATCGAGGGAGTATACCGGAATCCGGAGGACAAGTCCAGTCTGATCTCAGAACTTACCGTATCGGAAGCCAGAAAGCTGATTGGTGGCGGAACCATCGGTGGCGGCATGCTTCCTAAGCTGAACAACTGCATTGATGCCATTGAGAACGGGGTATCAAGAGTACATATTCTGGATGGACGTATCGCCCATTGCCTTTTGCTGGAGATATTTACCAATAAAGGTATTGGAACTGCTATTTTAGGGGACACGGAGGAACTGTTTTATCATGAATAAAGAAAGCTACATGCAGCGTTCGGATGCAGCGCTGTTACATACCTACAATCGTTTTCCGGTGGTGTTTGATCATGGGAAAGATGTGTATCTGTATGACACGGATGGAAAAGAATATCTGGATTTTGCGGCAGGTATTGCTGTTATGGCTTTGGGGTACAGTAACGAGAAATATAAAACTGCGTTGAAGAATCAGATTGATCAGCTGACTCACACTTCCAATCTTTTCTACAATCTGCCAATCACTGAGGCAGCAGAGAAGTTCCTGAAAGTGTCCGGAATGGATCGGGTATTCTTTACCAATAGTGGAACAGAGGCTTTAGAGGGTGCCATTAAGGCGGCAAAAAAATATGCTTATACCCGGGATGGCCATACGGATCACGAAATAATTGCCATGAATCATTCCTTTCATGGAAGAACTTTGGGAGCGTTGGCAGTAACCGGTACAGAGCATTACCGGGAGCCATTTGAACCCCTGATGGGAGGTATCCGTTTTGCTGACTTTAATGATCTGGAAAGCGTAAAGACACAGCTGACCGGGAAGACTTGTGCAATTCTTTTTGAAACGGTACAGGGTGAGGGCGGAATTTATCCGGCTGATCCGGAGTTTATGGCGGGTATTGCAGAGATCTGTAATAAAAAGGACATCCTCCTGATTTTAGACGAAGTGCAGTGTGGCATGGGAAGAACCGGAAAAATGTTTGCATGGCAGCATTATGATGTAAAGCCGGATATTATGACCAGCGCGAAAGCCTTGGGATGCGGTGTGCCGGTAGGGGCTTTTGCCATGACTGAGCGTGTGGCCAGGCTTTCCTTACAGCCTGGGGATCACGGTTCCACTTACGGGGGCAATCCTTTCGTAGGGGCAGCAGTGAGTACAGTGCTGGATATCATGGAAGAGGAAAAAATTACAGAGCATGTAACGAAAGTGTCTGCGTATTTGTCGGAACGGCTGGATCAGGTGGCAGATTCCTATGATTTTATCACAGCTCATCGCGGAATGGGAATGATGCAGGGGCTGGTCAGTGAAAAGCCGGTGGGAAACATTGCATCTGAGTGCCTGAAGGAGGGGTTGATTGTGATTACTGCGGGAAGCAATGTAATCCGTATGGTCCCGCCGCTGGTAATCGAGGAAAAGCATGTGGAT
Organism: Roseburia sp.; assembly: GCA_051879315.1. GTDB lineage: Bacteria > Bacillota > Clostridia > Lachnospirales > Lachnospiraceae > Roseburia_C. The sequence continues at coordinate 91,682 of JBJELW010000076.1, forward strand.
GAAATGATTGAGAAGCTGACAAAAGTTCTGGACTGCGTATAAGGTCGTTTGCTCAGGCAAATTTGATATGGGCTGATGTGGAAAAAGAGAGGAACCTACATGGAACATGTGAGTATGAATCGAATACTGTCGGCATTGGGGCTGGTGATTTTTTGTGCAATTCTTGCATTGGGAGCACAGAGCCCTTATGAGCCGTTGCTGGCAGATGCAGAAAATGAATACGATACCCAGCAGGAACCTGTTCCGGAGGAGAACGAGGTCCCGGAGGATTATGAACTGTTGTTCTGGTATCACGATGAAAAGTGCCAGGAATTTTTTGAACAGGCAGCAGCAGATTACGAGGAGGCCACCGGCGTGAAGGTTAAGGTATGCTATGTGGACTCAGCACAGTATCTGGAAGAGATCTACGATGTTACCATGGAAGATGGCGATTACCCGGATCTTTATCTTGCGGGAAATGATGTGGCAGAAAAGGCATATCTGTATGGAATCGCAGGCAAGGAGAAGACACCGTTATATTTTGAGACGGTGTTGTTTGTGTATCATGAGGATCTGTATCCCCAACAGCCGGAAAATATGATTGAACTTTTGAATTATGTGGCTTATAACGATTCTCCGGAAGGTGTAACCAACATTCTGGAATGGAATGTTGCGGATGGGTTTTATGACTATCCTTTTATTGCAGGAAATTTTGAACTGGAGTTTACAGAGGATGGTGCCAAAATTGTGGGAGAAGAAGGCTATTATGAGCAACAGCTGGTATTTTTCGGTAATCTGGCGGCATATATTCAGCTGGATGCCAATACCATTACGGATGAGATGGTATTGGAAGATTTTAACCGGGGTACCACTATTTGTGCCATTATTGGCTCCGATGATCTTGCGGGGATTACAGCGGAAGATGCGGTAGTGATGGAACTTCCTGTCATTGGTATGGATCTTCCTATGGAGGGATGTTCAGTCCAGGGATGTTTTTATATCAATGATTTTTCTAAAAATAAACAGGAGGCGCAGGAGTTTATCAATTATGTTGTGGAAGAAAAAAGCGATGTGCTGGAAGCAGAGACAGGGCATATGCCGGTGAAGGAGGATGCGGTGCGCAGCGATTTCGGCAAGGTGGCCTATCGACAATATCTGGACAGCTCGCTGGTGCCGGAATCCATTCATAGCGGTTCCTTCTGGGCGCAATTTGAAAATTTGATGATGCGTTTGTGGAATGGTGAGAATGTTTTTGAATAAAGGTACTTGTCATGCAGTACATTTTTCGTTAAAATGAACGTGCAGGCATTAGGAGCTCACTTGTATCTGCGGATATAAGGGGTGCGTGTATGAGAGAAAACATATTATGCTGTGTGCTGCTGGTGGCACTGCTTTGTGTACAGGGCTGCGGCAGCGGGGAACATACAGTTTATTTAGAGCCGGACACACAGGATACGGAGACAGTGGATACTGGAAATTCTGTAAGAGAGCCGGCTCCTTGTTATGTATATATTTGTGGCGCAGTGGAAGAACCGGGGGTTTATGAAGTCCCGGAGGGAACCAGAATCTGTGATGTGATTCTGGCCGCAGGGGGACTTACGGAGGATGCGGCGCAAGAAACGGTAAATCAGGCTGAACCGGTTACGGATGGGGAGATGATCCGCATTCCCAGTCAGCAGGAGGAACTGATGGCTGCAGAGGCTGCGGAGCAGGATCCAAGAGTGGATATTAACTCCGCCACTGCAGAAGAACTGATGACATTACCGGGAATTGGAGAATCCAAAGCGGAAAGTATCATAGCTTATCGGGAAGAGCATGGCGGATTTTCCGATATTGAGGATCTGATGAATATATCGGGAATAAAAGAGGGCGTCTTTGATAAGATTAAAGATTATATTAGAGTCAACTGAGGTGAAATATGGCAAAGAAGGTTCTGGTTGTAGACGATGAAAAGTTAATTGTGAAGGGAATCCGTTTTTCCCTGGAGCAGGATGGGATGGAAGTTACCTGCGCCTACGATGGTGAAGAAGCATTGAATCTGGCAAAGGAACAGAATTTTGACATGATTCTTCTGGATATTATGCTTCCAAAGATGGATGGATTTGAGGTATGTCAGGCTATCCGTGAGTTTTCCAATGTGCCTATTGTCATGCTGACAGCCAAGGGGGATGATATGGATAAAATCCTTGGTCTGGAATATGGGGCGGATGACTATATTACAAAACCTTTTAACATTCTCGAGGTAAAGGCCAGAATTAAGGCTATTATGCGAAGAACCGCTGTGGCGGCGCCAAAAGAGGAAGATTCCAAAATTCTGATCAGCGGTGACATCCGGCTTGACTGTGAAAGCCGCCGGCTGTTTATCAAGGAGCAGGAAATTAACCTTACCTCTAAGGAATTTGATCTGTTGGAACTTCTTGTGACCAATCCCAATAAAGTATATAGCCGGGAAAACCTTTTGAATCTGGTATGGGGATACGAATATCCGGGGGATGTACGGACAGTGGATGTGCATGTCCGCCGTTTGCGGGAAAAGATTGAGCCGAATCCCAGTGAACCCCGCTATGTTCATACGAAATGGGGCGTTGGATATTACTATCAGAAATAACAGGGGGCGGCATGGAAAAGAAAATCAGATTTCATTTTTTGAAAAGCCTTAAATTCCGCCTTATCTGTCTCATTCTGTTGTTGAGTATCATTTCCGGTGTCGTTTTGCGCATGGGAATTATGTTTGCCTATGAGAAGAAGGCGGTAAGCAGCAGAAGTATTGACATATTGAGTCAGGCAAAGGTCCTGGCAAATGATATCGTATCTTCTGATTATCTGAATGGTATTCAGTCGGAGAGTATCACATCCCAGCTGGAACAGATTTCCCGTATCTATGATGGGCGTGTCATCATCATAGACCAGACTTTTGAAATCGTGAAGGATACCTATGGAATGGATGAAGGGAAGACCATTATTTCCGAGGAAGTGATAAAAAGTTTCCGGGGAGAGGATATCAGCAATTACGATAGTGAATATCGATATATCGAATTGGCAATCCCCCTGCAGCAACAGGGCAGCGTGGCTGGAAGTGATGCGATTATCGGGGTGATGCTGGTCAGCGTTTCTACAGACAGTATTATGGCAAATTTGTCTTATATGAGACAGATTGCATTGATTCTTCAGATAGTCATTACTGCTTTGATCTTCGCGGTTGCGGTTTTTGCGGCGTTGCGCATTACAGCTCCTTTGGAGAAGATTGCGCAGGAGCTGTCGGATTTGCAGAGTGGATATGCGGAGGATCGGGAAGATGCGCTGGCGGTGACAAACTATACGGAAACAACCCGTATTTCCGAGAATTTTAATAAGTTGTACAGCCGAATGAGAATCCTGGATCAGTCCCGGCAGGAATTTGTTTCCAATGTGTCCCATGAGTTGAAGACGCCTCTTACCTCTATGAAGGTTCTGGCTGATTCCCTGAATGGACAGGAGGATGTTCCGGTGGAACTTTACCGGGATTTTATGCAGGATATCGGAACCGAGATTGAACGTGAGAACAAGATTATCAATGATTTGTTGTCTCTGGTGAAAATGGACCGTTCTGCATCGGATCTGAACATTACTGTGGTCAATGTGAATGAGATGTTGGATCTGATCCTAAAACGGCTGCGGCCCATTGCGGAGAAACGGCATATTGAGTTGGTTTTGGAGAGCTTCCGACCTGTGACGGCAGAGATCGACGAGGTGAAAATGACCCTGGCTATCACCAATCTGGTGGAGAATGCCATTAAGTATAACAAGGAGGAAGGCTGGGTTCATGTTTCACTGAATGCAGATCATCAATATTTTTATCTGAAAGTTGAGGATTCCGGTATTGGAATACCGGAGGAGGCTCAGGAACATATTTATGAGCGATTTTATCGTGTGGACAAGTCCCATTCCCGGGAGATTGGTGGAACGGGTCTCGGATTGGCCATTACCAGAAATGCTATTATTATGCATCGGGGGGCCATTAAAGTATTTAGTGTTGAAGGGGAAGGAACCACCTTCACGGTGCGTATCCCGCTGAATTATATCGAATAGGAGACGGACATGAGAAAGTTTTCGTTATTATGCATCAGTATACTTGTCCTGCTGCTGTTGGGCGGATGCGGCAACGATACGGATGTGGAATCGGATTACTATGTATATTATATGAATAAAGATAAGACGAAAATCGTTATGCAGCCCTATGAGCTCAAAGCGGATCCGGATGCGGCCACAGATGTACTGGTGGAGGAATTGCTCACGGAACTTTCTACTGATGTGGACAGTGTGGAGTACGTGAAGCCTATTCCTTCCGACGTGGAAGTGATGAAATATCAGTTGGAGGGGAGTCAGCTGTCAGTATATTGGAATGACCAGTATAGTCAGATGAATGTGACGGATGAGGTTCTGTGCCGGGCGGCGGTGGTGAAGACCATGGCGCAGCTGCCGGGGGTATCATGTGTGTCCTTTTATGTGGGCGATTCCCCGTTGACTGACAGTAAAGGTGCATTGGTGGGATTGATGACAGCGGAAAGTTTTGTGGAGAATCCGGGAGAACAGATCAATGCCATTCAGAGTACTGTGCTGCATTTGTATTTTGCGAACGAAACAGGGGATGCGCTGGTGGAGGAGGAACGTGAGGTTCAGTACAGCAGTAATGTTTCCATGGAAAAACTGGTGGTGGAGCACCTTTTAAAAGGACCGGAGACAGAGGGCTTGAAGGCGACCATCCCATCAGGAACCAGCCTTATTAACGTGACCACAACCAACGGAGTTTGTTATGTGAATTTCGATGAAGGATTTTTTAATCAGAATTATGAAATACAGGAACCCATTGTAATCTATTCCATAGTAAATTCACTTTCGGAATTACCCAATATCAATAAAGTCCAGATTTCGGTGAATGGCAATTCCAGTGGAGTATACCGTGATACGTTTGGACTGGACAAACAATACGAGAGAAAATTGGATTATATTCAGTCTACAGATGAAGAGGTACTGGATACGGAAATAGAAGAGGAGGCAGACCAATAAAGAAAAGACCAATGTGTTTTATAGCACTAGCCTTTCTTGCGGGAATTCTCTGGCGGCTCTGTGAGTGGCCCCCTTGGGGACTCATATTGGCCGCAGCAGGGATTCCGGGGATAGAGGCTTTGAACAGTTTCAGGAGGCCCCATAATAAGGAATCTGCATTGCATAGACCTGCTGCTCACATGGGATATCGTATGCACAGCCCACCTCGGGGAGAGCGGCAATGTGCAAATGGAAAATTCTATCTTGTTTTAATTTGCACATACATTGCTGTATTGCTTGGCTATTATAGATGCGATTGCGAGGAGCGGATAAGGGGTGCTTATGAGTCCTGCCTGGAAGACGGAGCCTGCATTCAACTGCAGGGAAGGATCTATAAAAAAGAAAACAAGAATCAACAACATTTATTCTATCTGGATCATGTGATCCTCCGGGTGGACGGAGAAATTTTCCCCACCCATTCTACCATCGTCACATTCTCGGACGATGAATATCCCATAGGAAAAACAATCACAATCAGTGGAACCTTGAAACTCCCGGTTCCGGCGGCCAATGATGGCAATTACGATGCCAGGGCATATTATCGTAGTCTGAATATAGACTATCTTGTAAACGGAGAAACTGTTCTGGGTGTATATGGCAAAACAGACCGGGTTTCCGAATATCTCTATCAACTCAGGGAAAAGTTTAAAGAAAATTTTATAAAAATATTTTCGGTTGAAAATGCAGGGATTCTCACGACCATGTTATTGGGAGACAAAGAACTGCTTGATACAGAAACAAAGGAGATTTATCAACAATCCGGAGTCTCCCACACGCTTACCATCAGTGGCCTGCACATTACCCTTTTGGGAATGCTGATATATCAATTCCTGCGAAGAAAAACATCTTTTCTGGTGTCGGGGATGGGGGCAGCCATTGTTCTGGTGCTATATGTGAATATGGCCGGAGCGGGAATCTCAGCCAGGCGGGCATTATGCATGTTTCTTCTCCTGATACTTGGACGAATTATGGGGAGAAGCTATGACTCTCTGACAGGCCTGGCTCTTGCCGTGCTGCTCTTACTTTGGGAGAATCCATTCCTGTGGTTTTATTCCGGATTACAGTTTTCTATAGCAGCAGTAATCGGGGCCACCTATGTTCGTGAAAGACTGGGAAGAATCCTGCATTTGTGGAAGTCGTGGGGTAAAAAACTGGGAAAATTCACGAATTTACGGAAGTTGTGGAGTAAAAAACTGGGGGAGTCGCTTCTGGTCTCGGTATCCATCCAGCTAACCACCTTACCGCTGGTAGCTTTTTACTATTATGAAGTGCCGGTTTATGGAGTGCTTTTGAATCTGATTGTTGTAAATTTTCTTAGTTTTGTTCTGATTTTGGGGATTATCAGTGGCGTGCTTGGATTTGTTTCACTGAGCATTGCCAGAATTGTGGCAGTTCCGTTGGAACTTGTACTCCACGGGATTACCGGAATCAGCCATAGCTTTCTTCTGCTTCCGGGAGCAGTGTGTGCCACCGGCTGCCCGGACCCTGGACGGATCATGGCCTATTATTGCACACTGTTCCTTGCGTTGCAGATCCTGGGGCAGCTTTGGCGGGGATATGAGGAACGCAGGGAGAAAATCCGGGATAAGGAGCAGTTAAAAAGGGAAAATAAAATCTTTTATAGGCGGCTTTTTACCGGTGGATGTATCACGCTGGGGATTCTGTTGGCAGTTCTTCTTTTTCCTGTCCGGAGTTCCCTGCTTTGTGCCGTTCTGGATGTGGGACAGGGGGATGGCATTTATTTGCAGCCGGAAGAGGGTGTTCATGTGTTTATTGATGGTGGCAGCAGTGATGTGAGTGGGGTGGCAAAATATCGTATATTACCTTTTTTGAAATATCACCGGATTACCTCTATTGATTATTGGTTTGTCAGTCATTATGACACGGATCATGTCAGCGGACTGCTGCAGCTTTTGGAGGAGGGGTACAGTGTGGAAAATCTGTTCCTTCCCTATGAGGAGCCGGATAATGAAAATTATGTGCAGTTGCTGGAGGCTGCGGAAAATGTGGGAACACGGGTGTTATATTTCCCGGCGGGAAGTGTGATTGATATGGAATCCAGCAGCATCCGGGCACTTTTGCCAGATCCAAGCCGCAGCGTGGATGCAGGGGACGAAAATGAAAACTGTATGGTGCTGTATGTCACCCACCCATCGGGAAATATGATTTTTACCGGGGATGCCGGTGTGGAGGATGAACAGTGGATTCTGCCGGACCTTTCCACGGTGAAACTGTTGAAAGTGGGGCATCATGGATCAAGGTATTCCAGCTCGGAAGAATTTTTACAGAAATTATCTCCGGAATATGCCGTCATCAGCTGTAGCAGCACCAATTCTTATGGGCATCCCCACGCAGAGACGTTAGAAAGACTCGATGACGTGGGTTGTAAAGTGTTCCGAACTGATCAGGCAGGGCAAATTAGCATTTCAGTGGATAAAGCCGAAAATAGTTGGGACGTAGAGGGAAAGAATTGATATGGAGAGCACTGATAGGTCTTGTTTCCTCTTTGACGGATGTGATAATATGTGGTTATGAAAAGCATTAATGAAGATATCAAAAATGGACAAATAAAAACAGTATATCTCCTGTATGGAGAGGAAGCCTACCTGAAAAGACAGTACCGGGATAAGCTGAAAAAAGCACTGATTCCGGAGGGGGATACCATGAACTATACGGCCTTCGAGGGGAAGAGCGTGGAAGTAAAACAGGTCATTGACCTGGCGGAGACGCTGCCTTTCTTCAACGACCATCGTATGATTCTGGTGGAGGGCACCGGCTTTTTCAAGAATTCAAACGAAGAGCTGGCGGAATATCTCGGACAGATTCCTGAATCCACTTGTATTGTTTTCGTGGAGGAAGAAGTGGATAAGCGTTCAAAGACCTTTAAGGCTGCTGCCAAGGCGGGCAGGGCGGTGGAATTTGTCACACCGGATGAGAAGACACTGATGCGCTGGATCATGGGCCGTGTACAAAAGGAAAATAAAAAAGTGAGTCAGTCAGTTCTGGCGTATTTCATTTCCGTTACGGGATCAGATATGGAGAATATGGACCATGAACTGGAAAAACTTTTCTGTTACACATTGAACCGGCCGGAAATCACCATGCAGGATCTTGAGGAAATCTGTGTGGGACAGACGGAAAACAAGATTTTTGATATGATCACTGCCATCGCACTTGGAAATCAGAAACAGGCATTGAACCTGTACTACGATTTACTGACCCTGAAAGAGGCACCCATGCGGATTCTTTATCTGATTGCAAAGCAGTTTCAGAGCCTTCTTCTGGTCAAAAGTATGGCGGCAAAGGGGTATCCGGCTGCAACTATTGCAAAGACAGACGGAACGCCTTCCTTTGTGGTACAGAAAAAGATGGGACAGGCGAAGCGGTTTACCATGGATGAATTAAAACAGGCAATAGAGTCCTGCGCCCAGGCGGAAGAGGATGTAAAGCAGGGGCGTCTCAACGACCAGATAGCGGTGGAACTTCTGATCGTACAGTATAGCAGAAAAAAATAAGAGAGAATCCGGCTATGCACATTCATCGCCCGCCAGGCGTATGGCTTTTGCGGATTCCCAACACAATAAAAAATCACCGGAATGACGGTACCGGTGATTTTTGTTATTTATGTGTTTGTCGAATCCGAAGGAATCTCATTAAGCAAGCTTGTTAACAGCTAATGTTAAACGAGAAATCTTTCTAGAAGCATTATTCTTGTGATAAACACCCTTAGTAGCAGCCTTGTCAATCTCAGAAGTAGCAGCAAGTAATGCAGCCTGGGCAGCAGCCTTGTCATTTGCTGAAATAGCAGCCTCTACCTTTTTGATAGATGTCTTAACTTTGGATCTGATAGCCTTGTTTCTCTCAGCTTTAGTCTTATTTACAAGAATTCTTTTCTTTGCAGATTTAATGTTAGCCAACCTGTACACCTCCAATTATTTAGATTTATGTTTTGTGGTTGTTACATTAACCCGGACACGGACGATCTAATGTAAACATACTATGATAGTTTAGCCCAGCTTTTGCCATCTGTCAATACATATTTTCGGAAAAAATGCAAAAAATATTTTTATCGATGAACGTGTATGAGGATAAGAGAGGATGGGATACAATTCATGTTTCAAGTGAGAACAGACCTGGCGCTGGAGTCTAAGGAGAAATTTGAAGAAGACAATGTGGAAGTCAAAGGAGTGCGGGTGGAGGAGGAGCAGATCACTCCGGAAATCCACGTGACCCGTGTATATATTGATACAGAAAACGGAGCCAGAATTATGGGAAAACCCAAAGGCAGCTATATCACGCTGGAAGCATCCGACATGATGGAAGAAGATGAGGACCAGCAGAGCGAAGTTTCCCGGGAATTGGCAAAGATCCTTCGGACAATGATGCCGGAGCATCGGGAACAGATGTCGGTGCTGGTGGTGGGACTTGGCAATCGGCAGGTGACTCCCGATGCCCTGGGTCCTTACGTGGTGGATCATATGATGATCACCCGGCATATTTTGCAGGAATTCGGACCTTGCGCGCTGGAAAATCCTAACGGGAATGTGGTTAGTGCCATCGTGCCGGGAGTTATGGCACAGACAGGCATGGAATCCAGCGAAATCATTGCGGGCATCATTGAAAAGACCAGGCCGGATCTGGTAGTGGTGGTGGATGCACTGGCAGCCAGAAGCGTCCGCCGTCTGAACCGTACCATACAGATTACCGACACCGGAATCAACCCGGGTTCCGGTGTGGGAAATCATCGCCATGCCATCAACGAAGAAAGCATGGGGGTTCCGGTGATTGCCATCGGAGTGCCCACGGTGGTGGATGCGGCAACCATTGTTTCAGATACTATGGACGAACTGGTTACGGCCATGAGACAATCGGAGTCTTTAAGATGCCTGGGGGATTCCCTTACCACATTAGACGATGCGGAGAAGAGAGAACTGGTACGGGAGCTGCTGTCACCAAACCTGAATGCCATGTTTGTGACGCCTAAGGATATCGATGAGGCTGTGAGAAATCTCAGCCTCACGGTGGCAGAAGGGCTCAATCTGGCGTTTTCCTAAGGAAACAGGCATTGAAACTGATTTATCACACATAGTTTTTCCTGCAGAGGCATATACTGTACTATGAGAAAAAAGAAACAAGCCGGAAAAATACGCGCTATTATCGGATTGGCAGGTATCTGCTGTCTGGCTGCCTGTCTTTGCTTCACGGAGGAAGGAAGCTTGGCGGAAGAATTGAAAACAGAAGGTGCCCGGAAATTAAATCTGATTTTGACAAGACAATATATGCCTCAGCTATCCTTTCTGGCAGAGGGACGGGATGAGCAGACATTGTCCGATGTTCTACTTGGGAGGATGGAGCAGGAGGTGCCTATCTGGGCCTATGCCAGAAGCAGAAGCGATTATACCACGGATGCGGAGAGCAGCCTTTCCTACGAAGAGATTATCGCATTGGAGGGGAAAGATGAGCCTGAGGTGACAGAGGACGTGCTGAGTGCCGCAGAACAGGAAAATGCCCAGATAGTGGCAGAGGAAGCGGTGGCGGAGAACCAGGAAGCAGTACAAAAAATTGCGGATCAGGTTTTGGTGGAAGAATCGCTGGCCAATGGAAAAGTACAGGAAATATCCAGAGAAAAATTAAACGATTTTGACTATCTGCTGCAGAATTTTTACAATGTGGACAGCACCACCACCATCACCGGCAGTCAGCTGAATGCGAAGGAACTTCTGGGGATGGATCTATCTTTGCAAACCCCGTCGGATCAGCCCCAGATCCTGATTTATCATACTCACTCCCAGGAAATGTATGCAGACTCGGATCCTCAGGATGTGATGACCGGAGTCATGGGAGCAGGGGAGTATCTGACACAGCTTCTGGAGGGATACGGATTTAATGTGATCCATCATATGGGGCAATATGATGTGGGGGATCGGGATCATGCTTACTCCAATGCGGAGGGAGCCATTGAGCAGATTTTGGAGGAGAATCCAAGCATCGAGGTGGTCATTGACCTGCACCGGGACGCGGTAGACCAGCATATGGTGCGGACGGTGAATGGAGTGGATATGGCTCCGGTGATGTTTTTTAACGGGTTAAGCTACACCAATGCGCTGGGAAATATTACATATCTGGATAATCCGAATTTGAAGGGAAATCTGGCCTTCTCCCTGCAGATGCAGATTGCGGCGGAAGAATATTACCCAAATCTTACCAGGCCCATTTATTTAAAGGGATACCGCTACAACATGCATTTCCGGGAAAAGACCCTTCTGGTGGAACTGGGCTCCTACACCAATACCCAGGAGGAAATTTACCAGTCTCTGGTGCCGTTGGCGGATCTTTTGGATAAGGTGCTTCACAATGAGACATAAAAACTTAATATATTTGTAAGGAAAATCTCTTGAAAAGAAAAAATTTTTTCTATATATTAGATATGTTACGAATATAAAGGATGAAAGATGTGAAGTGGCATGGAGTTTTCGAATTTAATATTTATTTTTCGGTTTTTACCGATTTTTCTGCTTGTATATTATCTGGTACCGGTGCGTTGGAAAAACCCGGTACTTTTCTTTGGAAGTGTGATTTGTTATGGGCTGGGTAACTGGCAGGATACGCTGCTGTTGACTGTGTCCTTTCTGCTGAACTATCTCTTGACCATGGTTATGGACAAAAAAGACGCATCGCCGGCGTGGCGGCGGGTGTGGCTGATACTGTTGGTGGTATATGATGTGGGTGTACTGTGCTTTTTTAAGTATTTCTGGAGCCGTTTGCCGCTGGGAATCAGCTTTTATACCTTTACCATGCTTTCCTATGTGCTGGATGTGTATCGGAAAAAACAGTGTTCGACCCGCAATTTTTGGGAGCTGGGAACTTATGTATGGATGTTTCCCAAGCTGATTTCCGGACCCATTGCTTCCTTTGGGGAGACCATCGGATCCATCCGGGAGCGAAAAATTCGGCCCAAGAGTGTGGAATACGGACTTTCCCTGATGATAGTAGGACTGGGCTTCAAAGTAATCATAGCAGACCATCTTGCCACCCTGTGGCGGGATGTACAGACGGTGGGCTTTGAGAGCATATCCACTCCGTTGGCATGGATAGGAATGGCAGGATATTGTGCCCAGTTGTTTTTTGATTTTCAAGGATACAGTCTTATGGCTGTAGGACTGGGGGAAATGCTGGGATTTACACTGCCCCAGAACTTTAATCATCCCTATCGGTCAAAAAGTGTGGGGGAATTCTATCGCAGATGGCACATGACTCTGGGTGCATGGTTTAAAAACTATATCTATATTCCCCTGGGAGGGAACCGGAAAGGAAAGGCGCGTACTTTATTCAACCTGCTTATCGTGTGGCTGGTCACCGGTATCTGGCATGGAGTCACATTGAATTTCCTTTTATGGGGCCTTGTGTTGTTCCTGTTTATTGCACTGGAAAAAATTGTGCCGCAAGGGAAGTTGAAAAAACTGAATTGGATGGGGCATTTGTACATATGGATCGTGATTCCCCTGACATGGATGTTGTTTGCCATTACGGACATTAAACAGATCGGTATTTATTTTTCCCGGTTGTTTCCGTTCTTTGGCACGGGGGTTGCGGTGCATGCAGGAGACTATATTACGTATCTTAAAAATTATAGCCTGTTTTTCGGCCTGGCGTTTCTCGTTTCGCTGCCGATTGTAGACAAATTCTGGAAAAAACATTGGAATAAATTTTATACCAAGATTCTGCTGTTTGCAGTGTTCTGGGTTTGCATCGTTTTGATTGCCAAAGGACTTAAAAATCCGTTCATGTATTTTAGTTTTTAGTGGGAGGCGGCAATGAAAAAATGGAAAAAAACACCGCTTTTGATTGCGGTGATGGTCAGTATGCTTGTGATCGGTATTCTGTCTATTGTGGGAAGTCAGAGTATTTATAAGGAATATGCGGGATCTCTCTGGTCGGAGTCTGCCCTGGTGAGTCTGGTGGCAGGAATGTCCCAGGGGGTATTTCCCTGGAATGTGGGTGCGTCATCGGATGAGGAAGCCACGGAGCAGGAGGAAGCCACGGAGAGTCTGGCGCTCGCGGAAGAAATCGGTACCGAAGAGATAAGTACCGAGGAGATAGAGACGGAAGTGATCGAAGAGCCCCAGACTTATGAATTCACCCATGTGGATCAAAGCTATTTTGATGATGCGGTATTTATTGGAGATTCCCGTACCGTGGGACTTCGGGATTATTCCGGTTGGGACAATGCCACCTATTATGCCAGTGTGGGAATGACGGTGTATGATCTGTTTACAGATCCTATTGTGAAGGAACAGGGCCGAACCATTACTGTGGAACAGGCGTTAAAGGAGCACCAGTTTGGCAAGGTCTATCTGATGGTGGGCATCAATGAGATGGGAACCGGAAATGTTGATACTTTTATGGAGGCCTATGAGGAGGCTGTGGAGCATTTGCGGGAGCTCCAGCCGGATGCCATCATTTATGTGGAAGGTATCATGTATATCAAGAAAAGCCGTTCGGACCGGGATCCGATCTTTAATAATCCTGCAATCCAGGAAAGAAATGACCGCATTGCAGAACTTGCAAATAATCAGGATATATTTTATATTGATGTTAATGAAGTGGTGATGGATGAGACAGGAAACTTAAATCCGGAATACACCTATGACGAGGTGCATCTGTTGGGAAAATATTATTCCGTATGGACGGATTTTCTCCTGGATCATGCAATTGTAAAGGAGTAAGTAAATGGCAATTGACCAAAGTAAGATCAGAAATTTTTGTATCGTGGCCCATATCGATCACGGCAAATCCACCCTGGCGGACCGGATCATTGAGATGACCGGACTTCTTACCAGCAGGGAGATGCAGGCCCAGGTACTGGATAATATGGATTTGGAGCGGGAGCGGGGGATCACCATTAAGTCCCAGGCAGTCCGCACCGTATATAAGGCGGAGGACGGGGAAGAGTACATTTTTAATCTGATTGATACCCCCGGCCATGTGGATTTCACCTATGAGGTATCCAGATCTTTGGCTGCCTGTGACGGAGCGATTCTTGTGGTGGATGCAGCCCAGGGAATCGAGGCCCAGACACTGGCCAATGTATATCTGGCTCTGGATCATGATCTGGAGGTGGTTCCGGTCATCAACAAGGTGGATCTGCCCAGTGCCAGACCGGATGAGGTGGCGGATGAGATTGAGGACGTGATTGGGATCGAAGCCCAGGATGCGCCCCGGATTTCCGCCAAAACCGGACTGAATGTGGAACAGGTGCTGGAGGCTATTGTGAAAAAGATTCCGGCACCCGCGGGAGACGCCAATGCCCCGTTGCAGGCATTGATTTTTGATTCATTGTACGATTCCTACAAGGGTGTTATCGTGTTCTGCCGGATCCGTGAGGGACGGGTTCGTCCCGGGACAGCCATTCGCATGATGGCCACCGGATGTGTGGCAGATGTGGTGGAAGTGGGATATTTTGGCGCGGGGCAGTTTATTCCATGTGAGGAATTGTCCGCAGGTATGGTAGGCTATATCACTGCCAGTCTGAAAAATGTGAAGGATACCCGTGTGGGAGATACCATCACAGAGGCGAAAAATCCCTGTAAGGAGCCTTTACCTGGATATAAAAAGGTAAATCCCATGGTTTACTGCGGTCTTTATCCCACAGACGGAGCCAAATATCCCGATTTGCGGGATGCTTTGGAGAAGCTGCAGCTAAACGATGCGGCATTGCAGTTTGAGCCGGAGACCTCCATCGCTTTGGGCTTTGGATTCCGGTGTGGATTCCTGGGACTGCTTCATCTGGAGGTAATCCAGGAACGTCTGGAGCGTGAGTTTAACTTAGATTTGGTCACCACTGCACCGGGAGTAGTGTACCGGGTGCACAAGACGGACGGAACCATGATTGAACTGACCAATCCGTCCAATCTGCCGGATCCCTCTGAGATTGATTATATGGAGGAACCCATGGTGTCTGCGGAGATTATGGTGACCTCTGAATATGTGGGAGCCATTATGGATTTGTGTCAGGAGCGACGGGGCGTTTATAAGAGCATGGAGTATATTGAGCAGACCCGTGCGGTAATCAAGTATGACCTGCCGTTGAACGAGATTATATACGATTTTTTCGATGCATTGAAATCCCGGTCCAAGGGATATGCATCCTTTGACTATGAGATGAGCGGATACAAGCAGTCCGAACTGGTGAAGCTGGATATCCTCATCAATAAGGAGGAAGTGGATGCACTGTCCTTTATCGTCTTTAAGGATACGGCCTATGAGCGGGGCAGAAAAATGTGTGAGAAGCTGAAAGAAGAGATTCCCAGACATTTGTTTGAGATACCCATTCAGGCGGCGGTGGGCAGCAAAGTTATTGCAAGAGAGACCGTAAAAGCCATGCGCAAGGATGTGCTGGCAAAATGTTATGGTGGTGACATTACCCGTAAGAGAAAGCTTCTGGAGAAGCAGAAGGAAGGAAAGAAACGTATGCGTCAGGTGGGCAATGTGGAGATTCCCCAGTCCGCCTTTATGAGTGTTTTGAAGCTGGATGAGGATTAGCCCATGGAGCTGTATATACACATTCCTTTTTGTGTGAAAAAATGTGAATATTGTGATTTCTTATCGACACAGGCAGACGAGGAAACGAAACGTCGGTATACGGAGGCACTGTTGCGGGAAATCCGGTTTTATGGAAAGCATATGAACCGGCCCGCGCTGACTTCGGTGTACATTGGGGGAGGCACGCCTACTGTGTTGAAGCAATCTTATATGGAGCTGGTTTTAAAACAGCTCCATATTAGTTTTGCGGTGGCTCATGGTGCGGAGATCACCATGGAGTGTAACCCGGGCACGGTGACAAGAGAGAAGCTGGAAAGCTATCATAAGTCCGGGGTGAACCGGCTCAGTATCGGGCTGCAGTCCACCTTTGATTATGAGCTGAAGCTGTTGGGGCGCATCCATAGTTATGGGGATTTTCTCCATACCTATGAGCTGGCCCGACAGGTGGGATTTCAGAATATCAATGTGGATCTGATGAGTGCACTGCCGCACCAGACCACCGAGAAATTCCTTGCCAGTCTGAAACGGGTGGCGGATCTTCGGCCGGAGCATATTTCAGCTTATTCCCTGATCATCGAGGAGGGAACGCCGTTTTACCAGCGGTATGCAGAGGATGTGCAGCTACGGGATCAGGGGAAAGTGCCCCGGTACCTGCCCTCAGAGGAAACGGAATACGAGATTGGTCAGGAGACCAAGCGTCTGCTGGCGGAATACGGATATGAGCGCTATGAGATTTCCAATTATGCCAAGCCGGGATACGCCTGTGGTCATAATGTGGGATACTGGAGACGGGAACCCTATCTGGGCGTGGGGCTGGGGGCATCATCCCTGCTGAGGCAGTCGGATGTTCGTTACACCAATACCTCGGATATTCAGGAATATATTAAAGGATGCGAAGAAATCTGTCTTCTGGAGAAAGAGGTACCTCTTACCAGAAGAAAAGAACAAACGATTTCCTACACTAATCTCCATCAGACAGCTGAGTATGTAAAACGTCCGGCACAGATGGAGGAATTCATGTTTTTGGGCCTGCGTATGGTGGAGGGCGTTACCAGAAGAGCCTTTCGGGACAGCTTCGGAGTGGAAATCGAGGCGGTGTACCCGGAGGTGTTGCAAAGTCTGGTTCAACAGGAGCTCCTCGTCATGCGGGAGGGGCAGATCCGCCTGACAGAACGGGGCATGGATCTCAGCAATTATGTATTGGCACAATTTTTGCTGGAAGAGCCCGCAGAATCTTGATTTTATTGGTAAAACAATTTAAAATAATTAATGTCTGGGGATATTTTCCAGGAGTGGATATTCCCTGTAAAAAAGGAAATAGTTGCATAGATAAATAATGGAATTATGTTTTTGATACGAAGGAAAAGTCAGGAAAGAGAGGACAAACAGATGAAGAATTGGAAAGGGTGGAAAAAGAGAATATTTGCCCTGCTTTTGGCAGGGGCTATGCTTGGAACGTCCATAGATCTCAGCGCATGGACCATATTTGCAGCGGACAGTGAAGTGTTGGGCGTATCCGTAGAGACACAGCCGGTGGTGGAGTGGAAAGTGTACTGCTCAGAGGAGCAGGTGGGCACCATTGCACAGGAGACGCTGGGAGCGGCGACACCGGCTGGCGGACAGAATGTAAAGTATATTGATCGGGTGAGCCTGTCCACGCAGGCGAAGAGTATATACAATCAGCTGGAGGATTCACTGCCCACGGTGGATAGTATATCCGGCCAGGTTAGTAATGGGCTGTTGGTAGATCCGGTGCAGGGGAGTATACTGTCCATATCCAATGGAACAGCTCAAGGGACTTATTACACGTTGGCCCCCGTTGAATGGACAATTGCTGATGGTGCTGATGTGGATACTGCCTGTAATGATATGACAGAAGAAATTACCACGGCCTATGCGGCTTTTTTAAGGGATCACCCGGAGGTATTTTGGTTCAGTGGAACGGCGTATGTATTAATTTCGCAAACCTCGAATACGGATGGCAGTACAACCTGTAATTTGTATTTTGTTCTAAAAAAAACAGCAGCATCTGATGCTGATTCCTATGATATTCGAAAGCCCGATTATCAAAATGTATCGAAACTTCAATCTGAAATTCAAATCCGTGATGTTGCGGTTTCCACGATTCTTAACAAAGTGGATGAAGACGCCAGCGCTTATGAGAAAGTAGCCTTTTTTAATGAGTGGCTTACGAAAAATAACTGCTATAATTCCATGGCGGCGGAGAATGGAAGTGGTGGAACCACAGCCTGGGAGTGTATTTCGGCATTGACTGCCGCAAAGCCAGCGGACATCGAATATACCTTCGATGTAACTTCTCCGGTTTGCGAAGGCTACGCCAAGGCCTTTAAGGTGCTGTGTGATCAGGCAGGAATTCCCTGTGTGCTGGTGAGCGGTACGGCTAAGAATTCTTCCGATGATGGGCAGGGTGAAGCACATATGTGGAATTATGTCCAGATTGATGGTGCCTGGTATGCGGTGGATGTGACCTGGAATGATCCGGTTGTTGATGAGATCGATAATGTATTGTCAGGAAAAGAAAATATCAACTATCTCTTGGTGGGAAGTACCACAGTTATTGATGAAGTGGCCTTTGCTCAATCTCATCAAGAGAATAATCAGGTTATGGAAAATGGTTATGTGTTTACCGGAGGACCGGTGATAGAAACAAAAAATTATACGCTGCCACCATTTAAAAGTATTTCAATCAAGCTGGGTACAGCTGAGTGTACAGATGTGGATACATACAACGTCACTTATGGTGTTTCCGATTATTCCAAACGTACCTTTACGGCGACAGTCATGGATTATAATGGGAATGAGGTGACAGATGGGGTAACCTATAGCTGGACAGAGGGAGAATCCTCTGTTGAAGGAGGAAAAACCTTTACGGTGCCACTTGATGCTCATGCCGGAGACCACACATACACCTTAACTGTGACAAAGACTGAAAATAATGAAACGAAGAGTATGAGTCGTAGCATTAAGGTATACGTATTGAAGGCAGATCCGATAGTTGCGGAGCCAGTGAAAACGCAGACTGCGACTTACGGACAGACACTGGCAGACTTTAAATTGCCAATTCCGGATACAAATAAGGGAGAAACGGCTGGAAGCTGGAAATGGGAAGATGGCGATACGGCATCGGTGGGGGATGTGAGTAGTTCGCCCGTTGTACATCGTGCTGTTTTCACCCCCAGCGATACGAACAATTATAATACGAAAACAGTGGATGTATCATTTACCGTGTCACCAGCGACTTATTCCATTAAAATTCTGGATATCTATCAGACTTCCAGATCATACAATGGGGATCCGCTGCAGGAGCCGACAAAATCGGAACTGGAGCTGATAGGTATGGAGTATTCCGAAGTCAAATTTGAATGGTATAAAGATGTAGTGTCAGATAGCAACAAGTTAGACACTGCACCCACGGAGGCAGGAACCTACGTATTGAGGGCTTACGTGGATGGAACCAGCAATCACTCAGAAGCTTCAGACCAGAAGACAGTTACCATTACTAGGGAAACTACCCAAATTACTGTGGCCCCCGAATATCAAAGCTATCCGAAGGTTTATGGTGAACCGAAATTCACGCTCTCAGGAATTAGCAATAACAAGAATGCGCCCATGACTTACACATCCAGTAATACGGATGTGGTTACAGTGAACCCGACCACCGGTGAGGTTACTATTGTGGGAGCCGGCGAGGCCACCATCACCGTGAAAGTTGAAAAGGAAACCTACGTTGAGGAGGCTACAAACGATTCAATAAAGATTACAGTGGATAAGAAACCAATCACGGTTACAATCAAAGGCCTAAGTATGGTGAATGGTGAGTCCACACCGATCACGTTTGATTGGGAGGAGAGCTATAAGGATTCTTTAGAACCCGGTGATACGATAGAAGAGTTCGGAGAAGTTATTTATACGATATATAAGAGAAACGAAGACGGAAGCAATGGCGAGGAGTTTACCGGTGTTCAGTTAGAGACCGGAACCTATAATGTTTGCGGAACCTTTACTAATTCAGATAATTATACTGTAACCTGTAATCCGGGGGTGTTGACCGTTTATGCAGATAAGGGGACAGTAGAAATGAAAGAGGGGGTTGTTTTAACAAAGACTTTTGACAACGAGCCTTTCCATAACCTGGTTCGCGGTACAGACTATACCACCAATTCAGGGGCTGATGCCACATTTTCCTATCGTCTGTATTCATCCGGCATGACGAATGAGCAAGGAAACTATACCGGAGGAATGCCCACTGATGCAGGAACTTATGTCGTTCGGTTGTCCGTTCCGGCAACAGAGGGCTATACGGAAGCAGTTGCATATACAATGGTGACCATTACGCCCTTGGCTTTGACATCAAATCCCTTAAACTGGAAGGTCATAGATTCAAATCCGACTTTGACTTATGATGGTTTGTCCCATACAGTTACAGAATTTCAGATAGAGGTAACTATCAAAGATGGGGTAACATATACGTTGAAATCTGATAGTTTTGATTTTGTAACCGGAAATCCGGATGCACTGTCCGGAAATGAATGGCGGAATGCGGGAACATATACTCTGTATATTACAGCAAAAGGAAATTGTACCGGTACGGTATCCACTACATACACAGTTAACCCCGCCGATGCTCCCAATCCACCTTCCTCCACCATAACCACAGCCTACGATAAGAAAGATAAGACGGTAGCAGATGTGGAACTGCCTACAGACTGGAGTTGGGACGCAACTTATGCTGCGAGTGTGTTATTGCCGGGAGAATCGAATGCAGTAACTGCCATCGCAAACTACAAAAATGATAACAAGAATTACAATACAGTATCTGTGACGATTACTATGCAGCAATGCAATCATCCTACAACTTCGCAGATTATTGATAATCAGCCTACCTGTACCGCCACCGGAACGGCACATACGGTGTGCGATATTTGTGGCGAAACCAGACAAACCGATTTGGTAGTTTCGGCTCTTGGCCACACCGGCGGCACAGCTACCTGTACTGAGCAGGCTGTGTGTGACAGATGCCATCAGCCTTATGGGGAATTGAATCTCTCCAACCATGTTCATACCAAGACCATCAATCAGAAAGCGGCTACCTGTACGGAAGCAGGATATACCGGTGATACCTACTGTGACGATTGTAAAACCATCATTGTCCGCGGCAGCAGTATCCCTGCATTGGGTCACAGCGGCGGCACAGCCACCTGCAGCGCGAAGGCTGTGTGTGACAGATGCCATCAGCCTTACGGAGAACTGAATCCTTCCAACCATACAGGCAGCAAGGTTACCGGTCAGAAGGCAGCCACCTGTACAGAAAATGGCTATACAGGAGATACGGTTTGTACCGGATGCGGTGCAGTGCTGAGTCAGGGAAAGAGTATTCCTGCATTGGGACACAGCTATACATCATCTGTTACCAGAGAACCCACCACAGAGCAGGAGGGAGAGCGCACCTATACCTGCAGCAGATGTGGGGACTCATACACAGAGAACATTGAAAAACTTCCCAAGGAGATGGGACTCACCGGAGGAACCTGGGAGTTAGACGGCGGAAAATGGTGGTATGCGGCTGCAGATGGCAGCTATCCATCCAATGGCTGGAGCCTGGTCGAAGGAGAGTGGTATGCCTTTGATAATTCCGGATATATGCAGACCGGATGGTATCAGGACGGCGGCAGCTGGTATTACTTAAATAACAGCGGCGTGATGCAGACCGGCTGGGTAGGAGATGGCGGCACCTGGTATTATATGGAAGATAGCGGAGCCATGGCCACCGGTTGGACCCGGGATGGAAATGACTGGTACTACATGGATTCCAGCGGAGCCATGTGCACCGGCTGGAAACAGATTGGCGGCATCTGGTATTACTTAAGTGGCAGTGGAGCCATGGTCACCGGCTGGCAGCAGATTGGCGGAACATGGTATTACTTCGATGCCGGAGGAGCCATGCAGACCGGCTGGCAGAAGAACGATGATGTATGGTACTACTTGAAGCCCAGCGGAGCCATGAGCACCGGTTGGGAAAAGGTGGGAACCACCTGGTATTATTTTGATGCCAGCGGAGCTATGGTTACCGGTTGGAGCCGAATCGGAGCCAGCTGGTATTACTTCTATGACAGTGGTGCCATGGCGGCAGATACCACCATCGACGGATATCGGTTAAGTTCCAGTGGAGCTATGTACTGATAATATAATGTAGAAGTAAATCGTAATAAAAGTAATAGGATATTTCCGATGAAAAGAACGATCGGTTTTGTGTTTGCAGAACCGGTCGTTTTTAACTTTATTAAAAAAGTCTAAAGTTTAAAAATGGTGTTGACAAAGCATACTGATAGTGCTATCTTAATCATGTAGTGATTAGCACTCCTAATCATCGAGTGCTAACAAAAGAACAAAACATCTTCAAAGCAGGAGTGAGTGGATGAACGAGAATGAACTGGATGATCGGAAAACTACTATATTAAAAGCAGTGATCCGAAACTACTTAGAGACAGGCGAACCGGTGGGTTCCCGAACCATTTCCAAGTACACAGATTTAAATTTAAGCTCAGCCACGATTCGGAATGAGATGTCGGACTTGGAGGAGATGGGCTACATCCTGCAGCCCCATACATCAGCCGGACGAATTCCTTCCGATAAGGGTTACCGATTCTACGTGGATCAGCTCATGGCGGAGAGAGACAAGGAAGTCTCTGATATGAAGAATTTCGTTATTGAGCAGACCGAGAAAGTAGATAACGTGTTACAGCAGGTGGCAAAGATTCTGGCGACCAATACCAATTACGCCACTATGGTGACAGCTCCTCACGGCGGACACAATAAGGTGAAATTTATCCAGCTTTCCAATGTGGATGAGAACCATATCCTTTCCGTCATTGTGCTGGAGGGCAATCTGGTAAAAAATAAAATGATCACCGTGGAGGAGGCCATCAATAACGAGGATATGCTGAAGCTGAATATTCTTCTGAATACCAGCCTCACCGGATTGACCATTGCAGAGATTAATCTTGGCACCATCGCAGCTTTAAAGGAAAAGGCAGGAATTCATTCCAAAGTGGTAAGTGATGTGCTTGACGCAGTGGCAGAGGTAATCAGTGAGGGAGAAGACCTGCAGGTATACACCAGCGGGGCAACCAATTTCCTGAAGTATCCGGAGTTATCCGATTCCGCCAAGGCCAGCGAGCTGTTAAATGCTTTTGAGGAAAAGAAGGAGCTTGTAAGTCTGATTGCCGATAAGCTGGAAGATGAAAACAGCACCGGCATTCAGGTTTATATAGGAGATGAATCCTCGATTCAGACTATGAAGGATTGTAGTGTGGTGACAGCCACCTACGAACTGGGCGAGGGCGTCAAGGGTACCATTGGTATCATTGGTCCGAAGCGTATGGATTATGAAAATGTTATGGATAATCTGAGAAGTCTGAAATCGCAGTTGGATGAAGTCTTGAAAAATGCGAAGGATAAATAGAAAAAGCAGAATGAAGCACTCATGAGGGCTCATTTTTAGAGAGGTGATAAGAAAGTGGCAGAATTAGAAAAAGAAAAGAACGAAGATCTTGAGGAAGATATCACATTAGAGGGAGAGGTGGAAGAGACCACGGCAGAGGAAACATCCGAAGCTCCTTCTGAGGAGGAAGAAGAGACAGAAGATACAGAGCAGGAGGATGCCGGGGAAGAAGCGGATGGTGATGAGCCTGAGGCAGAGCCTAAGAAGGGAATCTTCAAGAAAAAGGAAAAGAAGGATAAGAAAGATGAGCAGATCGAGGAATTGAACGATCGACTGAGACGACAGATGGCAGAATTTGACAACTTCCGGAAACGTACCGAGAAGGAAAAATCCCAGATGTTTGACATGGGAGCCAGCACCATCATCGAGAAGATCCTTCCGGTGATCGACAGCTTTGAGAGAGGCCTGGCAGCCGTATCCGAGGAGGAGAAAGAAAACTCCTTTGTACAGGGTATGGATAAGGTATATAAACAAATGACCACAGCACTTGCTGAGGTGGGAGTGACGGCCATTGAGGCTGCCGGTGCAGAGTTTGATCCCAATCTTCACAATGCGGTGATGCATGTGGAGGATGAATCTCTGGGAGAGAACGTAGTAGCCGAGGAACTGCAAAAGGGTTACATGTACAAGGAAACAGTAGTCAGACATAGTATGGTAAAAGTAGCCAATTAAAGTAGGAGGAAAAAATTATGAGTAAAATTATTGGTATTGACTTAGGAACAACAAACAGCTGTGTAGCAGTTATGGAAGGTGGAAAGCCCACCGTTATCGCAAACCAGGAAGGTGCAAGAACCACACCCTCCATCGTAGCATTCACAAAGACCGGTGAGCGTTTGATCGGTGAGCCGGCAAAGCGTCAGGCAGTAACAAATGCAGAGAAGACCATTTCTTCCATCAAGAGACATATGGGTACCGATTATAAAGTAGCCATCGACGACAAGCAGTATTCTCCTCAGCAGATTTCTGCTATGGTTCTGCAGAAGTTAAAGGCAGACGCCGAAGGATATCTGGGAGAGTCTGTTACCGAGGCTGTCATCACAGTTCCGGCATACTTCAACGACGCACAGCGTCAGGCTACCAAGGATGCAGGTAAGATCGCAGGTCTGGATGTAAAGCGTATCATCAACGAGCCTACCGCAGCAGCATTGGCTTACGGACTTGACAATGAGAAAGAGCAGAAGATCATGGTATACGATTTAGGTGGTGGTACCTTTGATGTGTCTATCATCGAGATCGGTGACGGTGTCATCGAAGTGCTTTCTACCAACGGTGATACTCACCTGGGTGGTGATGACTTCGATAACAAGATCACACAGTGGATGATCGACGAGTTCAAGAAGGCAGAGGGCGTAGACCTTTCTACCGATAAGATGGCTCTTCAGAGATTAAAGGAAGCAGCAGAGAAGGCAAAGAAAGAGCTGTCTTCCGCAACCACAACCAACATCAACCTTCCGTTCATCACAGCAACTGCTGAGGGACCGAAGCACTTTGATGTAAACTTGACCAGAGCAAAATTCGATGAGCTGACTCATGATCTGGTAGAGAGAACCGCAATCCCTGTACAGAACGCCATGAAGGATGCAGGCGTTACCAACGCTGACTTAGGTCAGGTACTTTTGGTAGGTGGATCTACCCGTATCCCGGCAGTGCAGGATAAGGTAAGACAGTTAACCGGAAAAGAGCCCAGCAAGTCATTGAACCCGGATGAGTGTGTAGCATTGGGTGCATCTATCCAGGGTGGTAAATTAGCAGGAGATGCAGGCGCAGGCGAGATCTTACTGCTGGATGTAACACCGTTGTCACTTTCCATCGAGACCATGGGCGGTGTGGCTACCAGATTGATCGAGCGTAACACCACCATCCCTACCAAGAAGAGCCAGATTTTCTCCACCGCAGCAGATAACCAGACTGCCGTTGATATCAACGTAGTACAGGGTGAGAGACAGTTCGCAAGAGATAATAAATCCTTAGGCCAGTTCCGTCTGGACGGAATTCCGCCAGCACGTCGTGGAGTTCCTCAGATCGAGGTTACATTCGATATTGATGCAAACGGTATCGTAAACGTATCCGCAAAGGATCTGGGAACAGGCAAAGAGCAGCACATCACCATCACAGCAGGTTCCAACATGTCTGATGAGGAAATCGATAAGGCTGTCAAGGAAGCAGCAGAGTTTGAAGCACAGGATAAGAAGAGAAAAGAAGCCATCGATACCAGAAACGATGCAGATTCCTTCGTATTCCAGACACAGCAGGCATTGGATCAGGTGGGCGCAAGCTTAGATCCCGCAGATAAGTCTGCAGTGGAGGCTGACCTGAATGCACTGAAGGCTTTGGTGGAGGCAAATCCTCAGGCCGAGAACATGACAGAGGCTCAGGTGGCTGAGATGAAGGCTGCCAAGGAGAAACTGACAGAGAGTGCACAGAAGGTATTTGCTAAGATGTACGAGAATGCACAGGCAGCTCAGGGAGCACAGGCAGGACCTGGTCCGGATATGGGTGCAGGCCCGGATATGAATGCCGGCGGCGCAGACGATGATGTGGTAGATGCAGATTACAAAGAGGTATAAAAGAAATTTCATCTGCGAAACAGTGTAACTATTAAATTATTTTGCAGAATTACAGGATATGCGGTAGGAGTCCGGGAAAAGAAACATCCCGATTCTTGCCGCATATGAGTGAATTGAGGGAAAAGATATGGCAGAACAGAAAAGAGATTACTACGAGGTCCTGGGCGTTGATAAAAACGCAGATGATGCGGCGATCAAAAAAGCATATCGTGTCCTTGCCAAGAAATATCATCCGGATATGAATCCGGGGGATCAGGAAGCAGAAAAAAAGTTTAAAGAGGCTTCCGAGGCTTATGCCGTTTTAAGCGATCCGGATAAAAGAAGACAGTATGACCAGTTTGGTCATGCTGCATTTGACGGAAGCGGCGGCGGTGCTGGAGGATTTGACTTCTCCAACATGGATATGGGCGATATTTTTGGCAGCTTCGGAGATATCTTCGGTGACCTCTTTGGCGGCGGCGGTAGAAGAAGCAGCAATGGCCCCATGAAAGGCGCCAATATTCGTACCAGCGTCCGCATCAGCTTTGAAGAGGCTGTGTTTGGCTGTGAGAAGGAAATCGAACTGGTATTGAAGGATGAGTGTACCACTTGTCACGGAACCGGGGCAAAGCCTGGCACCAGTCCGGAAACCTGTACCAAGTGTGGTGGAAAGGGAAAAGTGGTTTATACCCAGCAGTCCCTGTTTGGTATGGTGCAGAATGTACAGACCTGTCCCGAGTGTAACGGCAGCGGAAAGGTTGTAAAGGATAAATGTACCTCCTGCCGCGGAACCGGATACATTGCAAACAAGAAGAAGATTAAGGTAAGTATCCCTGCCGGAATTGACAATGGTCAGAGTGTCCGTATCCGGGATAAGGGCGAGCCCGGCGTAAACGGCGGACCCAGAGGTGATCTGCTGGTGGAAGTGATTGTGTCCAGTCACCGGATTTTCCAGAGACAGGATATGAATATTTATTCCACAGCGCCTATCACCTATGCCCAGGCGGCATTGGGCGGAGAGATCCGTATCAACACCGTGGATGGTGAGGTGCTTTACGAGGTGAAGCCGGGTACCCAGACTGATACACGGATCCGCCTGAAGGGAAAAGGTGTTCCGTCCCTGAGAAATTCTGCGGTGCGCGGAGACCAGTACGTAACTCTGGTGGTGCAGGTGCCCACAGGACTCAGTGAACATGCGAAGCAGATCCTGCGTGAGTTTGACGAGGCCACAGGCGGCTCCTTAAATTCCGCAGCTCAGGCCTCATCTGGCGGTAAAAAGAAAAAGGGATTTATGGATAAATTGAAGGAATCCTTAGACGACAAATAATGATTACCCTTTTATCTGCGTTTATTTAGACAAAGAATGCGGATAAAAGGGCTTTTTTTTGTATAAATCTCTGGTAAAAAATATATTGCACAGTGTGACTAGATATTGTACAATCAGAATGAGTATTTGTGTTTTTGTCGCTATATATTGTTTGGGAAAGATAGAAGGAGCGAGGCTCATGAAGCAGCATAACAGCGCTGTCGTAAAACATGAAAATGCATCAGATTTTGATAAATGGCGGTTTCAACAGGCCGTAGAGCTGGAGCATTCCAGAAAGGAACTGGAGAACGAGAGAAGAAAACTCGAACAGGAGCAGAAGGAATTTGCCCGTCAGAAGCGGGAGTTTGAGTACACCAAAAACAGTGAGATGGATCATATCAAACGGGAGCAGAATCTGTTTGACATCAAGTGGAAGATTTTGGAGGACGAGCTGAAAAAGCTTGCTTCCGACAAACAGCATTTTGAAAAACAAAAAGCTTTTTACAACCGGGTGAACGATTACGAATCCAGCCATAGAAAGTCGGTTTCCAACGTTTTGAAAGGGGAGCTGTTTTTCACCGGTGTCAGCAATGAGTTGACACTGAAAAAGCGATATAAGGATCTGATCAAGATTTATCATCCGGATAACCTGGGAGGAGATACCGGTACTATACAGGAAATTAACCGGGAATATGAAGCCCTGCGTAAAAAGCTGGATACCCGATACAGATAGCAGAGAGAAAGGCAGAATCATCGGAATGAAATGGGATAAGTATACAATTGAGACCACCACGGCAGCGGAGGATTTTATCAGCATGATGCTGGCAGAGGTGGGCATCGAGGGAATCGAGATTCAGGATAATGTGCCGCTGACCCGGGAGGAGACCGCGGGAATGTTTATTGATTTTCCGCCGGAGCTTCCTCCGGATGAGGGAAAGAGTTTTGTGACATTCTATTTAGAAGAGGGGGAGGATCACAGCGCACAGTTAAAAGAAGTCCGCGCTGGACTGGAAAACCTCCGCAGTATGGTAGATGTGGGACCGGGAACCATCACCTCCGGTCAGACAGAGGATTTGGACTGGATCAACAACTGGAAACAGTTCTTCCAGTCTTTCTACATTGATGACATTTTGATCAAACCTACATGGGAGCCACTGAAGGAGGAGGATCGGGACAAGTTTTTGATTGAGATTGATCCCGGAGTATCCTTTGGTACGGGAAAACATGAGACTACCCAGCTGTGTATTCGCCAGCTGCGCAAATACATTCATCCCGGAGACCACGTGCTGGACGTGGGGTGCGGCAGTGGTATTCTGTCCATTGCCGCATTGAAGCTGGGCGCCGGCAGTGTGGTTGGCACAGATATTGATGAGGCATGTATGACATCCACAGCAGAGAATATGGCGGTGAATCATCTGGAGGAAGATCTGGGCACCTTTTATGTAGGGAATCTCATTGATGATAAGGAACTTCAGGAAAAGGTGGGAACAGAGTGCTATGAGATCGTGGTGGCCAATATTCTGGCAGACGTGATCATACCCATGGCACCGGTGATTCCGGACCGGTTAAAGCAGGGAGGAATCTTTATCACCTCCGGCATCATTGATTTTAAAGAACCGGAAGTGGCTGCTGCCATTGAGGCGGCAGGCTTCGAAATATTGGAGATTAATCATCAGGGCGAGTGGGTCAATATCACAGCCCGCAAGAAATAAACAAGGACAAATCAGAAATGCATCAGTTTTTCGTGGACAGCAGTCAGATTGGAAAAGAATATGTCACCATCACAGGCGGAGATGTGAACCATATCCGCAATGTGCTTCGCATGCGATGCGGGGATACCATCCGGGTCAGCGGTTCTGCCGGGGAGAGTTTTTTGTGTAAGATCGCGGAGTATGGGGAGGATTTTGTGCAGGCGGACATTCTCTCGGAGGGAACAGAGACGGAACTTCCGGCCAGGATCTATCTGTTTCAGGCCCTGCCTAAGGGCGACCGGATGGAGACGGTGATCGAGAAGGCGGTGGAACTTGGCGCTTACGAGATTATTCCTGTGGCCATGAAGTACTGCGTAGTAAAACTGGATGAAAAGAAGGCTGCTGCTAAGGTGCGTAAGTGGCAGGCCCAGGCGGAAACGGCAGCCAAACAGTCCAAGCGCAGCATCATTCCAAAAGTGCATGATGTGGTACCTTATCAGGAGGCTCTGCGCATGGCCAATACATGCGATCTGCGGCTGGTGCCCTACGAGAATGAAGAAGGGATGGCGGGGACCCGGGAGATCCTTGATAAGGTGCAGCCGGGACAGACAATCAGTGTCATCATCGGGCCGGAAGGTGGTTTTTCCCCGGAGGAGATTACAGCGGCACGGGAAACCATGAATGTGGTTTCGCTGGGGAAAAGAATCCTTCGCACAGACACGGCAGGGATGTGTATTCTGTCGCTGCTGATGCTGCAGCTGGAAATGATTAAAAAGTAAGAAAACATTTATGGAAAGGAAACCGTTTTGTGAGGCGGGATATGATATGGAAGCATATTTAGACAATTCAGCCACCACCCGGTGCAGTGACCGGGCCTGTGAGCTGATGATAAAACTTTTGACCGAAGATTTCGGCAATCCATCTTCCATGCATTTAAAAGGTGTGGAAGCGGAAAAATACATCAAGGATGCAAAAAATAAAATAGCTAAGACCTTGCGGGCGACGGAGAAGGAAATTCTGTTTACTTCCGGCGGCACAGAGTCTAATAATCTTGCAATCATCGGGACTGCCATGGCAAATCGGCGAAACGGGATGCATATCATCACCACCGCTATCGAGCATGCATCGGTTGCCAATCCAATGCATTTTTTGGAGGAGCAGGGCTTTCGTGTCACCTATCTTGGTGTGGATCATAACGGAGTGATTTCGCTGGACGAATTAACGGATGCAGTGGATGAGGATACCATACTGGTTTCACTCATGCAGGTGAATAATGAGATTGGGGCTATCGAACCCATTGAGGAGGCGGCGAAGCGGATTAAGGAGAAGAATTCCTCTACACTGATTCATGTGGATGCTATCCAGTCCTATGGCAAGCTGCGGATCTACCCGAAAAAGCTGGGGATTGACATGCTTTCGGTCAGTGGCCACAAAATCCACGGGCCAAAGGGCAGCGGATTCCTGTGGATGCGGGATAAGATCAAGATAAAGCCTATGATCCTGGGCGGTGGACAACAGAAAGGGATGCGCTCCGGCACAGAGAATGTTCCTGCCATTGCAGGTTTGGGAGAGGCGGCTGCGGAAATCTATGAGAATTTTGAGGAAAATGTAGCGCATTTGTATGAGCTGAAGGAGCATTTTATTTCCCGGCTGCAGGAATTGTCTGATTACACTGTGAACGGGCTGACAGGCAGAGATAGTGCACCCCACATTGTCAGTGTCAGCTTTGCAGGAGTGCGCAGCGAAGTGCTGTTACATGCCTTGGAGGAGCGGGGCATCTATGTTTCAGCCGGCTCCGCATGTTCTTCCAACAAGCCGGCGGTGAGCCGGACCTTAAGCAGTATTGGAGTGAAGCCGGAACTTTTGGACTCCACCATACGGTTCAGCTTCAGTGTGCATACAAATGTGGAGGAGCTGGACTACACCATCGAAGCGCTAAAAGAGCTGCTTCCGGCACTGCGCCGTTTTACCAGACGGTAGAGCCGCAATAACCGGATTGGATAATAGATTGGAAAGGAAATTCAAAATGTATCGATCATTTTTAGTTAAATACGGAGAAATCGGAGTAAAGGGAAAGAACCGTTTTATATTTGAAAATATGCTGATGGATCAGGTGAAGTTTGCCTTAAAACCGGTGGAAGGAACGTTTGATGTCCGCAAGGAGCAGGGGCGGATCTATGTGGATGTGACTTCGGAGGATTACGATTACGAAGGCTGTGTGGAGGCACTGAAGCGTGTTTTCGGTGTGGTGGCTTTCTGTCCGCTGTTACAGGTGGAGGATGAAGGATTCGATAAACTGGCAGAGACTGTGGTGTCACACTTGAAAGAGGCATATCCGGCCGGGGATTTTACTTTCAAGGTAAATGCCAGACGTGCCAGAAAAAATTATCCCAAGGACTCCATGGAAATCAACGCGGATCTGGGAGAAAAGATTTTGGATGCGTTTCCCAATGCAACAGTGGATGTGCACAACCCTCAGGTGATGGTGTGTATCGAGATCCGCAGCATGATCAATATTTACTGGGAGGAAATTCCGGGACCGGGCGGTATGCCGGTGGGCTCCAATGGAAAGGCCATGCTTCTTCTGTCCGGAGGAATTGACAGTCCGGTGGCGGGGTATATGATCGCAAAGCGCGGCGTGGCCATCAATGCCACTTACTTTCATGCACCGCCTTACACCAGTGAGAGAGCAAAACAGAAAGTGATTGACCTTGCCCGGATCGTGGCCCGCTACAGCGGTCCCATTAATCTGCATGTGGTGAATTTTACGGATATTCAGATGTATATTTATGAGCAGTGTCCCCACGAGGAACTGACCATTATCATGCGCCGTTATATGATGAAGCTGGCAGAGCATTTTGCAAAAGAGTCCGGTTGTATGGGACTGATTACCGGGGAAAGTATCGGACAGGTTGCCAGCCAGACCATGCAGTCCCTCTATGTGACCAATGAGGTGTGCACCATGCCGGTGTATCGTCCGCTGATCGGATTTGACAAGCAGGAGATTGTGGATGTTTCCGAGAAGATCGACACTTATGAGACTTCCATTTTGCCCTATGAGGACTGTTGTACCATTTATGTGGCAAAGCATCCTGTGACCAAACCTAATCTGGAATATATCAAGAAGTCAGAAACCAAACTGACAGAGAAAATCGATGAACTGATGCAGACCGCTATCGATACAGTGGAAATTATTCGCATCGAGGCTGCGGAGTAAATCCTGCCTTTGCGGGATTTTCCATCTGCAGGGAGTTGAACAAAAAGAAAAGGGACTGCAATTCGCAATCCCTTAGCTTACGTAATACATCTTCTGTAAACATCAAACTATACAAGGTACGGTTTTAATGCTTCCATAATCTCATCCAGATTTGTCTCAGCATGGATTGCTAAATCGATGGGCTTGGATAAATCTAGGCTGAAGATACCCATGATAGACTTTGCATCAATGACATATCTGCCGGAGATTAAGTCGAAATCAAACTCAAACTGTGTAATGGCATTAACGAAAGATTTTACCTTGTCGATTGAGTTTAAAGAAATTTGAACTGTTTTCATATAGAGACCTCCTTGTGGTTGCTATAAATCTACTTTCTTATAGTAACTGCTTTAAGAGGAAAAGTCAACAATAAGTGAGGAAAAAAGTGGAATGAAAAAAGCGGCATTACACAATTTGGGGTGTAAAGTAAATGCATACGAAACAGAGGCAATGCAGCAGCTTTTGGAGGAGGCAGGATATGAAATTGTTCCCTTCACAGAGTGCGCAGATGTGTATGTGATCAATACCTGCTCCGTGACGAATATAGCGGATCGCAAGTCCCGCCAGATGATTCATAAGGCTAAAAAAGAAAATCCGGACAGCATTGTGGTGGCGGCAGGCTGTTACGTGCAGACTTCGCCGGATGAGGCTGCTGCCGACGAGGCAATTGACATCATCATTGGAAATGATAAGAAGACCCAGCTGGTGCGATTGATCGAGGAATACCGGCAGAATAAAAACCGGGAACTGTTGACAGAACTGTGCGATATCAATGACCGGAACGAAGCTTACGAGGAATTGTCTTTGGACCGGACGGCAGAGCATACCAGAGCTTTCCTGAAGGTGCAGGATGGGTGCAATCAGTTCTGCAGTTACTGTGTGATTCCCTATGCCAGAGGGCGGATACGGAGCCGTCTGGCAGACGACGTGGTGGCGGAAGTAAAACGCCTGGCAGCAAATGGCTATCAGGAGGTGGTGCTGACCGGTATTCACCTAAGTTCCTATGGCAAAGATCATGGGGATACGCTGTTGCATTTGATTGAACAGGTGCATCAGGTGGAGGGAATCAGAAGAATCCGTCTTGGCTCACTGGAGCCGGGCATTGTTACGGAGGATTTTGTGCGGAGACTGTCTGAGCTGGAAAAGGTATGTCCCCATTTTCATCTTTCACTCCAAAGCGGATGTGATGCAACCTTAAAACGGATGAACCGGAAATATGATACAGCCCGCTATGAAGAAGGGTGCAGGCTGATTCGCAGTTATTATGAGCACCCGGCTATCACCACGGATGTGATCGTGGGCTTCCCGGGGGAGACGGAGGAGGAATTCGCCTGCACAAAGAAATTCCTGAAAAAAATTCATTTTTATGAGATGCATATTTTTAAATATTCCAAGAGAAAAGGAACTGTGGCGGCAGGAATGAAGAATCAGATTCCGGAGCAGATTAAGACAGCGCGCAGCAATGAGCTGCTGACTTTGGCGAAGAAAATGTCAGCGGAATTTCGGGAATACTATACGGGAAAGCAGCAGGAAGTTCTGTTGGAGGAGCAGCTTATGATAGAGGGAGAAAGTTACTACACCGGATATACCAGAGAGTATGTGAAGGTGGCGGCGAGGACCGAGGAAAACATGGAAAATCAGTTTTACACCGGCGTAATCGGAAAACAGCTGACCCCGGAACTGTATGAAATACGGGGTTGAATTTTATGCCCCTTTATATTAGAATAAAATAAGCGATGCTTTTTTATGATTTGACGCAGGAATCAATAGAACAAAAGAGCAGAATGAGGCGTAGAACATGCAGAACATTAATAACACACAATATTTTAAAGTAGAAAAAGAACCGGAATTAAAGGTAAAGGATGTGCTGGAGATCGTATATAAGGCTCTGGCAGAGAAAGGCTATAATCCGGTGAATCAGATTGTTGGGTATATTATGTCCGGTGATCCCACTTATATTACCAGCTATAATAATGCACGCAGTCTGATTATGAAAGTAGAGCGGGACGAGCTGGTGGAGGAGATTTTAAGACAGTATATTCATTTCAATTCATGGAAATAAGGTTTCCGTGTGGAAACAGAATAGATAGTTACAAGACAGGAGGTTACTATGCGGATCATCGGGCTGGACTTTGGTTCGAAGACGGTAGGAGTTGCAGTCAGCGATGAGCTGCTTATCACTGCCCAGGGTGTGGAGATCGTGAATCGGAAATCCCAGAACAAGCTGCGGCAGACATTGGCAAGAATCGAAGAGATCATACAGGAATATGGCGTGGAAAAGATTGTTCTCGGCTTTCCCAAGAATATGAATAACACAGAAGGGGAACGCTGTGAGAAAACGCTGGAATTTAAGGAAATGTTAGAGCGTCGCACAGGACTGGAAGTGGTGTTGTGGGATGAGCGTCTGACAACTGTTGCGGCTGACCGGGCCATGATGGAGGCCGGTATTCGAAGAGAGAATCGCAAAGAATATGTGGATCAGATTGCTGCAACCTTGATTCTGCAGGGTTATCTGGATTACCAGAAAAATCTGCAGTAGCAGGTGCGTGCAAGGGACCACGGATAAAATAATAGGAGTAGAGATGGAAAAAGTAATTTTTACAGATCCGGACACTGGTGAAAGTCTGGAGTTTTTTGTGTTGGAACAGACCACCATCCGGGGAAACAACTACCTTCTTGTTACAGTGGACGAAGAAGGTGATTCGGATGCGTTTATTTTGCGTGAAAAAGAAATTGAAGACGATCAAAACACCATTTATGAAATGGTTGAGGATGATAAAGAGTTAAGTTCCATTGCCAAGATCTTCGAAGAGTTATTAGAAGATGTGGAAATTGAATCTTAACGAAAAATAAGTACAAAATGTCCGGGAACATGGAAAATGTGTGGACTGCAGACAGCGGTGCGCGGGTTTTTTTGCGCTTTGAAGCGGCGTTTTTATGGGCCCGGGGAATTCCTGTGTGGAAGATACATAGGTACTGACTATGAAAATAAAAAATGGAGGTATATATCAGTTTGAAGAAGCAGCTAACAAAATCAAAGTCAAATTCAGGATCAAAATTAAAGATCATTCCTTTAGGGGGATTAGAGCAGATTGGAATGAATATCACAGCATTCGAGTATGAGGACAGCATCATCGTAGTGGACTGTGGTCTGTCATTCCCGGATGACAACATGTATGGAGTGGATCTTGTAATTCCGGATATCACATATCTGAAGGATAATATCGATAAGGTAAAGGGATTTTTCATCACCCATGGGCATGAGGATCACATTGGCGCCATTCCCTATGTGCTGCGTGATATCAATGTTCCGATTTATGCTACCCGGCTGACCATTGCCATTATTGAGCATAAGCTGGAAGAGCATAATATGTTAAAAAAGGTAAAACGCAAGGTGGTAAAATACGGTCAGAATATCAACTTAGGAGCATTCCATGTGGAGTTTATCCGTACCAATCACAGTATTCAGGATGCGGCTGCACTGGCTATTTACTCCCCGGCAGGTATTGTGGTGCACACCGGTGATTTTAAGGTGGATTATACACCGGTATTCGGAGATGCCATCGATTTGCAGCGCTTTGGTGAGATCGGCAAAAAGGGTGTACTGGCTCTGATGTGTGATTCCACCAATGCGGAGCGGCCTGGATTTACTATGTCGGAGCGTACCGTGGGTAAAACCTTTGACAATATTTTCGGAGATCATCAGAATACCCGTATCATTATTGCAACCTTTGCATCCAATGTGGATCGTGTGCAGCAGATCATCAACTCTGCCCACAAATATGGCCGTAAGGTTGTTGTGGAAGGCCGCAGTATGGTGACCATCATCAATATCGCCTCTGAACTGGGTTATTTAAATGTGCCGGACAATACGCTGATCGATATTGAACAGCTTCGTAATTACCCGGATGAGCAGACTGTTATCATCACCACCGGAAGCCAGGGTGAGTCCATGGCGGCGTTGTCCCGTATGGCATCCGGTATTCACAGAAAAGTATCCATCAAGCCCAAGGATACCATTATATTTAGTTCCAATCCGATTCCGGGAAATGAGAAGGCAGTTTCTGACGTAATCAATGATCTGACCATGAAGGGGGCAGAGGTAATCTTCCAGGATGTACATGTTTCAGGACATGCCTGCCAGGAGGATATTAAGCTGATTTATTCTTTGGTGAAGCCGAAGTATGCCATTCCGGTGCACGGCGAGTACCGTCATCTCATTGCCCAGGCAAAGGTGGCAGAGGAGTTGGGAATTGACAAGGATAACATTTTCATTCTTTCTTCCGGCGATGTTCTGGAATTGGATGATAAAAAGGCTGCAGTTACCGGACATGTTCAGGTGGGAGATGTCATGGTGGACGGCTTAGGTGTCGGTGATGTGGGAAATGTGGTGCTTCGAGACAGACAGCATCTGGCTCAGGAGGGAATCATCGTGGTTACGGTTACCCTGGATATGGAATCCCGTATAGTGATTGCCGGACCGGAAATCGTATCCCGTGGATTTGTGTATGTGCGTGGGGCCGGTGGTCTGATGGATGAGGCCAGACAGGTGGTAAATATTGCACTGGACCGCTTCTTAGACCGCAACAGCAACGAATGGAACAAGCTGAAATCGGATATCAAGGATGATTTGGGGGACTTCGTATGGAAGGAGACCAAACGCAGACCGATGATTATCCCCATTATCATGGAAGTATAGGTGAGAGTATGAATCAGATTAGTGAAAAGACGGCGGATCTTATTGTGGCAATCCGCGAAAGTGATGAGTACAAACGCTATCAGAATGCGAGACAGAAACTGCATGAGGATCCGGATTTGGAGCGGGCAGTGCATGAGTTTCGCAAGCGGAATTACCAGATACAGAACAGTGGAACGGCGGATCTTTTTAATGAGGTGGATCATCTGGACTGGGAGAACAGTCAGATGATCAAAAATCCTGTGGTAGAGGAATACATGGCAGCAGAGATTGCATACTGCCGTGTAGTGCAGGAAATTAACTGGAGGCTGATCGAGGGAATGGATTTCGAGGTTGGTTTCGTCAACGAATGATGATTGTGAGGGTCTTATATGAGTGCCAGTAAAGTTGTAATGCGTATTGTACGGATTTGTTTTTCGACACTGTTGGTTGTTCTCATTGCCTATGTGATGATCCGGGCAGGCGTTTATGCCTACGATATGGGCTATCGTCTGTATACGGAGGAACCGGTTGCCAGTGAAGGCTATGGGCAGGATGTGGCCCTTCAGATCACTGCAGATATGTCTGCAAAGGATATCGGGAGTATCTTAGAGGCAAGGGGGCTGGTGAGGGATGGCAATCTTTTTGCAATGCAGCTGACACTGTCTTCCTACAAGGATAAACTGGTGCCGGGAGTGTATACGTTGAACACTTCCATGACAGCGGAGGAAATGATGCAGGTGATGTCCCAAGCGGAGGAGGAAGAAGAGTGATTGTAGACGAGCGTCTGGTGACTTATATCAATTCTTTGGACAGGGGAAATACAGAAGTTTTAGAGCAGATCGAGCGGGAGGCCATAGACAGCTATGTGCCTATTATCCGCAAAGAGATGCAGAGTTTTTTAAAAATGATACTGATGGCAGAACGTCCGGCGCGGATCCTGGAGGTGGGAACCGCGGTCGGATTTTCTGCTATTCTCATGGCAACCTATGATCCGGTACCCTGTGAGATTACTACCATTGAGAACTATGAGAAACGGATTCCCATTGCCAGGGAGAATTTTCGCAGAGCCGGAGTGGAGCAGCAGATCACTCTGCTGGAGGGAGATGCGGCCCAGGTGTTGAAGACATTGGAGGAACCCTTCGATTTTATATTTATGGATGCGGCCAAGGGACAGTATATCAATTTCCTTCCGGATATTTTCCGGCTGTTAAAGCCAGGGGGAATGCTGATTTCCGACAATGTGTTGCAGGATGGGGATATTATTGAGTCCCATTTTATTGTAACCAGAAGAAACCGCACCATCCACAAGCGGATGCGTGAGTATCTGTATGAATTGACCCATCGTGAGGATCTGGTGACCAGCATCCTTCCGGTGGGAGATGGAATCACCGTCAGTATCAGGAAGGGCTGACATGAACGAAGAGGAGAAGAAGCAATGAGACCAGTTGAATTATTAGTTCCGGCAAGCAGTCTGGAGGTACTGAAAATAGCAGTGATCTTTGGCGCGGATGCAGTATATATCGGCGGAGAGGTGTTCGGACTGCGAGCCAAGGCGAAGAATTTTTCCATGGATGATATGCGGGAAGGAATTGCCTTCGCCCATGAGCACGGAGTGAAGGTGTATGTGACGGCGAATATTTTGGCCCATAACGGGGACCTGGATGGCGTGCGGGAGTATTTCCGGGAACTGAAGGAAATCGGGCCGGATGCGTTGATTATTTCCGATCCGGGAATCTATACCATTGCCAGGGAAATCTGCCCGGAGATTGAGCGTCATATCAGCACACAGGCCAACAATACCAATTACGGCACCTATCGTTTCTGGTGGGAGCAGGGGGCAAAACGTGTGGTTTCCGCCAGAGAACTGTCCCTGCAGGAAATAGCAGAGATTCGGAAAAATATTCCGGAGGAGATGGAGATAGAGACTTTTATCCACGGAGCCATGTGCATTTCCTATTCCGGCCGGTGCCTGCTGAGCAACTATTTTACCGGGCGGGATGCCAATCAGGGTGCCTGCACCCATCCCTGCCGCTGGAAGTATGCGGTGGTGGAGGAGAGCAGACCGGGAGAGTATCTGCCTGTGTATGAGAACGAGCGGGGAACCTATATTTTTAACTCCAAAGATCTGTGTATGATTGAGCATATCCCTGAGCTGATCGAGGCGGGAATTGATTCCTTTAAGATCGAGGGACGTATGAAGACGGCATTGTATGTGGCCACGGTGGCCCGCACTTATCGCAAGGCTATTGATGATTATCTGGAGTCCCCGGAGCTGTACCAAAAGAATATGCCCTGGTATCTGGATCAGATTTCCAACTGCACCTACCGGCAGTTTACCACCGGATTTTTCTTTGGAAAGCCTTCGGAGGAAGCCCAGATTTACGATAGCAATACCTACCTGAAGGAATACACTTATCTGGGGATTGTGGGAGAGTGTAATGAACAGGGGCTGTACCGCATCGAGCAGCGGAACAAGTTCTCTGTGGGGGAACAGATTGAGGTTATGAAGCCGGATGGGGAGAACCGGGTTGTGACGGTGCGGCGGATTGTGGACGAGGAAGGGCAGGACATGGAGTCTGCACCTCATCCCAAGCAGGTGCTCTATATCGATTTAGGCGAGCCTTTACAGCAGTATGATATTCTGCGGAGACAGGAGCCTTAGGCAAAAACAGCAAATCTCAGGAGACGGTCATGGTTGACAAGAACATGATAAAAGCATACAATAGGAATAATTCCTAATATTAAAAACAGGAGTTTGTTTTACAAAAGAAAAAATAACTGGGGGTGGTTATTGTGGCAGTTTACAAGTGTAAAATCTGCGGAGCAATTTTTGACGAGGAGAAGGAGGGCAAGTCCCTTTCGGAACTGGATGGTTGTCCGGTGTGCAAGCAGCCTTTATCCAACATGGAACTGGTGGAGGAACCGGCGCAGGAAGCACCAAAGGCTTATTCCGGGGAACTGGCCTATGACAGTGCCACCGCACGTTCGGATGCATCCTGCCGGTATATGGCAGAGATCCATGAAATGGCGGTGACAGGGAAATCCATTGGCGGTTCCATGAGTACCAGGATGCCCATGCCAAACTGGGATGACATTCTGCTGCTGGGTTCCCAGCTGAATCCTCCGCCATTAAATGAAGGGGATGCGGTGGATACCACCACGGTCATCGGCAAACATGCCAGGAAGCCCATGGTGTTGGAGAATCCGGTTTATATTTCCCATATGTCCTTTGGCGCTTTGTCCAGAGAAGTAAAGGTTGCTCTGGCGCAGGGATCCGCCATGGCAAAGACTGCCATGTGCAGCGGGGAAGGCGGTATTCTGCCGGAGGAGAAGGAAGCGTCCTATAAGTACATATTTGAGTATATTCCGAATAAATATAGTGTGACCGATGAAAAT
The DNA here is from genome assembly GCA_051879315.1 of Roseburia sp. GTDB lineage: Bacteria > Bacillota > Clostridia > Lachnospirales > Lachnospiraceae > Roseburia_C. The sequence goes on from JBJELW010000076.1 coordinate 131,683, forward strand.
CTGCGCAGTTCTGATGCCATTGAGATCAAAATCGGCCAGGGGACAAAGCCTGGAATGGGCGGACATCTGCCGGGAGATAAGGTGACGGCAGAGATCGCGGAAATCCGCGGAAAAAAGCAGGGCGAGGATATCCAGAGCCCCAGCAAATTCCCGGAGCTGAATTCCAAGGAAGACCTGCGGGATATGGTGGATATGCTTCGGACACGTTCCGAAGGACGTCCCATCGGTATCAAGATCGCTGCGGGAAACATTGAGAGGGATCTGGAGTATTGCGTGTTTGCAAATCCGGATTTCATTACCATTGACGGCAGAGGCGGTGCCACAGGTTCCAGCCCGCTGATGCTGCGGGAGGCAACTTCTGTTCCTACCATCTATGCGTTAAGCAGAGCCAGAAAGTATCTGGATGCTGTGGGTTCCGATATTTCGCTGGTGATTACCGGTGGACTTCGGGTGTCTGCAGATTTCGCCAAGGCTCTTGCCATGGGAGCAGATGCAGTGGCCATTGCCAGTGCTGGTTTGATTGCGGCTGCCTGTCAGCAGTATCGAATCTGCGGAACCGGAAATTGTCCGGTGGGTGTAGCAACCCAGGAACCGGAACTTCGGGAGCGTCTGAAAACAGATGCCGCTGCCCAGCGTGTGGCAAACTTTTTGAATGTTTCTCTGGAAGAACTGAAAACCTTTGCAAGAGTCACCGGTAATCGTTCCGTCCATCAGTTATCCATGGAGAACCTGGTGACCACCGATAGAGATATTGCAGAATACACCGGAATCCGGCATGTGGGACAGCCCATGCCAGTACAATCTTCGAAGAATCAGGAGGGTAAAAAGATGAGTCAGTACAAGTGCAAAATTTGTGGAGAAGTGTTTGAAGTAAAAGAGGGTGAGACACCGGTATGTCCGGTTTGTAAAGCCACCGGAGACAATGTGGAGCCAATGGCTGCACCGGCAGGAAATAAGTATGCAGGAACACAGACCGAGAAGAATCTTCACACTGCATTCGGAGGAGAATCCGAAGCCAGAAATAAATATACATACTTTGCATCTGTTGCAAAAAAAGAAGGGTATGAACAGATTGCTGCTCTGTTTTTAAAGACGGCAGAAAATGAGAGAGAGCATGCCAAGATGTGGTTTAAGGAGCTGCAGGGCATTGGAGATACCCCTGCAAATCTTCTGGCTGCTGCCGAGGGCGAAAATTACGAGTGGACCGATATGTACGATGGGTTTGCCAAGACCGCGGATGAGGAAGGATTCCCGGAGCTGGCAGCAAAGTTCCGCATGGTGGGAGCCATCGAAAAACAGCATGAGGAGCGTTACCGTGCACTGCTTAAGAATGTGGAGACTGCTGCAGTCTTCGAGAAGAGTGAAGTAAAGATTTGGGAGTGCCGTAACTGTGGTCATGTGGTTGTGGGAACCAAGGCACCGGAGGTGTGTCCGGTCTGTGCACATCCTCAGAGCTATTTTGAACTGAGAGAAGAAAATTATTAATCCGTTTTCTGAATTCTGTGAGCGGTTGCGTGATTGAACAATGGCATCATCATTATGGTGGCGTATGAAGAAGAATTGGAGGAAAGGATTATGAGTGGAAAAGGAATGGGAAAAAGACGTGTGGGCAAGACCGTAGTATCTCTGTTACTGACTTTTGCTATGCTGCTCACATCATCCGGTGTGACTCAGCTGGGCGGCATTCAGGTGTTAGCGGAGGACATTACCGCCAGCCCGGCAAGCATCGAAGTGGAGGATGTGGTGGTTGAGTCTGAGGAAGAAATTGTACTTCCTGCAGAGGCTACTGTGACCTACACAGACGAAACCACTACCAATCTGGCAATTACCTGGGATGATACGGAAATTGCAGAGGCAAAGGCAAAGGGGTTGGGAACCTTTACCATGCATGGCGTGGTAAGCGACATTAGTACGAATGTCACCTGTGAACTCACCATTAAAGCAACCAACCTGTTAGAGAATCCCAGCATGGAAGAGAAAGAATGTGATTGGGACATTGATGGAAATAATCTTATTTACGATACGAACAACGAAAATGCAAAAACAGGGCAGGGTTGTTTATATTTTTGTTATGCTTCCGATGATGAAAACAATGATGCATTGACAAATTATTCCTACACAGCTACCCGTATAGTGTATTTGGATGCAGGTGTGTATACGATCGGTGGTTATCTGCAGGGCAGCTACGTTGACAATGGGGATGGAACGAATCCAAATAATCCAAAATTCTACTTTAGTGTAACTGCAAATGATAAGACACAAACTGTGGAGGCAAAAGTAAGCGAATACTATAACTGGGATAACCCGGAGATTGAGAATCTGGTGATTACAGAGGATTCCACAGCAGTTACCATCAAGGTCAGTGCAGAGGATTTGGCACCCAGTGGCCAGGGATCATGGGATGATTTCTATATTACCAGAGAGTGCTATGACGTAACCTTTGTGAATGGAACAGATGAAGAAGTCCGCAGATATGAATGCGGAAAAGCTGCAACAGCGCCCAATGTAAATACTACGAAAGAAGGATATACCTGTTTGGGATGGGATAAAGATTTTTCCAATATTACTTCAGACATGACAGTAACCATGGTATATCAGCCCATTTCATACAAGATTACATATCAGTTGAATGGAGGTACTAATCACAGTGATAACCCGGCTACTTACACGGTTGAGTCCGGTGCAATCACTTTGAAGGAACCTTCCAAAGAAGGATATACCTTCGAAGGCTGGTATACGGATGAGAGTCTGACTACGGCCTTTACTTCCATTCCGGCCGGCTCCATGGGAGATGTGACAGTTTACGCAAAATGGGAGAAAAATGCAGATCCCGAGACTCCTGTAACACCTACAGAGCCCAAAAAGCCTACAGAACCGACAGTTCCTACAACGCCTACAACGCCTACAACACCTACAACACCTACAACACCAACAACACCAACAACACCTACAGCACCTACAACACCTACAACACCTACAACGCCTGTAGTTCCTTCTGCCAGCGGCACCACCAGTGTCACATTAAGCAGTCAGGCAGGAGCACCGACTGTCAGTATCCAAACAGGCAGCAGTAAACTGCCATCCATGTTATGTACGGATGCAGAGCAGGAGAAAATCGCAGCGGGTACACCATTATATGTTTCCATGAATGTGGCAAATATCACTGCCACTGTCAGCCAGAAAGAAAAGGACCTGGTAAAGAATGCGGCAAAAGGCTACAACATAGGAGAATATTTAGATATTACACTGTATAAACAGTTGGGAAATGATCCAAAGACTCAGGTGACGGAGGTGAATGGAATGCTTCAGTTGGGAATTACCATTCCTACGGCACTTCTGAATACGGATCCTTCTGTGAACAGAACCTATAAGATAGTGCGAGTTCACGAAGGCGAGGCAACACTTTTGGACGGAACCTTCGACAAGGCAACCGGCGTGTTAAACGTTGGAAGTAACCTTTTTTCCACCTATGCCATCGTTTATGCCGATAGTGCAGTACCGTTAACCGGTGACGTTACACCGGTTGCTGCCTGGGCATGGATTCTGGGAATCTCTGCAGCACTTTTGATTGCAGCTTTTGGATTCTATAGAAGAAAGCAGAGAAGATAAGATACGCGTCCCCCTTTTTCCCATTTTTTTTATATTCAGGCGACTGCAACATAGCTTGCAGCCGCCTGAGTTGCTTTTTACAGACTTGCACAAACAGGTCTGCAATGCTAAAATGTTTTCAAAGAATCGCCTGCCCGTTTTATTTTTATGGCGGACGGAAAAGAAAGATAAGAGGTTTTATCATGTTACAGGGAAAACATATTTTATTGGGTGTTACCGGCGGTATTGCCGCATATAAAACAGCAACATTAGCCAGTATGCTTGTAAAGCAGCATGCGGATGTGCATGTGATTATGACGGAAAATGCGGAGCAGATTATTTCTCCCATTGCATTTGAGGCGTTAACCGGAAATAAAGTCATTGATGATACCTTTGACCGAAACAGCGGATATCATGTGGCTCATATCGCCATGGCAGCAGAGGCAGATGTGGTGATGATTGCACCGGCATCTGCCAACACCATAGCAAAGCTGGGGCATGGAATTGCGGACAATATGCTGACATCCACCATGCTGGCCTGTACCGTGCCGGTGTATGTGGCGCCTGCCATGAACACACACATGTATGAGAATCCTGTCACACAGGAGAATATCAAAAAGCTGGCAGATTTCGGCTATCGGGTGATTGATCCCGCAACGGGATTTTTAGCCTGTGGATATGACGGCAAGGGCAAGATGCCGGAACCGGAAGTTTTGCTGGAGTACATTTTGAATGAAGTGGCCTGTGAAAAGGATATGGTCGGGAAAAAAGTTATGATCACCGCCGGCCCCACCAGAGAGGCCATTGATCCTGTGCGCTATATCACCAATCATTCCACCGGGAAGATGGGATATGCCCTGGCGAAAAATGCCATGCGAAGAGGGGCGGAGGTGACATTGATCACAGGGCCGACAAATCTGAAACTGCCGCTTTTTGCCAATGTGATTCCGGTGGAGACAGCAGAGCAGATGTATCAGGCAGTGGATGAACATTTTGACCAGCAGGATATTGTGGTGATGTCTGCGGCGGTGGCAGATTATCGTCCCACCCATGTGGCTGAGGAAAAGGTAAAGAAATCTGATGGAGCCTTGAGCATCGAGCTGGAGCGAACAAAGGATATTCTGGGCAGTATGGCAGAACGCAAGAAACAGCAGTTTGTCTGTGGATTCTCTATGGAAACGGAGCATTTGCTGGAAAATTCCAAGGCAAAACTCGAGAAGAAGAAATTGGATATGATCGTGGCGAATAATCTGAAAGTGGAGGGAGCAGGTTTCGGCACGGATACCAATGTGGTGACTCTGATTACGCCTACGTCTACAGAGGAGCTGCCCATCATGTCAAAGGATGAAGTGGCATCGGCAATCTTTGATCATATATTAGAGCAAGTGTGACTGTATTATAAGTAAATTTTGCTATTCTATTGCAGACCTGATTGCACTAGTACCGTTACGTTCCGGCAAGAGCGAGAGCGTGTCTGCAATTGAATAGCAAATTTATTATTTATATACTTTTTCTATAGATTCCAGAGTTGCGGTGGCATTCTGCAGCATGGCGTCCAGCAGTGTGATGGCAGCCATGGATTCCACTACAACAACAGCCCGGGGAACAATGATGGGATCATGGCGTCCTTTGATATTGATGTCAATGTTTTCACCGGATTTATTCACTGTGCATTGGGTGGATGCGATGGAAGGGGTAGGCTTGAAAGCTGCCCGCAGGATAATGGCACTTCCGTCGCTGATTCCGCCTAAGATACCGCCTGCGTGATTGGTGGCTTTGCTGATCTTTCCATCGGAATCTGCAAAAAAAGAATCGTTGTTTGTCAGTCCCGTGGCCTGTGCCACAGCGAATCCGTCTCCAATTTCAAAGCCCTTTACGGCACCGATGGAGAAGATGGCCTTTGCCAGGTTGGCATCCAGCTTTTCAAACACCGGATCTCCGATTCCCGCAGGAACGCCGGAGATAATGCACTCCACGATTCCGCCTGCGGAATTGGTTTCTGCCTTACAGCGGTTGAGATAATCAGCAGCCTCCGCAGCGGCAGCAGCATCCGGCATATAAAGCGGATTGCGGTTGATTTCCTCCGCATCAAAGCGGGTAGTGTCGACAGTGACAGGTCCGATGGATTTACTGTAGGTTAAAAAAGTGATTCCGAAGTGAGCCAGAAGCTTTGCTGCGATGGCGCCTGCAGCCACACGGCCGATGGTCTCCCTGCCGGAGGAGCGTCCGCCACCCCGATAGTCACGAAATCCATATTTCGCATCAAAGGTATAGTCCGCATGACCGGGACGGTAGTAGGATGCAATTTCACTGTAATCCTTGGAATGCTGATCCTGGTTTTCCACCATCAGGGAAATGGGAGTTCCGGTGGTTTTTCCCTCGAAGGTGCCGGAGAGGATACGCACCGAATCGCTTTCGTTGCGCTGGGTGGAAAAGGCTGATTGGCCGGGTTTGCGCCGGTCTAAAAATTTCTGAATGTCCTCCTCACACAGGGGAAGCCCTGCGGGGCAGCCATCAATGACCACACCGATTCCCTTACCGTGGGACTCTCCCCAGGTGGTGATTTTGAATATATTTCCTATGGTTGATCCTGCCATGATATACCTCCTATGTAAAAAACTGGATTTTCTAAATTATTTTATCTATACACAATTATTTTAACTCAATCATTATAAGAGATTTTGCCTAAGGTTGCAATGTTTTGTTCATTTATGTTACACTGACAGATAGCGAATACAAATAGTAAAGGAA
>JBJELW010000077.1:0-15632 GCA_051879315.1 Roseburia sp.
TTCCCGCCGCCAGGGGCTGATACAGTTCTTCCAAATGCAGAAAATCATAGGTGGTATCGCAATCCCCCACAATCAGTACTTTGCCTTTGCTGTGGGCCATGCCTGTGCGGATGGCTCTTCCGTATCCCCGTTTTGCCTCTGTAATCACTCTGGCTCCATGCTTTTGTGCAATTGTTGCAGATTCATCCACCGATCCGTTATCCACCACAAGGACTTCCCCGTTTATCCCGTATTTTCTCATAAATTCCCACGCCTCATCCACACATTGCCCCACGGTGGTCTCCTCATTCAGACAAGGCATGATGACTGACAGCTCAAGGCTTTCTTTTTCCAGCATTTCCATGGGACAGCCACCTCCAATCTGTCAGTTCTTCCAGTATCAGCACAATGGCAAGAATGGTTGCCATCTGGGCTCTGTAGGTAAAGAAACAGTGCAGATACGAATGGTTGTGAAGTACAATATAACGGATATAAGGCAGAGCTCCTATCACCAGATAGAGCAGGATATGTGCCTTACAAACATTCTTTTTGTGATAGACATACCCCACGTACACTGCAAAAAGCACCAGTGCCACACCGGCACACACACCTGCCACCCCATATCCGAAGGGAAACAGGCACTTCACATTGTTAAGCACCGCACCTGTGATATACTGCCACAGGCCGATGCCGATATTTCCTCCCAGTCTCTCCCCGATATGCTCTGACACATACGGCATAACATTTTCCTGAAGGACAATGGAGGCCAGCAGCCATTTCATCACCCACATGCCAACATAGCCGATGCCCCAGGCCAAAGCCGCCTTTCCTGCTTTTTTTACCGGATCCATTCCCATCATGCTGCGATGATCCCGCATGTCCACCCACAGGATCAACAGCAGGGGAACCAGCAGGGTAAGTGTCTCCGTGGTAAGGAAATCCACATAATTAGTCACCATCCCGCCAATCAGGAAAAACACGCCCATGCAGCCCCATCTGCCGTGTACGGCAAGCTTCACGCCGATAATGGACAGTAACAGCATCAGCAGATAGGTCCAGGTGTATTCCAGTGAGAGGGGCACAAACCAGAATGCTGTGAGAATCAGGCCCGCAGCGACGCCTATAGCCGGTGCGTAAGCCCTGTTTCTCAGCAATATCGCCAGAAGCCACAGCACAAGAATCCCCAGAATGATTCCGTTTAGTATGTAAATCTGCTGAATATTTAAGATGGTAAGCAGCGGACGGACAATGGCGATAGAACCATGCCAATACCTAAGGTACTGCTGATTCGCCTCATATCCGTTCGTCACTGCCTCCAGCAGGTTTTCGTTCTCGTTCTGATACTCCGTATAGTAGTAGGATGACCACATGACAGAACGAAGGGGATGCACACTGTCATACTGCCAGGCAATTGCCAGCAAGATAGAATCCGCATACCGGTCGATTGTGCTTCCTTCCACACCTTCCATCACTGTGCCGAAAAGTTTCCCCTGGCATAAATACTCTGCAGATTCTTCTACATTCTCCTTTATGGCAGACTGGGGAATCTCAGCCGAAAGTACCAGTATGCCTGTCAATAATACCATTGTGGCGAAAAATACAACTATGTATTTCAAACTATGTTTCATTGCCCGCATGCATATTTCCTTTTCCTGCCAGCTTCCATATAGCCGCACTCACTGTCCTGTCGAAACTTTGTTTCTTACAGAAAGGATTTTAGCATTTTATGTGATATTTATCAACCCAAACGGCTCCAAATGACATTGAAACGGTCCGAATTGCCTGCAAAAGGACTTGACAAAACTAACCGTACACTTTTTTCTTTATTATATTGTATGTTTTTGTTATAATAGAAAAATAATGTTACTATTCAGATCAGAACCCCAGTTCATTCATGCAAGCATGATGCGCAATTTTATAAAAATTTCCTTGGCTCTGAATAGTTACACATCAGAATCTTCATAAAAAAGGAGGCACATTATGAATTATGGCAGAAAGGGTACTTCCCGGAAGGAGCGAAAGCTCACATCCAAAAGTACCATGGTGCGTAAAAAATTCGGTGTTATATTCTGCAAGACACTCCTTGTCTGTTTCCTGCTGCTATTGGTGGTAGGCATATGTGCGGGAGTTGGCGTGGTTAAGGGTATCATCGACAAGGCGCCTGACATAGATGAAATAGATGCCAGCCCCAGCGGGCAGCTCTCTACAGTACTGGACGATGAAGGCAATGAGGTTGCCACCCTGGTAGCTTCCGGCTCCAACCGTGAACCGGTGAGTCTCAGTCAGATCCCGGAGGATCTGCAGCATGCTTTTGTAGCCATTGAGGACGAGCGGTTCTACGAGCACAACGGTATCGACATCAAAGGTATCATCCGTGCCGGTTTCTCCGGCATTGCCAACGGCTTCCACTTTGACCAGGGAGCCAGCACCATTACCCAGCAGCTTCTGAAAAACAATGTTTTTACTGACTGGGTGAACGAGGAAGGTACCGCGGACAAGGTGGAACGTAAGATTCAGGAACAATACCTGGCAATCCAGCTGGAGAAACGGGAATCCAAGGAATGGATCCTGGAAAATTACTTAAACACTATTAATCTGGGGCAGAACACACTGGGTGTGCAGGCTGCATCCAAACGTTATTTTAATAAGGATGTATCGGATCTGACACTTTCAGAATGCGCAGTGATCGCTGCCATCACCAAGAGTCCCACCGGCTACAATCCCATTACCCATCCGGACAAGAATGCACAACGTAGAAAAAATGTACTGGATGCTATGCTGGAGCAGGGTTATATCACCCAGAGCGAGTATGACGAAGCTATGGCCGACGATGTATACGAACGGATTCAGCTGGTGGATGCCACCACCGACAGTTCTTCCACCGTCAACTCCTACTTCGTGGACGCCCTGACGGACCAGGTCATCGATGATCTGATGGAGCAGCTGGGATACACAGAAACTCAGGCCTACAACGCGGTCTACAGCGGTGGTCTCACCATCTATTCCACACAGAATGCCGAGATTCAGGCCATCTGTGATGAAGAAGTGAACAACCCCGATAATTACGATGGGAAAGTTGAATACTCCTTCTCTTACCGGCTGACCGTTGACAAAGCTGATGGAACCAGGGAAAACTACAGCGAACAGACCATGCTGAGCTACTATCGTGACTCCAGCCGGAAAGGTTCCAAATACAATATCAACTTTGACAGCATCGAGGAAGCACAGGCAGCCATCGACCAATACAAAGAGGATATTATGGAGGAAGGAGATACGATTTCAGAAACCGGTGAGAGCGTCACCTTTACCCTTCAGCCCCAGGCTTCCATGACGGTCATCGACCAGTATACCGGAGAAGTCAAAGCACTGGTGGGCGGCCGCGGAGAAAAGACGGCCAACAAAACCCTGAACCGTGCCACAGATACCACCCGGCAGCCCGGATCCACCTTTAAGATCCTGGCAGCTTATGCTCCGGCTTTGGACAGCGGTGGACTCACTTTAGCTTCCGTGCAGGACAATGCACCGCTCACCTACGCAGATGGCACGATTATTCACAACTACAATAACAAATACACTGGCTTTACCACACTGCGGGAGGCCATCACTCAATCCATCAATATTGTCACGGTAAAAACCATGACGGAGGTTGGAATCGACATGTGCTACGGCTACGTAGAAGATTTCGGATTCACCACGGTGGACTATGAGCACGATGCTAACCCGTCTCTATGTCTGGGCGGACTATACACCGGTGTTACTAATTTAGAGCTGACTGCTGCCTATGCCACCATTGCCAACAGCGGCACCTACACCAAGCCCAGAATGTACACCAAAATATTAGACTACAACGGCAATGTGCTGATTGACAATACACCTCAGACACACACCGTATTGAAGGAAACCACCGCATGGCTCCTGACGGATGCCATGCAGGATGTAGTCACATCCGGAACCGGTACCAAGGCGAATTTCGGCACAATGCCCATTGCCGGCAAGACCGGAACCACCACATCCAGCAGGGATGCGTTGTTTGTGGGATACACCCCTTATTACACCTGCGCTGTTTGGACCGGCTATGATGACAACTCTGCCCTGTCCTCCACCAGCGCCCCCAAGGTGTTGTGGCGCCAGGCAATGGGACGAATCCATGAGGGTCTGGAATATCAGAGTTTCACCATGCCAAGCGGCATTACTTCTGCTACGGTATGTAGAAAATCCGGCAATCTGGCAGTGAGCGGATTATGCGACAGTGATCCCAGAGGTTCCATGGTACAGACTGAGTACTTTGCTTCAGGCACTGTTCCCACCGATGTCTGCGACCACCATGTAAGCGCTACCATATGTGCGGATTCAGGACTTCCTGCCGGACCGCACTGTCCGGAATCATCCAAGGTTACCAGTGTCTTTATCATTGGTGGTACTGCTGAGACCGATGATGGACCATATCTGCTGACTGAGGAAATGGCAAACAGCGTTTGTGATGTTCACACCACACCTAATTCTAACATTGAACAGCTCACCGAGCCGGGCAACACCGGCACCGATACGCAGCAGCCCTCCGGTGAGCTGGATCAGCCCTCCGGCTCATTAGATGGCGGTTCTTCCGGCACTGGCAGCTCCGGCGGTGCTTCCGGTACTGGCAACTCCGGCGGTGCTTTCTCCGGTGGCGGTTCCGGTGGCTCTAGCGGTTCCGGTGGCTCTTCCGGTTCATCCTCCGGAGACTCCGGCAGCACTGGGGGTACATCCTCCGATGACTCCGGCAATACCGGTGACTGACGACAAATCAAAAAATCCTCCGTATGATTGGTTTCATACGGAGGATTTTCTATTATCACAATATGTCTGGATAATCCATTTTACGGTTGTATTGTACAAGGAAACTGTGATTCTTTCATCACTCCATCTCTGTAAACAACAGTCCCAGTGCATCCGCCACAGCGTTTTCATCAAACTCTGAATTGGCGGAAGACAAGGTGATGCGCACCGGATCTTCCCCAAGCATCACACGATAACAAATTCCACCGGTAACTCCGTCCGGATCAAAGTAAATCTTATACCCTGCAAACTCTGCACCAGTCTCCTGATAATCCCCTTCCACATCCGTGGATGCCTCTGTATCAAGGGTAAACAGTACATGGTATACCTCGGTTCCCTGCATGGCAATGGAACCATTGACGCACAGTCTGTCTTCATCAAACTCTGTCCCGGTCTCATCCACATTGTAGGTCACGGTGTAGGAAGGCTTTAATACTTCCGGAAAAGCGAAACGATAATTATCAAACACTTTTTGGGAAGTGATCACACCATCCGGAGAAGACAATGTCTCGTCTTTATCTGCCTCCGAAATGGTCAGCGGAACCTGATCTGCCGCTTCAAAAATTGCATCTTCTTTCACCCCATTGGCAGTTAGCATCTGGTAGTCATAAAGCTGGAATACAAAATCATCAAAAACTACGTAATAATAATCCCAATGCCGGTTGTTATCCGTGTAGAGATAAATTGTGACGTTATCTCCCTCGTAAACCACCTGGCTGGTGGATTTCACATCCTTGAAATCCCCGGTGTTCACACCCATCAGACGGGAAGTTTTTCCGTTCACGTCATTCACCAGATCAACGATTCCTCCCTGGTCCGGATAGGCGCCGGTATCCTCCATGAAGCTTTTGTAAGCATACAACATGGTGGTGTCATCTGCTGTAAACTCATACAACTTTCCGTTATAGGAAAAAGCAAAATGGTCTTTATCCCCTACATTTTCATCCATATCCACCGCATCGCCTGACAGACCGTCCAGACTGCTTTTATCCTCCCGGGGTGCATTGGGGTCCTCTGTGGAGACGATATCCCCAAACTCTTCCGCAGGACTGGAAGGCGCAACCATTTCTGTTTCTGTATCTACAACTGCTTCTGTACCAGCTGTCTCGCTTTCCTTCCCACAGGCAGTTACAACGGAAACTGCCATCAGGGATGTCAACAGCATCACTACCCATTTTTTTCTCATTATTCTATACTCCTTATTAGCACAAGGTTTTGTCCCCAAAGGCTGCTTCATATTTGACTATTTATTGCCTGTAGGGATCAGTTTTTCCTTGCCTCCCATATAAGGTCTCAAAGCCACCGGAATATTCACGGATCCGTCTGCATTGAGGTTATTTTCCAAAAATGCAATAAGCATTCTCGGCGGTGCAACTACGGTATTATTTAAGGTATGGGCAAAATATTTGTTTTTATCCTTACCCTTTACACGAATTTTCAGTCTGCGGGCCTGAGCATCTCCTAAGTTAGAGCAGCTGCCCACCTCAAAATATTTCTTCTGTCTGGGAGACCATGCCTCCACATCGCAGGACTTCACCTTCAGGTCTGCCAGATCACCGGAACAGCACTCTAATGTACGAACCGGAATATCTAAGCTACGGAAAAGATCCACCGTATTCTGCCACAGTTTGTCGTACCAGATTTTAGACTCCTCCGGCTTACATACCACGATCATCTCCTGCTTTTCAAACTGATGGATACGGTATACGCCGCGTTCCTCGATGCCATGGGCACCCTTTTCCTTACGGAAGCAGGGTGAATAGCTGGTCAATGTATAGGGAAGATTCTCCTCATCGTTGATGGTATCGATGAACTTTCCAATCATGGAATGCTCACTGGTTCCAATCAGGTAGAGATCTTCTCCCTCAATCTTATACATCATGGCATCCATCTCGTCAAAGCTCATAACACCGGTCACCACATTGCTGCGGATCATAAAGGGCGGTACACAGTAGGTAAAGCCCCGGTCGATCATAAAATCTCTGGCATAGGAAATCACAGCAGAATGAAGTCTTGCAATATCTCCCATGAGATAATAAAATCCGTTTCCGGCCACCTTTCCTGCCGCATCTAAATCTATACCGTTAAACTTCTCCATGATTTCAGTATGATAGGGAATCTCAAAATCGGGGACCACCGGCTCACCAAACTTCTCAATCTCCACATTACAGGAATCGTCCTTTCCGATGGGAACGGAGGGATCAATGATGTTAGGAATGGTCATCATAATCTTGGTCACCTGCTCCTGCAGATCCTTCTCCTGCTCCTCCAACTGTGCCAGACGCTCTGCATCCTTGGCCACCTGCTCCTTCAGGACCATGGCCTCATCCTTTTTGCCTTCCTTCATCAGAACACCGATCTGCTTGGAAATGGTGTTACGGTTCGCCCGCAATGCATCTGCCTCCTGCTGTGCCGCTCTTGCCTTCTCATCCAGCTCGATCACCTGATCCACCAGTGGAAGCTTATGGTCCTGAAATTTCTTTTTGATATTCTCCTTAACAATCTCCGGATTCTCTCTTAAAAACTTTAAATCAATCATGACTTTCTCCTCGTCCCATAAAATACATTTTGGGCACTGCCTACGCCCAATCTTTGCCCATTATACACCCTTTTTATTCATGGCGCAAGGCTACGATTGGATCAAGATTTGCAGCTTTATAAGAGGGCAGCAGACCGAACACGATTCCAATCACCATAGAGAAAAGCACCGCTGCAATTGCCGCAGGTGCACTGATGGCCACCGGAGTGGAACTGAGCTTTGAAATCACCTCCGCCAGAATGACACCCACAATGACTCCGAACAACCCGCCCAAACTGGTCAGTACCGCAGACTCCGTCAGAAACTGTCCTAAGATTACCGTCTTTCTGGCACCGATTGCCTTTTTTAGTCCAATCTCGCTGGTACGCTCGGTCACGGATACCAGCATGATATTCATGACACCGATGCCACCCACCAAAAGGGAAATTCCGGCGATCCAGATCAACATGCGGTTGGTGGATTCACTGAGCTGCTGAATCTCTTTTGCCTGTTCTAACAGATCCTCAGACTTATATCGGATGGTATCGTCGGTGACAAACAGATAACCGTTTAAAATATCCGCGCTCTTTTTCCCCGCATTGGTCATAGTGTCCGTACCGGTGGCTTTTACCACCAGTTGCTGGGGTTCATCATAACGATACACCACCGGCCAGATATTACAAGGAATATAAATTTTGCCACTGGTATCCTGGGAATAAGTATAGTAATCGTCAATGCTGTTGATTACCGGCTCGAACTTTTCCTTCTCCGTAACAACCCCCACAACCACAAAGGGCTGCTGGCGAATCTCGATGGTCTGCCCGATGGGGTTCTCCCCCTGAAACAGCGCGTTTGCAGAATTTTCATCCAATATAGCCACCTTATGATATCCGCTGTAGTCCTCTTCCACAAAACCTCTGCCTTTCTGCATGATCAGGCCTGTGGTTTCAAAATAATTGTTATCGATACCATAAACATATCCGCCGGACAGGGAAGTATTCTGATAATATACCCCATCATACTCCTCCCGGGTCAGATACAGGGATGCGCTCTGCACTTCCTCCAAATCCTCTATCTCCTGCAAAACCGAATCACTAATCACCGGTACTCCATCAGGCAGACTGCTGTAGGATAAATCGTAGGTCCAGTCTCCCTGATAGAGCTGAACTTCCACGTTATTGTCCCCGGCACCAATGAGGTTTTCCTCTATCTGTTTATTGGTCCCCTTGATGGTGGACACTATGGCTATGATGGCCGCAATTCCAATGATAATACCCAGCATGGTCAAAAAGGAACGCATTTTATGGGACCAGATTCCCTGAAAGGATAGTCTTAAATTCTCTAACATCTTCTCTCCTCCTTTTTACCACATTACAGATTCGGAACGATTGGTCCGAACACCCTCTTTTGCCGTCTTGCCATAAGGAAATGCAATATAGTCTTCCTCGGTGATTCCGGACTTGATCTCCACAGCGGTACCATAAATGGTTCTGCCGGTTTCTACATACTGTTTGATCAGACGGCCATTCTCATCTTCCTTGTACACATAGGACTTGCCGTCCTCCCCCCGGATATATGCTTTTTCAAGATAAATTCCACCGAAAGAATCTGTATCATTTAGCTGTAGGGTAAGCTCAGCATACTCCCCGTTGATCAGCCCTTCGGTGTTTTCGATGTACGCCGTATACCCGTAGTAGGATACATTGGGATTTCCGCCATATGCATCCGCATTTTCCTCAGGATAATCGTTGATCTCGGTAATTGTGGCATCAAAGCTGGTTCCGCTCTCCCATGTGTAACCGGAAACCATCTGTCCCACCTGCACCTGATCCAGCACCAGCTCGCTGAGACTTCCCTTCACATACAATCCATCCGAACCGGAAACCACCAGAAAAGCGGAACCGTCTGAAGGGGGGTTATCTAAATCCCCCAGTGTCTTTACCGTTCCGTTTACCGTGGCATATACCATGCCATCCGCAGACTGACTCTGCAGCTGTTTTAACACAAGCTCTGCCTTCCGCTTATCCAGATCCAGTGTCACCAGTTCCTGCTCCTTCTCGGCAATAGCCTTTGCCAGTTCCTCCGCAGTATAGCCCTCCGGCTCTTCCGCCGGGGTCTCCTCAACCAGCGTATCCACGGAGCCGCTTTCTTCCTGGCTGTCTCCCTCCTGACTGTCATCGCCCTGGGCAGGTTCTTCCTGACCCGGGTCCTCAGTATCTTCTCCCTCAGAAGGCAACTCTGTGGACGTCTCCTGGGATGGTTCCTCCTCACTGGATGGCTCCTCTCCTTCCGGTGCGGTCTTCTTCAAAGTCTCCAGCTCACGATTTGCCGCAGTAATCTTATTCTGAATACTTTGAATCTGAAGTTTCTGCATTTCAATATTCAGATTCACCACTGTCATATCATATTGTAACAGCGGATCTCCCACGCTGACAATGTCCCCTTCTTCAACAAAAATCTCCTGGACGGACTCGGTGGTGGACAGATAAATTTCCTGGGATTCATCATTGGTGACTGTTCCATAGCTTTCCATGCTGTCCCCGTAATATCCCCAGTTCAGATAACTGACACTGTAGACATCAGCCACCAGTTTTTTGTCGGTGTAGGCGCGATACCCAAAAAATCCGCCGGCAGCTGCACCTGCCAGTAAAACAATTGTGAGAAGTATTGCAATTATCTTTCTCTTCATGACTGCACCTCCTCATCTGCTGTAATCTTTGCCATTGCCTGCGCCTCGTTATCGTACAGCTCTCCATCGACAATATAAAGAATCCGCTTAGCATGCCGGGCAATATTCACATCATGGGTAATCATCACGATGGTAACGCCCTCCCCGTTCAGCTTTTCAAAAAGCTCCATAATCTGTTTTCCTGATTTAGAGTCCAGGGCTCCCGTAGGTTCGTCTGCCAAAAGGATCCTCGGATTGTTCACCATGGCTCTGGCAATGGCTACACGCTGTTTCTGGCCACCGGACAGCTGGGTAGGACGGAAGCTGACCCTATCTCCCAAACCTACACGCTCCAACGCCTTTCTGGCCCGCTCCTTCCGCTCCTTCTTCCGGACTCCGGCGTAACTTAAGGGCAGTGAAACATTATCCAAAGCGCTTTCCCTGGGCATCAGCTGAAAGCTCTGAAAAACAAACCCGATGCTGTTTAACCGCACGGCAGACATTTCCCGATCCTTAAGATTCAACACGGTTTTTCCTGCCAATTCATATGTACCGGAAGTGGGCCGGTCCAAACATCCAATGATGTTCATCAAAGTGGTTTTCCCGGATCCGGAGGGGCCCATGATGGCCACATATTCCCCTTCTTCCACCTGCAGGGAAACGTCCTTCAACACCGGCACCTCCAGATTATCCTGATTGTAATTCTTATATATATTCTGAAGATTTAAGATCATTCGTCTCCCTCCGTCCCGTAAGCATCCGATGGCAGTTCTCCCTCTCCGTCAATCATCTCCTCATCATAAAACATTTCGGTATCATACATCATTTCGTCATCAAAGTACATCTCGGTATCATACATCATTTCATCCTCGTAGTACTCGTCGTAATACTCATCCTCATAGTACTCCCCTTCCTGATTGTATAGTGGCGAACTGTAATCTACCTCATCGTAGCTGGTAACAGTGGTGATACCTTCGTACATTCCCATCATGGGGAATGCGATATAGTCTTCTTCGCTTAGTCCGGAAAGGATCTCGTAGGCGCACAGGAATTCATCGTACTCACCCAGCTCCACCGTGCGCTTTTTCAGACGATTTTTGCTGTCAGCCACCCACACAAAAGGGTCATCCTCCGTCATGTCAATGTAGTAGTCATACAGCCACAGACCATCCCGCTCTGTCACTTCGGTCTGCCCATAATCCGGCTCAATGTAAAGATGCTGCCCCAGAATCAGTCCATCGGTATTATCCAATGTGACAAAGAAATTGTATTTGGATGCACTCTCTCCGCTGTCGGAATAATAATAGTTGTTCTCATCCTCCACCGTATTCTCCATATCCACCTTGGAGATGGTGCCGGTCCAGCTTCTGTCATCAATTCGGGACCGCACGATTACCGGATCCCCCTCCGTCAAAGACCAGATGCTGGTTTCATCTGCCGTTCCCTTCACCCGGTAATCTCCGGTGGCCAGGATAGTGATGTAAGCCGTTGAATTTCCGTAACTGTCCATACCACTTTCATTGATACTCTTTACCACTCCGTCAATGGTACTGGTAACCGTAGAATTGGAAATACTCTTATTCAGTTTGTCGATTTCAGCCTGCTTACTTTTCTTGCTGTACTCAGACTGTTTTACCGTGGTCTGCAAGGTCTGGATCTGTGTTGTGTACTCCAACTGCTGATCCTCCGGTGCCTTGGACTTTTCCTCCTGCAGTTCCTTGATCTGAGCATTATATCCATTGATTTCATTGGTAATACTCTCCAGATCCAGCTTTGCCTGGGATACCTGCATCTGCAGGTCCTCTGTGTCATATGTAAATAACACATCTCCAACAGAGACCTCGTCTCCCACCTCCACAGCCAGTTCCTTCACTGTGCGTTCAGCGTCCTTGTTAATTTCCAGCACATCCTGAGACTCCACAATTCCCATGAACCGGTTGCTGACTCCGCTGCTCTGCTGCATGATCGTGGACACCTGCTCCACATACACTTTATCTGCGGAACTTCCCGTTCCGTTCCCCCGTGTCAGCAACACTGCCACTACTGCCGCAACGACTGCCAGGATTACCACCACAACTGCAATGATGATGCCTGTTTTCTTTTTCTTCTTCATAATTCCCTCCTGGTGTTTATTTGTTGATAATTGCTGAATTTTCATTTATGTCTATTGTAACATTCTTTGTATTCAAATCCTATTTCTATCCCTTTAATCTTTCTTAAATTTTTCTTAATCAAGTGACCCAGAAATCAAAAAGGATAAAAAACAGGATCAGCCGTATAACGGTTAATCCTGTTTTTATAATAAATTCCTCTTTTGCAGTTAAAAAACATACTCTTAGTAGTTCTCTGCATGTACCTCAAAGTAGCTCTGGGGATGATTGCATACAGGACATACCTCTGGTGCTTTGGTGCCAACCACGATATGACCGCAGTTTCTGCACTCCCATACCTTTACCTCGCTCTTTTCAAATACCTGGGCAGTCTCCACGTTCTTTAACAGTGCGCGGTAACGCTCCTCATGATGCTTCTCAATCTCGCCTACCATGCGGAACTTCTCTGCCAGCTCCGGGAATCCCTCAGCCTCAGCCGTCTTTGCGAACTCATCATACATATCGGTCCACTCGTAATTCTCACCGTCAGCTGCTGCGGAAAGGTTCTCAGCGGTGTTTCCGATGCCGTTCAACTCTTTGAACCACATTTTTGCATGCTCTTTCTCATTGTCAGCTGTCTTTAAAAACAGTGCTGCAATCTGCTCTAAGCCTTCCTTCTTTGCCACGGAAGCAAAATAGGTATATTTATTTCTTGCCTGTGACTCTCCGGCGAAAGCTGCCTCTAAATTCTTTTCTGTCTGTGTTCCTGCGTACTTACTCATTTTTATTCTCCTTCTCTTAAAAAATGTATCTGGGAATCCCTTCTTGCTGCTATGAATAAACTTTCCATCCAATTGCAGTCCGTAAAGGAATCGCTACAGCGGTTTAAAATCTGATGCGGGATGCTTGCAGATCGGGCAGATGAAATCGTCCGGCAGGGTATCTCCCTCATAAATATATCCGCACACTGTACAGATAAATCCCTTCTTCTTCTCTGTGCCGGCCGGTGCCGGTTTAATATTCTTCTGGTAGTAGCTGTAAGTGGCTGAGGGCGCATCTGAAAGCTGTTTTGCATCTGTCACATCAGCCAGAAACAGTGTGTGGGTGCCCAGATCCGTCATGGAAACCACCTTTGCGGAAATCATGGCATTGGTCTCCTCTGCGATATAAACCAGACCGTTCTCGCTGCGCTCATAGGTAATAGCCGCCAGCTTGTCCACGTTCCGTCCGCTCTGGAATCCCCAGTGCTGGAAAGTGGCAAACTTTGCCTCCTCCGATAAAATAGACACATTAAACACTCCGGTATCCCGAATCATATCGTGGGTCAGGTTATTCTTATTCACAGCCACAATGATGCGGTTGGGCTCTGTGGTCACCTGTGAAACCGTATTCACGATACATCCGTTATCCTTATCTCCCTGTTTTGCGGTAAGAACAAATAAGCCGTAAGATAACTGATACATTGCACTTTTATCCATTCAAATAAACCTCCTTGTTTCGTGCGGAACCAAGATAAACACTGCACTCATTGGTGCCGGTTCCGCCTTTTAGACACCTATATTAATAATACTCAACTGTCTTGAAAAAGTAAACTAATTTTCTTTTTTTTATTTATATGCCCGCATAAATTTTCCTATTCGATTGCAGACCGTAGAGGAACATCGACAGCAGACAGCAAAAGACCCGGCCTTTCGACCAGGTCTCCTGCTGTTGATGTATATACTACTAAGGGGATTAGATAATTACTAATCTAATCGCAATTAGATTAGTACAAATTATTCTACATCCTGCAGAGCAGCTACGCCCTCCTCACCGGTACGAACCTTGACAACCTTTGCCACGTCGTATACGAAAATCTTTCCATCGCCGATATGTCCTGTGTAAAGTGTCTTCTTAGCTGCCTCGATCACGGTGTCAACAGGAATCTTGCTGACTACCACTTCTACTTTAACCTTCGGTAACAGGGTTGCATCCACTTCAACACCACGATATTTCTCGCCGGCACCTTTCTGTATGCCACAGCCCATAACCTGAGTTACGGTCATTCCGGTTACACCCAGCTCGTTCATTGCCTTTCTCAGCTTATCATACCGGGACAGCTTTGCAATGATAACCACTTTGTAAATTCCGGTTGCAGTGGCCGGTGTAGATGCAGAAACCACTTTGACTGCCGCATCCTTCTGGGTCTTGGATGCCTCCGTGTAGTCGGATACACCCAGATCAGTGTTTTCATTAACTTCCATAGTGTTAACGGTATCCATAATTGCAAATCCTGCATAAGCAGAGGTAAGTCCATGCTCCATAGCATCCAGACCAACTGTCTCTTCTTCCTCTGTTACACGAAGGCCGAAAATTGCCTTGATGATAAAGAATGTAATGGTAATGGTAACTGCTGCCCATGCTGCCACAGAAACAACACCTAATGCCTGCAGACCCAATAACTTAAATCCGCCGCCGTAGAACAGACCTACCAGCTCATTTCCGGCAGCATCTGCTATGCCGTAACCAGGAGCCTTGTTTGTAGCGAACAAGCCCACTGCCAAAGTACCCCAGATACCATTCATCATATGTACTGCCACGGCACCAACCGGATCATCCACATGAAGTTTGTAATCCAAAAGCCATACACCAAATACTACCAGCAAACCTGCCACAGCACCGATGATGATAGCTCCTAAGGCATCTGTCACATCACAGGGAGCTGTGATGGCAACCAGACCTGCAAGGGATGCATTCAGACACATGGAAACGTCGGGCTTGCCATACTTGATCCAGGTAAAGATCATACATACTACTGTTGCAATTGCCGGAGCAATGGTTGTGGTAAGGAATACAGAGCCTAACTGCTCCAATGAGGTACATGCTGCACCGTTGAATCCATACCAGCCTAACCATAAGATGAAGCATCCCAAAGCGCCCATCGCAAGATTATGTCCGGGAATCGCATTCACCTTGGTAATCTTTCCATCCTTGTTTCTGGTGAACTTACCAATACGGGGTCCAAGGATCGTAGCGCCAATCAGGGCACTGACACCACCTACCATATGGATGGCACAGGAGCCTGCGAAATCGTGGAAACCAAGCTGTGACAACCAGCCGCCGCCCCAGATCCAGTGCGCCTCAATGGGATAGATCAATGCAGAAATCACTGCAGAGTATACACAGTAGGATAAGAACTTGGTTCTCTCGGCCATGGCACCGGATACAATGGTTGCTGTGGTGGCACAGAATACTAAGTTAAACACAAAGTTTGAAAAATCAAAGCTCTCATAGGCTGTAAAGATGTCGAATCCCGGCTTTCCGATGAGTCCCACTAAATCCTCGCCTAACAAAAGGGAAAAACCGATCAGGATGAATACCACTGTACCTATACAGAAATCCATCAGATTCTTCATTAAAATGTTACCCGTGTTCTTGGCTCTGGTAAAGCCTGCCTCCACCATTGCAAATCCCGCCTGCATCCAGAACACCAAAGCGGCGCCGATCAAAAACCAGACACCAAACAGGCTGTCGTTGACATAAGTCATAATTTCTTCCGTCATAATTATCTCCTCCTCTTTTT
>JBJELW010000078.1:0-57293 GCA_051879315.1 Roseburia sp.
CAGCAAAAATGAAGCTGTCGCTTCACGAATTTTCATTCGTTAAAGCGACAGCCCCGTTTTTTATTCCTCAATCGTACAATGATTAATCGCGTATTCTAGAAATATGCCAATCAATTCGTTGCGGCTATGACCGGTTTGGGAGGAAATCAAATCAATACTTTCCACTAGTTCTTCTTTGATCCGAATGGAAAAAGTTTTATATCCATCATTTCCTTTGTATTTTTTCGGCCGGATTATTAATTTGTCATCATCACTCATTGAATCACCTCAGCTCATGGTTTGTTTGACATATATATTAATATTGAAATAAAATCAAAAATATGTTATGTTTTATGTTATAAAAAGTAACATATCATGTAGGAATTTAGGAGGAGAGATACAAGTGAAAAAAGTAAAAGTGATGAATTATTTTAAGAAAGTAATGTGTGTATTAGTGTCAGCAATTATTATATCTAACCTAAGTGCATGTGGAGAAAAGACAGGAAGTACTTCATCACAATCAAATCAAAATGAGTCGAGTGGGAATTATGTTTCAGACAATAATTCAGAACAGACCAATGTTGAGGGTTATGGAAATAACAGCCTGAATATCATCAATGGTGGAAAAATTGCGTATCAGGATGGATATTACTATTATAATAATGGCAAAGGAATATATAAAATCAAAGAAGATGGAACAGAACGTGAACAAATCACGCTAGATGATGGAGAAAGTATAAACGTATTGGGGGAATGGATTTATTATCGTACGAAGGAAAGTATTTGCAAAATTAGAACGGACGGAAGTGAACCGTTTTCTTTCGAGACAAAAGGTAAAAATATAAATGTAGTAAATGATTGGATTTATTACACAGATGATGGATTATACAAAATGAAAATTGATGGTACAGAAACGGAACTATTAACAAAAGGTACAATAGAGCAACTTACAATTCAAGATGAATGGATTTTCTTTTGGGATTATAAAGAAAGTGGCATTTATAAAATTAAAACAGATGGAACCGAAAAATCTTTAATATATTCTGCTAAATTTACTGTCGAAGATGTTGATGAGACTGATAGTAATACAAGGACATTTAAATTGTCCCCTATTGTTGTGGTGGATGATTGGATTTACTTTAATAAGCATTATGTTCATGGAGATAATCAAAAAGGATTATATAGGATTAAAACAGATGGAACAAATCTAGAATGCATTGTCAAATTTGGTAAAAGCGACTATATAGATAAATTCGCACTTTTTGAAAATGAATTGTTTTGGAGTGGAAGAATGTATCGAGATAATAATAATGGAGAATTGGAGGATGTAGGTGGAACTTTTAAAAGTAATTTAGATGGAAGTGACATGGTGAAGATTAGCGATGATAAAGAATTATATGATTATTCTTTAAATGGATTCTTTATTAGAGAAGTGGATGATGATAACGACAATATCCAATTTAAGCTATATGATAATAATGAGAATGAGATGCTGGTTATTGAATAAGAAAAAGTGGGAGGATGTAGGTGTTTAAGAATAAAGTGAAAAAAAGAATTTTTTTGATAAGCATAATATTAGTTTTCATGTTTGTAATGTCCGCATGTGGCAACCAGGTGGCAGACGAGGACAGAATCATGGCGGATTTAGAAAAAGAAACAGAGTATGCCATTTTGAATCAAGGGGAACATATTGAGGAAGTAGTAATCGAAAATCGTCAAACGGAAAAGAAGCAGTCGTTGGATATTGTGTGGTGTACGATCCGGACCAGTGATGGTAAGGTATCCTACGAAAAACAGGTGAATCTCACATATATCCTGACGGAGCAAAATGGGTGGATACTGAGTGATGCGGTAGTGAACCCGGAGGAAAAATGGATTATCACACCGTTAAAGGGCGTTGATGAAACAGACATTACAGACGCTTTATCCGGACAGACCATTGTAATTGAAGATGAAAACTGGGATATACAAAAAGAAAATATTGAAAATGTGAAAGTGGTGGATCAAAGTACCGATCTGGAGGGGAAAAAAGACAGTATCACGGTGGACGTGGAATTGGTGTCAGGAGCACTGATTGCCCAAGGGGAACTTCAGATGAATTATTCCTTTGATGCAAATTGGAAATTGGAAAACTATGAAGTACAGACACCATTCGAATGTTCTTACCAATCAGGTGCAGAACCGGCAATCACAGAAATCGACTTGATGAAAGTGATATCTGAGAATCCGATAGATTTTACAGAAAGTGCGAAGCAGGAGGAACTGGTGCATGCTTCAGAGACAGAATTATCCGATTTTAGCATTACTCAAAGTACAAGGTCAAATATGGGAACCTTAATGACATATGATTGCAAGTTCCTGATAAATAAGGAAATTGTCACATTGGAAGCAGAAGCAGCCATTACTTATCTATATGATCGTAGTGCTGGGTGGGAAGTGACGGAAGTAAAGTATCCATCAGTTGCAGTTAGCTCGGTTAATTATGCGGGATTGATTGGAACATGGAAAGGACAGATGTCTGAGTATGACTCATCAAATTATACCATGCAGTCCATTGTTATGGAAATTACCGAAATCACGGATGACGGATATGTGACAGCATCTATTGATGTGCCTTCTGAGAATAGAAGTTGTGTATTAAAGGGATATATAGATACCAATGACCTTAGTTTTACATTAAGCTTTGAGGAGTGGATTCAGAAACCGAAATCACTTGCAAGTATACTTAAACCGAAATTACAGGGAGTTATTGACGTGGAAGGGTGCTCACTGACTTGCATAGACACGTCGGAAACCAATTTGTTCGATGTTGAGAAAGTACAGGAAAACGATGAGTGAAGGAAATAAAAAAAGAAAAAACAGGAAAGTAATATGTGTCATTGTGATTTTGACCATATTGCTGATAATGTTCGCTGCTCTTGCGATAGGGAAAATAATTACCAGAAAAAACGATGATGGTTATATCACCAGAAATGAATGGATCGAGATGTTGGGAGAGCACATGGGTGCGATAAACTATTCTTCCCAAGTCCCTTATTTTGATGATGTGGATGAAAATAGCGAATACTTTTCCTGTGTCCAGTCAGCGGTAGAGTGGGGAATCATTGAAGATGAGAAACAGTTTGACGGAAATGATGACGCACTGGGAAAATTTGTTGCCGTTTCTGCAATGAAATCAATAGGTAATCCAAAACTGAAATGTTATCTCCATACAGATATTGATCTAAATGAGAATGATTATTTAGATATAGCACTTGATGTGGGGTTGATTGGGAGAGGACAACTTGGAAAAGGATTTTCTCGGGAAGAAGCGGAAGCAGTAATTGAAAAACTGGATGAATTATATTATGGGGAATTTTGGCCAAAGGATTTGGAAGAATATGAATTTCAAAACACTGTTAATAATTTGACAGAGGAATCCATACTTTCGTATGACAAAGATGCCAATGTGCTAAATTGTAAGGAATTATTGAATGCGGGGGATGTTATAACATTCAATGATGGAGAGTTTGTTGTTGCACGTAAAGTCAGCACTGTACTTTCGGATGGAAATTATGCACTTACAGATCCCGAGATGGAAGAGGTTTTTGAAACATTAACGCAATCCGGTGTCAAAGAATTAACATTTCAGGATATTGTCAATTATTATGGAGAGGAAAATCTGGAATTATCAGTGAATGAAAGCGTTCAGATAAATTCGTCCATCATGGTGTCCGACACAATAGCCGGAAATGTAGATACAAAAGGGTTTAAGATAGAAGTGGAAGAAGACTCGAGTAAGTTAAATATATATGTTACAGATAATGATACCAAAGTTAGATATAAACTACCCATTTCACTCGAAATCTCAGAGAATTACGAGAATTTCAGTGCAAGCTTGGATATCAGCAAAATTTTTGTTGGATCTCAAATTGATTATTCTGCCACTTCTGGTGTGAAATATGCGGATGTTGCTGTTGACATTGAGTCGAAATGGCAGGCAGGGTTAGCTGCAGAAGATGAAATCAGTGATAGGATCATGTTATTTGAAACTCCGGTTCCGTTAGGAACCGGCTTGGTGGGAGTGGATGTTCAGATTTATCTGGTTACTACGTTGAGTGGTGAAATCTATTTAGAAGCAGAGCTTCCGTTTCAATCGGATGTTTATTATGAAAAAGATCTGGGAGTCAGAACGGTGCAACATGATTTTGAAGTGAACGATCCCCGTGTGGAAATAACTGCTGAGATAAGGAACAAGATAGATGTGGCACCGATTCTGGTGGTATGTGAGTTTGCGCCAATTATTGATGCTGAGGTGGGAGTTGGGGTTTCTACCAAAGCAAGTATCGTTGTTCATGACAACCATCAGATCTGTACGGATGTGACTGTTAGGTTCCCGGTGGCAGATATTTCTGTGGGGCAATCGGATGTGCAGTATCATGGGAGGGAAACTGCGATTGCCAAACTTGGATTATCTGGGAAATGGGATATTATTGACGAAGACCATGCCCTCAAAGTCATAGGATTACATTTTGAAGTCCTGCCAGATAACAGGACCCAGTTTGTAGATGAGTGTACATACGGGAAGAATATCGACAATGAAATTGAAGATGAGGTTTTAAATGAATTGATCGACGGGGATTTTTCCAGATTTGCGGGAACCTATAAAGCCCGTGAATCTGATAATGACGCATATGGTGGAGGAAAGCCGCTGGCTGATTTGGAGTTAAGAGAAGATGGAAGCGTTCTGGGCGGAGGAAGTTGGTACAGTCCGAATTTTTATCCGTCATCAAAGCCAATATCTGTGAGTAAAAATGAAGATGGTTCCTACTTGTGCATCCTTGCGGATGGATCGGATGGAGTGGAGGATAAGTATTATATTTATCCGGAAGGCGTGGCTGATGATCGAATTGGCAGTGATACTTTTCTGGTAGACACGGTGTATATTCGATGTGTAGAGGTGGACGGTGGGGTGATGGATATTATTTATTATAAAGATGATTCCGGCGAAACATCCTCCAGTTCGGACGAGTTATGTAATACCTATATAACAAAAGATAACAGAATGCCTGTGTTTAGCATAGATTACCCGGATAATTGGAGTATCCAAAAGGAGTTGATAAGTGAAAACGATGAGGAGTACGAGTATGATGTGCTTGGTAATGATCAGGGAGTAACCATAAGCTACTATTCCTTAGGAGTAGGTTTTGGCAGTGAATACTATGGTGGCGCTGGTACTCTCGATTATGCTTGTATTACCAAGGTGGCAGATTCATCGTTTGAGCCGGGAAGCTACAATGGAACTGACTATTCCTCGCTGGGAGATTTTGTTGTGGCCAAGATACAGAAAGTTGTCAGCCTTAATGGAGAGACCGGGGAGGGTGAGTTATCTGCTGGGTATACCTGCTATGCTGTGATTCCGGAATCCTATCTGGGAGAAAATCAATATTGCGGAACAGGCTATTGGTCTATATGCTCTTGGGAATATGTAAGGCCTATGGTAGTGATTGCGGAAGCACCACAAGGAGAATTTACTTCACAGGAAGAGGAAGAGGTGATACAGATTCTTTCCAGTTTCAAACGTATAAATGAATAGAGGATGATTCCTGAGAATCAGGACGATGGGAAATAACCGCTTTGTGTTCGAATAAAAGACAGAGCGGTTATTTGCATGTTGGACATATTACGAACTTGAGTTTCCGCATTTTGTATGTTCAGCGGGCCAAAAGAACTTGCTGCGACAGCAGCAAAGTTAAACTGCACAAAATGTGCCAGGGGCTTTTGGCCTTATAAAATAAAAATACGGAAACTCAAGTTACGATAGCCTTGTTATTTTTACGGCAGGATGTTAAAATTTTATATTAGGAGAAAGATTCACAAAACATGCAAAGGAGGAAACGAAAATGATAGCGGAAAAGTATTATAATAGCGGAGAAATTACGCTGAAGTATTACGAGATTCAGAATGATCTGCAGCCGTTGGTACTGCTCCATGCACAGGGCGTAGACGGAACCAGCTTTGCCAATGTGATGAAACCGCTGTCAAAAAAATATCATGTTTATGCAGTGGATTATTTTGGCCACGGCGGAAGTACGCATGATGCCTCCAAATATAACGTGGTTGACATAGGGAATGCGGTGATTGATTTTGTGAATGAGGAAATAAAGACGAAAGTTTTTCTCCTGGGACATTCTTCCGGCGGTCTGATCGCTGCATATATTGCATCGAAGACAGATCTCTGCAGATGTCTGATCCTGGAGGATCCGCCGTTTTTTTCCTCCCAGGGTGAACGGCGCAGGAAAACTTTTAACTACATAGATTTATCCACTGTCTGCCATCATTTTAACAATCAGACGGAGAGCAGTGATTTTGTGCTGTACTATTTCTGCAATCAATACGCATGGAACTTTTTTCCGGAAAAATCCAGGGAAAAATTGAAAAAGAAAATGACCGATATGGCGGCAAAGTATAGGGCGAAGCATCCGGACAAAAATCTGAAAGTAATGTTCTGGCCTAAGGCTGCCCTCAGCGGTTTCCAGGGGATGAACCATTACGACCCGAAATTCGGGGAAACTTTTTATGACGACAGCTTCCATCGCGGGATTCCGCATGAGGATATTTTAAAAGATATTAAGTGCAGAACCATCTTCATGAAAGCCAGAACGAATATCAACGAAGATGGAATTCTGATGGCAGCGTTAAGCGAAGCGGATCTGGAAAAAGTGTCGCAGCTTGTCTCAGATTTCCAGGTGGTGCGTTTTGCCTGCGGACATGGCATTCATGTGGAAAAAACGAAGGAATTCATTGCATGTCTGATGAAGTTGTAGATTAACCGTTAAGTAAGAATAGGAGCAATGACAGCCAATGGCCTACGAAAAACTATTAAATGAAATTTATGCCGCAGTGTCCTTAAAATATCTGTGGCCCATGTACCGGCCCTGCTTTGTGAAAAGTGAATCGCCGGACTGGATTAATGAAACCATGGATCTGGGGCTGGAGGTGAGTCAGGCTCTTTTGCCGGATGACGGGCAGGAGGAAAGTTTCATTGAGCAGTTTCTGGGCTGCCGCAGGGAGGAACTGCCCCCGCAGGCATTGGAAAAGTATGGAGAGAGACTGCATTTTTATAATGACAGGTTCTGGGCCATCCTGCCGGATCCTAATGTACAGCAGGACTATATCGCCAAAGCCAAGTACCGGTTTGACCGGAAGCTGGAGAAACTGAATTCTAATTACCGGAATATGCGCTACAATGGGTTGTATCTGTTTTTGCATCCCAACCGGGAGAGTGACGTGGACGCAGGGCAGCTCTTTGAATATATGGGACTGCGTCAGCAGGAACAGGAGCGGCGATTTGACTGGGTGTTCTTAAACTGTGTCCAGAAGATTTATGTATGCAACTATATCCAGAATGAGATTAATGCCATTAAACTTCCCCAGAACGCAGAGAAATTCTTGAACACGGAGGCGGAATACATCCGATGGCTGGGGGAATCGGAGGAAGCACTGCGGATTTAGACAGTGGTGAATCAGTAGAAGGATTTTGGAATGAAGGAAAGTAACAGCATGATAAATAGAAAACCAATGATGCAGTGGATGGGAATCATCGCTGCATTCTTTGTATGTGGCGGGGTATTTACTGCGGCCATGACAAACCCGGGGAGCAAGGAAGCTCCCGCACCGGAGAGTACGGAAACAACCAATTTTGAGGATTCGGAAATAATTCCTCCCTACGAGGGAAATGCCTTTGTAACATTGAATGGAAATTTTCCTTATTTTACGGAGGAGGAGCTGGCTGCGGCCGCAACCTCCTACGAAAGTTACGCTGCTTTGGATGAACTGGGAAGATGCGGTGTGTGCGTGGCCAGTGTGGGGCAGGACCTGATGCCCACGGAGGAGCGGGGAGCCATCGGCACCATAAAACCCACAGGGTGGCACACCGTAAAATACAGCGACGTGATAGGGGATAATTATTTGTATAACCGCTGCCATCTGCTGGCTTACCAGCTCACCGGGGAGAATGCCAATGAGCAGAATCTCATCACCGGAACCCGGTATCTGAATATGGAAGGAATGCTTCCCTTTGAAAACCGTGTGGCGGAATATGTGACAAGCACCGGAAATCATGTGTTGTACCGGGTGACTCCGGTTTTTGAAGAAAATAATTTGGTGGCCTCAGGTGTGCGGATGGAAGCGCAGTCAGTGGAGGATGAGGGGGCCGGTGTGTGCTTTCATGTTTACTGCTACAATGTGCAGCCCGGGATAAAGATTGACTATGCAGACGGCAGCAGCGAAGTGGACGATACCTATGTTGGCAGCGATATCCAGCCGGAGGGCAGCGTGACTGCGGCAGCGGATACTCAATCTGCTGCAGGAGCCGCCTCCGGTCAATATGCCGTAAACAGTAAAAACGGGAAGATCCACATTGTGGGAAGCTGTTCTGCCACCGGAGACGGCAGCAATGCCATGAGCAGCCCGGTTTATTTTGATACTTATGAGGAGGCAGAAGCTTTTTCCCGGCAGATCGTTCCGGAACTGAAAAACAGGAAATGCGGTAATTGCTGGCAGTAGCGGGACTTGTCATCTTGAAATTGCCGGAGTATTGTGCCATACTTGGAAAGTGCAAATGTTTAAAGAAGAAAATATAAAGAGCAAGGAGAGAGGGCAAGAAAAATGAGAATCAGGTTTAACGAGATTAAGGAAAAGATCATACCGGAGTTTAAAGGTGGACAGGGCAATTTCAATACAAAGATGTACACCGATGAAAACAACAAAATCATGTTTGGCAAGCTGGAGCCGGGTGCCTCCATCGGA
This sequence comes from Roseburia sp., assembly GCA_051879315.1. GTDB lineage: Bacteria > Bacillota > Clostridia > Lachnospirales > Lachnospiraceae > Roseburia_C. The sequence continues at coordinate 8,770 of JBJELW010000078.1, forward strand.
ATGCACACCCATGAAACCAACAGTGAGATTATTTATCTCATCAGTGGCACGGGCCGGGTCCTCTATGATGATACCGAGGAGGAACTGCTGCCGGGCGAGTGCCATTATTGTCCTAAGGGACACAGCCACAGCCTGATCAATGCCGGATCTGATGAGCTGGTGTTTTTTGCCGTGGTGCCGGAGCACTAGTTTCGTTGGAGAGAAAACATGATTGACAAAAGGCTTATCAACCTGTTATCCCCTGTAAAAAAATATATTGTATATCATGTGCTGATTCGGTGGTTTGCCCTGATGGCGCAGATTCTGGCCGTATTTTCCCTGACAGGCTTTATGGAAAAGGCCATGGATGACAGCTACCAGCGCATTGACCTGTATCTGACTCTGGCGATTCTGGCAGGGACACTTGTGGTGCGACTTGCAGCAGACAGGTTGTCCGCCCGGGTATCCTGTCTGGCAGGTTCCTGTGTGACACGCAGTATCCGGGAACAGCTCTATGACAAGCTGATGCTGCTGGGATCATCTTATGACAATTATGCCACTTCTTCAGAACTGGTCCGTCTCTTCACAGAGGGAGTGGAGCAGCTGGGAATTTATTTCGCCAAATATCTTCCGCAGCTGTTTTACAGTATACTGGCGCCCATTACCCTGCTTGTCATTCTGGTGTTTACCGACTGGACCCTGGCAGGAGCACTGTCCATTCTGCTTCTGGCAGTTGAATTCTTTATGCCCCTCCGGTATTTGCGATCCTATTATCCTTCAGCCGTGAAGGGGATGGAAGCCGGTGAGAGGATTTTGGCATTGCTTGATCTGCCGGAGAGAGAAGAAGGGCAGGGCTGCTGGGAGGAAAATGGTGCCGGTATCTACATGGAAGATGTATGTTTTTCCAATGAAGAGGGACAGGCGGTTCTGAAAGATGTTTCCATCAATCTTCCGGCGGGCAGCTTTGTTGCACTGGTGGGGGAAGCTGGATGCGGCAAGAGCACCATATCCGGTTTCCTTACAGGAAAAGACAGGAATTATCAGGGACGAATCTTGCTGGGATGTCGTGAGATTTCTGAGATTGCGGAAGTGGAAATCGCCAGTCATATTACCCGGGTGGGGCATGACAGCTATATCTTCCGCGGAACCGTGGAGGAGAATCTGCGGATGGCAAAACCGTTGGCTACGGAGGATGAACTCCTTGCGGTGTTGACCCGGGTGAATCTGCTGCCGTACCTGAAGGGGAGGGAGGGATTGTCCACACGGCTTGAGGAGCGGGGAGCCAATCTGTCCCCGGGACAGAGGCAGCTGCTGGCATTGGCCCGTGCCCTGCTCCATGACACACCTATTTACCTTTTTGATGAGACTGCATCCGGCATCGACCGGAAAAGTGAGAATCGGATTATCTGGATTATTAATGAATTGGCCAGGGAGAAGACAGTGCTCCTGATCTCAGACCGGCTGATACACGGAATTCAGTCAGATTGCATTTATATGATGGAACATGGACAGGTGGCGGAAAAGGGAACCCACAGACAGCTGATGCAAAAGGATGGAGCCTACCGCAGATTGTTTATGGCTCAATATGAAACGGAGCAGCACGGAGGGGGACAGGAAGAATGATAGAAGAAAAAAAGACACAAAGCAGAGTGGCTTGGACTGCAGAGCTGATCGAGCCGCTGAAACCGTTTCTGCCTGTCATGCTCCCGGGGATTGTTCTGGGGACGCTGGGTTATCTTTGCGCAGCGTTTATCCCTGTTATGTGTGCGTCCCTGCTGATGTACGGATTGGGGCAAAAGGAACAGCTGATTTTCGGCATGTCCGTCAGCGGGGGATGTATTTTTCTGGTGTGTATGGCGGTTGTCTGGATACTCTTGCGCTGGGGGGAAAAGCGCTGCAGCCATAACCGGGAAATCCGGATCCTGGCATCCTCCCCGGATAAGGCCGATTTAGTCCGCGCCGCATCGTCCATTGCCATGAAGGCGCTTGCGGCATTTGTGATGGTGATGTATATCGCACATTACCATTTTCTGTCCGGTTTTTTTGCCATTGTGGTCTACCTGGTGACGGAGGCATGTATCCCGCTGTTTGGCAGCAGGCGCGCTGGACGAAAAAAACGGGAGCTGGATGATGAACTGGAAGGCCTGAAGGGATTTGTGCAGGACTCACTGGAGGGAATGGACGAAATACGTCAATACGGACAGGAGCAGAGCCGGAGGCAGCAGATGAATGCCTGCCTGAAGCGCATCAATATTTTGCAGATGAGCCATGGGCGGATAGAGGGAGAGGGATGTTCTTACAGAAATCTGGCTGTCCTGTTGTTTTCCTTCTGCATGATGTTTCTCAATATGCATCTGTATCTGAAAGGCGGCATGGATTTCTCCGGAGCAGTATTGGCAACCGTAGCCATGATAGGCTCCTTCAGTTCGCTTTTGTATTGAATAAAATACACGAAACTAACTGCCTCATCTGTTGATTTTACTTGAAGGCTGTGTTAAGATAAGCATGGCTGATGAAGGTCAGTTGAGTTAAGTAATAACGTTATCATCTTTTGTTGAACGAACCAAATAATAAAGAAAAGGAGAGAAAGAAATGAGAGAATTTGAGCAGTGGAACGGTTTCGAAGGAAGACTCTGGAAAGAGGAAATCAACGTTCGTGATTTCATCCAGAAGAACTACACCCCCTATGATGGAGATGAGAGCTTCTTAGCAGGACCTACCGACGCAACAAACAAGTTATGGGGAAAGTTACAGGAGTTACAGAAGGCTGAGCGTGCTAAGGGCGGCGTTCTGGATATGGATACAGATATCGTATCGTCCCTTACTTCTCACGGCGCAGGCTACATTGATGAGAGCTTAAAGGACTTAGAGCAGATCGTAGGTTTGCAGACAGATAAGCCGTTAAAGAGAGCATTCATGCCTTATGGTGGTATCCAGATGGCTGAGAAGTCTCTGCAGGAGTATGGATATGAGATCAATCCTGAGCTTCACAAGATCTTCACCGAGTATCACAAGACTCACAACCAGGCAGTATTCGATGCTTACACACCTGAGATGAGAGCAGCTCGTAAGAACAAGATCGTTACAGGTCTGCCGGATACATACGGACGTGGACGTATCGTAGGCGATTACAGAAGAGTAGCTCTTTACGGTATCGATGTTCTGATCGATGAGAAGGAAAAGGATAAGGCTAACTGCGGATGCGGTGTTATGACAGATGATATCATCCGTCAGAGAGAAGAGCTGACAGGCCAGATCAATGCATTAAAGGATATGAAGAAGATGGCAGAGATCTACGGATTCGATATTTCTCAGCCCGCTACTAACGCTAAGGAAGCATTCCAGTGGACATACTTCGGATACTTAGCAGCTATCAAGACACAGAACGGTGCTGCAATGTCTATCGGACGTGTATGTACTTTCTTAGATATCTATGTAGAGAGAGATCTGAAGAATGGTGTATTAACAGAGACAGAGGCACAGGAGTTAGTTGACCACATGATCATGAAGTTCAGAATGGTTAAGTTCGCTCGTTGTAACTCTTACAACCAGTTATTCTCCGGTGACCCGGTATGGGCTACCATCGACCTGGCTGGTATCGGTGTTGACGGACGTTCTATGGTTACCAAGACAGACTTCCGTGTACTTCATACATTGGAGAACATGGGACCTTCACCGGAGCCGAACATCACAGTACTTTACTCTTCTGCACTGCCTGAGAGCTTCAAGAAGTATGCAGCTGCTATTTCTATCCGCACAAGCTCTATCCAGTACGAGAACGATGATGTTATGAAGCCAATCTGGGGCGATGATTACGCAATCTGCTGCTGTGTATCTGCTACACAGACAGGTAAGGAGATGCAGTTCTTCGGCGCTAGAGCAAACCTTGCTAAGTGCTTACTGTACGCTATCAATGGTGGTGTTGATGAGAAGAACAAGGTTCAGGTAGGACCTGCATACGCACCTATTACTTCTGAGTACTTAGACTACGATGAGGTTATGGCTAAATACGATGTAATGTTAGACTGGTTAGCAGGATTATATGTAAATATCCTGAACCTGATCCAGTACATGCATGATAAATACTTCTATGAGTATGCTGAGTTAGCATTGATCGACACAGACGTAAGAAGAACCTTCGCAACAGGTATTGCTGGATTCTCACACGTTATCGATTCCTTAAGTGCTATCAAGTATGCAAAGGTTAAATGTATCCGTGATGAGAACGGTCTGGTTGTAGATTACGAGACAGAGGGTGACTTCCCTCGTTACGGTAACGATGATGACCGTGCAGATGAGATCGGTGTATGGCTGTTAAAGACCTTCATGGAGAAGATCAAGAAGCATCATACCTATCGTGAGTCTGAGCCTACCACATCTATCCTGACCATTACTTCCAACGTTGTATATGGTAAGGCAACAGGTGCTATGCCTGATGGAAGAAAAGCTGGTGAGCCTTTATCACCTGGTGCTAACCCGGCTTACGGTGCAGAGCAGAACGGACTTCTTGCTTCACTGAACTCTGTAGCTAAGATTCCTTACGAGTGGGCACTGGATGGTATCTCTAATACCCAGACCATTAACCCGGATGCACTTGGACATTCTGAGGCAGAGCAGGTTAAGAACTTAGTTCAGGCTATGGACGGATACTTCGATCAGGGTGCACATCACTTGAACGTAAACGTATTCGGAAAAGAGAAGTTAATCGATGCTATGGAGCATCCGGAGAAAGAGGAGTACGCAAACTTCACCATTCGTGTATCCGGATATGCAGTTAAGTTCATCGACTTAACAAAAGAGCAGCAGATGGACGTTATCTCCAGAACCTGCCACGGACAGTTATAATTATAACTTTTCCAATAAGAAACAAAGTGACTGCATAAATGTGTGCAGTTACGCTAAGAATACAATTTGCGCAGAGGTGACTCTGCGCAAATTGACTATAAGGAGGCCAAAATGAGCACAACAATCGGAAAAGTTCACTCATTGGAGAGCTTCGGCCTGGTAGATGGCCCCGGTGTACGTTTCGTGGTGTTTTTACAGGGATGCCACATGAGATGTAAGTATTGCCATAATCCGGAGACCTGGAGTACAGAAGCGGGAGAAGAATGGACACCGGAAGATCTGTTTAAAAAAGTTTTTCGTTATAAAAATTACTGGGGAAAGGACGGCGGAATTACCGTCAGCGGAGGAGAGCCTCTGCTCCAGATTGATTTCCTCATCGAGTTCTTCAAACTGGCAAAGGAAAAGGGCGTGCACACCACCGTGGACACCAGTGGAAATCCTTTTACCTTAGAGGAGCCCTTTATCAGCAAGTTCAATGAACTGATGGAGCTGACAGATCTGTTCATGCTGGATATCAAGGAAATCAACGATGAAAAGCATAAGGTGTTGACCAAATGGTCCAACAGCAACATTCTTCAGATGGCACAGTACCTGTCAGACCATGGAAAGGATATGTGGATCCGCCATGTATTGGTACCGGATCTCACCGATGACGAGGAGGGCTTAAAGGAGTTAAATACTTTCATCAAGTCCTTAAAGACAGTAACCCGTGTGGAAATCCTTCCGTATCACACCCTTGGCAAGTTCAAATGGGAGAAGTTGGGGATCGATTATCCGCTGGAGGGCGTTCGCACCCCTAGTGAAGAGGAAGTAAAAACCGCAGAAGATCTGTTGGAGATTGTAAAAGAGTAGAAATAATCACGAAAGAGCCGTTTACGGCTCTTTTTTTTGCTTGTGATATGCGAAAGATAGTGTTACAATATTACAATGTATGAATATAAGTGTAGTGAATAGGAGCAAAGAATGAAAGCAATTGAAAAGATCTTTGGAACTCACAGCGAAAGGGAATTGAAGCGGATTTATCCGATTGTTGATAAGATTGAATCTTATCGGGAGAGCATGCAGGCTCTGTCGGATGAAGAATTGAAGAATAAGACAACAGAATTCAAAGGGCGTCTGGAAAAGGGCGAGACATTGGACGATCTTTTGCCGGAGGCATACGCCGTTGTCCGTGAGGCAGCAAAACGGGTTCTGGGTATGGAACATTACCGGGTGCAGCTCATTGGTGGAATCATTCTTCATCAGGGACGTATCGCCGAGATGAAAACCGGTGAAGGTAAGACTTTGGTGGCAACGTTGCCCGCATATTTAAATGCTTTGGCCGGAAAAGGTGTTCACGTGGTTACGGTTAATGAATATCTGGCAAAGCGTGATGCAGAGTGGATGGGACAGGTGCATACTTTCCTGGGACTGACCGTAGGCGTGGTCTTAAACAGCATGGACGGAAAACAGCGTCAGGAAGCCTACAACTGTGATATTACATATATCACAAACAATGAGTTGGGCTTTGATTATCTGCGTGACAATATGGTTATCTACAAGGAGCAGCTGGTACAGCGCGGACTGAATTTTGCCATTATTGACGAGGTGGACTCCGTACTGATTGATGAGGCCAGAACACCTTTGATCATTTCCGGACAGAGTGGCAAGTCCACCAGCATTTACGAGGCCTGTGATGTGTTGGCCAGACAGATGAAACGAGGTGCGGATCAGAAGGAATTCACGAAGATGGATGCCATCATGGGCGTGGAAATAGAAGAGGATGGAGACTTTATCGTTGATGAGAAGGACAAGGTGGTAAATCTTACCAGCGAAGGTGTGAAAAAGGTAGAACAGTTCTTCCACATTGATAACCTGGCAGATGCGGATAATCTGGAAATCCAGCATAATATTATTCTGGCTCTCCGTGCGCACAATCTCATGTTCCGGGATCAGGATTATGTGGTGAAGGATGATGAAGTGCTGATCGTAGACGAGTTTACCGGACGTATTATGCCGGGACGTCGTTATTCTGATGGGTTGCATCAGGCTATCGAGGCGAAGGAGCATGTGAAGGTAAAACGGGAGAGCAGAACTCTGGCAAACATTACCTTCCAGAACTTCTTTAATAAATATGAAAAGAAGTGTGGTATGACCGGTACTGCATTGACTGAGGAAAAGGAGTTCCGTGACATTTACGGAATGGACGTTATTGAGATTCCTACAAACCGTCCGATTGCCCGTATCGATCATGAGGATGTGGTATATAAGACCAAGAAAGAGAAGTTCAAAGCTGTGGCGGATGCGGTAGAGGAAGCCCATGCAAAGGGACAGCCGGTATTGGTTGGTACCATCAATATCGATACCTCCGAACTGGTAAGTAAGCTTCTGAACAAGCGTGGAATACCTCACAAGGTATTGAATGCAAAGTTCCATGAGCTGGAGGCAGAGATCGTTGCGGATGCAGGTGTCCACGGTGCCGTAACCATTGCCACCAATATGGCTGGTCGTGGTACCGATATCAAGCTGGATGATGCTGCCAAGGCTGCCGGAGGTCTGAAAATCATCGGTACCGAGCGCCATGAGTCCAGACGTATCGACAATCAGCTGCGCGGTCGTTCCGGCCGTCAGGGTGATCCGGGAGAGTCCCAGTTCTTCATCTCATTAGAGGATGATCTGATGAGACTGTTCGGTTCTGAGAAACTGGTGAGCATGTTTAATGCCATGGGTATTCCGGAGGGCGAGCAGATTCAGCATAAGATGCTGACAAATTCCATTGAGTCTGCCCAGAAGAAGATTGAGGGAAATAACTTTGGAATCAGAAAGAACCTGTTAGAGTACGATCAGGTGATGAATGATCAGCGTGAGATTATCTATGCTGAGAGACTCCGCGTGCTGAACGGTGAGAGTATGCGGGATGTGATCTACAAGATGATCAACGATCAGGTGGAGACCGTCGTGGATCGGTGTATTTCATCAGATATGTCACCGGATGACTGGAACTTAAATGAATTGAACAATCTGTTGCTGCCCATTATTCCCATTGAGCAGGTGACACCAGATATGGCCAAGGAGTATAAGGATGCCAAGAAGTTAAAACATGCCTTAAAGGAAAAGGCTGTGAAGCTATACGAGGCGAAAGAGGCAGAGTTCCCGGAGCCGGAGGCTGTCCGTGAGCTGGAGCGTGTGGTTCTGTTGAAAGCCATTGACCGTAAGTGGATGGATCACATCGACGATATGGACCAGCTGCGTCAGGGAATCGGTCTGCAGTCCTACGGACAGAGGGATCCGCTGGTGGAGTATAAGATGAGCGGATTTGACATGTTTGACGAGATGACCGCCAACATCCAGGAAGAAACTGTGCGGATGTTGATGCATGTCCGTGTGGAGCAGAAGGTAGAGCGTGAGCAGGTGGCAAAAGTCACCGGAACCAATAAGGATGAAACGGCAAAGAATGAGCCGAAAAAACGTGCTGCTGCCAAGATTTATCCCAATGCGCCCTGCCCTTGCGGAAGCGGTAAAAAATATAAGCAGTGCTGTGGCCGGAACCAGTGATGAAATTTCATTGCAAGTGTGAACTCGAATGAATTTTGCATATTCCCTTGCAGACACGCGGAAATACACTTGTAAATAAATGATGCAAAATACAGCGCCTTCGTCCCATGGGACGGAGGCGTTAATAATAGGGAGGAACCAACATGAACGAAGTTCATGTTTTGGAATGGTTCCGACCGACGTGCCGCCGAATGAAATGAGGGGGCAATACATTGAGGGAGGAACCAACATGAACGAAGTTCATGATATGAAAATTATTGCACACATACACACAGACTTTCCGGAGAAGTTCGGAATTCCCAGACAGAGTAACCTCATCGAGGATCTGAAGGGAACCATCGTTTTTGAACCGGAGTATCGCAGCCCGGACGCAGTGAAAGGTCTGGAAGGATTTAACTATATCTGGCTTCTGTGGCAGTTTCAGGGGACCGGGCGCAGTCATTGGTCCGCCACTGTGACACCGCCCCGACTGGGCGGGAAAACACATGTGGGCGTGTTTGCCACCAGGTCTCCATTCCGTCCCAATCCCATAGGGCTGTCCTCGGTGAAGCTAGAAAGCATTGAGTACAGTGAGAAGGGACCGGTGCTCCATGTGGCCGGTGTGGATTTGCGGGATGGCACACCCATTTACGATATCAAGCCCTACCTTCCCTACGCCGACTGTCATCCTGATGCCAGAGAGGGCTTTGCCCATGATGTGAAAGATTACGAGCTGCAGGTGGAGTTTCCGCAGGAACTTTTGGACATTTATCCGCCTGAGAAGCGTCAGGCAATAGTGGAAGTGTTAAAGCAGGATCCACGGCCTTCCTATCACAATGATCCGGAGCGAAAATATGGAGTATCCTTTGCCGGATATGACGTGCATTTTACGGTGAATGGGAATGTCCTGACGGTTTTTGAAGTGGTTCCGTTAAACTAAAAACAGAACAAACATTCGAAAAAAGCTGTACATTTAAAATTGGGTCTGATATAATATGCCTTAAGTGAGGGAGGGAATTAATGATGAAAAATTATGCAATTCTTAGAAATGTAGATGAATATACGGTTTTTGAATTCAATGATCAAGTGATTCGTTTTGTGACTTCTTCCAAGCTGGAACGGTACACGAAAGTGGTGGAATGGGATCATGGATATTTGGTGGTAATGGCAAAATATAAGAATCTGGATGAAGTGGAAGAGTATATTGACCTGATTCCGATTCTTCAGAATTTATATTATGATACGGAGACTTTTTTAGAACCTATAAAGGAGGTGCGAATTGAATATGCAGCTTAACATTAAGGAAATTGCTGACGGGGCTGATATGATTATTAATGGATACGCATTTACAAAGGATAGTGAAAAGGTGCGGGTACTCAATCAACGAGAGGTTAGAAAAATAAGGGCATTCATAAAAACGCATTATAGAGAGATGTATTTAAAATGGTTGGAAATCGAAGATACTGGTTTTTATGGAGATAAATAACCCGACAGGGGGGACTGATTGAAAAGGAGACAATCATGGATAAATTCATATTACACTCTGACTACGCCCCCACCGGCGACCAGCCTCAGGCCATTGAAGCACTGGTCAAAGGCTTCAAGGAAGGAAACCAGTTTCAGACCTTGCTGGGGGTCACCGGCTCAGGTAAGACCTTTACCATGGCCAATGTCATTGCACAATTAAATAAGCCAACCCTGATCATCTCCCATAATAAAACCCTGGCCGCTCAGCTTTACGGTGAATTCAAGGAGTTTTTTCCGGAAAATGCGGTAGAATATTTTGTGAGCTATTATGATTATTATCAGCCCGAGGCTTATGTGCCCTCCACGGACACTTACATTGCCAAGGATTCCGCGGTGAATGACGAGATCGATAAGCTGCGTCTCTCTGCCACAGCGGCGTTGGCAGAGCGGCGGGATGTGATCGTGGTGGCCAGTGTGTCCTGCATATACGGACTGGGCAGTCCGGATGATTTCATGGATATGATGCTTTCCCTGCGCCCCGGCATGGAACGTGACCGGGATGAGGTGATCAAGGCTCTCATCGACATGCAGTACACCAGAAATGAAATGGACTTTAAGCGAGGCACCTTTCGGGTGCACGGAGATGTGCTGGAGATTATTCCCGCAGACCGGGGCGAGACTGCGGTGCGGGTAGAATTTTTCGGAGACGAGATCGACCGGATTACAGAGATTGACGTGCTTACCGGAGAGATCAAGTGTGAGCTGAAGCACATCAGTATTTTCCCAGCCTCCCACTATGTGGTGGCAAAGGAAAAGATTTTGCATGCCTGTGAGACCATTGAGGAAGAGCTGAACGAGAGGGTTCGTTATTTCAAGAGCGAGGATAAGCTGTTGGAGGCACAGCGGATTGCTGAGCGGACCAACTTTGACATTGAGATGTTAAAGGAAACCGGCTTTTGCAGCGGCATCGAGAATTATTCCAGACACCTGTCCGGGCAGCCGGCGGGAGCCAGGCCACTGACTCTCATCGACTATTTTCCGGATGATTTTATCATCATGGTGGACGAGTCCCACATCACCATTCCCCAGATCCGGGGGATGTATGCGGGGGATCGTTCCCGAAAAACCACCCTGGTGGACTACGGGTTCCGTCTGCCTTCGGCTTTGGATAACCGTCCCATGAACTTTGAGGAGTTTGAGGCACAGATCAACCAGATGCTGTTTGTTTCCGCCACACCAAATGACTATGAGCGGGAGCATGAGCTGCTGCAGGTGGAGCAGATCATCCGTCCCACCGGCCTTTTGGATCCCAAGGTGGATGTACGCCCGGTGGAGGGACAGATCGATGATCTGGTGGGCGAGGTGAATAAGGAGACTGCAAATGGCCACAAGGTGCTAATCACCACTCTCACCAAGAAAATGGCGGAGGATCTCACGTCCTATATGCAGGAACTGGGAATCCGTGTGAAGTATCTTCATTCCGATATTGATACTCTGGAACGGGCGGAGATCATCCGGGATCTGCGACTGGATGTGTTTGACGTGCTGGTGGGAATCAATCTGCTCCGGGAGGGACTGGACATTCCGGAGATTACGCTGGTAGCCATTCTGGATGCGGATAAGGAGGGCTTCCTTCGTTCCGAGACTTCCCTGATCCAGACCATTGGCCGTGCGGCCCGGAACAGTGAAGGGCACGTGATCATGTATGCGGATACTATGACCGGATCCATGAAGGCAGCCATAGAGGAGACAGAGCGACGCCGCAGCATTCAGCAGAAATACAACGAGGAACACGGCATCACTCCCACCACCATTCAGAAATCTGTCCGGGAACTGATCAGCATCTCCAAAAAAGTGGCTCAGAGTGAGCTGAGCTTTAAGAAGGATCCGGAGTCCATGAGCAGGAAAGAATTAGAAAAACTGGTGGCAGATATTCAGAAGAAGATGCAGAAGGCGGCGACGGAGCTGAACTTTGAGGCGGCAGCTGAGTACCGGGACAAGATGATCGAACTGAAGAATATGTTACGTGATTTGTAAGTATAATGCGTGATTTATAAGATAAGGTAGGTAGCATTGTGGCAGAAGAGAAAAAAAATATTCAGAACAGGTCGGAGCGGGACCGAAAATATATTAAAATACGTGGAGCAAGTGAACACAATCTGAAAAATATAGATATCGATATACCCAGGGATGAGTTTGTGGTATTGACCGGACTCAGCGGATCCGGAAAATCCTCCCTGGCATTTGACACCATCTATGCAGAAGGACAGCGCCGATATATGGAGAGTCTGTCCTCCTATGCCAGACAGTTTTTGGGTCAGATGGAGAAACCCAATGTAGAGAAAATAGAGGGGTTGTCCCCGGCCATTTCCATAGACCAGAAATCCACCAACCGAAATCCCCGTTCTACCGTGGGAACCGTGACGGAGATCTACGACTATTTCCGTCTGCTTTATGCAAGAATCGGAATCCCCCATTGCCCCAACTGTGGCAAGGAAATCAAGAAGCAGAGCGTGGATCAGATGGTGGACCATGTTTTGGGCCTTCCGGAGAAGACGAAGATTCAGGTGCTGGCACCGGTGGTAAGAGGACGAAAGGGTGAACATCAGAAGCTTTTTGCACAGGCCAAGCGCAGTGGGTATGTCAGGGTGCAGGTGGACGGCAGCGTGTACGACCTGAGCGAAGATATCAAGCTGGAAAAAAATAAAAAACACAATATTGAAATCGTAGTGGACCGTCTGGTGGTGAAACCAGGCATAGAACGCAGGCTGACGGACTCTCTGGAAAATGCCCTGGAACTGGGGGAAGGTCTCGCCATTGTGGATGTGATCGGCGGGGAGCCCATTCAGTTTTCCCAGAGCTTTGCCTGCCCGGACTGCGGCATCAGCGTGGAGGAGATCGAGCCCCGCAGCTTTTCCTTCAATAATCCCTTCGGCGCCTGCCCGGAATGTTTTGGTCTGGGATATAAGATGGAGTTTGACGAGGATTTGATGATTCCGGATAAGCGGCTGGCTATATCTGAGGGGGCCATTCAGGTAATGGGCTGGCAGTCCTGCACCGACCCGAAAAGTTTCACCTACGCCACACTCAAAGCTCTGTCTGCAGAGTTTGATTTTTCTCTGGATACACCATACCGGGAACTGCCGGAGGAAATACGGAAAATGCTGATTTATGGCACGGACCGAACGGTCAGTGTGCATTATAAGGGACAGCGGGGGGAGGGAGATTACGCCATCACCTTCGAGGGTCTGATCCGTAATGTGGAGCGCCGTTACCGGGAAACCAGTTCGGAAGTCTCTAAGCAGCAGTTTGAAGAATTCATGCGCATCACTCCCTGTAAATGCTGTGGAGGGCAGAGACTTAAGAAAAGCTCTCTGGCGGTGACTGTCTGTGACAAGAACATCTACGAGCTTACCTCCACTTCCGTGAAACATTTGTCCGAGTTTCTGGAAAATATGGAGTTGACCAGACAGCAGCATCTTATCGGCGATCAGATCCTAAAGGAAATCCGCGCCAGAGTGAAGTTTTTGATGGATGTGGGACTGGAATATCTGTCTCTTGCCCGGGCCACCGGCACACTGTCCGGCGGCGAGGCCCAGCGAATCCGTCTGGCCACCCAGATCGGATCCGGTCTGGTAGGAGTGGCTTACATTTTGGATGAGCCCAGTATCGGACTGCACCAGCGGGATAATGATAAGCTGCTGGCCTCCCTGAAAGGATTGAAGGATCTGGGAAACAGTCTCATTGTGGTGGAACATGACGAGGACACCATGCGGGCAGCGGACTTTATTGTGGATATCGGCCCCGCCGCAGGGGAACACGGTGGAGAAGTGGTTGCCACCGGTACGGCAGAGGAGATTATGAAGAATCCCAACTCCCTCACCGGTGCCTATTTAAGTGGAAGGATGAAGATCCCTGTGCCGGAAGAGCGGAGACAGCCCAGTGGTTACATTATCATCAAAGGCGCCCGGGAGAATAACCTGAAAAATATTGATGTAAAGATTCCGTTGGGCGTAATGACCTGTATCACAGGTGTATCCGGGTCCGGAAAAAGTTCCCTGACCAATGAAATCTTATACAAGCGTCTGGCCAGAGATTTAAACCGCGCCCGCTGTATTCCGGGCAAGCACGATGACATTCTGGGACTGGAGCAGTTAGATAAAGTCATCGATATCGATCAGTCACCTATTGGCCGCACGCCCCGGTCCAATCCTGCCACCTACACCGGCGTGTTTGACATGATCCGGGATTTGTTTGCGTCCACGGCGGATGCCAAGGCCAGAGGTTACAGCAAGGGACGGTTCAGCTTCAATGTAAAGGGCGGTCGCTGCGAGGCATGTTCCGGTGATGGAATCTTAAAGATTGAGATGCATTTCCTGCCGGATGTGTATGTGCCCTGCGAAGTTTGTCAGGGAAAACGTTATAATCGTGAGACTTTGGAGGTAAAATATAAAGGGAAGAGCATCTATGATGTGTTGAATATGACGGTGGAGGAAGCACTGGAATTTTTTGAAAATGTGCCCACCATCCGTCGAAAAATTCAGACTCTGTATGATGTGGGATTATCCTACATCCGGCTGGGACAGCCCTCCACGGAACTGTCCGGCGGCGAGGCCCAGCGTATCAAGCTGGCCACGGAGCTGAGCCGCAAGAGCACCGGAAAGACCATCTACATTTTGGATGAGCCCACCACCGGGCTTCATTTCGCAGACGTGCATAAGCTCATTGAGATCCTGCGCCGCCTGTCCGAAGGCGGGAATACCGTGGTGGTGATTGAACATAATCTCGATGTGATCAAAACAGCAGATTATATCATCGATATGGGGCCGGAAGGCGGAGATGGCGGTGGAACCGTTGTAGCAACCGGCACCCCGGAGGAAATCTGTAAAGTCCCCGAGTCCTACACCGGTATCTATTTAAAGAAATATTTACAGAATATGTAATTAGGAGTCTTTTATTTATCCTATTTCTAGAAACGAATTTGCTGCTCCTGTTGCAGACCGTAGAGGAACGTCGGTACTTAATGAGTGCTTTGCACGAATTTAGTACCGCTACGTTCCGGCAAGAGCGAGAGCGTGTCTGCAACGGAGCAGCAAATTCGTTTGTGCAACATAGAAAACACACAATTAGTTAAAAATTTCTGAAAAATAAAAATTTTATTTGAAAAATGCCCGTTATTGTATATAATGATACTGTATATCAAACAATATGATTAACTGCGTATTTCTGCCCAAGTGCAGACACAGTAGATAGATAAGGGCATTTTCCATGGCGGAGGATGCAGGGATATGATTTTTGTTCATTCAGAAAGGGGATTATCATGGTAGGTTCAGATATCGGAATCGATTTGGGTACAGCAAGTATTTTAGTATATATTAAAGGAAAGGGCGTTGTTTTGAAGGAGCCGTCAGTGGTTGCCTTCGACAGAGACACCAATAAGATTAAGGCCATCGGCGAGGAGGCCCGCCTGATGCTGGGTAGAACCCCCGGCAATATCGTGGCAGTCCGTCCTCTGCGTCAGGGCGTGATTTCAGATTATACCGTAACAGAGAAGATGATCAAGTACTTCATTCAGAAGGCACTGGGCAAAAAGGGATTCCGCAAACCCCGTATCAGCGTATGTATCCCCAGTGGAGCCACTGAGGTAGAGAAAAAGGCCGTGGAGGATGCTACTTACAATGCAGGAGCCAGAGAGGTGGCCATCATTGAGGAGCCCATCGCCGCAGCTATCGGCGCAGGTATCGATATTGCCAGACCATGTGGAAATATGATCGTGGACATCGGAGGCGGTACCGCAGATATCGCAGTAATTTCCCTGGGCGGATCTGTAGTAAGCACTTCTATCAAAATTGCCGGTGATGACTTCGATGAAGCCATCGTCCGTTACATGAGAAAAAAACATAATCTTCTGATTGGCGAGAGAACCGCAGAGGATATTAAGATTAAGATTGGGACCTGTTTTCCGCTGGCTGAGCCGGAGACAATGGATGTAAGAGGCCGAAATCTGGTAACCGGTCTGCCGAAGACTGTAACCGTTTCCTCTGAGGAGACCGAGGAGGCACTGCGGGAGGCTACCCTTCAGATCGTTGAGGCCGTACACAGCGTGTTAGAGAAGACTCCGCCGGAGCTGGCAGCAGACGTGGCAGACAGAGGAATCGTTCTTACCGGAGGCGGTGCACTGCTCCGCGGACTGGAGGAACTCATCGAGGATAAGACCGGCATCAATACCATGACAGCGGACGAGCCTATGACCTGTGTGGCCATCGGAACCGGTAAATTCGTAGAATTTCTTGCAGGAAAGAGAGACGAGAACTAAAGCCTGAGGGCCGGTGCTCCGATATATATGACAGAGATATTTTGACAGAGAGGCGACGCCCATGGTAAAAGGATTATATACCGCATATACCGGAATGATGAATGAGCAGAATCGTATGGATATCATGACCAACAATCTTGCCAATGCATCCACCACCGGTTACAAAAAAGAAGGCACTACCAGCCAAGCGTTTTCAGACCAGCTGGCCATCAAAATCAAGGACACCTCCACGGTGCAGAAAACCACCGGATTGGGGAATATCAGTCTGGGAGTAAAAATCGGAGAGGTTTACACCGATTTTACCCAGGGCAGTTTTGAGGTCACGGATGGCAACACTGATTTCGCGTTGGACGGGCAGGGCTTTTTTGCTATTGCCTTTACGAATAAGGCCGGTGACACCAGCATGATGCTGACCAGAGACGGAGACTTTACTCTGACCAAGGAAGGCTATCTGGTGACCAAGGACGGAGATTATGTGATGAATCAGCAGGGCGCACTGTCCGGAGATACAGGGGCAGCAAGCTATATCCAGATCGATCCCAGTCAGGAATTTTCCGTATTATCAGACGGAACCATCATGCAGAATGGCGAAACGGTGGGACAGATCGGGGTAGTGGATGTGGCTGACTACGATTACATCGCCAAATATGGAGAGAACCTGTATTACCTGGTGGACGGCGGGGAAGTGACGGCATCCGATGCCAGAGTGGAACAGGGAGCCTTAGAGGCATCCAATGTGAATATTGTGGATGAAATGGTGAATATGATTACCATTACCAGAGCTTACGAGTCAAACCAGAAACTGATCCAGACCATAGATACCATGCTGGAAAAAGCGGCGAACAACGTTGGTAAAGTCTAATATTTATTTTGGTTTTCTATGTAGTATTGTTTCGAACAAATTTGTTCGCAGAGATATTCAAAAAGGAGAAAAAATATGATGAGAGCCTTGTGGTCTGCGGCATCCGGAATGAGAGCACAGCAGACAAATGTAGATACAATATCCAATAATATTGCCAATGTAAATACGGTTGGTTACAAGACAGAGCGGACCGAGTTCAAGTCACTGCTCTATCAGACGTTACAGACAAAGACAACTTCCGCCAATGGGGAAAATAAGCCGGTTTCCGCTCAGGTCGGACTGGGCACCCGGGTTGCGGCTATCACATCCAGCTTTACCAATGGAGAACTGATCGCCAACGAGAGCGATACAGCCTTTGCTCTGGAGGGGGATGGATTCTTTTCCGTGCGCGGGGATGATGGCAATACATATTATACCAGAAACGGCGAGTTTAACTGGAGCGTGGGTGTAAACGGAACCACCCTCTGCAACAACGCCGGCTATCCGGTGTTAGATACCAACGGAAATGAGATTATCATTCCCAACGACGTGACCGTAAGCAATATTACCGTGTCCGGTGACGGACATTTTTACTATCAGGATGAGGAAGGAAATACGGTGGACATGGAGGCACAGCTGGGTGTGTATCAGTTTAACAACCCGGCCGGTCTGGAGAAAACCTCCGGCAGTCTGTATGCAGTAACCGATGCCTCCGGACAGCCCATGAATGAGGAAACCACAGCAGGCCTGACCCGCAGCAAGGTATGTCAGGGATATCTGGAGTCCTCCAATGTGCAGGTGGCGGATGAGATGGTGAATCTGATCATCGCACAGCGGGCCTATGAACTGAATTCCAAAGCCATTCAGGCGGCAGACGATATGCTGAGCCAGGCTAATCAGCTGAGAAGATAGTAGTCCCGTGGCGATAGTGTCAAGTCAAATATGAAAAGCGACACAAGGGCTCCGTCACCTTCGGTGACACCTCGTGTCAAGAGGGACCAGGAGGTGTCATATGAGTATTTCCATGGATAGCATGAGCAGTTATTTAAATAACACCATTTCCCAGGCCGGCAGCAACAGCAGTACCAGCGGATTGGAGCGGACCTTAAATTCCGATATGTCCAGTGCTTCCGATGAGGAGCTGATGGATGTCTGCAAAGAATTTGAGGCATATTTTGTGGAACAGGTGCTGAAGGAGATGGAGAAAACCATACCGGACAACGGGGATGACAGCAACATGTCCCAGCTGACGGATTACTATAAGGATCAGATGATCCAGAAACTTTCCAGCGAGATCGCTGAGGAAACGGGAAACAGTCTGGCACAACAGCTGTATGAGCAGATGAAAAGGAATTACAATTTATGAAACTAACAGGTTTTGTAGATCATATTATATACCGCAATGCGGACAATGGATATACGGTGCTAGTGCTGGTGAGTGAGGACGAAGAGATCACCTGTACCGGCACCTTTTCCGGTGTCAGCGAAGGCGAAAATCTGGAGGTGGAGGGAGAATATACCACCCACGTCACCTATGGCCAGCAGTTTAGGGTGACAGGCTATGAACAGAAGGAGCCTACGGATGAACTGTCCATTGAGCGTTATTTGGGGTCCGGTGCCATCAAAGGTGTGGGAGTGGCGCTGGCTGCCCGTATTGTTAAAAAGTTTAAAGGAGATACCTTCCGCATTATCGAGGAGGAGCCGGAGCGTCTGGCAGAGGTAAAGGGGATCAGCGAGCGCAAAGCCATGGAGATTTCGGATCAGGTGGCAGAAAAGCGTGATCTGCGCCGTGCCATGATTTTTCTGCAGCAGTATGGGATCAGCCTGAATCTGGCGGTGAAAATCTACAAGACCTACGGACAGGAAGTGTATGGAATCCTGAGGGAGAATCCCTACCGCCTGGCGGATGATATCAGCGGAGTGGGATTTCGAATCGCAGATGAAATAGCCAAAAAGGCCGGGATACACACAGACTCCGATTTCCGGATCCGCAGCGGAATCCTTTACACGCTGCTTCAGGCGTCCGGCGAGGGACATACCTATCTGCCGGAAGATGTGTTGACGAAAAAGACAGCGGAGCTTCTGGAGATCGAGGAAGCATATATCGGAAAACATTACATGGACCTGGCGGTGGAGCGCAGGATCGTGATGAAACAGGAACAGGATCAGGTGCGTATCTATGCTGCCTGCTTCTACTATATGGAAAACAATACAGCTGCCATGCTCCATGGGCTGAATGTGTCCTATGAGGTAAGTGATGCGGAGATCACCCAAAGGATTCACCGCATTGAAAAACAGTCTGGGCTGGAACTGGACGAACACCAGCAGGATGCAGTCAGTGAGGCGGTGCGAAACGGCCTGCTGGTGCTGACCGGAGGGCCGGGAACCGGTAAGACCACCACCATCAATGCCATTATTAAATACTTTGAACTGGAAGGGCTGGACATTTCCCTGGCTGCCCCCACCGGACGGGCGGCCAAGCGAATGAGTGAGATGACCGGTTACGAGGCCAAGACCATTCACCGGCTGCTGGAATTAAATGCCGGCATGGAGGATACGGCGGGATTTGAGCGGAATGAGAATAATCCCCTGGAGACGGATGTGGTGATCATCGACGAGATGTCCATGGTGGATATCAGCCTGATGAATGCACTCTTAAAAGCCATTGCGGCAGGCACCCGTCTGGTTCTGGTGGGAGATGTGAACCAGCTGCCCAGTGTGGGTCCGGGAAGTGTGCTGAAGGATATCATCGACAGTGGCAGCTTTCATGTGGTGAAGCTCACCCGGATCTTCCGCCAGGCCAGCCAGAGTGATATTATCGTAAATGCCCATAAAATCAATCGTGGGGAGGAAGTTCTGCTGGACAATAAGAGCATGGACTTCTTCTTCCTGAAACGGTATGACCCGGACAAAATCATCAATGTTATGCTGCAGCTGATTCTGCAGAAGCTGCCCAAATTCGTGGGGGCAAAGCCCTACGAGATTCAGGTGCTCACCGCCATGAAGAAAGGCAATCTGGGGGTGGAGCGGTTGAACTCCGTACTGCAGCATTATCTGAACCCTGCATCGCCGGACAAGAAGGAGCGGGAATACGGGGACAAGGTGTTCCGGGAAGGCGATAAGGTCATGCAGATCAAAAACAATTATCAGCTGGAGTGGGAAGTCCTCAGCAAATACGGCTTCGCCATAGACCGGGGGATGGGAGTCTTTAACGGTGATATGGGAATTATCCGGGAAATCAATGAGTACAAGGAGACCCTGACTGTGCTGTACGATGAGGAAAAAGTGGTGGAATATCCATTTAAACTCATGGAAGAGCTGGAACTGGCCTATGCCATTACCATACATAAGTCCCAGGGAAGCGAGTATCCGGCAGTGGTGATACCGCTGCTGTCAGGTCCCCGGATGCTGATGAACCGCAACCTTTTGTACACTGCGGTGACCAGGGCAAGAAAATGCGTGACACTGGTGGGAGATGACCGCTGCTTTTATGAGATGGAGCAGAACGTGACGGAGCAGACCCGTTACAGCGGTCTCGTGGATCGCATTCGTGAGAGAGTAGGAAAGGAGCCTGTTTGATACAAATCAAACAACAGACAAAACAGAAACTGAGCATACTTCTAAAGTCCGGAAAGGATTTCCTGCTGGATATTCTCTTCCCCAGAAGATGTCCGCTGTGCGATCAGGTAATTCCCATGGATCGCCTGATCTGCGAACCATGCAGTGGAAAACTCCCCTATCTGCGGGAGCCCCTGTGCAAAAAATGCGGAAAATCTTTATCGGATGACCGGACAGAGTACTGCAGGGACTGCAGCCGGAAGGCGCATTCGTTCCGGGCGGGAAGGGCGGTTTTTTCCTATGAGGGCAGAATGAGAGAGTCCCTCTATCGGTTCAAGTATGCAAACCGGCGGGAGTACGGCGCTTTCTACGGAGAGCAGGCTGCCATCCTTTACGGAAGCTGGATCAAACGATGCGGTGTGGAGGCGGTGATTCCCGTTCCCCTGCACAGAAAACGCCGGCAAAAGCGGGGGTACAACCAGGCGGAGATTTTTGCCCGGGAGCTGGCTGACCGGGTGGGATTGCCGGTGCGGACAGACCTGGTGAGCAGAGTGGTAAACACCCGCCCCCAGAAGGAACTGGACGTGGAACAGCGGCGGAAAAATTTGAAAAAAGCTTTTACAATTAACAGAAGTATAGTACAATTAAGAAAAGTACTGCTGGTGGACGATATCTATACCACAGGCAGCACAGTGGACGCAGTGACACAGGTTCTCCGGGATGCAGGCGTGGAGGAAATATATGTGCTTTGCATCAGTATTGGCGGGGGCTATTAGGAGGAGAGAATATGGATGTACGTAATTGCAGAAGTTGTGGACGTTTGTTTAATTATCTTGGCGGCCAGCCGATTTGTCAAGCCTGTAAGGAGAAGCTGGAGGAAAAGTTTCAGCAGGTGAAAGAATATCTGCGTGAGAATCCAAACAGTTCCATTCAGACAGTGTCGGAGGAGAACGACGTATCCACCAAGCAGATCAAACAGTGGGTGCGGGAAGAACGGTTGACCTTTTCGGATGATTCGCCGGTGGGCATTGATTGTGAGTGCTGTGGGGCCACCATCAAGACCGGTCGTTTCTGTGAAAAATGCAAGTCTGAAATGAAAAATGATTTTCGCAGTGTGATGCAGAGTAATTCCAAACCTCTGGATCCGCCGAAACGAACCAGTGAGCGGGATAAGATGAGATATTTATAAAAAGCAAAAGATGAGAAACTGCTGTAAAACCTACAGCAGTTTTTTATTATTTTTGCCAGGATTATCAATAAAAATGTTTTTGCTTTTCATAAAGCAGGAACTATGCTATACTGTTATGGAATAAGGCTTACTATCCGGTGGGCCTGCGTATTTGATAGTGTCAAGAGGTGGGGGACATCCGATGATTAGCAAGGAACGTGTCAGACAAATGACAAAATTAGCTGAATATGATGCGGCTGACGGAAAAAAGTATGAAAAGATGACACAGTATTTCCGGGAAGACTATGTTGCCATGGAGATGATCAAAAGCTTTTTTGCCGGAACCATTGGCTTTGGATTGTTGTTTTTACTGTGGCTCCTCTACGAGATGGAGACCCTCAGTGAACTGCTGGTTCTGACAGATCTGGTGACGATGGGAATTATTACCATGCTGGTATATATAACCTTTATGGTGGTGTTTCTGTTGATAACTTATGTGGTATACAATAAACGCTATACCGAGGGCAGAAAACAGATCAAAAATTACTACAATCGCTTGCAAAAAGTGCAGAGCATATACCGCAGTGAGGAACAGGAACAGCTGCAGGGTGAATGGGAGGATTAGAATGACCGCGTTGTTTGAAGCAAAAGACCGGATTGTGCGCTTTTACGGAAGACATGAGTATGTGATGAATGCCGTGATGAAGTTCATACTGGCAATCGCCACTTTTGGAATAATCAATTCGCAAATAGGATATATGACCGGGCTGGCCAATGTGCCGGTGACCCTGATGCTGTCTGTGCTGGCGGCACTGCTGCCGGTAAATGTCATTATACTTCTGGCTGCATTGCTGGTGGTGGTGCATCTGTATGCACTGTCCCTGGAGGTGTGTGCAGTGGGGGCAGGAATCCTTTTGGTGATCCTACTGCTGTATTTTCGGTTTACACCGAAGACCGGTTACAATACTGTGGTTACTGCGGTGCTGTTCCGTTTGCACATTCCCTATGTGATGCCGGTTACGGTGGGACTGATGGAGACACCTGCGGCTATGATTTCCGTGGTGTCCGGAACGGTGGTTTACTATTTCCTGGCAGGAGTAAAGGAAAACGAGACACTTCTCAGCACCTCAGCGGAGGACAGCTCCAGCATTTCCGTTATTTCCATTGCGTTAAAGCAGCTTTTTGCCAACCGGGAGATGTTTCTGGTGCTGGTGACTTTTGTGATTATGATGCTGATCATCTACATCATCCGCAGAAGAGACATTGATCATGCGTGGACCATAGCGTTTATTGCTGGCATTCTGACAGAGACTGTGATCCTTCTCAGCGGCTATCTGATTCTGGGTATGTCCGGACGTATTCTCTGGCTGGTGATTGGAAACGTGATTACCCTGCTCATTGCGTTTTTGCAGCAACTGCTGTTTTTTAATCTGGATTACAGCAGAATCGAACGGGTTCAGTTTGAGGACGACGAATATTATTACTATGTGAAGGCGGTACCGAAGATCTGCCTGACAGAGAAGGAAAAACAGGTAACCCGGATTTCCGGTAACCGGGATCGCAGCAGGGAGCGGGACTCCTTCTCACGCAGTGATTTTTATGATGAGATGGATATTGACGACGATATTTGATTTTTAGGATAAAGGAAGTGAAACTGTGCAGAATCTCATGGAAACATTAAGTACTTTTAAAGACAGCTATCTGTCATGGGTAAAAAATATGAGCATAAGTGTCTCTAAGATTGACATTGTGGAGATTCTGATCATTGCATTTCTGTTTTACCAGGTATTGAAATGGATCAAAGACACCAGGGCGTGGACTCTGCTGAAGGGAATTCTGGTGATTCTGGTGTTCGTTCTGGTGGCAGCCATCTTCCAGATGAATACTATTCTCTGGATCGCAGAAAAGACCATCAATGTGGCAGTGATCGCCCTGATCATTATTTTTCAGCCGGAGCTTCGTAAGGCTTTGGAAGAACTGGGACGAAAAAAGTTCATATCCATGCTCTTTTCCTTTGAATTTGGCAAGGAGAAAACAGAGAAATTCAGCGATAGAACCATCAACGAACTGGTGAAGGCCTGCTATGAAATGGGAAAGGTAAAAACCGGAGCACTGATTGTAATCGAGAATGAAGTGGCATTGGCGGAGTACGACCGGACCGGTATCCCGGTGGACGGTGTGGTGACCAGCCAGCTGCTGATCAATATATTCGAAAAAAATACGCCGCTTCACGATGGCGCGGTGATCATCCGGGGAGACCGTGTGGCGGCAGCCACCTGTTATCTTCCGTTGTCTGACAGCATGGAGCTGAGCAAAGAACTGGGTACCAGACATCGTGCGGCGCTGGGAGTCAGTGAGATCAGCGACTCTTTCACGATTGTGGTGTCAGAGGAGACGGGAAAGGTATCCATTGCCACCGGCGGACAGCTTTACCGCAATGTGGATCCGGATTTCCTGAAAAATAAGCTGCGATTCCTGCAGAAGAACGATCTGGAACCCAAGCGCTTCCAGTCTTTGAAGAGGAGGTTGCTGAATGTTAAAAAAGCTGACAAATCTAATAACGAATAATCTGATACTGAAGCTGGCAGCGTTGATTTTTGCAGTGATCCTCTGGCTGGTGGTGGTGAATGTGGACGACCCCACCCAGTCTAAGAATTTTAGTGCCACTGTCACGGTGGAAAATGCCGGATATATGGCAGAACAGGGCAAATACTTTGAGATTCCGGAGAGTGAGCTGACAGTGACATTTAAGGTGTCGGCTGTCCGTTCTATCATGGGCAATCTCAGCAATTCCGATTTTAAGGCAGTGGCCAATATGGAGAATATCGAACAGACAGAGGATGGTTACCGGGTGCCTCTGGAAATTACAGCCACCCGATACACCTCCAGCGTGAAATTTTCCAATACCACCCAATACGTGTATGTGGATGTGGAAGATCTGGTAACCAAGCAATTCACCATCAAGGCAGTCTCCAGCGGTGAGCCGGCTGAGAATTGCGCGGTGGGCACATTGGAGGCTTCCCCCAATGTGCTGAAAGTCAGCGGACCCAAGTCTGTGGTGGATCGGATTGAGACTGCCCAGGCGGTCATCGATGTGACCGGGGCATCCTCCAATCTGACAGACAGCATCGCACCGTTGCTCTACGATGCCAACGGCAAGGTGGTGGATCCGTCAAAGCTTACCTTTAATATCAACACCATCACAGTATCCGCCGAGATATTGGATGTGCGAAGCATTCCTGTGTATGTAAGTGC
The DNA here is from genome assembly GCA_051879315.1 of Roseburia sp. Lineage (GTDB taxonomy): Bacteria > Bacillota > Clostridia > Lachnospirales > Lachnospiraceae > Roseburia_C. The sequence goes on from JBJELW010000078.1 coordinate 33,712, forward strand.
CACTGGAAATGCTGCAGAGGGATATGGCTGCAGAGAAATCATCGTGGATCCCCAGAAGATCCGAGTGAAAGGCGCGGCATCCGCACTGAATGCTGCGGACAAAATTGAAATTCCGGCAGAACTTATCGACATTTCAGGGGCAACGGAGAATGTGGAGCGTACAATAGATATTACAGAGTATCTGCCAAACGGCGTGGAACTGGCGGATGCCGACGAGCGGAATGTACAGATCACCGTGGTAATCGAACCTTATGAAACAGTGGAATACGAGGTGCCGGTGAGTCAGATTACCCTGACGGAAAATCCTCAGGGCTATGAGACTGCATTTGACGGTACCGCAGTTACCGTTAAGGTCAGCGGCCTGAAATCCGATATGGATGCACTGGCTGTTTCCGATATCAGCGGCACATTGAGTCTGAATGGCCTCAGCGAAGGAAAACATACCCTGCAGGTACAGTGGAAACTGGATACAAATGTCTATACCATAGAATCCGCCGGCAGTGTGGCATTGGAACTTGTAAAGGCAGAGGAGTCCGGCAGCAGTGTTTCTAATGGCGGTGCATCGGACGGTGATTCAGATGGCAGCACTTCCGGCAGCGCATCAGGTAGTACATCAGGTAGTACATCAGGTGCGGACACGGGAGCAGATTTAGAAAATGTGGAGGAAGAGTAAAATGAGCAGAATGTTTGGAACAGACGGCGTGCGAGGCGTTGCCGGAGCAGAACTTACCATAGAATTAGCCACCAAGCTTGGACAGGCGGGAGCCTATGTGCTTACAAAAGAGCAGGAACATCAGCCTACACTGATTGTGGGATGTGATACCCGAATCTCCGGCGGTATGCTGGCCAATGCACTGATGGCAGGCATCTGTTCAGTGGGAGCCAATGCCATTTATGTAGGTGTGATGCCTACGCCGGCCATTGCCTATCTTACCCGGAAACATAAGGTGGACGCAGGAGTCGTCATCTCTGCTTCCCACAATCCCATGGAGTTCAATGGAATCAAATTTTTCAACGGCGAGGGCTATAAACTGTCCGATGCCCTGGAGGATGAGATTGAGGAACTGATCAGAAACAATATGAAAGATGTGGTGCTGCCCATCGGTTCCGGTGTGGGACGGATTGACTACCGGTTTGATCTGCGGGATGAGTACGTGAACTTTATGAAGAAATGTGTGCCGGTGGACCTGACCGGTATGAAAATCGTGGTGGATTGCGCGGAGGGGGCTTCCCATTATACTTCTGTGAAGACACTGCAGGATCTGGGCGCAGATCTGATCGCCATCCATACAGATCCGGATGGAACCAACATCAACGCCAACTGCGGTTCCACCCACATGGAAGAACTGATGGCCCGGGTGGTGTATGAGAAGGCTGCGGTGGGCCTTGCCTTTGACGGGGACGCAGACCGGATGCTGGCGGTGGACGAGAAGGGCAACCTGGTGGATGGAGACCAGCTCATGGCCATCTGCGGCAACTACATGAAGAAGAAGGGAACTCTGAAAAAAAATACCATTGTGGTGACGGTCATGACGAATCTGGGCTTTAGTCTGATGGGAGAACGGGAAGGCATCCATATCGAGAAAACCAAGGTGGGAGACCGGTATGTACTTGAAAATATGCTGGAGAATGGCTATAATATCGGGGGCGAACAGTCCGGACATATTATTTTCCTGGACGATAATACCACCGGAGACGGTCTGCTCAGCGGATTGCATCTGCTGCAGGTGATGGTGGATACCGGAAAGCCGTTATCCGAGCTGGCATCCATTATGGAAGTGCTGCCTCAGGCACTGGTGAATGCCAAGGTGCCCAACCACAAGAAAGAGAAATTTATGGAGTATGCGGAGATCGCAGAGGCCATACGGGAACTGGAAGATAAATTTAACGGAGAAGGGCGTGTTCTGATCCGCCCCTCAGGCACCGAGCCACTGGTTCGTGTCATGATCGAAGGAAAAGATCAGAAGGTCATCGATCAGGAAGCCAAAAAACTGGCGAAGCTGATCACAGATACGATTTTGTAACTTAACCCGAGGAGGGACCCGGCAAAGCCGGGAGGAGCCCTTGGGTTGTCTCGGAAGAAAAAATGTTATAAAGAATGGCACAAATTGGAGGGGGATAGAATGGTTAAACAGACAGTTACAATAAAGAACCCCACCGGACTGCATCTGCGTCCGGCTGGGATTCTATGTAAAGAAGCGATGCAATACAAGTCGCTGATTACATTTCATTACCGGGGCAATACAGCCAATGCCAAGAGTGTGTTAAGTGTGCTGGGAGCCTGCATCAAGTCCGGGGATGAGATTGAGTTCGTCTGCGACGGCGAGGACGAGGAAGAGGCACTGCAGGCCATGGTGGATGCAGTAGAAAGCGGATTAGGAGAATAAACACATGAAGAAGATTTTAGTGACAGGCTGCAATGGTCAGCTGGGAAGAGCCATCCGTCAGGAGTATGCTGGGGACACAGAGATTGCGTTCATCAATACCGATGTGGTGGAGGGAAACGGTGTGGTATCCCTGGATATCACCAACGTGGATGCTGTGATGGCGCTGGCCAGAGAGGAAAAGCCTGACGTAATCATCAACTGTGCGGCACACACTAATGTAGACAAGTGCGAGGAACAGTGGGATCTGGCATATCAGATCAACGCCATCGGTCCCCGGAACTTAAGTATCGCAGCCACAGAGCTGGGTGCGAAGATGATTCATGTGTCAACGGATTACGTATTTGCGGGAAACGGCACAAAGCCCTACACAGAGTTCGACCCCACCGGTCCGGTGAGCGCCTACGGCAAAACCAAACTGGAGGGAGAAAACTTCGTGAAGGAGTTTGCAGATAAGCACTTCATTTTGAGGACTGCATGGCTGTACGGAGATGGAAAGAACTTTGTGAAGACTATGCTTCGTCTGTCTGAGACCCATCCTGAGGTCAGTGTGGTTTGCGATCAGCTGGGCTCTCCCACCAGTGCAGTGGAACTGGCAAAGATGATCCGGTTTTTAGAGCCCACCGATAATTACGGTCTGTTCCATGCCACCTGCGAGGGAGACACCAACTGGGCAGACTTCACCGAGGAGATCTTTAAAAAGGCGGGAAGGGATACAAAGGTGAACCATGTCACCAGTCAGGAGTATAAGCAGATGAATCCTGCCTCCGCAGACCGGCCGGCCTACTCCATCCTGGAGAACTATATGATCAGACTTACCAGCGATTATCGTATGGCAGACTGGCATGATGCGCTGGATGTATACTTAAAGAACCTGTTGGGTTAATTAGGAGTAGATATGAAACCATTAGTAAGCGTATGTATTCCGGCCTATAATAATGCAGATTATATTACGGAGACCATTCACTCCATCTTAAACCAGACCTATGAGAACCTGGAGCTGGTGGTGGTGGATGATCAGTCCGGAGATGACACCTATGCAGTGGTGGCAGCCATGACGGATCCCCGAATCCGGCTGTACCGCAACGAACAGAATCTGGGTATGTCCGGAAACTGGAACCGGTGCCTGTCCTTGTGCACCGGAGAGTATATCAAGCTGGTATGTGCGGACGATCTGCTGGATCCCACAGCCTTAGAGCGGGAAGTGGGAGCACTGATGGAGCATCCCGAGGCGGTTCTGGCAGAGAGTGATACCAGACTGGTGGATCCTGCGGGAAAGACCAAGGGCTATTACAAGCGGTACCGCACCAGTGGTCTGGTGGATGGAAGTCTGGTGGCACGGAAAGGATTTTTTAAGAAAAATTATTTCGGGGCCCCGCTGAATAACACTTTCCCCAGAGCGGTTTTGGAACGGGTGAAGGGCTTTGATTCCGGCTTTACCTACATTCTGGATTACGATTTGTGGGTGTCCATTGCCTGTCTGGGTCAGATATATATCATTCACGAACCACTGAATTCCTTCCGCATGCGCAGTGATTCCAATACCGGAAATGTCATGGGTGGGGATAAGGAGAAGAACCGGATCTACGTGGAGGAGCACCGGAAACTTTTGGAGAAGAACCGGAAACGTCTGAATCTGTCAGCCACAGATATCAAGATCAGCGTGCTGATCCGGAGGATTTTATGCCTTGGTTCAGCGCTGTATATGAAACTGACTGTCCGGTCGTGATTCGTATGGTTGTCAAATCCGGGGAATCGTGATAGAATTTGCCCTAAGGTTTGTCTCAAAGCAGTGCAAAGCGACGTATATGTATTTATGATAAAGAACAAATTATAAAAGATAAAATAAGGCATCAAGGCTCCGTCACCTACGGTGACACCTCATGCCAAAAATCAGGAGGATTGAAAATGAGAACTTACTTAGTAACAGGTGGCGCAGGATTCATCGGATCCAATTACATTCATTACATGTTCCGCAAGTATGACAACGAGATCCGCATCATCAATGTGGATGCGCTGACCTATGCCGGAAATCTTGAGAATCTGAAGGATATTGAGGATAGAGAAAACTATACCTTCATCAAGGCAGACATCACAGATAAGGAAGCCATTGCAAAGATCTTTGCAGAGAATGACATTGACCGTGTGGTTCACTTTGCGGCAGAGAGTCATGTGGACCGAAGCATCAAGAATCCTGAAGTATTCGTGCATACCAATGTGATGGGAACCGCTGTTATGCTGAACTGTGCCAAGGCAGCCTGGGAGCTTCCGGACGGCAGCTTCAAGGAGGGTAAGAAGTTCCTTCACGTATCAACCGATGAGGTGTACGGATCCCTGCCGGATGACGGAGTGAGCTACTTCTATGAGACGACTCCGTATCAGCCGCACAGCCCTTACTCTGCCAGCAAGGCATCTTCCGATATGCTGGTGAAGTCCTACATTGACACCTATCACTTCCCGGCAAACATTACCAATACATCCAATAACTACGGACCTTATCAGTTTCCGGAGAAGCTGATTCCGCTGATTATCAATAACGCGTTAAACGGAAAGAAGCTTCCGGTATACGGAGACGGCATGAACATCCGTGACTGGTTATATGTGGATGACCATGCAAAGGGTATCGATATGGTACAGGAGCAGGGCAGATTAGGTCAGACCTACAATATCGGTGGTCACAATGAAAAACGGAATATCGAGATTATCAACATCATCATTGAGACACTGCAGGAGATCCTGCCGGATGATGATCCGAGAAAAGCCAACGTCAGCAAAGACCTGATCACCTATGTGGAGGACCGGAAGGGTCATGACAGACGTTATGCCATCGCCCCGGACAAGATCAAGGCTGAGATTGGCTGGGAGCCGGAGACCATGTTCAAGGATGGCATCAAGAAAACCATCGCCTGGTATCTGGAGCATGAGGACTGGATGAAGAACGTCACCAGCGGTGATTACCAGAAATATTACGAGGATATGTACAGCAATAAGTAAAACAAAATGAATATGGAGCAAGATGGAACACTCTTGCTCTTTCTTTTTGTGTATTGATTTTGGAGGTTAGAATTCATGGGAGATACAAAAGAAAATACAAAGGCATTCAGCAAAAGATGGTTCCTGGATCTGGTGCCATACTTTGTATTGCTTCTGTTGGCAGAGCTGGTGGGGATTTTGGCCTGGTTAGGACCCTATCCCGCTAAGTGGAAGCTGATTCTGGCATGCCTGATCCCCCATATATTGGTGTTCGTCTGCGGTCTGGTACCGTTGTTTCACCGGTGGATGGTGGCAGTGTGGCAGTTTATCCGGACACAGATTAAGAGCCTGAGGAACCATCATTGGAAGAAAGGTCTTCTGATGGTGATTGCTGATTTGGTGGCAGCCACTGTGGCAGAGCGAATCCTGACCTGGATTGCAGATGGAAGTCTGGCGGCAGATTATAATTTCCGTAAAGCGGTGTTTGCCTTTGTGGTGATTTTTATCATAAGTCTTTTTGCCCTGTTTCGGGAAGAGATGCGCACCCGGGTGGAGATTATCGTGTTTTTGGTGATGATGAGTATTGGAACGGCCTATGCCACCACGCTGCCGGTATCCTGCGGAATTTCTTGGGATGATGAGACGCATTATCACAATGTTCTGTATCTGTCCCACATCCTGCATGGAAGAATGAATGAGGGAGAGGCGGGGATGCTGACGCTGTTTTATGCCACTACTTCGGAGCGGGCCCGTTACACCGAGGAGGAGCATCGGGACTGGACGGAACTGTTGAATGAAGCGGCAGCTTCCGATGGATTTGTAGAGGATGTGAGAGTATGGCCGAAGATGGAGCTGTGGTGCTATATTCCGTCGGTTGTGGGTTATACTTTGGGCGCGGCTTTGCATCTGCCCTATTCCGTTTATTTTGTCATGGGAAGATGGTTCAATCTGTTGGCGTATGCCATATTGATCTATTTTGCCATCAAGCGCATTAAAACCGGAAAGATGCTGGTGGCATGTGTGGCCATGCTGCCACCGAATATTCTGATGGCAGCGTCTTACTCCCGGGATCCCTATATGATTGGATTTATTATGCTGGGATTCTGTTATTTCATAGGAGAGCTGCAGGAGCCGGAGAAGAAACTGAAAGTCTGGGATATGGTGATTATCATAGGCTCCCTGGTGTTGGGAATTATGCCGAAGGCGGTGTATGGACCTATCCTTTTGGTGGCATTGTTTATGCCAAAGAGCAAGTTTCAGAATAAAAAGCAGTGTTATATTTATCGGGCCTGTGTGCTGGGAGCCACATTGCTTGTCATGGCAAGCTTTTTACTGCCGTTCCTGTTTTCCGGCGGTGGCTCTGTGGAGGACACCAGAGGCGGAGCTGAAGTGGCGGCTACCAGTCAGACCGCATTTATTCTTGCAAATCCTCTGCACTATGCAGAGATTCTGTGGAATTTTATGAAGCAATACCTATCCTATGCACAGGCACAGCATAATCTGGTGTTTATGGCTTATTTTGGTACAGCCGGATTTAATAATCTGGTGCTGATCATGTTGATTGTTGTGGCGTTTACGGACCGGGAGGTTCGATATGACCGGAATGTCAAGCTGCCGGTGCGGGTCAGCGGACTGGTATTGTCCCTGTCAACGCTGGTTCTGTCTGCGACAGCCATGTACATTGCCTTTACGGCGGTGGGTTCAGAGACCATTCAGGGTTGTCAGTTCCGCTACACGCTGCAGGTACTGTTTCCGATGCTGTTCCTTACCTTCGGCATTCCGCTGGACAATAAGACGGATAAGCTGTGGTATCGGGGAATCATATTGGGCATCATGTCCTTTGTCCTGATGAATGCACTTTGGACCCAGTGCATCGCCACATTTTAAGACTAATTTAAGATGAAATCTGTATAGGAATATGTTACAATGTAATTTAAGCAAGATTTAGGAGGTTCTTATTATGAAGGGAATTATTCTGGCCGGTGGATCCGGCACCAGACTGTATCCGTTGACCAAGGCTGTGTCCAAGCAGATCATGCCGGTTTATGACAAGCCTATGATCTATTATCCGCTGTCCACCCTGATGCTGGCGGGCATTCGTGAAGTGCTGATCATTTCCACTCCGAGAGATCTGCCGGTGTTTAAAGAGCTGTTTGGAACAGGCGAGCAGCTGGGCATGGAGTTTTCTTATGAGATACAGGAAACCCCCAGAGGACTGGCGGACGCTTTCATCATCGGCGAGAAGTTCATCGGAAATGATGCGGTGGCACTGGTGCTGGGAGATAATATTTTCTACGGTCAGAGTTTCTCTAAGGTACTGCGAAGTGCGGCAGAGCGGACCATGAGCCAGCCGGGAGCTACCATTTTCGGATATTATGTAAAGGATCCCAGAGAGTATGGCGTGGTAGAGTTTGACGAGAACGGCAAGGCTCTTTCCATCGAGGAGAAACCGGAAAAGCCCAAGTCCAACTATGCGGTACCGGGACTGTATTTCTATGACAATGACGTGGTGGAAATCGCTAAGAATGTGAAACCCTCCGCCAGAGGAGAAATCGAGATTACCAGCATCAACAACGAATATCTGAACAGGGGAACCCTGCAGGTAGAGACTTTGGGACGTGGATTCGCATGGCTGGATACCGGAAATCATGATATGCTGCTGGATGCGGCAGATTTCGTGGCAGCATTCCAGAAGAGACAGGGATTGTATATCTCATGTATCGAGGAGATCGCCTACAAGAGAGGATTCATCGATCGGGATCAGCTGGTGAAGCTGGCACAGCCTTTGCTGAAGACTGCATACGGGCAGTATCTGATGGATGTCGCCAACGGATTGTAAGATTTCAAGACTTTTGAGTGAGTCCGCACGAATTTGCATATTCTGTTGCAGACACGCTTTCGCTCGGAGCGGAACGTAGCGGTCCTAAATTCGTTCAAGGAACTCATTAAGGACCGACGTTCCTTTACGGTCTGCAAAAGAATAGCAAAATTCGTGCGGTCTCTAGGCAAGACTGTAAAATAAATAGTATGCAAAAAAGGAAAGGAAGTATAACATGGGAAAGATTACAGTTACAGAGAATTGCAATGGAATTAAAGGTCTGAAGGTTGTTGAGCCTTCTGTGTTCGGCGATGCCAGAGGATACTTTATGGAGACCTATAATTATAACGATTTCAAGGAGGCGGGTATCGACTGTGAGTTTGTGCAGGACAATCAGTCTGCATCCAAGAAGGGCGTCTTAAGAGGACTTCATTTCCAGATCAACTATCCCCAGGACAAGCTGGTGCGAGTGGTGAATGGAGAGGTGTTTGATGTGGCTGTGGACTTGAGAGAGGGTTCCGAGACTTTTGGTAAATGGTTCGGTGTGACCTTGTCTGCAGAGAATAAGAAGCAGTTCTTTATTCCGAAGGGATTTGCCCATGGCTTTGTGGTGCTCAGCGATTATGCAGAGTTCTGCTACAAGGTGACAGACTTCTATCATCCCAATGATGAGGGCGGTCTGCTGTGGAAGGATCCGGATATCGGCGTGGAGTGGCCCATGCCGGAGGGAATGACCGAGGCGGATCTGATCCTGTCCGATAAGGACAAGGTATGGGGCGGCATCAAGGAGTATGTGGCTGCCAGAAAGTAATCGGTCAGACAAAGGAGTTATTGTATGTCAAAAAAGAGTCTTCCTGTTGAAATTTGGCAGAGCCGCAAACTGATTGTGCAGCTGGCCAAAAACGATTTTAAGACAAAGTTTGCAGGATCCTATCTGGGAACTGTGTGGGCATTTATCCAGCCCATTGTGACGGTTTTGGTATACTGGTTTGTATTTGAAAAGGGATTGAAAGCCGGAGGGATCAATACCAAGGCCGGCATTTCCGTACCCTTTGTATTGTGGCTGGTGGCAGGTCTGGTACCATGGTTCTTTTTCCAGGATGCATTGATCGGAGGAACCAATGCGCTGACAGAGTACAGCTATCTGGTGAAAAAGGTAGTATTTAAAATCAGTGTCCTTCCCATCGTGAAGGTGTTGTCTGCCCTGTTTGTGCATGTGTTCTTCATTGTATTTACGCTGTGCTTATATGCAGGATACCGGTATTTTCCCACTGTGTACATGATACAGATTCTGTATTATTCCTTCTGTACCTTTGTACTGGTGCTGGGACTTTCCTATATGACTTCGGCCATTGTGGGATTTTTCAAGGATCTGACCCAGGTGATTAATATTGTTCTGCAGGTGGGTGTGTGGATGACCCCCATCATGTGGAATATCGATACCATGGAGCTGTCACCGGTGCTCATCACCATATTTAAATTAAACCCCATGTACTATGTGGTGGCCGGATACCGGGATGCCCTGATCAATCAGGTGTGGTTCTGGGAAAAAGCGCCTATGACCTTGTATTTTTGGATCGTGACCCTTCTGATCTTAGGGGCAGGAATGACCATATTTAAACGGCTGAAGGTTCATTTCGCGGATGTTTTATAACGGGATTTGAGCCGGTGATCGTTTGGAAAAAGGAAGAATGACATGGAAGATATTGCAATCAGAGTACAGGATGTAAGCAAATTATATAAATTGTACGACAAGCCCTCGGACCGGCTGAAAGAGTCCCTGGGACTATCCAGGAAAAAGCACTACAAAGAGCATTATGCACTGCATAATGTCTCTTTTGATGTAAAGAGAGGGGAGACTGTAGGAATCATCGGAACCAACGGATCCGGAAAGTCTACCATCCTGAAGATCATCACCGGCGTGCTGAATCCCTCGGGAGGACAGGTGGAGATCAACGGTCGAATCTCGGCCCTTCTTGAACTGGGAGCCGGATTTAATCAGGAGTACACCGGACTGGAGAACGTATATCTGAACGGTACCATGATCGGGTTCACCCGGGAGGAGATCGATGCAAAGCTGGATGATATCCTGAGCTTTGCAGATATCGGCGATTTCATCAATCAGCCGGTGAAAACATACTCCAGCGGTATGTTTGTGCGGCTGGCCTTTGCGGTGGCCATCAATATTGACCCGGAGATTCTCATCGTGGACGAGGCACTGTCCGTGGGTGATGTATTCTTCCAGGCAAAGTGCTATAAGAAGTTTGAAGAATTTAAAGAACAGGGAAAGACAGTCTTATTTGTAAGTCATGACCTGGGCAGTGTAAATAAATACTGTGACCGTGTGGTACTGCTGAATAAGGGAAGAAAGGTTGCAGAAGGGGACTCCAAGGAAATCATAGATATGTATAAGCGCATTCTGGCAAATCCGGAAATGGCTGTGGAGGCGCAGACGGAAGGAGCCCAGCAGGAAAAAGTCTCCCGGGAGACCAGGGAAGATGATGGCCACAAATTGTGGATGGAAAGCATGCTGATGAACCCGGACAAGCAGGAATACGGCGATCGGGATGCGGTGATTCAGGACTTTGGTATCTTTGATGAACTGGGAAACATCACCAATTCCGTTAATAAACTGGAAAAATTTACACTCCGTATGAAGGTAGAGTTCGCGCGGGATGTGGACGACCCCATCATGGCATTTACCATCCGGGACTTAAAGGGAACCGAACTGTGCGGCACCAACACCCGGATCGAGGGCGCACGCTTCGGTATGGTCCGGGCAGGAGAATCCTTAGAGATCAGTTTTACGCAGGAGATGCGTTTGCAGAGAGGGCAATATCTGATTCAGCTGGGATGTACCAGTTATCAGGGCGATGAACTGGCAGTGCATCACCGCCTGTATGATGTGTGCTGTGTGGATGTCATGGCAGACAAAACTACGGTGGGGTATTTTGATCTGAACACTGAAATTGATTACAGGAGAGAGGTCGTATCATGAGTAAGATAAAAAAGATGGGGATACTGGCTATGAATGCAGTGTCTCACCCTGAGAAAATTGCAAAAGGGGTCAAGGTGCTGAAACAGGAAGGAATGGGAAGCCTGAAGGAGAAGATGAAACATCAGGTCAATCGTTCCATGCAGCTTCAGGTGGATTCCGGGGAAGCAGCTATCATGAACGCTGCTGCTTACAGTGATATCAAGATATCTGTAATCATGCCCACCTATAATGTGGAAATCAAATGGCTGGAGAAGGCCATCCGTTCCGTGACACAGCAGGTTCACCCAAACTGGGAGCTGTGCATTGCAGACGACTGTTCCACGGATAAGCGGGTTCCGGAGTATTTAAGTCAACTGACAGATCCCCGAATCAAGGTGGTTCTGCTGGATCAGAATGTAGGCATATCCGACGCCACCAACGCGGCGGCAGAGCTGGCCACCGGCGAGTATATGGCCCTGATGGACAACGATGATGCGCTGACGCCAAACGCGCTGTACGAGATTGCAGCCTGCATCAAGAAGAATCACTCGGATATTATCTACAGTGATCACGATATTATCGATGAAAACGATCAGCATCAACAGCCGTTGCTGAAACCTTCCTGGTCACCGGATCTGATGCGCTGTCAGATGTATGTGGGACATCTTCTGGCCTTTAAGAGTGAGCTGTACCGGAGCGTGGGAGGACTGCGGAAGGAGTTTAACGGCAGTCAGGATTATGACCTGATGCTTCGCATGATGGAGCAGGCGGAACGCATCGACCATGTGGAGAAGATTCTGTATTCCTGGAGATCCCTGCCCACCTCCACGGCGACCAATCCGGATTCTAAGCCCTATGCCCAGACGGCGGGACTCAATGCCATTCAGGCCCATCTGGACCGGGTGTATGGAGAGGGAAAGGCTACCGTGGCGGAGACCAAAGATTATTACGTGTATGACGTGCGGTACCCCGTGGAGCAGAAACCGCTGGTGTCCCTCATCATCCCCATCCGGGATCATATCGACTACCTGCAGAAACTGGTGGCAAGTATCGATGCCAAGACCGCTTATCCGAATTATGAGTACGTGATTTTAAATAACAATTCCGAAGAACAGGCCACCTTCGATTATCTGAAAGAGTTAGAAAAGAGAGACAATGCGAAGGTAGTGGATGCACCCATTGAGTTCAACTGGTCCAAGCTGAATAATCTGGGCATCGAGCACGCATCAGGAGACGTGTTCCTGTTTATGAATAATGACATGGAAGTGATTACAGAGGACTGGCTGGACCGTCTGGTGGAAAATGCCCTCCGGGAGGAAGTGGGCGTGGTAGGACCATTGCTCCTGTACGAGGATGGCACCATTCAGCACGCCGGTGTGGTAGTGGGCATCGGTGGATGGGCCGATCACATCTTCAAAGGAATGAATCCTGTTCATTACGGCTCTCCATTCCTGTCTCCTATGGTGACCAGAAATGTTCTGGCAGTTACCGGTGCATGTATGGCCATCTCCCGGAAAACGATTCAGGAGATTGGCACCTTCAATGAAGACTTCCAGATCTGCGGAAGCGATATTGAGATGTGCATTCGGGCCTATGAGCATGGATTGTATAACGTATACACGCCGTTTGTCCGCCTGTACCATTATGAATCCAAGAGCCGCAGCAGTTATATTCCGAAAATCGATTTCGAAATGTCTGCCAAGGTATACAAACCCTATTTGGGGAAGGATCCCTTCTACAACGGTCAGTTGGATTACAGCCAAAGTAAGCCCACGGCTGATCCGGTGAAATCAGCGGTGTATACTTTAAGCCAGCCCAAGAAAAAAAAGAAGATGAAACTGAGGGAGACATTGGCCACGGCTGCAGCTCCGGATAATTCTTATTCCATACCGGAAATCGGACCTTACAGCCTGCGCCCGGTGAACTACGCGAGAAAGCGTATGAATCTTCTGGTGCCATCTGTGAATGCGGAGCATGTGTTCGGCGGGATCTCCACGGCACTGAAGTTTTTTGAATACTTGTGTCAGGCGACAGGATATGACCGGAGAATCATTCTCACGGACGCAGCGCCTCATAAGGAGGAAATCAAAAAATACCAGGGCCTGGGATATTCCCTGGTGGATTGCATGGAGGACAGCGATGCCACTTCCCAACTGGTTCCCTATTCCGACCGGTACCAAAAGAGTATACCGGTATCTGAAAACGATTACTTTATGATGACAGGCTGGTGGACGGCACACTGCATCCAGGAAGCCTACATGATGCAGGAGGGACAGTCCGGTCTGACTCCGAATAAATTCCTGTATTTTATCCAGGATTATGAACCGGGATTTTATCCCTGGTCCTCCCAGTATCTGCTGGCAGATGCCACCTACCGGTGCAAGTATGACCAGATCGCAGTGTTCAACACCTCACTGCTACAGAACTATATGAAACAGCTGGGCTATCAGTTCTACCGGGAATATGCCTTTGAGCCGGTATTAAACGACGGATTGAAAAAATGTCTGGATCAAGTGGCTAATCAGGATATCCGGAAGAAGAAACAGATTCTGCTGTACGGCCGTCCCGGTACCAAACGGAATGCCTTTGAACTGATTGTGACTGCTCTGCGCAAATGGGTATGGATGCAGCCGGATGTGGAGGAATGGAAGATTCTTTCTGCCGGGGAGGCTTTCGACCCGGTGTACCTGGGCAACGGTAAGAAGATTGAGTCCGTAGGCAAGCTCAGCATTGAGGAATATGGACAGACCCTGCAGGAATCCTATGCGGGAATTTCACTGATGGTGTCCCCTCATCCCAGCTATCCGCCGTTAGAGATGGCCACCTTTGGAGTAAAGGTGCTGACCAATACCTACGCCAATAAGGACTGGAAAGACTTCTCGGAGAATGTGGTGGTAGTGGAGCAGGTGACCGCCCTGGGAATTGCCAGACAGCTGACGGAGATCTGCAACGGCTATCAGGAAACCGTGCACCTGACGGTGCCGGACAGCGACTACCTGAACAATCAGGACGTTTTTTCATTCGTGAATCAGATAAAAGAAGACCTGTAATTCACAGGGTGAACAACAGGCAATGGAGAGAATATGGATAACAATCAGTTTCGTCAGATCGGAAATGTAAAAATGAATGTTCAGTTTTACAAGGGGACCGATGATTACAGCGATGGAGATATCGAGGATGAAATCCTTCAGATGGTTCAGGAAGAACCGGATGTGCTGAAAATTCTGAAAAAGGATAACCGCTGGCCGGTACTGTACCATCTGTCACCGGTGCGGCAGAATATCCTGGAATGGTATCCCTTCAGGGAGCATGCCAAAGCGCTGGAGATTGGTGCCGGCTGTGGCGCGGTCACCGGTGCACTGTGCAGACACTGTGACCGGGTGGTGAGTGTAGACCTGTCCATGCGCAGATCCCTAATCAATGCCAACCGGAACCGGGCATACGATAACCTGGAAATCGTGGTGGGAAACTTCAACGATGTGGTGCTGGAAGAAAAATTCGACTATATCACCCTGATCGGGGTTTTAGAGTACGCCGCCTATTACACTGAGGCAGAAAATCCTTTCGTGGCGTTTCTGGAAAAGATCCGGGAGAATCTTAAGGAGGATGGACATCTCATCATCGCCATTGAGAATAAATACGGATTAAAGTACTGGGCCGGAGCCAGAGAGGATCATGTGGGAACCTTCTTTGAAGGAATCGAGGGCTATGTCACCACGGACAGCCCGGTGCGGACCTTCGGGAAAAACAAGCTGACTCAGATGATCCGGGAGGCGGGGTATCAGCAGATAGAGTATTACTACCCTTTTCCGGACTATAAGTTCCCGAGACAGATCTTTTCGGATGAGCATCTGCCCAGCGTAGATGATCTGGATGTAAGCTGTGAGACCTATGACAATTCCCGATACCGGCTGTTTAACGAAAAGACCGCGTATGTGGGTCTTCTGGAAGAAGGAATGTATGATTATTTTGCCAACTCCTTTTTGGTAGATGTGAGGCGGCAATTCATTGATACAGATAGGAGTTAGGGGAATTGAAAAAGATATTTTCAAAATTAACGGTAAATCGAAGGGAAGAATTTCAAATCGAGACCAGTATCCGACAGAGTGAGGACGGGAAAAGAGTCTATAAGCGTGCATTGAATGAAAAGGCCAAAGCCCATGTGAACAAACTGTATGACTACTATTCTGACAGTAAGCGGAAGGACCGGCTGTGTCCGGTACATCCGGTGAAGGACGGAGAGGTATACTTTGACTTTGTCACGGGAAGCAGTATGAATGAGGCACTGCTGGCATATCTGAAACAGGGAGATAAGCCGGGTTTTCAGGAGCTGATGCAGAACTATCGCCGGTTCGTGGAGGACAGCTGTGAACTGTATGAGAGACCGGCGGAGCCGGATGCAGCCTGTGAAGAGGTATTCGGAACTTCCACATGGGACTTTCCGGGAACCTACGGCAGAAACTTAAACATCGATTTGTGTTTTGACAACATTCTGGTGCAGAATCAGCAGGAAATCGTGATCGATTACGAGTGGATCTTTCCTATGATACTTCCGGTGAACTTTGTAATCTACCGTAGTATCTGGGCACTGTATGTAAAGAATGCGGAAATCTTTAGGAATCAGTA
This sequence comes from Roseburia sp., assembly GCA_051879315.1. Taxonomy (GTDB): domain Bacteria; phylum Bacillota; class Clostridia; order Lachnospirales; family Lachnospiraceae; genus Roseburia_C. The sequence goes on from JBJELW010000078.1 coordinate 49,490, forward strand.
CACATGGCAGGAACTGTATGAGAGCCTGGGAATGACTGAGGAGGAGGTGTCCGTTTATGAGAGTATGAACGAGTATTTCAATGTTTACGTGTACGGGGGAGAGGAGTCCTATAACCAAATCCTGCCCCAGTATAAGAAACACTCCTACAAAATCGGTGAGCCGGCAGAGCAGCAGCACTTCCTGTTGCAGATCTATGCGGACAGGGGAGACGGCTATGCCGAGGAGGAGAGCTACAAGGAAGAAATGTCCACTTATCGGGTCTCCCGGGAAATCGATGTGTCAATGTTGGCGGGGGCCGTTACCCTGCGGGTGGATCCCTGCAATGTGCCATTTATCTGCAAGAATATGAGGGTGGAGCTGACAGACACACTGGGACAGCGCTATGGGTTGAAGGCAGACCAGTCCAATGGATTCACCACGGAGCAGGGAATGACAATCTTCACCGACGGGGATCCCCAGATGCTCTATCAGAAAACCTGGCAGGGCGAGCCACAGAAACTGTGCATCTCCTACGAAGTGCAGTGTCTGCTGCAGGGGGAGGAGCTGGAGCGGTACCGGTGTATCGTGGCAGACTGTGTGAAGTCCCGTGAGGCGTGGATGTGGTATGAACAGGAGACAAAGAGACTGCAGGAGCTGGCAAAACCCTGGTGGAAGAAAATACTGTCAGGGAAATGACCACCGGTGCCCGGGCGTCCGCTAGACAAACGGAAATCTGTGTGCTATGATTCAGTTGAATCGTGTAATTAGATAGGATTTACAGGGGATAAAGGTCCTCATTAAGTTATGGAGCGATTAAGATGAATAAGATTACAAAGGGATTAAGACGAACAATCGAACATTGGGAGACAGTGTCGCTGATGCTGATGGTCTATGATTTTCTGGCGGTAGCATTGTCTTATTTCGCAGCATTATGGATCCGGTTTGACTGCAGATTCAGTCTGATTGAGGCAAAATACCTGCAGGCATATTATCATACGATTTTAATCTATGCTGTTTTTTGTGTGGTGGTATTCTGGTGCCTGCGATTATATAAGAGTATCTGGCGATTTGCCAGCTATTCGGAACTGGTGCGGGTGATTCTCGCTACGGTGATCACAGGGGGCGTGTATATCCTGTCCACGCTGTGGTTCGTGCAGAGAATGCCCATTTCCTATTACGTGTTCGGCATTTTGATCCAGTTCGGCCTGACACTGGGCATCCGGTTTTCCTACCGGTTTATCCTGCTGCTGCGGGGAAGAATGGATACGCAAAGCGATTATGTGAAGCGGGTGATGCTGATCGGCGCAGGCAGCGCGGGACAGATGATCCTGCGGGACATCAAGAACGCAAAGGAAACCAGTGAGAAGGTGTGCTGCTTTATCGATGACAATAAGAATAAATGGGGCAGATACATCGATGATGTGCTGGTATTTGGCGGCAGAGAGAGCATTATGGAGGCGGTGGCGAAGTATGAGATCGAGAAGATTTATGTGGCCATCCCCACGGCGAAGCCGGAGGACAAGCGGGAGATTCTGAATATCTGCAATGAGACTTCCTGCGAGATTATGAATCTGCCGGGGATGTATCAGCTGTACACCGGAGAGCTGACCGTCAGCAAGATGAAACCGGTGCAGATTGAGGATCTGCTGGGGAGAGCCCCCATACAGCCGGATATGGAGGAAGTATTCCAGTATATTACCGGGAAAGTGGTTCTGGTGACCGGTGTGGGATCCATCGGTTCCGAGCTGGCCAGACAGATTGCAGCCCATCATCCGAAACACCTGATCCTGTTTGATATCTATGAGAATAATGCCTATGATATCCAGCAGGAACTGCGGAAGAAGTACCCCAAGCTGCACATGGATACCATTATCGGTTCGGTGCGGGACAGCCGGAAGATCTTTAAGGTGTTCGAGGACTACCGGCCGGAAATTGTATATCATGCGGCGGCTCACAAGCATGTACCTCTCATGGAGGACAGCCCCTGTGAGGCCATCAAGAATAATGCCATCGGTACCTACAAGACGGCCTATGCTGCCATGTCCCACGGGTGCAAGCGGTTCGTGCTGATCAGCACGGATAAGGCGGTGAACCCCACCAATATCATGGGGGCATCCAAGCGTCTGTGCGAAATGATCATCCAGGCATTTGATCATAAGATTAAGGAGGGAAAGGCGTATGAGATTCCACAGCTCTTTACCCATGGGCTCAGTGATCTGGTTACCTCCCCGGAGGTGATAGAGGCATTAAAGACCACCAGAACCGAGTTCGTGGCGGTGCGTTTCGGCAATGTGCTGGGCAGCAATGGCTCGGTAATCCCTCTCTTTAAGAAACAGATTGAGGCCGGCGGACCGGTGACGGTGACCCACCCGGATATTATCCGGTACTTTATGACCATCCCGGAGGCAGTGAGCCTGGTGCTTTTGGCGGGAACCTACGCCAAGGGAGGAGAAATCTTCGTGCTTGACATGGGAGAGCCGGTGAAAATCGATACCCTGGCCCGAAACCTAATCCGACTGTCAGGATACAAGCCGGATGTGGATATTAAGGTGGAGTACACCGGACTACGAAAGGGAGAGAAGCTGTTTGAGGAGCGGCTGATGGCTGAGGAGGGCCTGAAGAAGACCCAGAATGATCTGATTCATATCGGCTGTCCCATTCCCTTTGACATTGATGACTTTTTACAGCAGCTGGATGAACTGCAGGAAGCAGCTTACAAGAATAAGGACGACATGCGAGAACGGGTGCAGCGGGTGGTGACCACTTATCACCCGGAGCAGAGTGGAAACAGTGTATGAAAGATTCCATAATGATAACAAGACGAGTATAAAGGATAAAAAGGAGAAAAGTGATGCAGAATCGGGAGATATCGTTAAGTCTATTGTTTTGGAAAATTGTGAAGGGGTGGCGAGTCTGGGTGGCCGTAGCAGTAATCTGTGCAGTACTACTGCCTTTGGCACAGTACGGCAGTGCTATGGCAAACTACCGCAGTGAACTGCAGATCTACGAAGCAACAATGAATCAGGAAACGGCTGAGCAGACGGCAGGAGTCACATTTACCAAGGAAGAACAGCAGCAGATCGAAGAAGCAGCCCGGGTGAAGATGCTGCTGGCTAAGAACCAAGACTATGCGAAAAATGCTGTGCTGATGAATATTGATCCATACCAGGAACAGGTGCTGACCCTGACCTACTGTGTGGATACTCACTATGTGGCGAACTACATGGAAGGGGTGGAGCAGAACTACACGTTAACCCTTTTGTCGGCTCTGGCTTCTTATGCAAACAATGGACTGGACCAGACCAAGGTGTGGGGAGAGGATGCGGATGTGATCAGTGAAAAGCATCTGACAGAGCTGGTTGGTTCCAGTGTGTCATCCGGAAATACCTTTTATATTACTGTTATCTATACCGATGAAGAGACCTTGCACACGGTGGCGGACAATATTAAGCCGCTGATGGAGGCAAAGGCGCAGGAGCTTTCTGACAGCATCACAGACTTTGACCTGATTCTGGCATCAGAGGATTACGAGGTGAGGGAGAGCTACGAACTGGCGGTGAAACAGCAGAATGTGCAGAATGCTATTAGTAACTATAGTACGTCTCTGACGAACCTGACGGATAAGATGACGGAAGAACAGTTGAACTATCTAGAAATGAACACTTTGGAGGAAGGTGAAAACATCGAAGAAATGGTTCCGGTGCTACAGGCTCCGGTGAAGCCGTCTTTCCATATAATGCATATAATCGTGGGAGCAATGGTGGGAATTTTTCTTGCGGTATTTACACTTACAGTAATATATATATTCTCTGGAAAAATACACAGTTCAGAGGAACTTATGACGGTATTCCGATTGCGTCAGTTCGGTGTTATCCGTTTGTCCGCAAAGAAGAAGGGGCTGGATGGTGTCATCCTAAAATTGCAGAATGGCAGACGAAAACAGCTCAGTGCAGAAGCTACGGTTCAGCTGGCTGCATCTAATGTGTTGCTTTACTGTAAGAAAGAAAACATCAACCAGCTGTATCTCACAGGAACAGAGATAGAGAAGCTACCGAAGGATATAGTGGAGAAAATTTCTATTGCATTCCGTGAGAGTGGAATCCGTATCCTTTATGGTGAGAATCTGAACTATGATGCGGCTTCCCTGAAAGATGCTGTAGATGCAGGAAATGTATTATTAGTGGAGCAGACGGAGGTGTCACTTGTGTTCGAAATCGAGCAGGCAATCCGTGTGTTGCAGGATCAGGGAGTCAATATTGTTGGATGTATTGGTGTAGAGTAGAACATTCAAAATATATATGGAAGAAAGTGGAGAAGCGTTATGAGTGAATTCGTATCAAGAACCATCCCATTTAGTCCGCCGGATATATCCGACCTGGAAATCAATGAAGTAGTGGAGGCAATGAGGTCCGGCTGGATTACCACCGGACCTCGAACAAAAGAATTAGAGAGAAGATTGGCAGAGTATTGTCGCACTTCAAAAGTGGTGTGTCTGAATTCTGCAACGGCTGCAGAAGAATTGAGTTTCAGAATCTGTGGGATAGGCGAAGGGGACGAAGTAATCGTACCTGCCTATACCTACACGGCAACGGCTGCGGCTGCCATTCATTGCGGTGCAAAGGTAATCTTTGTTGACAGTGAGAAAGATTCTGCCGAGATGGATTATGACAAAGTGGCGGAAGTCATTACAGAGAAGACCAAAGTCATTGTAGCCGTAGATCTGGGCGGTGTCATTGCGGATTATGATCGTCTGTATGAAATTGTGGAGAGTAAGAAGAACCTGTTTGTCCCGGGAGGGAATACTGAGCTGGGGCAGAGGATTCAAAGTGCGTTGGGGCGTGTTTTAGTCTTTTCTGATAGCGCGCATGGGCTGGGTGCCAGCAAGGACGGAAAGATGGCCGGACAGTGGGCTGACTTTACAGATTTTTCCTTCCATGCGGTGAAGAACTTTACCACGGCAGAAGGGGGAGCAGCGACGTGGAAAGATATTCCCGGAATTGATAACGAGGAAATCTATCATCAGTATCAGCTTTACAGTCTGCATGGACAGAGTAAGGATGCTTTGGCCAAGACGCAGGTTGGAGCGTGGGAGTATGATATTGCAGGTCCATGGTACAAATGTAATATGACGGATATTATGGCAGCTATTGGATTGAGACAGCTGGATCGATATCCCGGACTTTTAGCGAGAAGAAGAGAAATCATCGCTAAGTACGATGCCATGTGTGAGGAACTGGGCGTGATGCATTTGAACCATTATACAGATCACAGTACTTCGTCCGGTCATCTGTATCTGACCCGAATACCGGGAGCCAGTGATGAAGTCAGAAGAGAGATTATCACGAAACTGGCGGAGCGCGGTGTCAGCACGAATGTGCATTATAAACCGCTCCCCTTGATGACGGCATATAAGAATATGGGATGGGATATCAAGGATTTCCCCAATGCATATGATTATTACCATAACTTAATTACATTACCGCTTCATACCAGGCTGTCTGATGAGGATGTGGAGTATGTGATTGAGATGTTTAGAGAAGTGGTGAAAGAATACATTTAGTCGTCGCCTTGGGAGGATAAGTGGATGATTTTGAGAAAGTGGGAAACCCTTCCGGAGGATATGCAGACACCGGAGGTTCGCAGGTATTATGATATACTTGCCAAACGTAAACTGAGTCTGGTATTAAAGAGAACCTTTGATATTGTGGTTTCGTTGGTTATGCTGATCATTCTAGCCATTCCGATTCTGATTATAGCGGCACTAATCGCTATTGATTCTCCCGGCGGAGTGTTTTACAGGCAGGTCCGGGTGACCACATATGGCAAAGAGTTTCGGATTCATAAGTTTCGCACCATGGTAGCCAATGCAGATCAGATTGGCAGTCTGGTAACGGTGGGACAGGACAGTAGAATTACCAGAATTGGCGGTTTTCTCCGGAAATATCGCTTGGATGAACTGCCACAGTTGCTGGACGTTTTGAATGGAACCATGTCTTATGTGGGAACCAGACCCGAGGTGCCGAAGTACGTGAATCAGTATACGGCAGAAATGAAAGCAACACTGTTACTTCCGTCCGGTATTACCTCCGAGGCCAGTATCCGCTATAAGGATGAAGCGGAGCTTTTGGATGGAGCAGAGGATGTGGATAAGGTGTATGTAGAAGAGGTACTGCCCGGCAAGATGAAATATAATCTCCGGGCGATTGAGAAGTTTAGTTTCCTGGGAGAGATTGCGACGATGTTTCGAACTGTGTTTGCAGTGCTGGGAAAAGAGTACGAATAAGCGAGAGGAAAAGTATCATATGGTTGACGGATTAGTATCGGTTATCATGCCATCCTGGAATACAGGAAAATTTATTGCAGAGTCAATTCAGTCTGTTATTAATCAGACATATAAGAACTGGGAGCTTTTGATTGTGGATGATTGCTCAACGGATAATACGGATGAGGTGGTCGCATCTTTTCATGACGATAGAATCAAATATCTGAAGAATGAGAAGAACAGTGGCGCAGCATTGACCAGAAATAGAGCTATGCGTGAAGCGCAGGGGGAATGGATTGCATTTCTTGACTCTGACGATCTCTGGGCACCGGAAAAGCTGGAGTACCAGATCAAATTTATGAAAAAAAACAATCTTGTTTTTTCATACCATGAGTATGTAAAGATAGATGAAGAATCGAAGCCGTTGAATATTTATGTTTCTGGACCGAGAGTTGTTACAAAGAGAAAGATGTATAACTATGGATATCCTGGATGTTTAACATTTATGTACAGTGCGAAAGCCATGGGATTGATTCAGATAAAAGATATAAAAAAGAATAATGATTATGCAATTCTTTTGCAGCTTTGTAAAAAAGCAGATTGTGTGTTGTTAAAGAAAAATCTGGCTCAGTATAGAATCAGGAAGAAATCAATATCGCATGATAAGTTGTACAAAAAGCTAAAAAGCCATTACGACCTATTTCATTTTTGTGACGAAAAGCCAGCACCAGTGGCTTTTTGGTATGCATGTTGTAACATGTTCTTTGGCGTGTTAAAGAAAAAAAAATATGAAACATTAATGGATGAAAATAAAGAAGAAATGTTGGGGTAAGATATGGCGAACAAAAGAATATCATTTTTAGTTCCAACGCTTGGAAATAGGCCTAAGGAACTAAAAAGACTGTTTGATTCATTGATTAGTCAGACAGTGAAAAATTTTGAAGTTATTGTAGTTGTTCAGGATAATTTTGACAGCGTTAAAGCGTTTTGTGAATCTAATATGGATAGATTAGAAATTACCTACGTTAGTAGCTTAGAAAAAGGATTATCTAAAGCTAGAAATGTTGGCATGTCATACTGCAAGGGTGAGGTAATTGTTTTATCTGATGATGATTGTTGGTATCCTGAAAACGCTGTGGAAATAATCAATGATGCATTTAGCAATGAAAATGTAGATGTGACATTGACAAAAATATATGATTTTAATAACAATCAAGAATATAAACATTATGAAAACAAAGAGAAATCCATAAATTCCGTGTTTACGTTATTGTCGAAGTCTTCCATTGAGATTGCTTTTAAAAGTAAATACAAAAACATACTTTTTGATGAAAATCTTGGCTTAGGTGCTACATTTGTATGTTGTGAGGAAGTCGATTTCTTGATTAGATTATATAGAGAAGGTGCCAGAATTAAATTTTTTCCTATTACAACTGTTTATCATGATAAAAAATATTCTGGTTCGACCAGAAAGCAAGTTGTAGCTAAAGGCGCGGTATACTCTAAGAATTTCAATTTTATTATTGGATTAATGATATGTGTCAAGGATATTCTCTTAAGAC
>JBJELW010000079.1:0-14935 GCA_051879315.1 Roseburia sp.
CATACGGGGAAAAACAGAAAAACCGGGATATCCCCGTAAAATTAAGCTGCACCTTAGGGAATCTCCTATAACCAAAATTCGCCCCCAACAATTCCCAGCCCAACGCCCCGACAAACCCCAATTTGCAGGGGCTTGGGCTCCATCTCAACTCTACGAGAACATCAATACGGTCTATCCTGATTTGCCAAATGATACAGTAGAAAGGTATTTCTCCCCTATAATAGCAACGGAAACGTTTTGGGGAAGAGAAAACAAGGAAAAAAGCAACGAATTTCTTCCCTATTGAGCCTGAAACAAGACCATAGGGGAGAGACACTCCTACGCCATGCGCCACTTCGATTCCGCTGCGCTGCATCTCAGTGGACGGCTGGCGCCGTATAAAATGAAAAAAACAAACGCGGCTACGCCGAGCCAGCTCGATTGCGCTACGCTGCATCTCGCTGTTGGGCTGGCGCCCAATAAGTCTAAAATAAAAACTGGCCGGAAGTGCATAAATGCCCTCCAGCCAGTTTTATTTTATCCTTACTCGGCTTGTAGCTTAGCCAAAGTATCTCTTTAACAGACCAGCAAATGCTTTGCCGTGGCGAGCCTCGTCACGAGCCATCTCATGTACGGTGTCATGGATTGCGTCAAGGTTCTGCTCCTTAGCCTTCTTAGCTAAAGCAACCTTACCAGCGGTAGCGCCATTCTCAGCTTCTACTCTCATCTGAAGGTTCTTCTTGGTGGAATCGGTAACAACCTCACCTAATAACTCAGCAAACTTTGCAGCATGCTCTGCCTCTTCGTAAGCAGCCTTCTCATAGTAAAGGCCAATCTCCGGATAACCCTCTCTGTGAGCAACACGTGCCATTGCCAGGTACATACCAACCTCGCTGCACTCACCCTCGAAGTTTGATCTTAAGTCAGCGATGATATCCTCAGAAACGCCCTTAGCAACGCCTACTACATGCTCAGCAGCCCATGTCATCTCGCCGCTCTGCTCCATAAACTTCTCAGCAGGTGCCTTACAAATAGGACAAAACTCCGGTGCTGCGTCTCCCTCGTGGATATACCCACATACTGTACATACAAATTTCTTCATTTTTTTATTCCTTTCTTTCCTTGAATTTATTTTTAAAATCAGTAATTGTTACTGAAATTAAATTAACACATTTGATAATTATTATCAATACATTTTATGCATTTTTCTCCATACAATTCGGACAAGTGCCATAAAAGTATGCCATATGGCCTGTGATTTCTCCTGCAAAGTCATGAGATGCCAAAAGATTGATATGGTCCATGGGTTCCATGGTCAAATCCGTTACACTGCCACATTTTTCACAGAAGAAGTGGTAGTGCGGATCAGTGCGGAAATCAAAGCGGTCCGGACCATGCATGGAAGATATTTTTTGAATTTCTCCGATATCAGACAGAAGCGCCAGATTACGGTATACGGTGCCCAGACTGATGTTAGGATACTCCTGCCGGACATTCTGATAAACTGTCTCGGCGGTGGGATGGTCATAGCGTGTAGCAAGAAAGGCCTTGATGGAGTCTCTTTGACGACTGTGCTTTAACATATCCTCACCTCCCAAAAAATGAAAATGATTACTGATTTCACTATAGGTTATGGATGCGGAGTAAGTCAAGCCTAACATCGGTGGATGAAATGGAAAATTTATTCACACTCCTTTTTATTTATCATACACTTCTTTTTTCCTGCATATCATGTCTAAGAACAATTGGATCGCAGGTGTACTATGGCGGATATTACACGTTTTGTAACTTATCTTTATTATTATGATGGAAATCAGAAGAAATATAATGCCGGATTTGCGAAAGTGGAAGTTCGGGGTGGGCAATGCCGCATTGAACTGCACATCAAGGCATCCCTTTCGCCGGGAACATTGATTCCCATTTGTCTGTTTACCAGAGCAGAGGATGTGATCTGGGCAGTGGAAGTGGGAAAAATGCATGCCGGCCAGATGTCTGGAGATTTCAAGACGATTATAAAAGCTGACCAGGTGGGAAATTCCCCCTATTCCATTCAGGACATGAAGGGGATTGTGGTTCCCGTAGACAGCCGGCAGATGTATGCCAGTCAGTGGGATGATGAGGTGATACGCCGGGAAAATATCCGGTTTTATCAGGAACCATCAGAAGAAGAGACAGAGAAAGAAAAGGAATATTCTTCGGAAATGCAGGGGAGAGAGGAACTGGAAAAACAGCAGGAATCGCAGCCTGAAGTAGAGCGGAGTATTGAACAGTCGCCGGATATCCAGGCACAGGAGCTGAACGAAGAAGAACAGGAAGTGTCTTTGTGGGAAGCATGGAAGGCTATGAAACAGAATAGGCCGCTGATCCATCCGGTGGAGGGAAAAAATATGACCTGTATTCAGATGGAATTGAAGGACTTTAAGAATCTGCCCAAGCGTTTCCGGCAGTTTGGCAATAACAGTTTCCTGTTACATGGATTTCTTAATTATCGCTTTGTATTGTTCGGAGAATATGATACAGAACAGGGAAAGCGGCTGATGCTGGGTGTGCCCGGGGTGTTGCAGGGACAGGAAAAGATTTTGGCAGCTATTTTTGGGTTCCCGCTATTCGTGACGGAGAAGGGAAACGGAGATCAGTTCGGTTACTGGTGTCATCTCATGGACGAATAAGGGCGTAGCGGAGATGATCTTCCCACTGTCCGCAGACCAGGGCGCTTTGTCGGGCAACGCCCTCCCGGACAAAGCCTAAGGCTTCCAGCAGATGAATGGAGGAGGTGTTTTCCGGCATGACGTTGGCCTGGATGCGGTGAAGATTCTGTTCATAGAACATCAGGTCAATGGTACGCTCCAGAGTTTCAAAAGCGTAGCCGTGATGCCAGTATCTGTGGTCAAACTTGTATCCGGTTTCGCAGGAAAAAAAAGCAGCGCGTTTGATATCGCGATAGCAGACTGTCCCGATAATCTGGTCCGGATGCCCTTTCAAAAAGGCATAATAGCGAAACAGGGATGACTGAATGGCCAGATTGTATTCGCATTGTAAAACGTTTTTCTGATATTCTAAGGTATAGAAATTTTCCGGGCGGGAAGGCTCGTATTTCTCGAAGTAGCCCAGATTATTCAGTTGAAAGTTCAAAACTTTTTCCGCTTCCGAAGGATCCAGGATGCGTAGAAAAAGACGATTGGTTTCGTATTGAAATCGCATGGAAATCCCCTTTTGTGTGATGCATAAATGTGCTACTATTATAGCAGGATTTTTTGGCAGGAGGCAATATGGACGAGCAGATAAAATATATGAGAGCGGCAATGCGGGAGGCAAGAAAGGCAGAGAAGCTGATGGAAGTGCCCATTGGATGCGTAATTGTGCAGGATGGGAAAATTATTGCCCGGGGATATAACCGACGCAAAATTGACAAAAATACTCTGGCTCATGCGGAACTGCAGGCAATTCGGAAAGCTTCGAAACGCACCGGGGATTGGCGGTTGGAGGACTGTACCATGTATGTGACGCTGGAACCATGCCAGATGTGTGCCGGTGCCATTGTGCAGGCCCGTATGAAAAAGGTTGTGATTGCCAGCATGAACCCCAAGGCAGGCTGTGCAGGGTCCATCATGAATCTGCTGCAGGTGCCGGCCTTTAATCATCAGGTGGAAGTGGAGTATGGTGTGCTTCAGGAGGAGTGTTCCGCTATGCTTTCAGATTTTTTTAAACGACTTCGGGAGAAAGTAAAACAGGAGAAACAGGAAGAGAAACAGGAAGAGAAACAGGAGTGACCACCCCTTGACAATGTAGGTTTGTATGCGATATACTTTAATCTCCGAGCAGCCGGGGAGGTGGCGGAGCCCTGTACCAGCAATCCGCCTTAGCTGGGGTGATATCCTGCCTCGGGTTTGATACTGCAAAGCAGCCCTTGATAAGTGGCGTTGATGTCCGGGTCTTACGCGACGGGAATCCACGAACCGGGTCAGGTCAGGAATGGAGCAGCCCTAAGAGGAAGCTCCCGGGTGTTGTGAGGGCGCCTGGGCTGAGTTAACTGTCAAGGTAACGTTTGTGGCTGGAATTCAAAGCGGGATGCTCGGTTTAAAAAGAGGTTGATTTTTCCGCGCAAACACTTTATAATGACAAAGGTTGTTACGTGAGATATGGGGGCTTATAGCTCAGCTGGTTAGAGCGCACGCCTGATAAGCGTGAGGTCGGTGGTTCGAGTCCACTTAAGCCCATACTGAGATAGGAATTCTGCATTGCAGGATTCCTATTTTGCTGTAGCAGCGAGGAAAATGGTTATTGTACTTGCACGAAGGAATTAGAGTGAATACGGAAGGAGAGTACAGCTATGGGTGTCTTATCACATCTTAAACCGGAACGGGTATTCCACTATTTTGAGGAGATCTGCGGGATTCCGCACGGCTCCTACAAGGAACAGCGTATCAGTGATTATCTGGTCAGCTTTGCAAAGGAGCATCAGCTGGAATATTGGCAGGATGATTTGTACAATGTAATTATTGTAAAGGAAGCAGCTCCCGGATACGAGACGGTAGATCCTATCATTTTGCAGGGCCATATGGATATGGTATGTGAAAAGGAGTCTGACTGTAACATCGATTTTGACAGGGATGGCCTGAAATTGTTGGTGGATGGTGATTATGTGAAAGCGCAGGGTACCACCTTGGGAGGAGACGACGGCATTGCAGTGGCCTATGCCCTGGCCATTCTGGAAGCACAGGATATTCCCCACCCCAGACTGGAATTTGTGTGTACCGTATGCGAGGAAGTTGGCATGGAAGGAGCTACAGGAATTGATGTTTCCATGCTGAAGGGGCACCGGCTGTTAAATCTTGATTCTGAGGAAGAGGGAATTTTTCTGGCTAGCTGCGCCGGAGGATGTACTGCGGAGTGCATTCTGCCTGTGAACCGGGGAAAAATTTCCGGGGAATTGCTTCGGATCCGGGTACTGGATCTTGTGGGAGGTCATTCGGGAACGGAGATTCATAAGGGTAGAGGAAATGCCTGTCTGCTTTTGCACCGTGTGCTGGTAGAACTGAATCGGCAGACGGGGATACGCCTGGTGTCCTTTGACGGTGGAAGCAAAGATAATGCCATCCCCCGGGAAGCGGAGGCGGTGGTGTGCGTGCAGCATGGTCAGGAGGCACAGCGATTGGTGGAGGAAACGGTCACAGAGATTACCGGAGAATACATTGCCACAGAACCTGCACTTCGGATTGTGACGGAACGGATGAAAGGCGAAGACAGGGAAGCTTTGACAGTGGAGAGTACCGCATCTTTGCTGACCCTGCTTGCAGCACTCCCTAACGGGGTGCAGACCATGAGCGCAGACATTCCGGGCCTGGTGGAAACCTCTCTGAATCTGGGTATCCTTTGCCTGGAGGAGAATGCCCTTCATCTGTTTTACTCCGTGCGAAGTTCTGTGGGCAGCGCCAAGGAGTATCTGCTTCACAGGATGGCAGTTGTAACGGAAAATATGGGCGGCAGAGTGCATTACACCGGGAAATATCCTGCATGGGAGTATCGCAGGGACTCTGTGTTCCGGGAAAAAATGATACAGATTTATCGGGAACTGTTCGGAACGGAACCGAAGGTGGAGGCTATTCATGCCGGGGTGGAGTGCGGTATATTGGCCGGGAAACTTCCGGATTTAGACTGCATTTCCATGGGACCGGACATTCTGGATGTTCATACCCCGGCGGAACGTCTTAGTATCTCATCCACAGAGCGTATGTGGCGTTTTATCCTGGCCGTTCTTGCAGACCGGGCGTAAAAAGTGCGGGGCGAATCATGTTTTGACGGACATATCTGGAAATATATGGATAAACTTATAAAAGAATAACTTGTCCCCTTTGTAGAAATATATTATAATACACTCTGTATAAGTGGGTGTTCCTGTAAGGGCACCGATTGAAAAGATCACACAGAAAGGGATACGGACCATGAAGAGAATAGGAATGTTGACAAGCGGCGGCGACTGCCAGGCATTAAATGCAGCAATGCGTGGCGTGGTAAAGGGACTGAGTGAGAACCTGGAGGAACTGGAAGTATATGGATTTAACAATGGATATAAAGGATTGATTTATGGAGATTATCGTCTCCTGACATCCGCAGATTTCTCCGGAATCCTCACCAAAGGCGGCACCATCTTAGGCTCCTCCAGACAGCCGTTTAAGCTCATGCGTGTGCCGGATGAGAATGGTCTGGACAAAGTGGAGGCCATGAAACAGACATATCATAAGCTGAAACTGGATTGTCTGGTCATCTTAGGTGGTAATGGAACACAGAAAACGGCCAACCTTCTCAGAGAAGAGGGGCTGAATGTCATCCATCTGCCTAAGACCATTGATAATGATATCTATGGCACGGACATTACCTTTGGTTTCCAGAGTGCTATCAATGTGGCAACAGCAGCCATCGATTGCATTCATACTACAGCAGCTTCTCACAACCGGGTGTTTATCGTGGAGGTTATGGGACACAAGGTAGGATGGCTCACCCTGTATGCAGGAGTAGCCGGTGGGGCAGATATTATTCTTTTGCCGGAGATTCCTTATGACATCGAGAAGGTTGTGGAGGCCATTGACAAGCGGACCAAGGCCGGCAAAGGCTTTACCATCCTTGCGGTGGCAGAGGGAGCTATTTCCAAAGAGGACGCAGCCCTTTCTAAGAAAGAATATAAAGTAAAGAAAAAGAACTATCAGTATCCGTCTGTTTCTTATGAGATCGCAGAGCAGATTGAAAAGGCCAGTGGTACGGAGGTTCGTGTGACTGTTCCGGGTCATACCCAGCGTGGCGGCAGTCCCTGCCCTTATGACCGTGTGCTTTGTACCAGACTGGGCGCAGCGGCAGCGCAGGCTATCCTGGAAGAAGACTATGGTCATATGATCGCTATGATCAATGGTAAGACAAAACGGGTTCCTCTGGGCGAAGTGGCAGGAAAGTTAAAGACTGTAGATCCGGAATGTCAGATGATTCAGGAAGCTAAGGAAATCGGAATCAGCTTCGGGGACTAAACAAAGGTAGGAGAGAACGCGATGTCATACATGGCACTTTACCGCAAGTTCCGACCGCAGGAATTTGAGGATGTAAAGGGACAGGATCATATCGTTACAACTTTAAAAAATCAGATCAAGGCAGACAGAGTGGGGCATGCTTATCTGTTTTGCGGAACCCGTGGAACGGGTAAGACCACCATTGCCAAGATTTTTGCAAAGGCAGTAAACTGTGAACATCCGGTGGACGGAAGCCCCTGCGGAGAATGCGCTTCCTGCAAGGCTATAGCCCAGGGAAACTCCATGAATGTCATAGAGATTGATGCGGCGTCTAACAATGGCGTGGAAAATATCCGTCAGATCCGGGAGGAGGTGGCCTACTCTCCTACGGAAGGCAAATATAAAGTATATATCATCGATGAGGTTCATATGCTTTCCATCGGTGCCTTTAATGCGCTGTTGAAAACACTGGAGGAGCCGCCGGCCTATGTGATTTTTATCCTGGCCACCACGGAGGCCCATAAGATTCCCATCACCATTTTGTCCCGCTGTCAGCGGTATGATTTTCGGAGGATTACCATTGACACTATCTCGGACAGGCTGACGGAACTGATGGAAAAGGAGCAGGTGGATGTGGAGGAGAAGGCCATCCGGTATGTGGCAAAGGCCGCCGATGGTTCCATGCGGGATGCATTGAGTTTGCTGGATCAGTGTATCGCATTTTATCTCGGGAAACGCCTTACCTACGACAATGTGTTGGAGGTGCTGGGGGCGGTGGACACAGAAGTGTTTTCCCGGCTGTTGAGAAGAATCCTGGATGAGGATGTGGCCGGAGCCATCAGCCTGCTGGATGAACTTGTGCTGGAGGGCAGAGAACTGGGACAGTTTGTCAATGATTTTACCTGGTATCTGCGGAATCTGTTGTTACTGCAGGGATCTGCAGATGCGGAGGATGTTTTGGATATGTCCAGCGAGAACCTTGCCCTGTTGAAGGAAGAAGCCGGAATGGTAGAGATGGAAGTGCTGATGCGATATATCCGCATTTTCTCAGAACTTTCCAATCAGGTGAAGTATTCTTCACAAAAGCGTATATTGATAGAGATTGCTATTATAAAATTATGCAAGCCGGCTATGGAACCGAGCACGGATGCCATTACAGACCGGCTGACAAAAATTGAAAAAAGGCTTGAGGAAGGTATTGTCACGGTCCGGGAGGCTGCTGGGGCCGCGGAGTCTGTACCGGTGAAAAAAGCAGAGAGACCTCCTCTGCCCAAGGCAGTTCCGGAGGATATCCAGCTGGTGGTAAAAAACTGGAGCGGCATTGTGGAACAGATGAGTAGCCCGACCAGAATCTATATGCGGCAGGCACACTTGAGCCTGGCGGGTGATAACCGTCTGATGATCGTGCTGGACGATCCTATGGCGGCAAAAATGATGAGTGATGAAGCCCACTATCCGGAGATTAAAAATGTAATTTCCGATTATGTGGAGCGGGACGTGGAACCGCTGATTCAGGCCAATGAATCCGGACGTCCCTTTGATGAGGCGTATGTGGATTTGAGCCAGATCATAAATATGGATATAACGATTGACGAGGAGGATTGAAACAATGGCAAAAAGAGGCGGTTATCCGGGCGGAATGATGCCGGGAAACATGAACAATCTTATGAAACAGGCCCAGAAGATGCAGAAACAGATGGAGGAAGCATCGAAGGAAATTGAGGAGAAGGAAATCACTGCAGCAGCAGGTGGCGGAGTGGTGGAAGTATCCATCAATGGGAAAAAAGAAGTGACCAAGGTGAAGATTGATCCGGAGGCAGTGGATCCGGATGATGTGGAGATGCTGGAGGATCTTATCATGGCGGCCACCAATGAGGCATTGCGTCAGATCGAGGAATATTCACAGCAGTCCATGGCGAAGATCACCGGCGGCATGGGTGGACTTGGCGGACTTCCTTTTTAATCAGCAGGAAAGTTGAGGAACTGATATGGATTATTACAGCAGCCAGATCAGCCGGCTGATTGAACAATTGTCCGGACTGCCGGGAATCGGGCCCAAGTCGGCGCAACGACTGGCCTTCCATATCCTGAATATGCCGGAAGAAAATGTGGAAGAACTCAGCAACTCCATCATAGAAGCAAAACGAAATATTCATTATTGCAAAGAGTGTCTGACGTTGACAGATGATGAGTTATGTCCGATCTGCAAAAATCCCAACCGGGATCATCAGGTGGTCATGGTGGTGGAGGATACCAGAGATTTGGCGGCATACGAAAAAACCGGAAAGTATGAAGGTGTTTATCATGTGCTGCATGGGGCAATCTCTCCCATGTTGGGAATCGGACCCGGAGATATACGGCTCAAGGAACTGATACATCGTCTGGAGGGTGACGTGAAGGAAGTTATTATCGCCACCAATTCCAGTCTGGAGGGGGAAACGACAGCTATGTACCTGAGCAAGCTAATCAAACCAACGGGCATCAAGGTGACGCGTATTGCCAGTGGTGTGCCGGTGGGCGGTGACTTGGAGTACATAGATGAAGTTACGTTACTGCGTGCCCTGGAAGGCCGCATTGAATTATAGACGTTAAAAAGAGAAAAAGGAAAGGCAATCACAATGACCAATTCAGAGTTAGAAAAAATAGCCAATGAAGTGAGAAAGAGTATTGTAACGGCATTACACAGTGCCAAGTCGGGACATCCCGGAGGATCCCTCTCCGCAGCGGATCTTATGACGTATCTGTATTTTGAAGAAATGAATGTGGACCCTAAAAATCCGAAAATGGAGAACAGAGACCGTTTTGTTTTATCCAAGGGGCATGTGGCACCGGCATTGTATTCGGCACTGGCCCACAAGGGATATTTCCCGGTGGAGGATCTGACAACATTACGTCATACCGGCTCCTATCTGCAGGGACATCCGGATATGAAACACATTCCCGGAGTGGACATGTCTTCCGGCTCATTAGGGCAGGGCTTGTCATGTGCAGTGGGTATGGCGCTGGCTGCTAAATTGGATAAAAAGGATTATCGTGTCTATGCTATGTGCGGAGACGGTGAGATTCAGGAGGGACAGATCTGGGAGGCCGCCATGTGGGCAGGTTCCCGTAATCTGGACAACTTGACCGTGATCGTAGACAATAACAACCTTCAGATCGACGGAACCATAGAGGAAGTGTGTTCTCCGTATCCCATTGACAAAAAGTTTGAGGCATTTAATTTCCATGTGATCAATATCGACGGAAATGACATGGAACAGATTCGTGCGGCTTTTGACGAAGCAAAGAGCGTGAAGGATAAGCCCACCGCAATCATTGCCAAGACCACCAAGGGTAAAGGAGTTTCCTACATGGAAAATCAGGTGGGATGGCATGGCAAAGCCCCCAATGATGACGAGTTTGCCAAAGCGATGGAAGAATTAGAGAAAGCAGGTGAAGCATAATGTCAGATGTTAAGAAGATTGCCACAAGAGAAAGCTATGGAAATGCGTTGGTAGAACTGGGAAAAGAAAAAGAGAATCTGATTGTTTTAGATGCGGATCTTGCCGGGGCAACCAAGACGGATAAGTTTAAAAAGGAGTTCCCGGATCGTCATATTGACTGTGGAATCGCAGAGGCGAACATGACCGGCATCGCCGCAGGCCTTTCCACATGCGGCAAGGTGCCGTTTATGAGCTCTTTCGCCATGTTTGCAGCAGGGCGCGCCTATGAGCAGGTGCGTAACTCTATCGGATATCCCCATCTGAATGTAAAAATTGGAGCCACCCATGCAGGCATTTCTGTGGGCGAGGACGGAGCCACTCATCAGTGCTTAGAGGATCTGGCTTTAATGCGTGAGATTCCCGGAATGGTGGTGATCAACCCCAGCGATGATGTGGAGGCAAAGGCTGCTGTGAGGGCGGCCTATGATTATGTGGGACCGGTTTATCTGCGTTTTGGCCGTCTGGCAGTTCCGGTGATTAACGATACACCGGATTATCGTTTTGAGATTGGAAAGGGCATTGTCTTAAAGGAAGGTAACGATGTGACGATTTTTGCCACCGGTCTGGAAGTAAGTGAGGCGCTGGAGGCAGAGAAGCTTCTGGCAGCAGATGGTATTTCTGCTGAGATCATCAATATTCATACTATTAAGCCCCTTGATGCGGAATTGGTGGTTTCGTCCGCTCTAAAGACAGGAAAGGTTGTTACGGTTGAGGAACATTCTATCATCGGCGGTCTGGGAAGCGCAGTTTGTGAAGTGTTGTCTGAGAAGGCACCCACCAAGGTGTTGCGCATTGGAGTGAATGATACCTTTGGCGAGTCCGGGCCGGCAACAGAACTTATTAAAAAGTATGAGTTGGATGGAGAAAGTATCTACAAAAAAGTAAAAGCGTTTATAAAAGAAAACTAAATTAGACAAAGTTAGAGACTGCCGCTTGAAAAAGCGGCAGTTTTTTGTTGGAAAAAGTCAAAACTTTCCTTTTTTCCCATCCAGAATCCGGCAAAATCAGCGGGGAATCTATGCTATGGTTGTCCCAAAAAGAATGGGAAAGGGGCAGAAAACCATGATTGAAATCATACAGAAACGGGACGAGGAAACATTGGAAAATGAGGAACCTACATTAAAAAGCCTGCCGAAAAACTTCCGGCAGATTGGTACACCCAATGGAGTAAAACGAATATATGTGGAGGATTTTGTCTATACATATCTTCACAATGAACAACAGAAAGTGAAGGAACGCCGGGTCTGTATTCTGACAGGTAAAATTGAGAAGGCAAAAGACTGCCTTTGCCTGTATGTCAGCGGCGCCTTTGAACTGAAAGATCTGGATTATCGGGATTTTGTGCCGGTATTTAATGAGGCAGTACGGGAGGAAATCTGTCTTCTGATGAAACAATATTTCCCAGAGAGTGACATGCTGGGCTGGTTCTTTGATGAAAAAGGAGTTTCCCCCAGACTGACACCGGAACTGGAACAACTTCACAAAAAGTTTTTCGGAGGGAATAATCGAATCCTGTTTTTGTCAGATTCCCTGGAAAAGGAAGAAAATGTTTATCTGTATGAAGATCAGGTAACCCACCGGCAGGGCGGTTATTACATATATTATGAGAAAAATCAGCGCATGCAGGATTATATGATCTCTTCCAGAGAGGATACTCCGGAGGAGATTAAACCGGAAGAAGTCCGGGATGAAGCCATGAAAAGTTATCGGGAAATGTTTCTGCACAAATCGGACCGGGAAAAGCAACCGAAAAATACCCTGCTCTACGGAACCGGCACATTGATCGTCCTGGCGCTATGTATTGTTGGAATCAGTCTCTTTAATAATTACCATAAAATGAAAAATATCGAGCAGACAGTGGCAGCTATGGCCGGTAGCCTGGCAACGGAACAGGGGGAAGATACCCGTGTTGTGATTGAGGATGTGGCCGGGAATGTGGAACCGGTGGATGCGGAAACTATGGCTGATGCTGCACCGGAGGAAACAGCAACGGAGGATGCAGTGGTGAATCCAGAGCAGAATACGGAGGCTGTATCGGAGGACAGTCAGCCTGTAAATGATACCTCTCAGGAGACGGAGACCTCCGCGGATGTGGTGACTCAGGAAAGTGCAGCTGCAACACAGGGCTATTATGTGGTACAGCCGGGTGACAGTCTCACATCCATCTGTGAAAAAATCTATCAGGATACGGGAAAAATCGATACACTCTGTCAGTTGAACGACATAGACGAAGCGGATAAGATTTATGCCGGAGAAAAGCTGATCCTGCCGTGATAGTGGAAAAAAAGTAATGCTGAAATGAAAAAGATACGTTATAATCATTTTAGGAAAAAGCTTAATTGGATTTTAGGAGAGAAGTACATGGCGGATAAAACACAGTTTCGGACCATTCAGACAGATCCGGACGAATTACAGAGCAGGATACGTGCCCATCGCAGACGAACGATGAAAATCTTTTTGATTATTGTGGGATTGGCGGCGGCAATTTTCGGGGTAATATGGATGGTGGTGAATCTGCGCACCTACACATCTTATGTACAGGAGAGTTATGTGGAGAGGGAGGATTCCTCCTCCTGCCAGTTTGTAACCTATGGGAAGGGGTTCATCAAATATAGCAATGACGGAGCAATTTATACAGACGCCAACAATACCCTTTATTGGAATCAGTCCTTTGAGATGCAATCCCCCATGGTGACGGTCTGCGAAAACTATGTGGCCTTTGCGGATCAGGGAGGAACCAAAGTATATATTCTTAATGAGAATGGACTTCAGGGAGAAATCGATACGGCCATGAGCATTCAAAAGGTGAAAGTGGCCAATCAGGGTACCATTGCGGTACTTATGAACGACAGTGGGACCTATTATTTAAGAATGTATGATAAGGAAGGTAACAATTTGGCAAAAGGCGCGCTCCATGTGGAAAACAGCGGATATCCTCTGGATATAGCACTGTGCAATGATGCCAAAAAACTGGCGGTTTCCATGCTGGATATCACCGATGCAAAGGTATCCACGTCTATACGCTTCTATAATTTTGGCTCGGTAGGGCAGAATGAGATTGATAATCTGGTGGGAATTTATGAATACGACAGTGCTGTCATACCGGATCTGGAGTTTGTGGACAATGATACCATGTATGCCTTTGGAGACGACCGGATTCTGATCTTCGAAGGAACGCAAAAACCGGAGCCCACAGAGGAAATCACCCTGGAGCAGCAGGTGAGAAGTGTTTTTTATAATGAAAAATATATCGGTATCATATATAATAATGAGGAAGATGCCGAGGAAAGCCGCCACATGGTAACTTACGACCGGAAGGGGAACCGTGTGGTTAATAAGAACTTTTCCATGGATTATCGTTCGGTGGAATTTTTGGACAATGGGGAAATCTGCATCCACAACGATACAGAATGCATGATTTTCAGCGCTTACGGTATCAAACGGTTTGAGTACACCTTCGAACGGCCTATTTACAAAGTGCTTTCTGGTGTTACTAAAACCCGATACACCTTTGTGTCAGAAGGAATAACAGAAAAGGTAAGATTAAAGTGAATTGGTTATTGATTGTTGTATTGGCAATTATTGCACTCTGCATGTTTGAGGGCTATCATAAGGGATTTTTGCGGATGATATTCTCCATGGTTATCATGGTGATTGTCTTGGTGGCCAGCTCTTTTGTCACACCCTATATGAAGATATTTTTGACCCAGTATACCGGCATAAATGAATATATTCAACAGGGTTGTGAGGATTATATCCGGCAGAAAGCACAGGAGCAGCTTGCAGAAAGTACGGGCTTGATAACGGATCAGGCAGTGGAAAGCGGACTTTATCTGCCGGAGGCATTACTGGATAAGCTGGCAGGCTACGGCGAGGGAGCTGTGAATGATCTGGTGGACGGCAGTGGATTGTATCATGAGCTTGCGGAATCCATTACAGAGTTTGTTGTCGGGGGAATTGCATATTTTCTATCCGTGCTGTTGGTGTTTCTTATCAGTTATGTGCTGATGAGGATTCTGAATCTTCTGGCCATGTTGCCGGGAATCAAAGGGGTAAATAAGACGGCCGGGCTGGCGCTGGGGCTGGTGAGAGGCTTGCTGGTTATCTGGCTGCTGTTTTATTTGATATCGATGTTTTGCGCCAGCAGTATTGGCAGTCAGCTGTTGTGCTATATCGATGAAAACGAATTCCTTCGCTGGCTGTACCAGCATAATCTGATTATGGAACTGATTTACAAAATATTGTTGGGATAAAAGAAGATGTTGGGGTATCGGGAAAGGGATACCCCAACATCTTCTTTTTTGTGAACAAAGTTGAAAAAAACAAGTAAAAATGTTGAAAAAACAGTGTTGACATTCACAAAAACTCGTGATATTATAATCTTCGCCGCGTGAGACAAACGCTCACGACGGCAACAAAAAATGAAAAAGTTGTTGACAAACGACAGTAAAGATGATATTCTTTAGAAGTTGCGTCTGA
>JBJELW010000080.1:0-14824 GCA_051879315.1 Roseburia sp.
TCTCCTATAACCAAAATTTGCCCCCCAACAATTCTCAGCACCACGCTCGACAAACTCCCAATTTGTATAACAAAAAAGAAGTACATAGCTTGCTCTTGTGCCTGCTGATGAAACGGAAGGGAACAAGATTCAAATCCAAAGACACAGAAATAAGTGGAGGTAAACAATGATAGAAATTAGGTACATGCAAATGGAAGACAAGACATTTTGGCATAGTCTTGACAGGCATTTGACAGAAGAAGAATATCAAAACAAAGTTCGTGACAAAAGAGGATATATTTTATTAGAGAATGATAAACCAATTGGATTGTTGAGATACAATCTTTTTTGGGATAATACCCCGTTTTGCACAATGCTTTTTGTTGATGGGAAGTATCAAGGTAAGGGCTATGGGAAAAAACTTATGGAGCATTGGGAAAATGATATGAAATTACAGGGATATGGAATGTTGTTGACTTCTACACAAGTTGATGAAGAAGCACAACATTTCTATAGAAAACTGGGATATAAGGATTGCGGAGGGTTTGTCATTGACATTCCGGGATATGAACAACCAATGGAGATGTTTTTAATAAAGGGTATTTGAAATTTAACTGATCAGGAAAAGAATTTTCGGAGGCGTTGATGAGACAACTATTGGAAACAGATTTACAAGATTATGAAAATTGCGATAGCATATTTAGAAGACCATCTGTAAGAGGAATTATTTTCAAAGATGATAACAAAATTGCACTTGCACAAGGATGAAGATAAGAAAGAAGCTCTTATTCGTGAGGTTAGGGAAGAGGTAGGGTTAATTGTTATTCCTGAATCTATATGTGAATTTGGAAGTGTAATGCGTAGGCAGAAAAGTAACGTTTCACCAAATACAATCTTTGAACAGGAAAATTTTTACTATATGTGTAAAACAAAAAATCGTATCTGTGAAGGTACTGAACAGATACGAATTAAAATAAAAAACAGCCCCCAATCGGGCTGGTTTTTTGTTGGATACGTCTTATAACCGATCCGGATTTTCGATTATGAAGATATATTCTGCAACGGAGCGATCGAAGGTTTTGATATGGTTGAATAACCAATCCACCACCTTTTTCTTCACCTGCTCCACAAAGGCATCGGTGGGGCCCTCAGATTCCTCTAAAAATTCCTCTAAGCTGCAAAGGCTTTTCTTGAATTCTTCATGTTTTTTCTTATGATCTTCCAGTCCCGGGTAACCGACTTCTTCCTGCAGTTTCTCCTCCGCAGAAAAATGAAAATCAGTATATTCAGCCAGGTAATCCAGCATGTTGATGGCGGTAACTTTGCTGTCCCGCTGTTCGCAGCTGTCTACAAATTTTTTAATCCGGTCAATGAGCTCCTTGTGCTGGGAGTCAATCAATTCGTTTTTTGTGATGAGAGTGTCGTCGAATTCAATTGTCATATGTAAATACCTCCTCAAAATAATCATAACGTATAATTACATTATAGTCCCCTTGCATAGAAAGGTCACGTTTTTTTTCGCGTTTTCGATGAAAAGTACATAGATATATGATAAAATATGACCTGAGGTGTCGCCGCGAAGAGGCGACGAAGTCCTCAGGGCAAGTCTTGAACAGAAATATATTTGAATGCCCAGAGGTGTCGCCTCGAAGAGGCGACGGACGAAAAATTGATAGCAGGTGGGAGATATGGATACAGAAGAGAAGCTCTATGAAAACATTAGTAAACTGATTATTGTGCTTTTGCCGTTGCCGCTGATTGTGGGAACGGTGGGATATTATATGGCGGGGCAGTCTCTGGCGGACTCAATCTACTACAGCATTTGTCTGTATGGCCTGGAATGGGACGGGGCCACCTATAATGGGTTTATTGAGGCGGCAAGATGGACGGCTCCGCTTTTGACCGTGGCAGGGTTAGCCACCGTCATGAAGAACGTGTACGCATTTTTTAGAAGAAAGTTCATCGGTGTTTTCCACCAGGACGGAACTGCTATTTACAGTAGTTCTGAGCGGGGAAAAATATTGAATAACAATATTCCAAATAGTGTGTTATGTGGAAAAAAGCCGCTGAAACATGTGAGAAACCACATTATCCTATTCGACTCAGATGAAGACAATTTAATGTTTTACCAAAAGTATCAGTCCTTTTTCCAGGATGGGAAAGGGAAAAAAACAGTGTATCTCTGTTTGAACGAAGTGGATTCCAACATGCTGAAAAGTGATATGGACAATGTGCGGATTCTGAATGCTAATGATATCATAGCCCGCTCCCTATGGAAAAACATAAAACTTTGGAATACACCGGACAAGGAAACGACAAAAAAGATTGCAATCCTGGGATTTGACAGTCTGGGTCAGCGAATCCTCCGGTTTGGATTGCAGATGAATTTGTATGCGGAGCAGCAATGCGTGGAATACCATGTGTTTGGAGACAGCCAATTGTATCAGGTGTCCCATGGAAATTTTCAGACCATGAACCGGGATCAGATTCTGTTCCACGGGGACGAGGAGGATAAATGGGGGATTCTGCAGCAGGCGGATGTCATTATAGTAGCCGAGGCTTCTTCCATTGAATTGTTGCAGAGTCTGTATCACAGCTGTGAAAAGGCCAGCATCTATTATTACAACCCCATGGGGGAAAAAATCACAGATTATATCAAGGCGGACAGACTGTTTGCATACGGGGAGGATTCCTTTGTGTTCACCTATGAGCATATCCGTACCGACGAGCTGTATGAGGCGGCGAAGAAAGTAAATTACGCTTACTGCTGTAGCCAGGAAGAGGCGAAGGAAAAGACCCGGGCGCAAATGGAACAGGAGATGGAGGAAGAATGGAGAAAACTGGACGGTTTTACCAAGGGCTCCAATATTTCTTCCAGTGATTACAGCGAAGTGATTCGTCAGCTAGATGAGGCAAACAGAGAGAAAAGTATTACCTCCAATCTGGAGGAATTTGCAGAATTAGAGCATATTCGGTGGTGCAGATATCATTTTTTGAATTGCTGGAAATACGGGATTCCGGAGAATGGAAATAACAAAGATATGGAGAAGAGAATTCACAAATGTCTTCTTCCCTATGGGGAACTTCCGGAGGAGGAAAAGGAAAAAGACCGGCAGGTAATCAAAGGAAATCTGGCGGAGGAATAGAAAGGATTAGGGGTTATGAAGTTTATCATTCAAGAGCGGGATACACATCCCGTTATTAAAAAGCAAAATGTATTTATTACAGGACATCCGGCGGACATGCCGTGGTTCCGCACCATTGCAAATGATGTGCTGGATTTGTGGGACTGTAAGGTGTACGTGGATGCAGAGCTACAGCAGAGTGTGGACCGAAAAGACCGATGCTTGTCTTTGGGCGAGATGAATTTAGTGGTCCTGCTCATAACGGAACATTTTCTTATGACGGAGAACACCGCGAGAGATGTGGATTTCCCATTCCTGATGGAAAAAAAGATTCCTGTTTTACCCATTGTATTACAGCCGGGCCTGGAGTCCGCATTTAATTCTGTATGCGGAGATTTACATCTGCTAAATAAGAGTGCGGCGGATTACCGGCCCAAGATGCAAGAACGTTTCAGTAAACTTTTTGGAGATGACGAATTGCATGGGGAGCTCCAGAAGGCATTTTCGGGAGCAGCTTTTCTAAGTTACAGGAAAAAGGACAGAGAGCACGCCCTACAGCTCATGCATCTCATTCATCAGTTAGACTCATGCCGGGATCTGGCCATCTGGTATGACGATTTTCTCACTCTGGGGGAAAATTATGATGAGGAAATTGATTATCATTTAAACCGGGGAAAAATTTTTATTTTGGCAGTTACCCCGAATTTGCTGGAGGAAGGAAACTATGTGTTGACCATCGAGTATCCCAACGCAGTCCGACTGGGGAAAAAGGTGATTCCGGTGGAACTGGTTGATACGGATCGGGAAGCGCTGCGGGCAAAATTCCCCGGCTTGCCGGAATGCATCCGGGTAAATGATGTGCAGACATTAGAGCGGGGGCTTCTGGAGGCAAAGCAAGAGCTGCATATGCAGTCCAATCCCCCGTCTGTGGAGAATGATTATCTGTTAGGCCAGGCATATCTGAAGGGAATTTGTGTGGAAATCAACCGGCAGCGCGGAATCGACCTTTTGATGAAAGCTGCAGAACAGGGGCATTTCCGGGCAGCTTATGAGCTGGGATTCCTCTATGGGAATGGTAATGGCGTGGAGATTGACCTCGAGAAAGAACGGTACTGGCTTGGAAAGTGTGTGGATTTAGCACAGAAGGGATTTGAGACAGAGGGCGGTGCTCAGTGGGGAAGGACTTTGGCGTTGGATTTGCTTAATCTCAGCGACTGTTATTTCAATTTACATAGAATACAGGAGGCAAAGGAACTTCTGCTGAGACAGCTGGAAATCAGCGTATGGCTTTGGAACCAGGGTGCCATGGGAGCCGGCAGCAACCCGGGTAATGTATTCTGTCGTCTTGGTAGGATCGCAGTGGAGGAGGGGGATTATTCCACGGCGGACGTATATTATGAAAAGGCGGAGGAAATTCTGACCGCCATATATCAGTGCGATGAGACTGCCCAGTCAACCAGGAGTCTGGCGCTGCTGCTGGGTTTGAGGGGAGAACTTTGCGCCCAGCGGTTTAATGCGGAGGGAGATGTTTCCAACCTTCTTCGGGAAATCCAATATATGCAGAAAGCTGAGATGCTACAGAGAAGATTGGTGGAGGTGTACATGCACCAGGAAGAAATAGCCAATCTGGTAAGTATTTATTTCAATCTGGGAGAGGCGTATGAAAAATGTGGGGAACTGAGTCAGGACCCGGAGGAAAGACTCTCTTTTTACGAGAGAGCAAGGGACAGTTCCTGGGAAGGATATCAGTACCGGGAACAGCTGCCGGATTTGCCATGGAACTGTTTGTACAACTATGGGATGTACACGGCTCTGGTGGGGGAGGAGCGACAAAAAAGAGGAGAGTTGGAAACTGCCCGGAAGCTTTACACAGAATCCTTTGCCGTACTTAGGGACATGTGTGCAAAGTATCCCGACGATCCGCAGTGCCGGCAAGTCTTGGAAGCTGCTTACTACTTACTAAATAATCTTAGCATTTCATAATGGGGGATCTGGTCCTCCAGATAGGGTCCCCGGATGGTTTCAAATCCCAAATCTTCATAGAACTTCTGTAAATAGGCCTGCCCCGAAATTCGGATGGCAGGCACTTTCATTTCCTGCTTCATATACTGTATGGTGCGGTTCATGGCATCCCGGCCCAGTCCTTGTCCACGATAGGATTTGTCTATGGCGAAACGTCCGATGGAGGCCTCCGGGTAGGAAAGCCCGGCAGGCAGAATGCGCAGACAGGCAATGATCTTAGCCTGGTCTTCTGCAAAAAGGTGGATGCAGGATTTATCCTTGTCATCCAAGTCGGCTTCGGTGCATTTTTGTTCTTCCACAAATACCCGACAGCGTAGTTTTAAAATATCGTAAAGTTCATCTTTTGTCAGTTCATCATAGGTTTTTAAGTTCCAGTTCATGCTTGACACTCCTGCTATAATATGTGTGGTATGTGTTCGTTTTACAACACATGGGAATACAATATGTCCGTTATGAGAAAACTTATGGAATAAGAATACTCCATAGAAGAGAAAGTGTAAAGCCAATTAAAAAAATGAACCGGCACCAGGGCTCCGTCACCTGCGGTGACACCTCGTGCCAAGAGAAAGGTGCAAGCGTATGAAGTACTTAAAACAATTTGGAATTATTATCGGTTTCTCCTTTGTGGGAGAGATTTTAAATCACTTGATTCCGCTGCCCATTCCGGCCAGCATTTACGGAATCGTGTTATTATTTCTGGCTTTGGAACTGAAAATTTTGCCGGTGGAGGCGATGAGAGAAACCGGGAAATTCCTGGTGGCCATCATGCCCATCATGTTCATTCCGGCAGCAGTGGGACTGATTGATTCCTGGGGAATGATCCGGGAAAGTCTGGTGGCTTATGTGGTGGTTACTGTGGTGACCACTGTGCTGGTGATGGGCGTTTCAGGATTGGTGACCCAGGCGGTGATCCGCTTGAAAAAGGGAAAGGAGGAAAATCATCATGCATGATTTTTTGACGACCTCCGTCTTTTTTGGCGTGTGTATCAGTCTGGTATCCTATGGGATTGGATGCCTGCTGAAACAGAAGTTCAAGTGGTCCATTTTGAATCCGTTGCTGATTTCCATTATTCTCACCATTATTTTTCTGCTGGTGCTGCATGTGGACTATGACACCTACTATGAAGGGGCAAAATATATCAGCTACTTGCTCACTCCGGCGACCATTGTCCTGGCCATTCCACTGTACGAGCAGTTTGAACTGTTGAAAAAAAACTGGCTGGCAGTGCTTTTGGGCGTGTGCTCCGGTGCCATCACCAGCATGGGCAGTGTGTTGATTCTTTCTTTGCTGTTTCATTTTGACCATGCCACTTATGTGACCTTTTTGCCGAAATCCATCACCACAGCCATCGGAATGGGAGTGTCCGAGGAACTGGGGGGCTATGTGTCACTGACCGTGGCAGTCATCATTATCACCGGAGTACTGGGAAATGTCATGGCGGAAGCGGTCTGCCGCATTTTCCACATCACAGAGCCCATTGCCAAGGGCATCGGAATCGGCAGTGCCTCCCATGCAGTGGGTACAGCCAAAGCCATGGAGATGGGTGAGGTGGAAGGCGCAATGAGCAGTCTTTCCATTGTGGTGTCCGGTGTATTGACAGTGTTTGGAGCAATGATATTTGAAAAGTTTTTGTAATTGGAAATGGGTGGAAAATTATATTGAAACGAAACAGAGGAGGAGTATTTCAGATACGGTAATGCCGCTTTGGCAAAAATGGAGAAGCTGCCCCGGAATCTCAAAGACATCGGATAGACGTAATTCCTTCCGCTCGGGCTGTTGCTCTGTACCGTTGTAAAATACGATAAATCTAGGTGTTGGTAGCTGCGCAGACAATGGCTCTGCGTCAGGAACAATCACAGGCACGGATACAATTACGAACAAAGCTGCAATCCCTGTCACCATCACAGGGACAGACAGTGGTATAGCATATACCGGCACAACACTTACCGTGACCAAGACCGGAACCTTTAAGATTAAGGTAAACACTGCGGCAAATGGAATCTATGGGGCAGGAGAGGAAACTATCACCTTTACGGTAGATAACGGAGCCATGGCCCATGACGTGGTCATCGGCGGCTACCGCTTAAGCGCATCCGGCGCATGGGTGCATGGGTGCATGGGTGCAGTAATTAAAATGTAATGTCATTCACGCCGTTTAAACGTCGTTTTAGGACAGGTTTATTGATAAATGTTTGATATTCGCTTATAATAGCTTCGACAAATTGCAACATAGAAGTATTAAGAACATATACATCTTCAAGGAGGAAAAACAGTGAAAAGAAGAGCAGGAACGTGGTTCGGTAGTCTTATTGTTCTGGCAATGCTTTTTACAATGCTTACAGTTGTGGAAGCGAAGGCGAGTACATCTGTTGACATTTCGAAGGGTAACCTGACAATCAAGGACAGCGGAACCTACGAAGTAAAAGGAAGCACAGAAAAATATCACATTGAAGTCAAAGAAGGAAATCCCACCATTACCATCCGGGATGTAAAGATTGATCTGTGTAATGAAAATGATGACGGTAAGAGTGTGGAAGCGGCTGCAATCAACATCAAAGAAGGCTGTAATGTTACGCTGATTGTGGACGGAAGCAACACACTGTATGGTGGAAATAATACCGGTATCGGAGCAAACTGGGGATATGCAGGTATCAATATTGAAAAAGGTGCAAGCCTTACCATCAAGGGAGATGCCGGAGATAAGTTGGTTGTTTATGGTGGTGGTGATTACGGCGGATCAGAGGAAGGCGGAGCTGCAATCGGAAGTGATGCCGACAACGATATGGGAAGCCTGACCATAGACGGAGGTCTCCGTATCGAGGCGCATGGTGCCGTGGAAGCAGCCGGAATTGGTGGCGGCCGCGATACGGTTGCCGGAGATATCACCATCAAAGGTGGCGAGATACTTGCCTGGGGAGGTAAATATGCAGCGGGAATCGGCTGTGCCAACGCAGTGGGTGCAGGAGATGGAGGCACGTGTAATAACATTACCATTAGCGGAGGAACCATCACTGCAGTCGGAGGAGAAAACGCAGCCGGCATCGGAGGAAGTGACGAAGGAGATGTGAATGGGACCATCAAAATCACCGGAGGAACCATCACTGCAACCGGTGGATATGGCGGAGCCGGTATTGGCGGTGGTCAGGAAGGATATCTGGAACAGCTTCAGATTACCGGAGGAACCATCACTGCAACCGGCGGCAAGTGGGCAGCCGGCATCGGTGGCGGCAATGCCAAGGGCTCCGGTGATGGAGGCGGTGTAGGCAACATCTATATCTACGGTGGTAATATCAAGGCCTATGGTGGAGGCGGCTCTGCCAGTGCCGAGGGAGAAGGCGGCGCCGGCATCGGCGGTGGAGATGGCAGCAAGATATACTGGGACTTCATCATTAAAGAGAAATCTCCGTTAACCATCGAGGCAAGAGGCGGCAGCTGGGGTGCAGGAATCGGTAGTGCAGCAAATGGCGTGCCCAGTAATAATGTTGACAGTATATGGATTACGCTGGATGGAGGAACCATCACTGCAACCGGTGGAAAGCAGGGCGCAGGAATCGGCGGTGGCAATACCTCTGCGAATCAGATTTATATCTATGGAGAAGGAACCGTCACTGCAACCGGATATGACCAGAGCTGTGCCATAGGTGCAGGCGAATGTGAGAATGGCGGCAACATTTATATCAAGGGAAATGATGGAAAACGTGCCCTTGTGATCGATGCTTATGCAAAGGGCGAGGATGGAGCGGCAGTAATCGGCGCTGCAGATGCAGAGGGCGGAGATATCGATATTTACAATGCTACGGTTACACTTACAAGTGATACGGAAGACAGTGGGAGTGCTGGTATCGGAGGTGCTGAAACGCATGAGGTGTATGGTTCTGTGGACCATATCAAAATTGTCAACTGTTATATTATGGACAACACTGGTAAGACAAGAGAAGGCTGTACCATTGGTGCAGGATTTTCCGGTGATGTTGGAGATATCACCATCAGAAACTCTGAGGTATATGGTGGAACCATTGGTTCTTGTTGGAAACAGAGACTAATAGAAGAAACTACGATGGGCGATATCCTCATCGAAAATTCCACGGTATCTGCATCAAACTGTTCTAGTTTTCAGAAAGCAGCCATAGGTTCGGGAGCTGATTGTGGAGTAGGAGACATTACCATAAAGAATTCTACCATCAAGGCATCCACATGGAGCGGAGCCGGAATTGGCGGAGGAGGGTATATCCATGAAGGCACGGGACAGGCTTTATTCTGGACCGGCTGTGCATGCGGAGATATTACCATAACAGATAGTAATGTTACGGCTACCGGCGGAGACGGCGGAGCCGGAATCGGTGGCGGCTGGGGTACATCCGTGGGAGATATCACGATTCAAAACTCCACGGTTACTGCAAGCGGTGAGGATGTGAATTCTAAGTATGGATATGGTGGTGCCGGAATTGGAGGCGGTTACAAGGAATCGGTGGGCAATATCACCATTGAAAACTCCACGGTAACGGCCACGGGCGGTAAAAATCAGGCAGGAATCGGAAGTGGCGGAGGCACTGAGGGAACCAATGCATGGGATACCACATGCCATGCCATCATATTGAAAAACTCCACCATTACTGCCACAGCAGGCGAAAACGCTGCCGGAATCGGTACAGGCTGTGGAGCTCAGTTCGCATTAAATTCCTCTATTCAGATTGATGATTGTACCATAAATGCAACAGGTGGAAAAAAAGGAGCCGGAATCGGAGCCGGAGCCAATGGAGCATTTGGTGCCGGAGCTGAGGCCTGCGATATATATATTAGGGGAAAATCAAAAGTCATAGCTACTGCTGGTGATGGCGGAGCCGGAATTGGCGGAGGTTATGGCGGCGGAGCAGATACTATCTACATAGATTTGGCGGAAACCGTTTATGACTCCGCAGCAGGCGATTGGAAATATTATGTAAAGGCTAGCGCAAGTTTGGGCGGAGCCGGAATTGGCGGCGGTGGGGAACACGGAGAGACTTCTGAAGGTATTTCGTTTGGCACAGAAGGACATGGTGCAGACTCTATCCAGATACATGGTGGTTATGTATATGCAACAGGTGGCGCCGAGTCAAAGGATGTTGAGTATCAGGGGGCCGGAGCCGGAATCGGCGGTGGCGGCCGCGGAGGACGTCTGGAAGAATTTATCGTCACAGGAGGTTTTGTGGAGGCTCATTCCGGAAAGCCTGTCAGTCAGAGTCATGCCGGCAATGATATCGGAAGTGGCGGAAATGATATAACGCCACTGATTAACGATGGCGATGCAAAAATTTCAGGTGGAACGGTGTTGGGAGATCTCAGCTCAAGCTTTACGGTGATTATCGACGGAGGATCCGTTTCCTGCAACAATACAGAGGCCAAAAATTCAGATGGTACCAAGGTATACCGGACCATCATGCAGACCGGTGAGAATTACTATCATTTGCAGGATCTGGTGACATCCACTTCTGACTATGGTACAAGCGACATATTCTCTGACGGTTCAGGAAAGGTATATCTGTATTTGCCTGCTACAGATTCGATGGGCGGCTCAACTGCAGACTATACCCATAACGGAACCAGGCGGCACTATTACGGAAAGACTACGTCAGATGGAAAAGCATGGATGAAAATGGATACCTCGCTTGCCTTTAACTCGCCGGAATCCGAACCAATCGTGGAAACTCCGTTTACGCTGACACTGAGAAATAATCAGAGTCTTCCATCCGGAACATCTGTGGAGTTTACATTAGTAAATCCGAATCATATAGCAATTGTCTCGGAAGGAACAGTAAATAGCACACCGGAAGCAAAGGTGACACTGCTTGCAAGCGAATGGACAGATTATACGGTAAAGGCCACCAGTGCAGAAAATGAAATGTGCTGGAGTGCACAAGGCTCCTACAGCGGAAAAGTGACTAAAAAACCCGGAACCATAGCAATCAAAGAGAATCCATCAAAGGTATATGATGGAACAGAGGTTTCAGACCCGGCGGTAGAATGTAACAGCGACGGAAGGGTTACCTATAACTATTATGTATGGAACGAGTCCAGTTCTTCCATAGGTGCGAAACTGTCCGAAAGGCCGAAAAATGCCGGAACCTATGCGGTGGTGGCACATCTGAGTGGAACGTCGAATTACACGGAAGCCACATCTGAGACGAAGGTGTTTACCATTGAAAAGAGACCGGTGAAGTTGGCTATGACAGCAACCGCACCAAAAAATGATACCAGTGCTACCATTACGGCTTATGTATTGGGGGCAGTGGATGATCCGGGGGAAGTGTCAATCAGCATCAATGACGTGGATAAAGGCACAATAGATGTGAGCGCTAGAAATGTAAGCATTGGTGGTAGAAGTATTAATACATATTCAGGCTTTCAAACATTTGATGGGGTACCGGGTGGTACTTACACTGTAAAAATATCCTACACGGATACACAAAACTATAGCTGTAGTAATGATGTAGAAGAAACGCTTTACAAGGATAAAACACCGAGAACTCTTACTGTAAATAATCTCGGAATCACCTACGGTGATGCCGGATGGAGTTTGGGAGGGTCTATTGTTCCAACTCCCACTGCAACTGGTTCTGATACTTATGAATATGAGCTTATTTACGATGAATTTAAAGATGTTTATGGCGTGGAACCGACTGTTGAGGTAGATGGATCCGGAGACGTGACGTACAAGAATGCGGGGTTGGCAGTGGTCAAGGTGACAGTTAAGGATGGAAGCGGTATGTATCAGGATGCAACGGCTTATTCCATCATCAAAGTGTCCAGAGCAGACCTGACGGTAACGTCCTATGCATACACCGGTGCGGACATTCTGGATAACAGACGGACATCCATCACTTACGGTTCCATAGACGATTTTGACTATGGACTGGAATACGAAGGATTTAAGAATGGAGATACAAAAGATACTTTTACCAATGGACATGGAACACTGGAGGCAATTTCGCCGAACGAGACATCCCCGGTAGGAGATAATGTCCCAATAGCCATTCGGAGAATTGGGCAAGGCTCTGTTACTATTAACGGGAATCAATATCAAAACGTGTTCTTCTCCAGAAACTACAATTTGGATCTGGTGCCGGGGACCATTGAAATTACGAAAGCAGTTCTGTATATCACCGCAAACGATACCTATTCAGTGTACGGAACAGAACCGGAATATACCTACCATTTTGGAGATGACCTTGGGAATTATGGCCTGATGCCCTGGGATCAGGCAGAGGATGTGATGACTATCGGTATTGATGGTTCCTATGCAGACTATGCGCCGGGTGAGTATGATGGCGCAATCAAGGTGACACCAAAGACGGATAACCATAACTATATCTTTACCGACGGCACAGGCTCAACCATCAAGAATGGTAAGCTGACCGTGAGTAAGGCGGAGGTTAGCATAAATGCAGCTATTGATTCTAAGGTGTATGACAAGCAGCCGGTGGTGCCTCAGATCACGTTAACACCGATTGCCTCAATCACAGAGGAACTTGCGACCCCGCCGAATGCAAATATCACTTATTATGAATTGATGGCTGATGGCACCATGGAAAGGCTGTCCTCTGCACCAAAGGATGCGGGAACATATAAGGCACTGATATCGGTTCCGCTCAATGAATATTACAAAGTTTCAGCCAGAGCGGTAACATTTACCATTCAGAAGGCTCATTGCAATGTGGAAAAACCGCAGGTGCCTGATATGGAGATGAGAGAAGGACTGAAGCTGTCAGATCAAACTCTCCCTGCCGGCTGGGCATGGGTGAATCCGGACAAAGAGCTTAGCACAGGACTGGTCAATGGTTACGCAGTCTATACGCCTGAGGATACACGCAATTACTTCAAAGAGATAAGAAACATTTCGTTTTCAGTGTATGCGAACGCTTCGGATAATGCAGCAGATGGATCCGGAAGTGGAAGCGCAGATGGATCTGGGAATGGAAACGGAAACGGAAGTGCGGACGGCTCCGGAAATGGAAATGGAAGTGGAAGCGCAGACGGCTCTGGAAATGCAAACGGCAGTGGAAGTGCAGATGGTTCCGGAAACGGAAACGCAAATGGAAGTGGAAACACAGACGGCTCCGGAAATGCAAACGGAAATGAGAACACGGATGGTACTGTAAACGGAAATGCCGCCAATCGAGCAGTGACAGGAGATGCAAGTCATATCCTGCTCTGGTCAGTAATCGGAATTTTGATGCTGGCTGTTATGGGCACAATTCTTGTTGTGGCAAAAAGAAAAAAGAAAATGTAAGGATTAAGAAATCTCACATCACAGTGTAATGTGGTGTGAGATTTTTTCAGAAACATGTTCTCACAAATATACCTGCGGTGAAATTCGTGTCAAAGGAGATGAAGGATATGAAAAAATATAACTATATTGATTTGGCAAGAACAATTACCATGTTTGGTGTGATTATCAACCATATTTTATTGTTTTTTTCCAATAATCCCTTTTGGTATATTTATGCTGACGAAGAAAATGAGATAGCAGTATATCTATGTGAAGTACTGAATGTTACGGTGGTACAGATATTTGTATTGTGTTCCGGATTTCTCTTTCAGGCTTCTATACAAAATAAAGAAGTAAGCATCCTCACAAGCATAGTAAAAAAAGCGAAAAGACTGTTGCTGCCATTCTTCCTGTATGGTCTTGTATGGCTGGTCCCTACCTATACGATTTTTGACATCCCTACATCCGGACGACTGGAAGGAACTTCCTTACTAGACGGCTATCAGGCCATGCTGCTTGGGAGGTTTTGTGACGTATCCTGGTTCCTGTTAATGCTTTTCTGGGTTTCAATCATATGGATCTTATTGAAAGACCTGCTGAAAAAAGAACGATTCATCATTGGAGCTGTTGCAGCAACTGCGCTCTTTTTTGCATCTCATTTTTTATTGGCAGATGTAAATTTTTACAAGATAAATCAGATTGATATTTATCTTATTATCTTCTTTGTTGGCGCATCTTTTTATTGGATTGCAGATAAGGTAAATAAACTGCCTCTTTCTGTTTTGATGTTGATTTCTGTATCCGGTGTGGCACTTTGTTCGATTCTTGCACCATATACATCCATCGCCTATTGGCTTTATTGTGTTCTTGCAGTCCTTATGCCTGTCTTTGTAGTAATATTTGCCATGGCAGTATGCAAGTTAAAGATTCATTCTCATGTGGAGAACACCAATATATACAAATGGCTGTTAAAGCATAATATGGATATTTATCTATTGCAAGCACCGGGAATGTACTTAAGTTTTTGGCTTGTATATCCGCTTGTTGGGAAAAATTGTGCATTATGTGTGATAGTTACATTTACAGTTACTGTTGCTATTGATTTTATACTAGTGATACTGTTGACTTATATTAGAAAGTTATTATCTCCGGTTAATGAAGTATTAAAGAAAGTGACTGATTAACACTTATTTATAAGCAATGTAAAATGTGTAAAATGTGGCCGCAGAATGTGAAATGAAATTGAAATTGAAAAACAAGTCCCTTTCATGCAATTCGGGACGTTTCAATGTCGTTTGGTGCCGTTTTGGTTGATTCATAAAACGAAACATGCTAAAATTGTCGCTGAAAAAAATGGTATCTGTTCAGTACTTCACAGATACTCAGTGTAGTGCTAGGGAAACAGAAAAGCCCCTAAGAAAGGAGAGGAGATTGTAATGGAGAAATTATGCA
>JBJELW010000081.1:0-3582 GCA_051879315.1 Roseburia sp.
GCAGTATTTCTTCAAGGCGGGGATATCATCTGAAACGATCTCCCATGTGACATCCGGGTCCACGGAACCATAGCTGTGGGCAACGATATTCCGCATGGCCTTGATCTGCCGCCAGGGAACGGCGGGGTGCGCGTCCCGGAAGTCATCCGACAGCTTGCCCACCAGTTCCCCGATTTGCAAAATGCAGAGCGCAACGGCATTCCGGTAAATCGGGTCATTGGCAAATATGCTATGATCGTTGCCAAACCGGTCTACCGTCTGCTCAATCTGTTCGCAGTAGGAGATGACATGCTCCAGGATGCTGATGTTGCGGTCAAGAGGCTTCATAAAGCAACACCTCATCATCGTGGATTGATGCCAAGAAACGGTCATCCAGGCTTCCGGTGGAGATCAGGTCCACAGGAACCCCGAGTTCGTCCTCCAGCTCTACCAAAAGTCCGGCCAAAGCAAGGCCGCGGATCGACCCTTTATCAATACGCAGGTCAATGTCACTGGAGGCGTTCATGTCGCCCCGGGCATAAGAGCCAAAGAGATAGACCCGCTGCGCGCCGTACTTGGCAGCTAGTCTGGATACAACTGTCTGAACATCAGAAAATGTCGGCATGGCTACGCAACCTCCTATCATTTTATCTATAAATAGTATACCAATCAAAATTACAATTTACAACCCAAAGGAGATAAAGTCACATGAAAATTGGATATGTCCGGGTCAGTACCCAGGAGCAGAACACGATCCGCCAAGAGGTGATGATGCATCAGCTTGGCGTGGAGCAGCTATACATTGACAAGGCCAGTGGGAAGAATGCAGACCGCCCTGAACTGCACAGGATGCTTACCTATGTCCGTCAGGGCGATACCGTTATTGTAGAATCCATCAGCCGCTTCGCCAGAAATACACGGGATCTGTTAGACTTGGTAGAGCGGCTGACAGTCAAGCAAGTGGAGTTTGTCTCCCAGAAGGAGGCTATTGACACCACTACGCCCACTGGGAAGTTTATGCTGACTATCTTCGGTGCGGTGGCGGAACTGGAGCGGGAGTACATTTTGCAACGGCAAAAGGAGGGAATCGCCATTGCCAAGAAGCAGGGAAAGTATACAGGAAGGAAGCCGATTGAGCGGCCTGAGTTCAAGCAGGTGATCTCCCTCTGGCAGCAAGGAAAAATCACGGCGGTGGAAGCTATGAAACGGCTGGACATGAAGCCCAGCACCTTCTACCGCAAAGTAAAAAAGATTCGCTAGTCACAGCGAATCTTTTTTTCATTCATTGCCATAACGAAGGTTTTTAGTAACTGCTCTGCGTAGGCGATCTCCGATTCTGAACAATTTCGGAGCATCAGTGTTATGGGGCTTGGATTGCTAGTTTCTTCTTTTCCAAAAAGAATGTAATCCGTGGAAAGTCTCAGAATTTCAGAAATTTTGCAAAGGGTAGGAATGGACATACCTTTGACGCCTAGTTCGATGTCAGAGCAGAACTTCGGTGTCACGTCCAGCAATTCAGCAAGTTGTTCCCTCGTGTAACCCACGAACTCTCTTTGCTTACGTATTCTCGTTCCAATCTCAGTCCATTCCATTGTATACCCTCCATTGCTTTAAGAAAGCTTACCCCGGAGAGTTATATTTATAAATAAACTTTCAGCGTTGAAATGATGGAACTTATAGGGTATAATTGTAATATCTTGTTTTGGAGAGGGGATATATCATGACTACGACAGAAAGAAATGAAAAAATTAAAGAGCTAAAAAAGCTCCTTGCGGAATGTAACGATTTTATTCAAAACACAAAGACTGAATGGGACGAAGAATTGGAGGAGTGTAAAAAGGATTACGAGGAAGCCTGCGCTGATTTAGCCGAGGCGGAACTGGAATATGAAAGAGAGCTAAAGCGTGCAGCGAATGAGGGATATAATGAGGCACAGATGAAAACTCTAAGATCCCTCCAGGAAGAAGGCATTACCCTTTGCAAAAAGGCGAAGGAACAGGCGGAAGAATTTCTGCGGAAGGCCCAAGAAGATGTTGAAAGATATCCTGAGTTGCTTGAGCAAGCGAAAGCTGACAAAGAGAAATTAGAAATTCAGCTTATGCAATTACAGAAAAATACCAATAGTCCCTTGAAGTGGCTTATTAACATCGTAATATGGGTGGTTATCATTGCTGTGATTTTCAAAGCCTGTGGGAAATAAACCTGCTTCACCAATCATGTAAAAAGGAGGAGGGAACGTGGACACTTTAAAAGTAATTTTAATGCTTATACTTGCTGTAGCATTATGGGTCCTGTATCATAAAATATTCCGGGTCGTGTATTTTGATGCGATAGGCGCGATTTTGAAAGAAATTGTAGTTTGCCTTGTTATCGCTTGCCTGATCGTTTTTGGAGGATTCAAGGCGATTGGATCGTTCTTTCATCCAAAGGCACCTGACCCAGACTATTTTGGTACATATTACAATCTCCAGCTTCTTGAAGGCGGTATTTTTGATACGATGCTCACTATTAAGGAAAGTGACTCTAAGGATGGAGAGATCACGGTCACCGGCTATGCAGGGTGTATCGGCATCAACTATATTCAGAACTTTGAGGTCCATATTCCGCTTCCGGACGGAAATACATTCATATGTTACGATGAATTGCACGACAGCAAAATTACAATTATCTTTAATCCAGATGAAGATACCCTTGATGTGGTTCAGGAAACAGGAGTCAGCGATATGCCAACTCCCTATGCTGGAAAATATGTCAACAACGATACCTGGGAAGGGTTGCAGGACGAAAGAAAAACTGCATGGGATGCGGCGCTTGCCGCCACGGCACCGAATTTGTGGATTGCTGATTATTTTGGCACATATGTATCACTGCCATATGACCGTGGAGAAGATGTACCCTGCTTATATTTCTCATTATTTTCTAACAGTTGGAGCAGCCAGTCATTTTGCCTTTTTGATAATCTTTATGACAATTTTGAAATTCCGTATCCGCTTGGTAATGTTGCACCTGGTCATATAGAATATGCATCGCCGACCGGTCTGGTAGCCTTTGATATTTTAGGCATTTCAAACGACGGTCGGCAGATGATCGAAATAACCGACTTCCCTTACCCCGAATATATTGGCACATATATTGCTGCACACGAAACGTATGATATTCCAGAGAATGAGACAGAAAGCGAAACCATGCCGGAAATAGATGAGGAATATAATGAACCAGGAAATGGAATTTGTTCCGATGATGTACCTACATACGAAGATCCACAAGGTGTAATGGTGGGGCCTATTCCTGCTAATGTATCATGGGATGGGACATATACTTGCCGAAGCGATGGAGCAGATGGTACAAAGACGATTACGATTAGCCAGACTAGCGACTCTACTCTGTCTATTAGCATGTACCACTGCTATGCTGACGGCAGAGAAGAGACCTTTGATTTGATTGCGGAAATTGGTACGTATGATCGCGGTTCGGATTTTGCGTCATATGAGGGAGAGAAAACGCTATACTTCAGTTTGAAGGATAATTCCACAATAGAAGTAAGCCAACTACATATTTATCCTGCTATAGATTTAGAATTCTTTGGAACGTATATTAAGGAGT
>JBJELW010000082.1:0-55661 GCA_051879315.1 Roseburia sp.
CGTGTTCGGGACTTTCACCCGTTAGAGCGCGCCCATGGCGCGCAAACAAAAAGAGCTGCCATAAAAATGACAGCTCCCAATTTTGCAATATCCAACTAAATATTCAATTATTAGAAAATTCTCCGTACCGCAAGTACCGTCTTATAATCCACCGGTGATGTGTACTTGATACCGGAAGATGGAGTGCTTGCATGTACAATGGTATTATTTCCTACGTAGATTCCTACATGACCGCTATAGCATACGATATCTCCGGGCTGGATCTGATCCAGGCCGACACCATATCCACAACTTCTCATAGCACCGGAAGAATGAGGCAGGCTGACACCAAACTGTGCATAGACAGCCATAACAAATCCGGAGCAGTCCGCACCATTGGTCAGACTGGAACCACCGGAAACATAGGGATTACCCACAAACTGGCAAGCGAAATTTGCCACATCCTGACCGGTTCCACCTGTTGGCGGATTGTAGGTAGTGGTAGCTGCACTGGATGAAGAAGAACTGCTGGAGCTCTTCTTTGCAGTTGCCGCTGCAGCAGCTGCTGCGGCAGCCTTACGCTCTGCCTCTTCCCTTGCCAAACGCGCCTCTTCCTCTGCCTTGGACTCTGCCTGTACAAACTCTGTGGATAATGTCACATAATCTGAGGACACATATCCCTCGCCCTCTTCGATGGTTACTTTCACCCATCCTTCAATGGACTCATCTACCACAGTCAGATCATCCTGATTTGCAACCATTCCAAGCTTTGCAGCCTCTGTGCTGGGCTCCTTGCGAACAAACAAAGTCTCTGTATTGACAGTAGCCACACGACGGCTCACTTCCTTTGCCAGTTCCTCGTCGCCTACCACCACATATTCACACTTCACATAACCGGTTACTGTACCGGATGTAATCTGATACCAGCCATTCTCCTCGCCATGTACCGTAGCTGCGGAATTGTCATACAGCTTACCGAGGATTTCGCCCTCCTCGGATGCCTCACTGCGGATATTTACATAATTATCCACCTGTGCAATAGCAATATCTGCATACGGATTCGTTTCCTCCGCTGCAATCTGGGTATCCTGTGTACCCTCTGCCACTAAAGGAGCCCCATTCTCCTTTACGGACGCTTCGCTGGTCAACATATAATTGGAACAAGTCAAACTAACACCTGCCACAAGTCCTGTGGAAACCTCCCCTGTCATCACCCCTGAGACACCTGCTGTCAGAGCTGCGCTCGCCATAATTGGTGAACCAGCCACTACAGCTGCACTTACAATGCTGTATACAGACATCTTCCATGCTTTTCTTCCCATGTTACCCTCCAAAATTTTTTATCAAACATTATTAATTGTTACGTAATTGTTAAATTTATTACGCAGACATTATAACAAAGACATATAGGTCTGTCAACCCTTCCTCTGACGAGATTTCAGGAAAATATGAAAAAACAGGAGAAAAATGGATCTTTTTGTTATCCTTTTCCATTGAGATAACGCTCTGCGGAAGCTACCGCATTGGCCCCGTCTGCCACGGCTGTTACCACCTGACGAAGCTGTTTAGTCCGCACGTCTCCCGCTGCATAGATTCCAGGCAAACTGGTGGTACAATCTTCACCTGCCCGGATATATCCACTTTCATCCAGTTCCACCAGTCCCCGGGCAAGTCCACTGGCAGGTGCAATGCCCACAGCTAAAAATACCCCCTGAACAGCAATCACTTTTTGTTCTTCTTTCTTCTTATTATATATTGTAACATCACAAACGGAATCTTTCCCCCCGATTGCCGTCACTTCTGTATCATACAAAATCTCAATGCGATCATGATGAATCACCTGCTCCTGCAACACCTTCTCCCCCCGGAAGGTATCTCTCCGATGAATCAGATAAACTTTCTCGCAGCCCCTTGCCAGGAAAAGTGCATCCTCCAATGCCACATTACCTCCACCGACCACGGCCACAGTCCGTCCCCGGAAAAAGGCCCCGTCGCAGGTAGCGCAGTAAGAAACCCCCATTCCCCGCAACTCATTTTCCCCGGGCACGCCCAGCTTCCGGTAGGTGGCTCCGGTGGCAAAAATCACGGTCCGGGCCTCAATCATTCCATCCTTCGTCCGAACCTGGTTACAATCCCCGATCCGTTCTACAGACAGCACCTCCGCTGTGCAAAAAGGAACGCCCATTTGGTCCGCATGCTGGCGCATTTTCTGTCCCAGTTCAAACCCTGTGATTCCGCTAAGTCCCGGGTAATTATCCACCTCATAGGTGTTTATGATCTGTCCTCCGCTCATTGGGGCTGCCTCCATCACCAGAGTATTCAACTTAGCCCGCCCCGCGTAAATTGCCGCAGTCAGACCGGCGGGACCGCTTCCAATGATTACAATATCGTATTTTTCTTTCATATCTACATATTCTCCTTCCTGGCACACCTGCTGAACAGTAGCTTGCTTTTTCTTAGCACCCATGCTACACTGAACTTACCTGATAACTGTAATTCTGCAGTTACGAGGATGTTATTACGTACAGGAGGTGGCCCATATGGATATTAGTGCACTAAATAACACCGCATTATACGCCCTGAACAGCGCTACCACCAAAACCGGCGAAGCCTTAGGCGTTGCCATGCTGAGCAATCAGCTGGATGTCAGCGAAGCTCTTTCTGACAGTATGATAAAAGCCATGGAGCTTTCTGTCAATCCTTCTGTAGGCAGCAATTTTGATGTATCCGTCTAAGGTTTTTATACCGACCCGGGATTCAATCCCTTTTCAGGGCACGACAAAAAACAGGAGAGGCAAGGTCTGAGACTTTGCTTCTCCTGTTTTTTGACACAAAATACCCGTGACTTCTATTCTCCTTTGATGGCTACTGCTTCAATCTCCAGCATTACATCCTTAGGAAGACGGGCTACCTCAACGCAGCTTCTAGCCGGAAAAGGCTCTGTAAAAAATGACTGATACACCTCGTTGATGGCACCAAAATCATTCATTTCCTTAATAAACACCGTGGTCTTTACCACTTCATTCAGCCCTGAACCAGCTGCCTCCAACAGATGGGACAGATTGGTAAATGCCTGTTTTGCCTGTTCCACAGAACCTTCTGGAATTGCGCCTGTCTCCGGGTTCACCGGGATTACACCGGATGTATAAACGGTGCCATTTACCTCGATTGCCTGGGAATAGGGTCCGATTGCTGCCGGAGCCTTGTCTGTTGCGATCACTTTTTTCATTTTAATTCCTTCTTTCCATTATTATTTATCTGAAGTTTCCGCATAATAAAAATCCGGAAACTGGAGAATTCATAATCACATTCTTACGGTCTACGCGGTTCCGCTCCGACCTGTTCTGAAAAGATACGGGAATTCTATACCTTCCGTATCTTATGATCCTTCAGTTCGATCCGTCTCTGGCGATACAGGCTGCTGACCGCCCGCTTGAACGCCGCTTTGCTGAGGCCGGTCTCCCTCAGAATCACCTCTGGAGAAGCCTTTTCACTGAAAGGCAGGACCCCTGCATAAGAATCAATGATCTCCATAAGTTTTTCCGCATCCTCATCCATCTGAAGGTATGCTTTCTTTCTTATGGTAAGATCCAGCTTGCCGTCGGGCTTTACCCCGGTGACCTCCGCCTGGAT
This sequence comes from Roseburia sp., assembly GCA_051879315.1. GTDB lineage: Bacteria > Bacillota > Clostridia > Lachnospirales > Lachnospiraceae > Roseburia_C. Next base: position 3,613 of record JBJELW010000082.1, read on the forward strand.
CACATCGCCGATGCGCAGATGACTGCAGTCCTCATGCCGGGGAATCATGGCTGAATACCGATCATCCACCGCCACAAAGGTACCGAAATCATGACCGAACTCATAGACTCTTCCTTCCACGCTGTCTCCCGGCTTGTAAGGGGAATCCTTAGATAGCAGATTGTAAATTCCCTCCATGCTGGCACAGAGCCTGTGGCTGCGGTCGATATACATGGTAACCAGAATCTCATCTCCCACCGATACTTTTTGAGTCATCTGCTTGTAGGGTAAAAACAGATCCTTCTCCAGCCCCCAATCCAAAAATGCGCCAATCCTGCCCATTTCCACAACAGTAAGCACCGCACAGCCTCCCAGCATCAGCTTTGGAGTGGCCGTAGTGGCAATGAGACGATCCTTGGAATCCTTATAGATAAAAACTTCCAGCGTATCACCCACTTTTGCAAGTTCAGGCACCTGTTTAGCTGGCAAAAGAATACGCGTTTCATCTGAGGGATGTTCCGCAAGATACACACCAAAATCCACTTTTTTTACAATTGTCAGTATCTGACGCTCTCCTAATTTAATCATACATTCTCCTATTTCAAATCAAACTGCACCAGGGCATAGGGCTTTCCCGCCTCATCCGCTAAAGAAACAGACACGGTATTCTCGTTGCGGTTTACCGCCGGATAAATCACATCATCCAGTACTGCTGCTTTTTTGTACTCCACCCGCAGCTGTCGGATTTCTGCCTCTTCAGGCAAATATTGCTGTGCTATAGCCACATACTGTTCATTATTCACATGATGATTGGTGTCAATCTGGGCCTTTGTCACCAAAATAGACGGCTGCGGATCCGCAGGCTCGGGCATGGTAAGCTTCCTCGCCGTATCCGGCATGTCAATTTTCTGTTCCGGTGCGTAGGCCTGCAGCATCTCCTCCGTCACACGGACAGGCCGTCCTGCCGCAAGATCCATGAAAATCCACACTGTATCCGCATAGGCACATATTTCCCCTGCCTGATCCTCCAAAACAAAATTACGATAGCCGTAAAACCCCTTAAAATCGTAGGGCCAGGTTTTCACTTTAATAGTTTCTCCCAGTTTCGGTGTGCGATTCAGATACACCTGCCAGGCAGTCAGCATCCACGCCTTTTTCTGTTCTTTCAGATAATCCACACCCAGCCCCAGATCCTCCGACTGAAAGGTGCAGCAATCCTGAAAATAATTCAAAAGCGCAGGCACCGTCATGCGCTGTTCACTATCCACTTCACTGTAGCGTACACGCCCATCCAAAATATACATATGGGTCCCTCCTCGGGTTAAATCAAATGACTCATACCTCAAGTCACAACCCAAGGGCTCCTCCCATACGTCCTCAGGACTCCGTCGTCTCTATGAGACGACACCTCAGGACAATGGGTCCCTCCTCGGGTTAAATCAAATGACTCATACCTCAAGTCACAAAAACCCGGTAGATTACTCTACCGGGTCTAAAGAACAGGGCTACAAGGATTCGAACCTTGAAATGACGGAGTCAGAGTCCGTTGCCTTACCATTTGGCGATAGCCCTTCATGTGTCAACATCGAATATATTACATGATGCAGACCCAAAAGTCAAGCACTTTTTTAAAGTTTATTAATTTTACCAAAATTTGTCAATTACCCCAAACATAGTTTAAAACAACTGCACCTGCCCGTCCACCATGCCGTAGGAAACCGGATCCTTCCATTCCAGCTGCGCCTTCCCGTTGGTGGCATCGGTAAGCTTCTTCTCCAGTTTTTCCTTTTGGGAAAGTTCCACCACCAGTTTCAGGCAGACATTTTCCCCGTACTCACTTTCCAAAATAGGAATCTGTTCACTTCCCAGCAGATACTGTACCTTTCCCACGCCATTGTAATCCGTAATGACATGCAGAATCTGCCCATGAAGTTTTTCCAGAACGGTACAATGGGTAAGCCCTTCCTGCACTGCCGCCTGGTAGGCACGGACCAGCCCGCCGGTGCCCAGAAGCGTACCGCCAAAATACCGGGTCACCACCACAACCACATTGTGGAGACCTTCCCGCAGCAACACGTCCAGCATGGGACGGCCCGCTGTTCCCGATGGTTCCCCATCATCAGAGCAACGGGTCATTTCCTGGTTATCTCCCAATACAAATGCAGAGCAGTTATGTCTCGCGTCCCAGTATTTCTTTTTCATTTCATTGATATAGGAAGCGGCCTCCTCCTCGGACTCCACCGGCTGGATGTGAGCAATAAAACGGGATTTCTTTTCCTCAATCTCACCTTCCCCGCCGCGATATATCATTTTCTGCGACTGCATAATCTCCTCCTGCTTTCCAAGCCATATAGCATAACTGTAACTGTTATCTTACGGCACCAATTAAATCCTGAATGTCCTCCACATTCTGTCTGTGCATATATTCTTCGATTCCCTCGATCACATCCACGGTGGCCATGGGATTTGCGAAATTAGCCGTTCCCACAGACACTGCCGTTGCCCCTGCCAGAATCAGCTCCAGTGCATCCTCCGCCGTGGTGACACCACCCATACCTATGATGGGAATCTTCACTGCCTGAGCCACCTGATACACCATGCGCACCGCGATGGGATGCACTGCCGGTCCGGACATTCCTCCGGTTTTATTGGCCAGCACAAAGCTGCGCCGCTCCACGTCGATCTTCATACCGGTAAGGGTGTTGATCAGGGAAACCACATCCGCGCCACCTGCCTCAGCAGCCCGGGCCATCTCCGTAATGTCCGTCACGTTGGGACTGAGTTTCATGATCACCGGCTGTTTGGCGATTTTCTTAATCTCTTTGGTGATGCTCTCCACAGAGGCTGCGCTCTGTCCGAAAGCGATTCCTCCCTCCTTCACATTGGGACAGGAAATATTGATCTCCAGCATATCCACCGGCTGATCCGCCAGTCTTTCCACCACTTCCAGGTAATCCTGGGTAGATTTTCCACAAACATTCACAATAATCTTGGTATCATAATGGGTCAAGAAAGGAATATCCCGCTGTACAAACACATCGATACCGGGATTCTGCAGACCGATGGCATTGAGCATGCCGCCGTAAACCTCTGCCACACGGGGAGTGGGATTTCCCGGCCAGGGAACGTTGGCCACCCCCTTGGTCACCACCGCACCCAGACGATTCAGATCCACAAACTGTCCGTACTCCATGCCGGAGCCAAATGTGCCGGAGGCTGTCATAATGGGATTCTTCAGTTCCACACCAGCCAGATTTACCTTGGTATTCATCAGAACTCCACCTCCTCAGCACGAAACACTGGGCCCTCCACACAGACCCGCTTATTGTTTACGTTGGAATGCTCGTCCCGGTTCTTAGACTGGCACACACAAGCCAGACAAGCCCCGATTCCACAGGCCATCCGCTCTTCCATGGAGATCCAGCACTCCATTTTTTGCTCCGCTGCATACTGCTTTAAGGCCCGAAGCATGGGCAGGGGACCACAGGCATAGATGATATCCGCAGTCAGGCCGTTGGCCTCAATGGCATTGAGCACATTTCCCTTGGTTCCATAACGGCCATTCTCCGTGGCCACATACACTTTTCCCTGAGCCTCAAACTCATCCATCAAAAACAGCTCATCCCGAAATCCCAACACGATCTGTTTCTCACAGTCCAATTCCTTTGCCAGCTGTAACATAGGCGGAATACCGATTCCTCCTCCGATGAGAAACGCTTTCTTTGCTTTTTTAGGGAAGCCGTTTCCCAAAGGTCCTGTCACATTGAGAATATCCCCAGTGTGCAGGGCGGAAAATTCCGCCGTACCCTTTCCCAGTTTCCGGTATACGATCCGCACCGCCTGATCTGCCCGGTCAATCTCACAGATGCTGATAGGTCTGGGCAAAATCCTGCTGCCATCGTTGCAGTAAACATTGATAAACTGTCCCGGCTTTGCGTGGGCTGCGATTTCATCGGTGTGCAGCCACATGCTGTAAATATCGTCCGCAATCTCCTCCTGCCGAATGATGATTGCCTGTTCCTTAAACTTCTCTTCCATGTCCGTCTCCTATTTGGCTGCCTGTAATGCACCATCAATGTCTGCGATCATATCCTCCACAGCTGCTCTGGAAGCCTCAGCGAAATGCTCCGCTCCGTACTTCGCGTATTTCTCCTGCTTATATGCAGCAATGATTCCACGGGAAGAATTCACGATGGCCCCCAGTCCGTCCTCGTTAAAATAGTGTACCAGATCTGCGCCCTTTCCACCCTGGGCACCGTAACCCGGCACCAGAATAAAGCTCTTGGGCATCACCTTACGCATCACCTTTCCGATCTCCGGATAAGTGGCTCCCACCACGGCTCCGATATAGCTGTAGGAATCTCCCATATGGTCGGCTCCCCACTCAGCCACCTTCTCGCCCACATACTCATAGAGAGGCTTTCCGTCGATCAGGCGGTCCTGAAACTCACCGCTGGAAGGATTGCTGGTTTTCACCAGAATAAACAGTCCCTTTTTCTCCTGCTTGCAAACCTCAATAAATGGTTTGATGCCGTCGGAACCCAGATAGGGATTCACGGTGGCAAAATCCTCGTTAAATCCGCTGTAAGTTTTGCTTCCCACAGTCACACGTCCCAGATGTCCGGTGGCATAGGCAGCAGAGGTGGAACCGATATCTCCACGCTTTACGTCTCCGATTACCACCAGATCCTTCTCATGACAGTAATCCACGGTTTTCTGAAAAGCCTGTAATCCGGGCACGCCAAACTGCTCATACATGGCAATCTGGGGCTTCACAGCCGGAATCAGATCACAGGTGGCATCCACGATGGCTTTGTTAAACTGCCAGATGGCCTCCGCTGCTCCCTCCAAGGTCTCGCCGTACTCTGCGAAAGCTGCCTGCTGCAGCTGGGCAGGTACATAATCCAGCATAGGATCCAATCCCACTACAATGGGTGCATGAGTCTTTTTGATTTTGTCTACTAACTTATTGATCATTTTCTTATCCTCTGAATCTTTATTTTTTTAAATCTACTTCTCATCCTTTTGGGCGTCGTATACCACCTTGCCGCCCACCATGGTCAGACATACCTTCCCGGTGACCTGACGCCCGTGGAAGGGGGTATTCTTCGCCTTAGACCAGAACTTGTTCTTGTCGATGGTATAAGTACACTTCGGGTCAAAAATGGTGACATCCGCCACACTGCCTTCTGCCAGGGTTCCCTTTTTGAGCCCCAGAATCTTCGCCGGATTGTAACTCATCTTCTCCACCATCTGCATGGGGGTCAGATATTCGCCCAGAACCAGCTCCGTGTAGGTCAGGGCTGCAGCCGTCTCCATTCCCACGATTCCAAAGGGAGCATTCAGCATGCTGTGATTCTTATCCTCTGCAGAATGAGGCGCATGGTCCGTGGCAATCACCTCCATGGTTCCGTCTGCCAACCCTTGTCTCAGTGCTTCCACATCTTCCTTTCTGCGAAGAGGAGGATTCATCTTATAATTGGTATCACCGGGAATCATGTCGTCGGAGGTCAAGGTAAAATGATGAGGGCAGACTTCCGCTGTCACCTGTACCCCGTCCTTCTTGGCATCCTTAATCAGGCCCACACTGTAGCGGGTGGAACAATGGCACAAATGAAGCTTGGCTCCGGTATCTCTTGCCAGCATCATATTCCGGGCAATGATGATATCCTCCACGGAGTTGGTAATTCCGGGCAGCCCCTGCTCTACAGCATGCTCATCCGCATTCACCACGCCACCGTTTACCAGATTCTTATCCTCGCAGTGAGCCAGAACCGGAATGCCACATTCTTTTGCCGCAATCATGGCCTCTCTTGCCAACAGGGAATTCATCACAGATTTGCCGTCCTCGCTGATAGCCGGAATTCCTGCCTTCACCATTCCCTGAATATCGGATAGCATCTCTCCCTGCTGTCCCTTGGTAACAGAACCCACCTGAAGCACATTCACAATTCCCACTGCCCTGGCCTTGTTATGAACGTAGTTCACCACATCCGGATTGTCCACCACCGGTTTGGTATTGGGCATGGCAAGTATGGTGGTATAACCACCTCTGGCCGCAGCCCTGCTCTCGCTCTCAATGTCACCCTTCTGGGTAAATCCCGGATCTCTGAGATGCACATGCATATCAATCAGTCCCGGCATGACGTATTTTCCCTTTGCAGAAATGGTCTGATCTGCCTTTTTCTTAATATCCTTCGCACACTGTTTGATCACACCATCCTCAATCAGAAGGTCAAAAACTCCATCTGTTCCGGTTGCCGGATCCAACACATGGCCGCCCTTTATCAATGTCGTCATCTGGATACCTCATTCTTTCTGTACGTTTCTCCCTGCTCCTATCGATTTCGAAAAAGTTACATCTGTTCCTATTCTACCATAATTTACTCCATCAAACAATGGAAAAAGGTCTCTGTTTCTCCCCAAATCACACAACAAACCCTCCGATTCATGCTTTACACATATTTCGGAGGGTTCTTGGCCTACTGGCTGATTTTATTTTAACGGATACTTTGCAGTAAGGGCAGCAACGATTGCCTTTGCCTTGTCGGAAGCTGCCTCTCCTTCCTTGATCATCATGGCAATGGCCTCAGCGATCTGATCCATATCCTCTGTGTTCATACCACGGGAAGTCACAGCTGCAGTACCAAGACGGATTCCGCTGGTAACAAACGGAGACTTGGGGTCGTTGGGAATGGTGTTCTTATTGCAGGTGATATTTACAGAGTCTAACAACTTCTCTACCACCTTACCGGTGAGATCATAACTGGTCAGATCCACCAGCATCAGATGATTGTCTGTGCCTCCAGAAACAATCTTGATATCTCTGGAAAGCAGACCCTTGCAAAGAGCCTGGGCATTGTCGATGATTCCCTGCTGATATACCTTAAACTCCGGCTGCAATGCTTCCTTAAAACAAACTGCCTTGGCTGCGATCACATGCATCAGAGGGCCACCCTGTGTTCCCGGGAAAACAGCCTTGTTGAAATTAAACTTATCCGCTGCCTCCTGATTGCACAGAATCATACCGCCTCTGGGACCGCGCAATGTCTTATGTGTGGTGGTAGTTACCACATCCGCATAGGGGATCGGGCTGGGATGAAGTCCTGCTGCCACAAGACCTGCAATATGTGCCATATCCACCATGAGAACCGCGCCCACCTCATCTGCAATCTCACGGAACTTTTTGAAATCAATGGTTCTTGCATAAGCGGATGCACCGGCAATGATCATCTTGGGCTTGCACTCCTTTGCAATCGCCATTACCTTGTCATAGTCGATAAATCCCTCATCATTTACACCGTAGGGAACGATGTTAAAATATTTTCCGGAAAAGTTTGCCGGACTTCCGTGTGTCAGATGTCCGCCGTGGTCAAGGTTCATACCCATGACGGTATCACCCGGCTGAAGCACTGCCAGCTGCACTGCCATGTTTGCCTGTGCGCCGGAATGGGGCTGAACATTTACATAGTCACAGCCAAACAGCTCCTTGGCGCGCTCGATAGCCAGATTCTCCACCACGTCCACACAATCGCAGCCACCGTAATATCTCTTGCCCGGATAACCCTCTGCGTATTTGTTGGTAAGCACACTGCCCATGGCTGACATAACTGCGGGACTTACCCAGTTTTCGGATGCGATGAGTTCAATATGGCTGCTCTGTCTCTCGTGCTCCGCGGTGATGGCTGCTGCAATCTCAGGATCCACATTCTGAATATCTTCTAAAGTGTACATAGCATTTCTCCTTTTCTTTATGTGATTTATATGTCTGTATGACAGTTCAGAGCCATTCGCAAAATCGCGGCTTCGCCGCTTTCCTTTTGCTCATCTTCGGCTCTCGCCAAAGAAATTTTCAAAAATAGCTTCATTCATGCAAGCATGATTCGCTATTTTATGAAAATTGCCTTGGCTCTGAACTTTTACATATTATCTAACATTTTCTCGATACTTGCAAGCTTTACACACACAACAAATATTTTTGTTGCCATTTCCAGCTCATCCGCCTCCGGAAGGGAAGGTGCCACACGGATCACGGAATCCTTCGGATCCTTGCCGTAAGGGAAAGGAGCCCCTGCCGGTGTCATGGTCACACCTGCCTCCTTGGCCTTGGCCACAATATTTTTCGCACAGCCTTCCAGGGCTTCAAAGGAAATAAAATATCCACCCTTGGGACAAAGCCAGCTTCCGATGCCCAGGCCACCCAGTTCCTGCTCCAAAATATTTTCCACCATCTCAAACTTCGGGCGCATAATGTCTGCATGTTTTTTCATGTGCGCCATAATACCCTCTTTATTTTTAAAGAAACGTACATGACGCAGCTGGTTCACCTTGTCATGGCCGATGGTCTGAATCGTCATCTGCTTTAAAACGTCCTGGATGTTCGCCTGGGAGGTAACCAGTCCGGCAATTCCCGCTCCGGAGAAACTGATCTTGGATGTGGAGCAGAACTCGTATACCATATCCGGGTTTCCGGCTTTCTCGCACTCGCTGATGATATCCAAAATCTCCGCCTGGTCCTCATCATAGAGATGATGCACTGCGTAAGCATTGTCCCAGTAGATACGGAAGTCTGCCGCTGCAGGCTTCAATGCTGCGAAACGGCGCACTGTCTCATCGGAGTACACGATTCCCTGGGGATTAGAATACTTGGGCACACACCAGATTCCCTTCACCGTCTCATCGCTGTTTACCAGGGATTCCACCAGATCCATATCCGGGCCGTCCTCCTTCATGGGAACAGGAATCATCTCCACACCGAAGAACTCCGTAATTGCAAAATGTCTGTCATATCCCGGCACCGGGCATAAGAACTTCACCTTGTCCAGCTTGCACCAGGGAGTATTTCCCATAACACCGTGGGTAAAGGAACGGGACACCGCATCATACATAATATTCAGGCTGGCATTGCCGTATACGATCACATTCTCCGGCTTACTGCCCACCATATCGGCGATGAGCTGTTTTGCCTCCGGGATTCCATCCAGTCCGCCGTAGTTACGGCAATCCGAACCATCCTCTGCCACCAGCCGGCTGCTGCTGTTTAACGCATCCATCATAGGCATGGAAAGATCCAACTGGGCAGTGGATGGCTTTCCTCTTGCCATATTTAATGACAGGCCCATTCCCTTGTACTTGGCATACTCCTTCTCCAGACCTTCCTTAATCTCATACAACTGTTCCTTTGACATCTCCTGATATTTCATGTTATTTCCTCCTCAACTTGACACGGGGTGTCACCGCAGGTGACGGAGCCCTTGTGTCGGTTTTTATATTTGACTTGACGCTTTCACTTATTTCTACTTGAAACTATATCTCCGAGAATGAATTTTGCTATTCAATTACAGACCGTAGAGGAACGTCGGTACTTAATGAGTGCATTGCACGAATTTAGTACCGCTACGTTCCGGCAAGAGCGAGAGCGTGTCTGTAATTGAATATGCAAATTCATTCGAGTATATATACAAAATATTTATTGGTCCTTTAAAAACCGCAGCCAATCACCGATCTCCTTTTCCCGGCCATTATCCGTTGGCTCGTAAAACCTGCTGTCCGCCAGCTCATCCGGCAGATACTGTTGCTTCACGTAATGGTGGGGATAATCATGGGCGTACTGATATCCTGCGCCATGTCCCAGCTTGCCTGCCGACTTATAGTGGGCATCCTGCAAATGGGTGGGGATAGGGGCCGTTCTGGTGCTTTCCACCACAGACATGGCCCGGTTGATGGCCATGTAGGAAGCATTGCTTTTCGGGGCAGACGCCACGTAATTCACAGCCTCCGCCAAAATAATCTGCGCCTCCGGCATTCCGATGCGCTCCACCGCCTGGGCAGCCGATGTGGCCACCACAAGTGCCATGGGATCTGCAGTTCCCACATCCTCCGCCGCACAGATCATAATCCTTCTGGATATAAACTTTATATCCTCTCCCGCATATAGCATCCGGGCCAGATAATATACCGCTGCATCCGGGTCCGAGCCCCGCATGCTTTTTATAAAAGCAGAGATGGTATCATAATGATTATCCCCGGTTTTGTCGTATTTTACCACGCGTTTTTGAATGCACTCCTGAGCCACATCCAGAGTAATATGAATCTTGCCGTCCTCGCCCCTGGGCGTGGTGAGTACCCCCAGCTCAATGGCTGTCAGGGCTGCTCTGGCATCCCCGTTGGACACATCCGCCAGAAACTCCAGCGCATCCGCATCCATCTGGGCTTCATAGGCTCCCATTCCCTTCTCCCGGTCGCTTACTGCCCGCTGCAGAAGAGTTTTGATATTCTCCTTAGAAAGGGGCTTTAGTTCAAAGATAATGGACCGGGACAGGAGCGCTCCGTTCACCTCAAAATAGGGATTCTCTGTGGTTGCACCGATGAGAATGATGGTTCCGTCCTCCACGAAGGGAAGCAGGTAATCCTGCTGGCCTTTGTTAAACCGGTGGATCTCATCGATGAACAGAATGGTTTTCTTTCCGTACATGCCCTGATTATTTTTCGCCTGCTCCACCACAGTCTCCATATCCTTTTTTCCGGCGGAGGTGGCATTGATCTGGGTAAACTCCGCACTGGTGGTGTGGGCAATTACTTTCGCCAAGGTGGTCTTGCCGGTGCCCGGCGGCCCGTAAAATATGATGGAGCTCAGCTTGTCTGCCTGAATGGCCCGATACAACAGCTTATCTTTCCCGATAATATGCTCCTGCCCCACTACTTCGTCCAAAGTGGTGGGGCGCAGACGGGAGGCCAGGGGCGACTCCTTCTCCATATTTTGTTCCCTCATGTAACTAAACAGATCCATGGTGGCTCCTTGCATGATTTTGAATGCAATCCTGCATTTTCAACTCATTTTATCCTGCATTTTCTAGTTTTTCCTTCAAAAAATGATTTTTCAAAGCAAAAATTATTCACTTTTCCCATAATACATGAAAACATTGGATTTGACAAGGGGAAACTGGCTGAAGATAGAATTCTAAGGATTTTTGTTGGGTTTTAGAAAGCAAAATTCTTTACAAAAATGGTGATACTCATATATAATAATATATGTCGCTACAGCGATACAATTCTAAAAACCATAACGGGAGACGCTTATGAACAAATTGATCTATCATGGCTCAGAACACATTATAAAGAATCCTGAATATGGATATGGCAGTTTAGCCAATGATTATGGCCGGGGTTTCTATTGTACAGAAAACATAGAACTTGCGAAGGAATGGGCGTGCAAAAGAGACTTGGATGGTTTTGCAAATTGCTATTTACTGGATATGGATGGACTTACTGTATGTAATTTGAACGAAGAACCTTACCATATTCTAAACTGGCTGGCTGTTTTGACCAAACATAGAACCTATTGGCAAAAAGCAAGTATTGCGGAAGATGCGAAAAGATTTTTGCAAGAAAATTTTTATATAGATGTTTCCAAATTTGATGTGATTGTTGGATATCGTGCAGATGATTCCTATTTTTCATTCGCACAGGACTTTGTAATGGGGACTATTTCATTGGAGAAGCTCAGCAAAGCAATGCGGCTGGGTAAATTAGGTGAACAGATTGTATTAAAAAATCAGAAAGCATTTACACATTTAGTATATCAAAGCAACGAAGCCGCTTTTGCCCAAATCTACTATACGAAAAAGGCGGAACGTGACTTAAAGGCCAGACGAGATTATATGATGGATAAAAAAGAGCCTGATAGATTGGATGAAATCTATATGATTGATATTCTGAGAGGCAGGGTGAATTTAAATGATTTATGCATACGATGAGCTTTATTTGCAATTAGCCCAAAGAGTCATGGGTGATATGCTGGATTTTGCAGTAAATACCCTTAACATCTCATTAAAAGAATTCTATAAACTGTTTCTTGTCAGCGGAATTTCCCATCAGATTGAAATTGGAAATCCTACTTATGTGGCCGGTAAAAATGGCTGCGAGGTGGCACGTCTGGTGTTGGCCGAGTGCGGCTGCTCTTGTCCCGATGAAGAAGATGTTATGTATGTAGATAAGTCACAGGAGTATTGGATTGGCTGGGCGCTGGCATATTACCAATGGAAGTCAAATCGAACCTTCATGGAGATATCTGAATGTGTACCAATTGAAAGTATGTATGGAATGTATGACCCCCTGCATGAAGCAGATATTTCTTTGTATGTTGAAATCATGAATGAAAAGTGCCGCAGTGGAATGGAACAGTCGCAACTTAAAAGGCTAAGAGCTTACGCTCATCTTTCACAGAGACAATTATCCGAAAAGTCCGGGGTGGCACTGAGACAAATACAGTTATTTGAACAGGGACAACGTGATATTCATAAAGCGCAAGGTGAAACGGTAAAGCAGCTTGCACAGGCGCTACATTGTAAGATGGAAGATCTGCTATAGCGAAATCGCTACTCAAAGATCAGTTCATCCACCGTAACAAACTCGTATCCCTGGGACTGAAGCTGGTCAATGATGGAAAAGGCTGCCACCATGCTGGTATCATAACCGTCATGCAACAGAATAATGTCCCCCTCCTTGGTATTTTTCACCACATGCTGAATGATCTGCGGGGCATTCTGCACCTCCCAGTCCCTGGGATCCACATCCCACAACACCTCGATCATGCCCATATCGCACTCTAAGTTTGCCTTGGTGCTGCCAAAGGGTGAGCGAAGATACTCCGGCATCTCCCCGGTAATATTATATATCACTTCGTTAGTTCGGCTGATCTGCTGGCAGGCTTCCTCCTCCGACAAAAGCTCCAGGTTCACATGGCTGTAAGAATGATTTCCAATCAGATGCCCGCCCTCATGGATCTTTTTAATCAGATCCGGATAGGTCTCCGCCTTTTCCCCAATCACAAAAAAGGTCGCCTTTACATTCCGCTCGGCCAGTCCCTCCAACAGATCCTCTGTGGTTTCCGGACTTGGTCCATCGTCAAATGTAATTGCAACCTTTTTGGGTTCTTCTATATTCTCACTTATATTTTCACTGCTGACTGCGGCTATCTGTCTGCTTAAATTTTTGGTGTATGCACACATCCCCAGCCCCATTACCAGGCAAAGCATCCCAAATAATACCCATTTTTTCTGCATCCCATAAGCCACCATCCTCAATTCATAGCAATATATGCGATGCCGTATGGAATTATGCCTGCACAGCAGCGGTCAGACCTTCCGGTCCCACATCGATGCGGATGGTATCTCCAGGTTTCACCTGATCTGCCAGGATCAACCGGGCAGACAGAGTCTCCACATGTTTCTGCAGAAAACGCTTCAAAGGACGGGCTCCGTACACCGGATCATATCCGTGATCAATGATATAAGCTCTTGCCTCATCAGACAGTGCCACCTGAATTTCCCGGTCTTCCAGACGGGAATTAAGATTTTTCATCAGAAGCGTGATGATATTTCCGATGTTGTCTTTTGTCAAAGGCTTAAACATAATGATCTCATCCAGACGGTTCAAAAACTCCGGTCTGAAATTACCCCGCAACTCTGCCATCACCTGTTCCTGTGCCTCCGGACGGATCTCGCCCTGTTCATCGATTCCCTCCAGCAGATGCATGGATCCCAGATTGGATGTCATGATAATAATGGTGTTCTTAAAGTCCACCGTTCTGCCCTGTGAGTCTGTAATCCGGCCGTCATCCAACACCTGAAGCAGCACATTAAATACATCCGGGTGAGCCTTTTCCACCTCGTCGAACAGTACCACGGAGTACGGTTTTCTCCGCACTGCCTCTGTCAGCTGACCACCCTCATCGTAGCCCACATATCCGGGAGGCGCACCGATGAGACGGGAAACGGAATATTTCTCCATATATTCACTCATGTCCAGACGAACCATATTGCTCTCATCGTCAAACAGGCTGGCGGCCAGTGCCTTGGCCAGCTCCGTCTTGCCCACACCGGTAGGTCCTAAAAACAGGAAGGAACCGATGGGCTTAGAAGGGTCTTTGATTCCGGCCTTGGAACGGATAATAGCCTCCGTCACCTTGGTGACACCCTCATCCTGTCCGATGACACGTTTATGCAGTTCATCATCCAGATGCAGGGTCTTGTTCCGCTCACTTTCTGTCAGCTTTGCCACCGGAATACCGGTCCACCGGGAAATGATCTTAGCAATCTCCTCCTCGCTGACACTCTCATGCACCAGAGACAAATCCTCACTCTTTACCGCAGCCTCCTCATTCTCCAACTGCTGCTGCAGCTGAGGCAGTCTGCCATACTTTAATTCTGCCGCCCGGTTCAGATCATAACGCTGCTCCGCATCGGCAATCTCCTTTTTCACACTCTCCAGTTCCTCACGGAGCTTCTGCACCTTTTCCACGGACTTTTTCTCATTGTCCCACTGGGCTTTACGGCTGGTGAATTCATCCCGCAGCTCCGCCAATTCTTTCTGCAAATTGGAAAGGCGCTCCTGGCTCAGCCGGTCTTCTTCTTTCTTTAATGCAGTCTCCTCGATCTCCATCTGCATGATCCGTCGGTTCAGCTCATCCAGCTCTGTGGGCATGGAGTCCAGCTCCGTCTTGATCAGAGCGCAGGCCTCATCCACCAGGTCGATGGCCTTATCCGGCAGGAAACGCTCGGAAATATAACGGTTTGACAGCACCGCTGCGGACACCAGAGCCCCGTCGGTGATCTTAACGCCGTGGAATACCTCATATCGCTCCTTCAGTCCACGAAGAATGGAGATGGTATCCTCCACCGTGGGCTCATCCACCGTTACCGGCTGGAACCGCCGCTCCAACGCCGCATCCTTTTCGATGTATTCCCGGTACTCATCCAGTGTGGTGGCACCGATGCAGTGAAGTTCTCCCCTGGCCAGCATAGGCTTTAACAGCTGCCCCGCATCCATGGCTCCGTCCGTTTTTCCGGCGCCCACGATGGTGTGCAGTTCATCCACAAACAGGATGATCTGTCCGTCGGACTGCTTCACCTCATCCAGCACTGCCTTTAACCGCTCCTCAAATTCGCCACGGTACTTGGCACCTGCCACCAAGGCTCCCATATCCAGTGCAAAAAGCTTTTTATCCTTCAGTCCCTCCGGCACATCTCCACGGACAATACGCTGGGCCAGGCCTTCCACCACTGCGGTTTTACCTACGCCGGGTTCACCGATCAGCACCGGATTGTTCTTTGTCTTTCGGGAAAGGATCCGGATCACATTCCGGATCTCTGCATCCCGGCCAATGACTGGATCTAACTTCTGGTCTCTGGCCCGCTCCACCATATCATAACCGTATTTTTCCAGGGTATCATAGGTCGCCTCCGGATTATCCGAAGTCACCCGCTGATTTCCCCGGACGGTGGACAGTGTCTTTAAGAAACGTTCCCGGGTAATACCGTACTCCTTAAAGATCTCCTTCATAGCCTTGTTGGGATACTGTAACAGGGATAAAAACAGATGCTCTACGGAAACATATTCGTCCCCCATCTGCTTTGCCTCGTCCTCCGCATGGATCAATACTTTATTTAGGTTCTGACCCACAAAGACCTGGCCGCCGGACACCTTGGTCCGGGCCTCCAGATGCTTTATGGCATTATTCATAAAGTGCTCCTTCTGAATATCCATCTTTTCAATCAGCTTCATAATGAGCCCGTCCTGCTGCTGCAACAATGCCACCAGCAGATGCTCCTGCTCAATTTCCTGATTGCCGTACTCGTAGGCCAGCTTCTCGCAATCGTTGATTGCCTCAATTGACTTTTGTGTAAACTTCTGAATATTCATATTCTTCACCTCACATTCTCTTTTTCTGTTCTATTTCACTATCTTCTTATTATGAAAGGAAAGTTCAGAAAATATTATCTTTCCTTCGAAATGAAATATAACACCATTTATCAGCCACGTCAAGAGGTGAGTGCTAAAATTGTCAGAATTTTTTCAGTTGTTTCACAAACATCCTCCATTTGAAGGTTCCGGATCTGTTCTGCCAAAGCTTCCACATTCCCGGCTATGTCATCCTCATACTTGTATTTTCTCAGTTCTTCGCTGAGCGCGTCCAGGGTATCGATATCAAAGTCTTCTGCGCTGCTTTTAACTTTCTGCAGCATCATTTTTAAATACTCCACATCCTCCAACACCGCTTTATCCGAATCCTCCTCCCGGAATACGGATAAGTTTTCCTTTGTGCGAAGCAGTTCCTCCACGAGAACCGGGGTAAGGAGCCGGATTCTTTCAAGATTCGATTCCTTGGCAGCCAGTTCGCAGGTTCTCGAGAGTCCCGATAAGCCCAACATTCCAATCATTTTTGCAGAACTTTTTAAGGCATGGACCTGAATCCTGTACTCTTCCAGCATCGTTTCATCATCAAGCCCTGCAATTTTCTCATTCAACAAATCAATTTCCTTATCGATAGACAGATAAAAATCCTTTGCCGTCTGACAGATCAAATCATCCTCCCGAAGCACCAGTCTGGCATACTCTAAGTCCATTTCGGGAATCTGTGATAAATCGATTTGCTCTTTATCCTCACTCTGTTCCGCATCCTCCTTCTCCGCTTCTTTATCTTCTGTTTCACTCAGAAGAAGTTCCCGGGGGAGCATTTTTGCAATCAGCTTTTCCAGCTTAGCCGGTACCACCGGTTTGGAGAGATAATCGTCGAATCCATATTCCAGATACTGCTCCCTGGCCCCTGCAATGGCATTGGCCGTCAGGATAATGATAGGCACCTTGTTACATAGGTTGGTCTCATCTCCCCGGATTCTTTGAAATGTCTCCACACCGTCCATTTTTGGCATCATGTGATCCAGAAAGATCAGGTCATACTTCTTTTCCTGTGTCATCTCCAGACACCGAAAACCGCTTTCTGCCTGATCGATCTTTATCTTCGTTCCTTTGAGAAGACCAATGAACACTTTCCGGTTCATTTCATTGTCATCCACAACCAGAATATGGGCATCTGGGGCAAATAAAGACGGTTTATAGTCATAGTCATCCGTAAGATGTTTCATTTTCTCTTCAATGTTTCCAATCGCTTCATCACTGACAATTTTCTGTTTCAAATGAAACGAAAATACGGAGCCTTTCCCATACTCACTTTCCACCCAGAGAAAACTGTCCATCATTTTCAGGAGGGAAAAGGTAATATTCATCCCCAACCCGGTTCCTTCAATATTACGGTTTCTCTCTTCCTCGATTCTCTCAAAGGCCACAAACAGTTTGCTGAGATCCTCCTTTTTAATGCCGATTCCTGTGTCACATACCCGTACAGACAAATCCAGCGTTTCGCCCTGAACCGAGCCGTCAATCTCCAATGTGACCCGCCCCTTCTCAGTGTACTTCACGGCATTGGTAAGCAGATTGGTAATGACCTGTTTGATTCGGACGTCATCTCCGTAAAGAACGGAAGGCAGAGACGGATTCACATCCAGCACAAATTCCAGCCCCTTATCCTTCGCCCGTTTTAAAACCATATTGGAAAGTTCATGAATGACATGCACTAGTTCGTACTCGGTGGGAATGATCTCCATCTTTCCGGATTCAATTTTGGACATATCCAGGATGTCATTGACGATGGACAACAGGGATTTCGTAGCAGAATGAATATCGTCGGCATAACCTCTGATCACATCATTACTGCTCTCCCGCATGATCATTTCATTCATACCCACGATCGCATTGATCGGTGTCCGGATCTCATGGGACATATTTGCCAGAAATCTGCTTTTTGCCCTGTTGGCTTCTTCGGCAAGATTCTTCAGATCCTCCATATCTTTCATCTGAATCTGGAGTTTGGAATTGGCATCCAATATTCCTTCCGTAAGCTTCTGGCGATTGATGGCATCGCAAATATTCTCCATTACATAGGACAGAATGTCGTAGTCTCTCTGGTCCAAGATTGCATGTCTTCTTTTGGAAAGCCAATCATCCGTTATCTCGATGTATGCGATCATAATGGCATCTAACTCTTCCCCTACATAATGGGGAATTGCCACAAAAGAGAGAATTCCCACAGATGCAAACATATTCGCGAAATTTTCGTATTCCTCGTCAGAAGAACTTTTGCATGATAAGGTAAAACCTTTTCTTCCCGTTTTGAAGAAACCGATGATGTGATACAGCAAACTGTCGGAAACCTGTATATCAAGATCGGAATATTCTATATGACCGGTTCCTTTGCTGATATCCAGAAACAGCACCCTGTCCAAACAGAATTTCTTTTTTAAAATCACCATAATGGAGGCAAGTTCGTCACTGACATCTCCCTTCATCTGTCCAATGATTTTCTGCAGGCTCCAAAACAAATTGATAATTTCCAACAGTTCTTCACTGTTGCGGACGATTGCTTCATGTTTGATCCATTGCTCAATCTCCTTGACAGATACGCCGGAAATCGATATGTGAAAATCCCCTTCCAGGGTCTTTCCTTCCTTTGCAAGCTTCATTTTTTTCTCATAAAAATCAAAGCCCTTTTCTTTACAATATCCGATTCCGTCATCTATTAACTTTCGAGCTTCCTCCAAAGCGCCCAGACTGTTTAGAACTTCATATTTTTCAATCACAAACTGTGGATAATTAAAAAACATTGCTCCGGTGGAACGCTTCATGTAGAACTCTGCATGGGAAAGGCTCTCAAGGGCACGTTCATACTGTCCTCTGGTTTTTTCAAATAATGAATCCACAAAGTAAACCAGAAACATGCTGTCATCCGAACTGCTCATCTCCCGCTCGTTTTCTTTTCCCAAGGTGTTTCCCAGAAATGCCTTGGCAAGATTCAGATACGTATATGCCTGGTAGACCACCCCGTTCCGAAAGCAGGCCAAAGCGATCAGACCGTACAATTTTGAAATATTACAGCATGTTAAGGAACTCTGTTTCAGTGAATTAAGAATGTTATCCGCCTCAATCAAATACTCACTTGCGTCCTTATACAATTCCGCAAGTATTGCATTAATACCCATATTATAAAGGGTTTCTATCACATTATTTACATCTCTTAATTTATAAAATATTTTTAAGGCGTTGTTGTAATACTTGTGTGCATCCTCGTACCGTCCCAAGCCACAGCTGCTGTATCCCAGACCGTTATAGATTCCTGCCTCTGTGGTTTCATCGCCGCTTCGCTTTACATTCTCCACAGCTTTATTGTAGAAATAAATGCACACATCAAAATAACCGTGTATGGATGCCAGCATAACATTTTTCCTATAGGCCTCATCGATAAACGTCTCATTTCCAAGTCTTTCGGCGATTTCCAGCCCTTGATTGAATTCGATAATCCGATCATTCAGTCCCTCAACTTTTGTAAACTTTTTGTAGTCGGAATTGTAACTGTATACCAGAATATGCGCCAGATGATTATAGCATTTATATTTCTGACACCAGGCAAGCAGGCGGGGATCCACTTCCGTATCGTTTTCACTGATCCACAGATTTCTCCAGCCGGAATATTCCGCCATATTTTTCAGAAGCTCCACCCGGAAAATATATCGCTCTACATTCAGCTGTTTTGCCAGTTTTTCACATTTCTCCAGATTTTTCCTTGCGGCATACTTTTCATCGCTGTATATTTTCACAATACTTTTCAGGCATTCCGCAATATACTTCAGCTCCGTCTGTCTGACTTCATCATCGGTCTTGATATTCTCAATCCTACTGCAATCCAGCAATGCCTCCGCATTGTTTCCCAACAGCATATTCGCCCAGTAATCCAGCGTGTAGAAGGCAGTTGCCTGATCCTGTGTAAATGTCAGCCCCTTCTCATCCATATATTCCAAAACATTCCGTAGGTAATAATGTGCCTTATCACACTCCAGCATCATTAAGGAATCACTGATTACCCGGATTTCCTCATCCAGATCAAAGGTTGCTGTCTGTTTTTTTTCCTCACTTCCTTCAATATCATAGGCCCAGTCACATGCTGCATCTTCATTTTCACAGAGATGTACCACCGCTTCCATGATGCTTTCGGCGTAAGGCAGCCCTGGTCCGGCAGTATCATGTGCCCCAACAAATTTGATTCTCCCGTCGCTGTTTTTTTGATTGAGCAGATTCTTCACAAATTCCCACTGGAACTTTCCGCCCAGATTTGATTCTATAACGACAAAAAGGAGCTTCTGCTCCTTTGATACATAGTTCAACATATTAATGATCGCATTTGTGATCTTCTTTTTTTCATACTCATACTCGCCCAGGAGAATATCTTCATCACGCAGGCAGGCTTTTCCCTGAAAATAACTTTTAAATACCGGCTTATGTAATGAATAAACCCCTGTTCCATCCAAAAAAGCCTCAACATCATATTGAGGGTTTTCTTTTATCTTGGCAGTCACATAAGATTTAATCACTTCCAAATATGGCTCATAGGGTTTCCGTATATCTTTCTCTGTGTATCTGTGATAGATCAGCCAATACCCTTTTGCCGCAATCTTCTCCCGATCAATCTTATCCTCGTTTGGAAACAACAGATGATCATGTTTGATAATCAAAACGTTTTTCGAATCACCATCTGCCGACAAAACAGTATCAATGTATTCCTGAAAATAGTTCCTTTTATTTTCCCCCATCTACAGTCCCCTTTCCTGTATCAGTCCCCAATATTTCCTGAATAATGTTATGAATCTTGTCAATATCCGGCGGTTTCAGCAGATATCCTGCCGGGTTTAGTTTTGCCACCTCCATGACCCGATCCTTGTCCTTTTCTCCTGTAAGGAAAACCACCGGAATGTTCTTGATTGCCTCTATCTGGCGAATTCTTTCCAGCACATCCTTTCCGTCCATCTCCGGCATTTCATAATCCAAAAATACGATATCCGGGTGGTTCTTCTGCATAATTTTCAGAGCATCGGAACCATTGGTGGCCAGCAGCACATCATACTCGTTCACAAGCAGGCTCCGAAGGGTTCGAAGCTGAATGGCCTTATCATCCACAAGCAATATTTTTTTCTTTTTTTCAGAATCAGCCTGTTCTTTCTTTACCTGCTGCAGCGCCAACTCAAGCTCCTCCATTTTATTGCCGGACTTCGCCGGTCCTTCTGAAACTACACTGAATTCGCCACTGTCTTCCATAAATCCTGACACTTTAGCCAAAAGATCCTTGTGTGAAGCTGATCTGGTCAATGCATGAAAATAGATGTCCCCCAAATATCCGAAAAAGATCAATTGCTCCGGAACCGTACCATAACAAATCACCTTCAGATTCGGCTGGTCATCTCTGAGATAAGCCAGAAGATTATTATGAGATCCTTCCAACTCCATAAGACTGATGACAACCACATCCGGTTCTATCAGATCTATCATTTCTCCCATCAGATCCTTTTGCGCCGGACATACCTGTACCGTATATTTATTTGTCTGTTCGAGGTGTCTGTACACATCTCTCATTACACCATTAAACTTTCCCACCAGCATTACTTTTTTCATATGTTTCCCCCTTCGGCGCAATCACATTTTAGCCGTAAAAAACTACTACCCAGTAATAGTAATAGTAATAATCGGAGGAACCTAAACCGGTAATCCTCCTCTCAGCGAATACACCGACACCCACCTTGCTATATTTTGTCGACAACAAATTTGCATTGTTCTCTTCTGAGTTCTTCCACTCCTCCAGCGCAGCTTCCGGTGTCTCGTATCCTCTTGCAACATTCTCACCCATCGTCCGATATTTCTGGTCATACATCAGCGAATCCACAAAGGTACCATTGGGTCTGATATGGCTGAACCAATAAGTAATCTCGTAGGATCGTGTATTGGCCGCATTTGTCATTTCACTGGAAGTATCCAACGTGCCCACTCCATTTTCCTGACGATACTGGTTGATCAGTGTAACCATCTGCGCCTCATAGGCAGGGACAAAGTGTCCTAGCACTTTTTGGGACTGTATAGTGTATAGCCGATCCGGACATGTCTTATTTGGATCCCATTTTCCGGTGGAATCCAAATAATACAGCCCGTCAATCCAATCATCTGTCACCATGGCTCCATCTTCGCCCACATAGTAGTCGCCAATCCACTGATCAGACAACATCCAGCCGGCCAGATCAAAACAATACCATTTTCCATCGATCTGCTCCCAGTTATTGACTGTATAACTTCCATCTGAGTGACGATACCACCAGCGTTTTCCATCCTGAATCCAGGTACCGCTTCCGGAATTGCTGACCCATGCCCCGTTGCTGTCAACGTAATAGCCTCCGATGTAGGTATCAGATGCCATATGCCCATCCTCGTAAAGATAATAATAAGTGCCATCGATATTCTGCCAGCCGGTGCGCATAGCGCCATCATTTCCCATATAGTACCAGTTGGATCCATCCCACAACCAACCGGTAGCCATATAGCCATCGGACTTAAAGTAATACCATTGCCCGTCAATCTGTCTCCACTGGTTTACAGGGAAGGAGCCATCATCCTGCTGGTACCACCATCCAATGTTATCCTGGTTCCACTGAGCAGCCTCCGCAACGACCGGATTGGCAGAAAGTGCAAATACGCAAACTGCCAGACCAGCAGCAATCCTCCCCTTAAAATACCCCTTTTTTCTCATCATAACTTCACCTTGTCCCTTCCTACAAATGACTTCCCTTCAAAAAATCTAATACGAAAACAGCTGTACCCAATGGTAATAATAGGTCACCTTTCCATTGATGCCGATCTTTTTCTCGGCAAACACACCGACACCCACATTCGTATAAGTGGAAGTCAGCATATTAGCATTGTGTCCCGGTGAACTCTTCCAGCCTGCCATCACCGCCTCCGGTGAGGAAAATCCCGATGCAATATTCTCGCCCATTCCCCAATATCCTTTGTTCTCTAACAAAGAAAAACAAGAGGTCCCGTTAGGTCTGGTGTGATCAAAATAATAAGAAATCTCATAGGATCTGGTGTTGGCCGCCGTTGTCATTATGTCGGAAGTATCCAACGTGCCCAGTCCATTTGCCTGACGATACTGATTCAATAATGTAACCACCTGTGCTGCATAGGTTGGATCAAAATGTCCTTCCACTGTGGTGCTTTTTCCATTTCCCAGATCTATAATGTACACCTTATCCTGACAGGTCATATTGGGATCCCATTTTCCCGTGGAATCCACATAATACAATTCATCGATCCACTGATCCGTCACCATTGCCCCGTCAGCGCCCACATAATAATCGCCTATCCACTGATCAGACAACATCCAGCCTTCCGCATCAAAATAATACCATTTTCCGTTGATCTGCTCCCAGTCACTGACGGTATAGGAACCATCCCCGTGACAGTACCACCAGCGATCGCCTTCCTGCTTCCAGGTACCGGTAACACTCCTGCTTACCCACGCCCCGCTGCTGTCTACAAAATATTCTCCAATATAAGTGTTGGATGCCATACGGCCATCCGCATACATATAGTAGTAGGTGCCGGCAATATTTTGCCAGCCGGTACGCATAGCACCGTCACTTCCCATATAATACCAGTTGGAGCCATTCCACAACCATCCGGTGGCCATATAGCCATTGGCTTTAAAGTAGTACCACTGCCCACCGATCTGCTTCCACTGGTTTGCGGGATAGGAACCATCATCCTGCTGATACCACCATCCAATACTATCCTTTTTCCACTGAGCCGCCTCTGCTGTGACGGGTTTTGCAGAAAGTGCAAATATGCAAACTGCCAGACCGGCGGCCATCCATTTCTTAAAACTCTTTTTTCTCATCATAACATCTCCTGCCTTTTGCTTTTACAGATACAGAAACCGATATCCGAATCCTAGCATCACAACCCATATTACAAAGATCAGCGGCATTCCCAGCACAAAATACCAATGTTTGGTCTTATGATGGAAAAGGTACATGCCAATCCATGTACCCAAACATCCACCCAGAATACTCACCAGAAAAAGTGTTTTCTCCGGAATCCGCCACGCATGGCGCACCGCTTTTTTCTTATCAATTCCCATAACTGCAAGACCTGCCAGATTTATCACCAACAGATAAACTGTAAAGACTACCCTCATTTTACTTTCTTCTTACCGAAATGGCATTTAAATACAAACCACAATTCCGTTGCAATACAGATAGAAGAGTAAGTACCACTGATGACACCTACCATAAGAGGCAGTGAAAACTCTTTTATGGATGAAACACCGAAGATATACAACAGTAATACCATGATAAATGTGGTAAGGGATGTATTTAAGCTTCGGGATATGGTCTGAGTAATACTCTTATTACATACCTCTGTCAGAGACTCTCTGTTCAACTCATGCTTGAGTTTCAGGTTCTCACGAACACGGTCGAAAATAACGATGGTGTCGTTGATGGAATATCCAATGATGGTAAGCATAACTGCAATAAATGTGGTACCCACTGACAGACGCAGCAGCGAATATGCAGTGAGGATCACCAGCACATCATGAATCAATGCCACGATGGCTGCGGCTGCAAAACGGATATCGTTAAACCGGAACCAGATGTAGATCAGCATCAGTATTGCTGCAATCACAACCGCCCAGACAGCATCTGCTGCCATCTCGGAACTGATGGTAGAGCTGATATTGGTGGAAGAAACGGTTGAGGTATCTACACCGAACTGGCTCTCAAACATCTCATTTAATGCCTCACGTTCCTCCAATCCCAAGGATCTGGTCTTGAACACGATCTGGGTGCTACCCTCCACCTTCTGTGCAGATACCTCTGCGCTGGAAAGCACATCCTCAATATACGGAATGATTTCCGTATCGATCTGCTCCAAGGTATACTCCTGACCCATATCTACTGTGGTGGATGTACCGCCCACAAACTCAAGACTTAAATTCAAAGCACCGTTTCCGTTTGCCTTATTCACACCCATTCCCACAAAACCTGCTGCAATCACAACCAATGAAATCAAGAAAAAGACAGGCTTCTTCTGGATAAATTTAATGGATTTGTGCTGCTTCTGTGCACCATAGAACTTTGCGTTCTTAAAGCCAATGGCATACAGCGCATTCATCACCAGTCTGGTTACCACCAGGGCTGTAAACATGGATAAAAGGATACTGATCATCAAAGTGTAGGCAAATCCCTTTACCGTACCGGAACCACGCCATGCCAGCACACAGGCTGCAATAAATGTGGTAATATTTCCGTCCAGAATTGCGGACATTGCCTTATGGAATCCTTCCTTAATGGCGTTGCCCACTGTTTTTCCTGCCGCAATCTCCTCACGGATTCTGGCAAAAATAATGACATTCGCATCCACTGCCATACCAATACCCAGGATAATACCTGCAATACCAGGTAAGGTCAAAGTGATTTCAAACAAATAAAGCACAGCAACTACCAGTGTAGAATATGCTGCCAGTGCAATAGTGGCTGCAAAACCTGCCACCCAGTAAAATGCGATCATAAATATAGCAATCAGTACCAAACCGATGGCAGCTGCCTTCAATGCAGTGGAAATTGCCTCAGAACCAAGCTGTGCTCCCACAATCTGGGACTGCAGTTCGGACAGCTCCAATGACAGGGAACCGATACGGATGCTGGATGCTAACTGCTCCGCCTCCTCAAAGGTTTCCATTCCGGAAATCACGGCGCTTCCACCGGTAATCGCCTGCTGCACGGTAGGCGCACTAATAATCTCATCATCGTAAACAATGGGACAGATATTTCCCACATTTGCGGAAGTGATCTCCCCAAATACCTGTGCCCCCTCATCAGTCAATGTCAACTGAACCACGTATTCCTTATTTCCTGTGGTGGGATCCGTCTGTGTGGTAGCCTGTGCGTTGGCCACCTGTTCTCCGGTCATATAAACATTTCCATCAGGATCCTGGAACTCCAAAGATCCGGGCTTACCCAGCTCTTCCAGAATCTGATTGGCATCCGTGACTCCGGGAATCTCAACTGTAATACGGTCATCTCCCTCCTGATATACAGATGCCTCAGTACTGTAACTCTCCACACGTTTCTGCAGCTTGTAAATGGTATCACTCATCTGCTCCGCTGTGGGATTTTCTGTTTCAACCAGATAGGTAATGCTGACACCACCTGCCAGATCCAGTCCTAAATTAATGTTCTTACCCTCACCTTTTCCTGTGGAGGATAAAATGATGGATGCATAATAGGAGAGTCCCGCCAATGCCAGCAGAACCACCAAAATTATCGCAACTCCTCTGCTCTTTTTCATGCTTGTCTTCCTTCCTTATCTTCCGCCTCCGCGGCTTTTATCATAATTGCACATTCCACACGTTTCTTCTGCAATGCACAACCGATGTCATAAGTATCATGAATATTCCCATGGAAATTATAGGAATTTGCCGCACAGCCGCCGCTACAGTAAAAGCGTGCGAAACAGCTTCTGCATTTTTCCTTGGAATACACATTACAGCCCTTGAACTCGTCCCGGATATCCGTGCGGGTCAGACCGTCAAATACATTTCCCATCAGGAAATCATCCTTGCCCACGAACTGGTGGCAGGGATATAAATCTCCCCACGGCGTCACTGCCAGATACTCGGTTCCCGAGCCACAGCCGGACAGACGCTTGGCCACGCAGGGACCGCCTTCCAGATCTATCATAAAATGGAAGAAATTAAAATCTCTTCCCTCTTTCTTGCGCTTTACCATCTCTTTGGCCAGGGCATCATACTCTTCACAGATCTGAGGAATGTCCTCCTGACGGATGGCATAATCATCGGTCTCCTCCGCCACTACCGGCTCCACGGAAATCTGTTTGAAGCCCAAGTCTGCCAAATGTAATACATCCTTGGAGAAATCCAGATTATTGTGGGTAAAGGTTCCTCTCACATAGTAGCGCTCCTGATTTCTGCTGTCCGCAAACTTCTGAAACTTCGGCACGATGAGATCATAACTGCCGGAACCGTTCCGGAAGGGACGCATCCGGTCATTGACTTCCTTCCGTCCGTCAATGCTTAAAACCACATTGTCCATTTCCCGGTTGGCAAACTCCATGATCTCGTCATTGAGCAATACCCCGTTGGTGGTGAGGGTAAAACGAAAATGCTTATCATGCAGCTTCTCCTGCTCTCTGCCGTAGGCCACCAGATCCTTTACCACCTGAAAATTCAGAGTAGGTTCTCCGCCAAAAAAATCAACCTCTAAATTCCGACGGTTTCCGGAATTGGCAATCAGAAAATCGAGGGCCGCTTTTCCCACTTCAAAGCTCATCAAAGCCCGTCTGCCGTGATACTCACCCTCCTCGGCAAAACAGTACCGACAGGCCAGATTACAATCGTGGGCAATATGTAAGCACAATGCCTTCACCACCGTGGGACGTTTTGTCACATCTCCGATATAACCCTCGTAATCATCCTCGGTAAACAGATCCTTCTGTGCTTCCAGCTGTGCCACCTCATCTATGGCTTCCGCGATTTCTTCCTCCCTGTAGGTTTCCTTTAGTCTCTGTATGATGTCCTCACGGCTTGTTTCCTTCCACAATGCAATCACACCATAAGTCACATCATCCACAATGTGGATGGCGCCGCTGTTTACATCCAGGACAATATTATAGCCGTTATTTTTATACTGATGAACCACTACAATATTTCCTCACTTTCTGTTAGTTAATATACTTTCTATAAAACATAGAAAATGGAGTCCCATCGCAGGAACTCCGAAGTCGAGCTTTATTCACTCTATCACCGCTGCGATTATTTGCAGTGCTCACATGTCTGGTTTCCTACAGTACAGGAAGTCTTGCATGCTGACTGACAGGATGTCTGGCACTCACCGCATCCGCCTTTTTTAACGGTGCTCTGTAATCTTCTTGTGCTTAAAGTCTTTACATGTTTCATGGTGTACTCTCCTTTCAAAGATAAAATACCTCTCTGTAGTATAACACAGGATTTTCTATCTGAAAAGCCTTTTTTTAGCTGATCATTCCCCCAACCATACCGGACAGGGTACACAGTACCAGCGTTGTAATGCCATGGATGATTCCTGACTGAAATTCATGCCAGATCACAAGGGAGACGATCATCAGCAGTACAAAATACAGCAGCCCCATCACTGCCCCCCAGAGGAACTTTCTGCTTCCCTGCAGCTTTCCCATGAGAAATCCGCCGGAAAACCCCGCCAATATGTATATAACGATGACGCCAATGTTCACCACCTGCTCCGATAACTGGAAGCGATACAGCAATCCGGCCAACACCAGCAGCAAAATTCCGGTTAAAATGTACATTGCCAGCAGAACCTTCGCCAAAGATGCCGGCACACGTGAAAGGCGTCCCTTTCCACTCTTCTCCATATATATGTCCCCTCCTTATTAAGATCAGGCCATTGCGAAACTTTTTATTTCAATGATGTGTCGGTTGGCGACGATTCTGTGTGAATCGTACCAAGTGGTTTGCAGTATGGCGTATGCCGATATCATTCGTGACACAACTTTTCGTAGCCGTGCTGCAAATTTCCCAAGGTAGGAATTTTTATGTCTGATGTTTCGACTTTGCAGTTGGTGAGTGCGATTATTTCCCGCCATTTCGAGACATGGCAGTTGCCTGATGCATCCGGAGTCGTAACTCTAGCAGTTGTAAGTATCCGACCGCTCTTCGAGGGGCATCACGGTGGGGACGGAAAGAACCGCCATCCATGGCTTATGCATTCCTAAGCGCACATCCTGTGCGCTTCCCCACCGTTTGCCCATCGATCGGATACGTAACAACTGCACGATTTACTTTACGGTGCACAGGCAATCTGTCCATGTCTGCGAAAGGCGTTGGAAATATCGTCGCGGAAAAATGCAAACAAAGAAACATCCAATTAACATAAAAATTCCGTTGGGCGAAATTTGCGCACGGGTTGCGAGTTGTGGAATGGATGATATCGGCATAGGCCAAAGGCAAACCACCGGACACCACCCACACAGAATCGTCGCCAACCGACAGCGAATTGCAAAAAAGTTTCGCATTGCCTAGTTCATATATATGAGACTTCCTCTAAAATATGTCTTATGAGTGGAAATCCATCCGGTAGTGCCGAAACTCCTTCCCGTCCCGGACCGCCGGCCCCACATAGGAAAAGCCCAGCCGCTCCAGCAGGCGGATCGATGCAGTGTTCCCCGGTTCCACCATGGATTCCACCCGGCGAAAATCCAGATGTTCCTGTACCCAGGCCAGAATTGCGCGGCACACCTCACTGCCGTAACCCTGATGCCAATATTCCGGCGCAATGAGATAGCCCAGTTCCAGTTCTGTCTCTTCCCCCACGATCCGCTGTTCTACGCCCGCCCGGCCGATAAGTTCTCCCGTTTGCCTGTGAAACACCAGCCACATGCCGTATCCATAATACCCATAGATTCGGGAAATATACTCCTGCTGATACTTCCGCTCCTCCTGATACTCATACAAAGGTTCCACAAAATCCGTCACATGGGGCTTTGCATACAGGGCAAACAGTTCATCCAGATCCGATAATTCCAGTTCCCGCACCACACATCTTTCCGTCCTGAGGATTTCCCATGGAATCCCCATGCAGCGCTGATACTGCTGTATCATAAACTCCACATCCACATCCTCTAACCCCCACAGCACCATATTCACCCGGGTCAGGTGCTCCTGTCCCGACAGCTCCAGTCCCACCACAGGCATGTGATGTTCCAGTGCAAAGTCCTCCTGCTGCCGGGTCATGGCCAACATCATCCACTCCTGCGGTTCCGGGAGTGAAACCGCCTGTGCCACAGATCCACCATCCCCCCGCTGCCACTCACGGAAAGGATCCTGCTGGCTGCACATGTCCACACACTGCACTCCCGCCTCCTGCAATTCCCTGCACAGCCGCTGCCAATTGTCCCTTTCCGAAGAGGATTCAACCCTTTCCCTGTCATATAGTAAATAGCAAAACATTTTCATTTTCATCTTTACGTCAGTCCTGTTTTTCGATATCATTGTGGTGTATGTGACCATTATAGGCCACAGGAAAAAACATGACAAGTGTCCGCATCCACTGCAGACACTTTAGAAGGAGAGGAAAACATGGCACAGAATCCAATCGTAACAATTGAAATGGAAAACGGGGATATCATGAAGGCAGAGTTGTATCCGGAGATTGCCCCCAACACAGTCAATAACTTTATCAGCCTGATCAACAAAGGCTTTTACGACGGCGTGATCTTCCACCGTGTAATCAATGGTTTTATGCTCCAGGGCGGAGATCCGGACGGAAACGGCACCGGCGGCCCGGGCTACAGCATTAAAGGTGAGTTCTCCCAGAACGGGTTTAAGAATGATTTAAAGCATACGGAGGGCGTGCTTTCCATGGCCCGCACCATGATTCCGGATTCCGCAGGATCCCAGTTCTTCATTATGCATAAAAATGCTCCGCACTTAGACGGAGCATACGCAGCCTTCGGCAAGATCATCGAAGGTATGGATATCGTTAATAAAATTGCTGAGGTACACACAGACTACAGTGACCGCCCCATGCAGGATCAGCGTATGAAAAAAGTCACTGTGGAAACCTTCGGTGTTTCCTATCCGGAACCGGAGAAGTGCTAAGCAGCCGGTTTTACGGAATGTACCACCTTGCATGCCAGCAGTGCCACAATGGTTCCAATCACCATTCCCGCCAACACATCTGTGGGATAATGCACCCCCACATAAAGACGGGAGAAGGCGATGAGAAACGCCAGCACCAAAAGCGGTATGCCATATTGCTTCGGCAATTCCTTAAAGCAGACCACACCGGAGGCAAAGGAGCTTCCGGTATGGCCGGATGGGAAGGAAAAATCTATCTGCGCGTCTATGATACGGTTTAATCCGTCCACCACTTCGTAGGGCCGAACCCGGGCCACCAGATTCTTCAGAATAATATTATCAATCAACAGGGCACCCAGTAAAGCCAGGGCAGACATGAGCCCCACCTTTCTGGTTTTCTTAAAAATCAACAGACCTATTGTGAGAACGATCCAAAAGATTCCGGCATCCCCTAAATGTGTGATAAACTTCATAATCGGTGTAAGAAATGCACAGCGCAGATTTTCCTGAATCCATAGCAAAATCTGTCCATCCACTTCTGTAATCATATCCCACATAAAGATTTCCTTTCCACACTTTGATTCTATCTGTTACTTCAAATCTGTTACTTCAGATCTTCCTCGGTAATGGGATTCATGTCCAGTCCACGGTTTGCATCCGCCTTGGGATCCTCGCCGAAGTGATAATCCTTGCCCGGCAGAATGGCATTTAAGATAATACCTGCCAACGCTGCAATGGCAAGACCTGTCAATGTAATGGAAGTTCCACCCACCGTAAAAGTAAGTCCATCAGAAAAGCCCAGACCGCAAACCAGAATGACAGCGGCAATAATCAGATTCCGTGACTTGGTGAAGTCCACATGGTTTTCCACCAGATTACGAATTCCGATGGCAGAGATCATACCGTAAAGCATGAAGCTGACACCGCCGATGATGGCTGCCGGCATGGAGCCAATCACCTCAGCAACCTTGGGAATGAAACTTAAAACAATAGCAAAACATGCCGCGATCCGGATCACTCTGGAATCGTGTACCCGGCTCAGTTCCAGCACACCGGTATTCTCTCCGTAGGTGGTATTGGCTGGCCCGCCGAACATGGCTGAGAATGAAGTAGCCAGTCCGTCACCGATCAGGGTTCTGTGAAGACCGGGATCCTCCATAAAGTTCTCGCCAACCGTTGCGGAAATGGCTGACATATCACCGATGTGCTCCATCATGGTTGCCAGAGCAATGGGTGCCATAACCAGAATGGCTGTAATATCGAATTTACACAGCTGGAAAGGAGGAAGTCCCACCCAGCTGGCAGCCGTCACACCGGCAAAGCTTAAGATTGCTGTCCCATCCGGGTTAGTAAGCCCGCAAAAATGCATGATCAGTGCCACCACATAGGCAATCACTACTCCCAGAAGAATCGGGATAATCCGAAACATTCCCTTTCCCCAGATATTAAAGATAATAATCACTGCCAGTGCAATGATGGCCAAAATCCAGTTGGTGGATGCATTGCTTACCGCAGAGGGTGCCAGAGACAGTCCCACGCAGATAATGATGGGGCCGGTCACCACAGGCGGCAGAAAACGCATGACCTTTTTCACGCCCACCAGTTTGATTACCAGAGCCAGCACCAGATACAGGGCACCGGCCACAACGATACCACCGCAGGCATAGGGCAGCTTCTCTCCCATGGTCATATCTGCAAAAATGCCGGTATCCAGGTTTGCCACAGTGGCAAAGCCACCCAGAAAGGCAAAGGATGAACCTAAAAATGCAGGCACCTTCAGCTTAGAGCAAAGATGGAAAAACAAAGTTCCCAGACCTGCGCAGATCAGGGTCACCTGAATGGACAGTCCCTCTCCCTCAAAATATCCGTTCACCAGAATCGGTACTAAAATAGTTGCTCCAAACATGGCAAACATGTGCTGCAGACCCAGCAGCAGCATTTTCGGGATGCCCAGTGATCTGGCATCACGGATTGCGTTACTTCCTTCGTTCATCGAAAACTCCTCCTTAATTTTATGTTATGACTTAATCTTTGCAGCCAATTCCTCCAGATATTCCCAGCGCTCCAGTTTCTGCTCCAGCTTCTCCTCCAGGGACTGCTTCTCCTGAGCCAGCTGACCCAGCTTCACAAAATCACTGGCGCATCCAAGCATCTCCTCATCGATCTCTTCCAGACGTTTTTCACATGCCTCGATTTCCTCCTCAATGACTTCGTAATCCTTCTGTTCCTGATAGGTAAACTTCAGCTTCCGGCCGCTTTTCCACGTGGATCTGGCATCCACTGTCTCCTTTTCCGCCCCGCTCTTTGATTCCACGGGCTGATTCCGGGTGAAAGTTTCCCGCTCCGGACGCTTGGCCAGATAATCCGTATAACCGCCCTCGTACTGCCGAATGCCATCCTGCTCGAAAGCAAAAATCCGTCTGACGATACGATCCAGAAAATAGCGGTCATGGGACACGGTTATGACAATCCCCTGATAATCATCCAGATAATCCTCCAAAATGGATAAAGTAGTCACATCCAGATCGTTGGTGGGCTCATCCAAAATCAATACGTTGGGAGCCTCCATAAGCACACGCAGCAGATTCAGCCGGCGCTTTTCCCCTCCGGAAAGTTTTCCGATCAGACTGTACTGAACCTCTGCGGGAAACAGAAAACGCTCCAGCATGGCGGAAGCAGACACAAGCCCTTCCTCCGTCCGCACATATTCTGCCGTATTGCGAATATAATCAATCACCTTCATGTCCGGATCCATGTATGCGATGCCAGCCTGCCCATCCGTTTCAATCTCCTGGGAATAGTATCCGATGCGAATGGTCTGCCCAATCACCACTTCCCCCCGATCCGGCTGCACTCTTCCATCGATAATCTTCATGAGTGTGGTTTTTCCACAGCCATTATGGCCCACGAATCCCACCCGGTCATTCTTAAGAAAAATGTAACTAAAATCCTGTATTAACTCACGTTCCCCGTAAGATTTACTGATGCCGTGAAGTTCCACAGTGGTGCGTCCCATCCGGCTGGAGACAGAGCCCATCTGCACCTGCTCATCCACCTGGGGCCCCGACTGGTTCTTCAGCTCCTCGTAACGCTTGATATGGGCTTTTTGCTTGGTGGATCTGGCTCTGGCGCCACGCTGCATCCAGGCGATGTCCTTCCGGAGAATGGACTGCCGTTTCCGCTCCGCCGCCACCGCCATATCCAGTCGCTCCTGTTTCAGCATGAGAAATCCGGAATAATTCTCCTGGTAACTGTAAATCTTTCCTTTGTCCACCTCTGCAATCCGATTGCAGACGCTGTCCAGAAAATAGCGGTCATGCGTAACCATCAGCATCGCGCCTTTCCATGACCGCAGATAGTCCTCCAGCCACTCTGCCATATCCGCATCCAGATGGTTGGTGGGCTCGTCCAAAAGCAAAATGTCACAGGGTGTTAAAAGCACTGCCACCAATGCCAGACGTTTTTTCTCCCCTCCGGATAAGTGTCCGGTGGTTTCGTCAAAATTATACACTCCCAACCGGGTCAGCATACTTTTGGCAGTACTTTCCAGATTCCAGGCTTCCTGCCCGTATCCTCCGCTGTAGTTCTGTCCCGCATTCTGGCCATCAGCGTTCTGCCCGGCCAGCTCCAGCACACTTTCCAAAACTGTCTTAGCAGGATCAAAGACCGGCATCTGCGGCAGATACCGAATTACCGCATGTCCGGCCTTTGTAACATTCCCCTCATCCGGCTCCTCGATCCCTGCCAGGATCTTTAAGAGGGTGGATTTCCCGGTTCCGTTGATGCCGACAATTCCCACCTTCTCCCCTTCCTGCAGGTAAAAGGATGCCTGATCAAAAAGCTTTCTTCCCGTATATGATTTTGTGATATGATCTGCTGTTAATAAATTCATCTTTTTCCTATCTTACTTGTGAACCAGTGTTCCCTTCAGGCCGCTGACTCCATCCAGTGCAGACTCCAGATTGGCAATCAGCACCGTACGCACTGCGGAATTACCAATGTAGTCCACAGCTGCCTGAATCTTCGGCAGCATAGTGCCCTCCTCAAACTGTCCTTCCTGCATATACTGCTTTGCCTGTTCCACCGTAAGCTCATCTAAAGGCTGCTCGTTGGAAGTACCATAGTCCAGGCAGACGCGGGCCACGCTGGTCAGGATGATCAGCTGCTCTGCATCCAAAAGGTCAGCCAGTTTTCCTGCCGCAAGATCCTTTTCAATGACCGCGCTGGCGCCCTTGAGATTATTGTCCTGCTCCAGCACCGGGATGCCGCCGCCTCCTGCAGCGATCACCACCTGATCTGCGTCTGCCAGGGCACGGATGGCATCGATCTCCACGATATTCATGGGCTTGGGAGCCGCCACAATTCTGCGGTATCCCTCTCCCTGCTGCACCACATGATTGCCTTTCTTCTCTTCTGCCTCTGCTTCCTCTGCAGACATGACGCGGCCAATAATCTTGGTGGGATGATAAAACGCCTCATCGTAAGGGTCCACCGTCACCTGTGTCAGCACAGTGGACACCGGTTTGTAGATTCCCCGGTTCAAAAGTTCTGTACGGATAGCGTTCTGCAGATCGTACCCGATATAGCCCTGACTCATGGCAGAGCACACGGACATAGGAGTTGCCGTATACTCCGGATAAATCCTGCAAAACTCAGCCATGGCGGTATGGATCATGCCCACCTGGGGGCCGTTGCTGTGGGAGAGCACCACCTGATACTCATCCTTGATAAAATCTGCGATAGCCTTGGCGGTAAGCTTGGTTGCCTTCTTCTGTTCCGGAAGGGTGGTTCCCAAAGCCTCATGTCCCAATGCAATTACAATTCTCTTTTTTTTCATGTCAAATTCCTCCAGTTTATAATTAGTATTCCTACTGCCAAAGCTTCTCCGGGTAGATTCCATCCTCGATGAGCTTCTGTATGGAAGCTACCACCGCCGGCTTATCCTCCAGATAAGTAACACCGAACCACCGGTCCTGTGTCTCATGCACCTTGACCTGTGCCTTCTGTTCTGCCAGCAGCTGACCCACTATGGTGGGAAGTAAATACTCCTTTTTCAACGGATTCTCCCCGATAGTCCCTAAGAACTCCCGGAATCCCTCTGCCAGATAATCCAGAAAATCCGGATAAGCCGCCCACATATTCATGGATACATTCACATCCTCGGTAATCCAGCCCTTTACTTCCTCGTTGTCACAGACAATCCTGCCATCCACCTGCTGAATCCCTGTGGTTTCGATGATCCGGTTAAGATTCTCCTGCTCATCTACCACACAGACTCCTCTGGTAACAGTTCCGTTTTCGCTGAGGGTATTCTTCAAAATATAACCTGCCATCCCCATCTGGAAACAGCCCGGTGCCTCGTGATGAGTTACCAGAAACTCATGGAGTGACACAAATGCTTCCTTGCCGTAATAATCATCTGCGTTGATCACAACAAAAGGCTCCTTCACCACTCCTCTGCAGCAAAGAACTGCCTGACCGGTTCCCCATGGTTTCGTTCTGCCCTCCGGCACTGTATACCCCTCCGGGAGGTCTGCCAGATCCTGAAAAACATAATCCACCTCAATCTGACTGGCAATGCGGTCTCCTATGATAGTCTTGAAATCCTGTTCGATATCCTTTCGGATGATAAAGACCACTTTATCAAATCCCGCTTCCTTGGCATCATAAATGGAGTAATCCATAATGATCTCTCCATTTGGTCCCATTCTCTCTAACTGTTTAATCCCGCCACCGAATCGTGAGCCGATTCCGGCTGCCATAATCACCAAAGTTGTCTTCATTCTTTTCTCCCTTGTAATATCCATAAACTGACGCAGTTCACTAATAAGTATATTATAATAATCCTATGTATCTTCCGCAAGGAATTTTTTATGCCGGCAATCTGGCAAAAATAAAAAAAGCACAGCGGGAAATTCTCCTGCTGTGCTCCGGAAATTAATCCTCTAATTCTTTTTTCCTAACGTTATAGAAGTCGTATATTCCTGATAGGCCCCTTCTACTGCTCTCTGGTATACTACCTCCACCGTATCGCCGGATGCGCAATACTTCATGGCACTTTCCAATTCCGTACTGGTACCCACCTCGGTTCCGTCAAAGGATGTGATGATATCACCGGCCAAAAGTCCTGCCTTCTCAGCCGGAGACCCTTCATTTACCTTGTACAGATAGACACCCTCCGGCATATTGTAAGTCTGTGAAACGGAATCGGATACATCCACACCGGAGATACCCAGATATGCGGCCTGGGATTCATCCACTACCTGACGGGTAATCAATTTCTCAATAATAGGGGATGCCGTATTGATGGGGATTGCGTATCCTACACCCTCCACAGCTGTGCTGGAATACTTCACGGAGTTTATGCCAATCACCTCACCGCGGGCATTCAGCAATGCACCGCCACTGTTTCCGGGATTGATGGCCGCATCAGTCTGGACCAGTTCATTGGTGACAGTGGCACCGGTGATCTCATCCGTCACGGTCACCTCACGATTTAATGCGCTGATAACACCGGTGGTGACAGACTGACCATATCCCAATGCATTTCCAATAGCAATGGACGGCTCACCTACGCTGAGTGCATCGGAATCTCCCAGAGTCGCCACATGGATGGCGGAAATGGTGTCCGATGACATATCGCTGAGTGCTACTGCAACCACAGCCAGATCACTGCCCACATCTGTTCCCTTCACCTGTGCACTGACGGTGGACTCGTCTACGAACTTTACTGTGAGGGTAGTGGCATCAGACACCACATGATTATTTGTGGCAATGTAAATGTATTTATCATCCTGGCTGACGATGATGCCGGAGCCGCAGCTCTCACTCTGCTGGGTCTGTCTTTGTCCGAACCAGGTCTGATAGGTAATCTCACTCATGTTGGTGATGGCTACGATGGACGGCATCACCTCACCCACAATATCTGACACATCCGATAAGCCTTCCACCTTGCCGGAAGCTACTGCACTGGTCTGCACGAGATTGCTGCTCTGGGAAAGCACCGGGCCGGCGGAACTTTCCTCCTCACTTCCAAACACATCCCTCCAGAAGTAGGAGGTACCGCAGAATGCACTGCCGGCCACCAGGCCAAAGACCAATGCCAGCGCCACACATTTGGCTAAGGTCTTCCCGAATCCGCCCTTTTTCTTTTTCGGAGGCTGGCTATTCGACTGTGCATTGTAAGAATCTGCATCACGATACTGATTCTGATACTGATCACCGCCATTATAATTATTGTAATCCATATTAATTACCCCTTTCTCTGTTCCACAGTTTGCCTTTTACTAAGGAAAATCATACAGGGTAAATGTGTTCGATTTGTGTTTATTTTTTGACAAATTATTGTAATCCTACTCCACTGTCACTGACTTTGCCAGGTTCCTGGGCTTATCCACATCGCATCCCTTGCCCACAGCCACATAGTAGCTGAACAGCTGCAGCGGAATAATGGCCAGTGAATTGGTAAAGTACCGGTTGGTCTGCGGAATGTAGATCACATAATCCGCGGTCTTCTCAATCTCTGTATTGCCCTCATTGGTCACGGCCATAACAAAGGCTCCTCTGGTGCGAACCTCCACAATATTGCTGATGGTCTTTTTCAGAAGGTCATCCTGAGTAGCCACAGCGATGACCGGTGTTCCCTCCTCGATCAGAGAAATGGTACCGTGCTTTAACTCGCCGGCTGCATAAGCCTCAGAGTGAATATAAGTAATCTCTTTCAGCTTCAATGAGCCCTCCATGGAAATGGCATAATCGATTCCTCTTCCAAGGAAAAATACATCCTTCGCCGAAATATAACGGTTTGCATATTTCTGAATCCGCTCTTTGTGACTGAGCAGCATCTCAATCTGCTCGGGAAGTTTCTTCAGGTCTCTCAGCATCTCCTCCACCTGCTGCTGATCAATCTGTCCCCGCACCTGCGCAAACTTGATGGCCAGCAGATATTGTGCCACAAGCTGGGCAGAATATGCCTTGGTGGTGGCCACTGCGATTTCCGGTCCTGCCCAGGTGTACATCACCTTATCGGCTTCTCTTGCAATGGAACTGCCCACCACATTGACAATACCCAAAGTCAGGCAGCCCTGCTCCTTAGCCATGCGAAGTGCAGCCAGGGTGTCTGCCGTCTCGCCGGACTGGCTGATGACGATTACCAGCTCTCCCTCCTCTAAAATAGGATTGCGGTAACGGAACTCCGATGCCAGATCCACTTCCACCGGGATTCGTGCCAGCCCCTCGAAGACATATTTATTGGTGAAACCGGTGTGATAAGCAGAACCACAGGCTACCATATGTATCTTACGGATTGCCCGGATCTCCTCATCACTCATTCCCAGCTCCTCGATAACGACCTGCCCATTCTTGATCCGGGGGCTGATGGTATCCCGCACAGTAGCAGGCTGCTCATACATTTCCTTCAGCATGAAATGCTCGTAGCCGCCCTTCTCTGCCGCATGAATATCCCACTCTATCTTCTTCACTTCCTTCTCAATGGGTTCCCCATCCATATTAAAGAAGGCGATATCATTTTCAGAAAGCTTTGCAATCTCTTCGTTTTCGATAAAATACACCTCTCTGGTATACTTTAAGACAGCTGGAACGTCAGATGCGATCAGATTCCCTTCCTCGCCCTGTCCCACAATCAACGGACTGTCCTTTCGCACTGCGTAGATCACATCCGGATTCTCTGCGAAAATAATTCCCAAAGCGTAGGAACCCTCCACCCGGTGCATCACCTTGGTGATAGCCTCAAGAGGATCTCCCTTGTAGTAGTAATCCAACAGATGAGCCACCACCTCGGTGTCCGTCTCTGAATGGAACTGATAGCCCTTCTCAATCATTTTCTTCTTCAGTTTCAAATAGTTTTCGATAATTCCGTTATGAACCACCGCAATGGTTCCGCTCTCGTTAAAATGCGGGTGGGCATTGGTATCGGTGGGTGCTCCGTGGGTAGCCCAACGGGTGTGCCCGATTCCCACAGAGCCCGGCAGTGTCGCCCCCTCATGTGTCAGCTCACTCAACACCTTCAGGCGGCCGGTTGCCTTTGAGATATTGATCTTCTCTCCGTCATAAACCGCCATACCGGCTGAGTCATAGCCCCGGTACTCAAGCTTTGCCAACCCATCCAGCAAAATGGGAGCTGCCTGCTTTCTACCAATGTAACCAACGATTCCACACATAATATATCCTCCTAGATTAAATTAACCTCATAATGTTTATGTTCACTTTTGCCTTCGCGTGCATTATATCAAAAAAAAGCTATCCTATCCACCCTTTTTTCCTTTAAAACTGGAAATAAATAAAAGGGCTTCCTCCCACATAGGCCAATCCCAGTATCAGTCCGATTTCCACAAAGAACACCACCAGGCACCAGTATCTGTTCAAATCCATCACCGGATAAAACCCGTCAATAGATTTCACTGTCTTGCCCTGTTTCCTCTGACGATAAGCCGCAAAAACCGCCACAAAGGTGGCAGCTATTACCAGGATCAGTGCCACTATGCTCCAGGAATAAATATGTCTTACCCCCGACTGAAAACTAAATATCTGCCTCAGCACCTGCCGGGCCTGACAAAAATCCTCTGCCCGGAAAAAAATCCAGCAAAACAGTACGAACAGATCTGTCAGCAGAATATTCACCACACGAACCGGCAGTGGTGGCTCCCCAGCTTTCTTCTTTTTCCGCCACTTACAATACATCTTGTGCACACAGAGGGCTGCGCCGTGCAGCCCGCCCCAGACCACAAAGTTCCAGCCTGCACCGTGCCAAAGACCGCCCAGAAGCATGGTGATCATCAGATTCAGATAGGTACGCAATTCTCCCTTCCGGTTCCCGCCCAGCGGGATATACAGATACTGCTGCAGCCATCCGGACAGGCTGATGTGCCAGCGTTTCCAAAACTCAGACACATT
The DNA here is from genome assembly GCA_051879315.1 of Roseburia sp. Classification (GTDB taxonomy): domain Bacteria; phylum Bacillota; class Clostridia; order Lachnospirales; family Lachnospiraceae; genus Roseburia_C. Next base: position 43,871 of record JBJELW010000082.1, read on the forward strand.
CCGGGAAAGATACGGCAGATTGAAGTTGCGGTTCAGGTCATATCCCAGGCAGTGGGCACATCCAATGGCCATATCCGAATAGCCGGAAAAGTCCATATAGATCTGTATCCCATAGGAAATCACAGCCAGTGCCACAGTACCGGAAGAAAACATTCCCGGTGTTTCAAACACCTCATCCACAAAGATGGAAAGATTGTCCGCCAGCACAACCTTTTTAAACATACCAAACACAAAAATCTGGAGACCTTTTTCCAACCGGTGCAGCGTGATTCTCCGGTTCTGATTCAGCTGGGGCAAAAAATCCGCCGCCTTGACGATAGGCCCCGCCACCAACTGCGGGAAAAAGCTGATATAAAGTGCAAACCGCACGAAACTTTTCTCCCGGGGAATTTTTCCCTGATACACATCAATGGTATAGCTTAATGACTGAAAGGTATAAAAAGAGATTCCCACCGGCAGAATCAGGGACAGACCCGCACAGGGCTCCAGACCGAATGCCTGGCAAAAACTCTCCACAAAAAAATCAAAATATTTAAATACTCCCAGCACCAAAAGGGGAACTCCTACCCCGATTCCGAGGCGCACCCTGCTTTGCACCGGTCTGTTCTCCACCCGGGGAGCCGCCGTAAAAAAGGCCACCAGCGTAACTCCAAGCAACAGGGTGAGAAACCGTGCATCCCACCAGCCATAGAACACATAGCTGGCGATCCAGAGACAAATATGGCTCACCGAATTCCGCCGTTTCTCCTGCAGAGGCAGCACATAAAACACCAGCCATTGTACCAAAAGCACCACCACAAAAAAGAGTAGAAAGCTCACGCTTGCAAATGTCATGGCTTTGCCTCCTTTCCGTCAATGGCCTGATAAATCTCTTCCGCCAGCATGGCATGTCCCTCCCGGTTCAAATGTCCATAACCCACCGTGGTATTGGAAAAACCGGTTCCCACCACATCATCTTCCTCATAGGCCTGCTGCATCCTCCGGGCCATATCTACAAACAGGATTCCACGCTCCTGACACATAGCCGCAAAAGTATCCCGGGTACTCTCATCCGATGCAAAATACATGTTGCCGTCGGAATCAAACCCCACCTCCGGAATATAATACAGGATTAGTGTACAACCTTGGGCTGTCACCCGTTCATTCATATAATCCAGAAGGTTTTCCGTGGACTGTATGCCTGCATCAGAATAATATGCATCCGCCCCCGCATCCACCGGATCGTCCGACAGATCCTGACTCTGATAATTCTTATACTGCTGATATAAAAGTTTCACGTAGGGAACCCGCTGTGCCCAGTCCAGCACCGCCGGATATTCCGGCAATACGATCTCCTCATAACTTCCATCCACAATTGCCTGATACTGCACGCCGTCATAGGACACCACACCTGTCTCAATAGCCACATAGCGGGCGGGCTCATAGACAGACAGGGCAGTGTCCAGATTGTATGCATTCTGATAGATAGTGTGGGCGGACATGCCGATATTGTAAACCTTATAATCCCGCCCATCCTGTGCGAACATTTCGCCGAGCAGCCGGGACGCGCACAGATCGTCATCCACATAAAGTCCCTCCGTCTGGGAGGAGCCCATCATCAACAGATCAATGTGATCCGTATCCGTATTATAGCTGTTGTTGTACCCATTCTCATCAATTCTGCCGGATGCAAATCCCTCCGTTCCCCGGGACCAATAGCTCCCCGGCTCCCGCTTATAACAGGTGGCCCCATCTTCACAGGCCACATGCACCGGCGGATTATAATAAAAGACGCAAAAAAGAGCCAGAATGCCAAACGCTGTGATTCCGGCTGCAACTACCTTTGCGCACCATATCAAAACCTTTTTTGCCATACTGTCTCCCTTTTGCTGTTTTTCTTATTCACTTTCTTCCTGTGTGTCCGAAGAATCCGTATTCCCCAGCCCCTCCGGCGTGGTATCTCTTGTGGTACTTCCGGAATTGGTGCCCGTATCAGCAGAAATCCGCTGGCTCAGTGTGCTGACCACAGTCGAAGGCTGGTAACCATCCGTACCAAACAGATATTCATGTAACAGAACTACATTCGTCTCCAGATCGGTGGGAATCACGACAGCCGCCCCGCCGGAAGTAGTACCGGTGGTGAGCTGGAATGGCCATCCCTGTGTGTCCACCAGTTCATAATCCTGCATGCTGGCTGCAAGACCAATAATCTCGGATGCAGTAAGGCTGGTGCCGATGTAATCCGTCATCTCATTAATGATACCAGTCAGAGTGGCCAGATCGGACTGTTTCGCCTTCTCCACCATCTTACTGATGACTGTTCTCTGCCGCTCAGTACGACCGTAATCATCCCCGATGGCACGAAGACGGGCATAGGCCGTAGCCTGCCATCCATCCACATGTACATTCTCGCCGCTGGGCAGATAAGATGCATTTGCGCCAAACTTCTCATTCATCTCATCGATATATGCTCTGGTATATTCGTTATTAGCTTCTGCCTCCGTGATGGTCAGATCAATGCCGCCCAGCTTGTTAATGGTCATCGCCAGGGCTTTAAAATCCACCGCCACATACTCGGTAATATTTAAGTCCAGATTCTTATTCAGTGCCTTGACTGCTCCCTGGGGGCCACCCTTAGCATATGCATAATTCACCTTTCGCAGTGTATCCTTATCATCCACCGCCAGATAAGAATCACGATAAACAGAAACGATCCGCACTTCCTTGGTGTCATTGTTGATGCTGGCAATCATGATGGCATCGCTGTTTCCGGTGTCATAATTGCCACTGCTTCGGTTGTCCAGTCCAAACAATGCAATATTTGTATATCCCTCCAGCATTTGCTGGGTTTCCTCGTCAATATTGATGGCCAGATCCGTCTCATCCAGCTCGCCCTCATTCATGGAGTCCAGTTTCATAACCACATACAAAACGCCCACAAGAATCAGCAGTACCAAAAGCTCTGCGATAAGTAAAATTACCTTTCTCTTTCCTCGCTGCTTTTTCGTTAATTTCTTTTTTCCGGTTGTATTTTTCTTCTTTTTATCCGCCATATCCTCTCCCATTACTACTGAAAAAGCCATTTGTTGCTAACCCACTTAACTCAATTAAATATATAATAAAAAAAAAAGTGTGTCAACCAGCCTGCTCACGTTTTAATAAACGCTTAATAAATTTTATCCGGTTTTTCACCATCACAGAAAAAGTGTTGTGTGAGAAGTCCGACACGTTGTTTTCATGTCTCCGGTAATCCAACAGCTGCTTGCGAATCAGCACCGTCCGGTGATACATCCGATCACACACTACACCAATCCACTGGTCATGCATCTGGATATCCCTGGGAATGGGAAGCACCTGATTCAAAACCTCTTTGCGAAATGCCATACAGCAGCCCATGTAGGAATTTTTGATGATGTTTCTCACAGCCCCTTTTCCGCTGTGGCGATAGGAAAAAAAGGACGGTTTCAACACTTTCTCACAGTTTTGGTCCATCACCCTGGCATCATGCATCACAAGATAGGCACCGGTTTTTCGGAATGTTTCCATCACCACCTGCACCTTATCCTTTGCCCACACATCATCCTGATCCGCCAGAAAAATGTAGTTCCCATAGCAGTTTCTGAGGGCACACTCCACATTGGCGATCACACCCTGTCCCGGTCCGTCTATCAGCTGAACCCGGTAATCCTTCCTCATATATTCCTGTACGATATCCCTTGTGGCATCTGTGGAACCGTCGTCGGACACGATCACCTGATCCATGGCATCCAGCCCCGCCAGAATACTATCCAACTGTTGTCTGATATATTTCTCTCCATTGTAAGTCACTACTGCAACTGAAATCACATATTTTCTCATTTCTTACTCCCTTTTATTTCCATACAAAATCCTATTTGAACACACTTGTCTATGTGGCAAGAAACAGCTTCTCATACTGCTCCACAATAGATTCCCAGCTGTAATGTTCCCGCATGCGTTTCCGTGCCATGTCCGCTAAATGCTGCCGCTCCGTTTCGTCCATTTTATCCACCTGATGCAGCAGCGTCCGCAGAGATCCGGCCTCCTTCGTCCAATAGAGCGCTCCGTCCTCTCCCACTTCCCGGTTAAATCCCACATCCAGCAGAAGATTTACTTTTGTTGTGGCCAGTGCCTCCAGAAGGGAAGGGTTAGTCCCGCCCACCTCATGTCCGTGAAGATAGCCCCGGGCCATACTGCGTATCCGGGCCAGCAGCGTTTCATCATACACGGTCCCCACAAACTTTATACGGGGATCCCGGTCAAAATGAGTCTCCTCCTTCAGCCGCCTGTAAAAATCATTTTCCTCCACATTGGTGATCAGCACCAGATTACGGGTGGTGTCCGATGCCATAAATTCCCGCAGCATGGTCTCGTAATTATTCTCCGGCACGAAACGGCCCACCACCAGATAATACCCATCTTCCTGCAGATCATGTTCTTGCAGCCATTCCGTCACGTTTCCCGTGTTCTGAAAGTCGTCCTTCACATTAGTGCCGTAGGCCAGAAACATCGTATCCGGCTGATAGCACTCATATTCTGTGCGAATATATTGTTCCATATTCTTTGAATCGCAGATCATTTTGTCCGCATGCTTTACCATAAGCCGCTCGGAAAATCGCCAGTACGCACGGATTGGCCGGTTCCATTTTGCCCGCTTAAATTCATGCCCGTCCGGATTTACATACAGTGTACCTCCCAGCCGTTTCAGTCTTCTTTTTAAAAATCCCGTAAAAGGGCCGATTCTGCAGGCCAACACATACACCACCGGATCCTTCAGCTGCTCCCGGCGAATCTGCTTCAGGCAGCGGCTAAAAGCCGCCAGATCGTAGCACACTGCCCTTGCCGGTCCGATGGGCAGCGGTTTGATGGAAAAACAGTTGGCGCCATTGTAGACAAATTCCCGTTCTGTCTCTTCCATACACGCCACATGATAGCGAATCTCTGAACTTTTCTGTCCCCGGGTGAGATTTTCCACAAACGTTTCGAATCCTCCGTACCGGGCCGGTATTCCTTTACTTCCAATTATAAAAACGTCCTTCATTCTTCTATCCTTTCAGATTACCTTAGCTCCAGCGATTGCGAAACTTCTTGCAGGGCAGCGTAATCTCCGCATCCAGTATCACCTGATAGCCCGCCCGGCGCACCTGATCGGCCAGGGCAAGGGGAAGATTCTCCACCGCAGTGCTGGCAAAAAGCTCCGCCAATTGCGGCAGAAATCTTTTATGGATCAACACGCAGGCCAAGGGGACTGCCGCCACGTTCTGGGGGATCACTGCCCGGTCGAAGGGGCCGTGAAAATGCACCGGCAGACCGGCGAACTGCTCCTGCAATGTGCCATCCTGCTTCCGGACATACCCTGCAGACAACAGTCTGCCATGGGTTGATAAGCGCACACCCACCATCCCCACTTTTTCCACCTGGGTGAAACCCAGCATCTCTCTCTGCTGTCTTGCCGTGAGCTTTTTCACCCGGGCTCCGTCATATAGGAGCACATATTCCTCCGCCCCCTCATCCCCGGTAAGTTTCTCCCACTGCTCCCGGTTCCTGATATCAATCACCGACAGACTGCAAGAGCCGGGGAGATAACGCACCCCATAGCTTTGCCGTCCCTTTTTCGCAGTGACTACTGCGGGAAGGGTGTTGCGTTTCACGTAGTCCTCCAGCGCATGCAATCCTGCCTCATAAGCATAATCCTTGGAAAGGGAACTGCCCGCCGTGGACTGACTATGTGCCCGCCAATGGTATAAAACTAAATCAATATGACCAAACCGGTCTGTCTGCTCCGACAGCCGCAGCAGAAGGTCATAATCCTGAGAACCGTCATAGGCGCTGCGCAGGCATCCCACCTGTTCTAACAGTTCCCTCTCCACCACCACAAAATGACAGATATAATTATAATGCCGCAGCAGTTCCGGATTGTAATCCGGTTTCCGATGCGGGCGAAAATGCTCCTCTCCGGAAGCGTCGATCTTATCCTCATCCGTATAGATGACACGGCATTCGGGCTCCTCATTCAGCTTCCGTACCACCTCGAACAATGCGTTGGGTGCCAGACAGTCATCGTGGTCCATAAACCCAACATAACTTCCTCTCGCCAAACCGATGGCGGCATTGGTATTATGAGAAATACCGCCATTCTCTTTCAGCCGGCAAAAAGTGATACGGTCATCCTCCTTACTCAGTTGTTCCAACAGACGCTGTGTACTGTCAGAGACACTGCCGTCTCCGATACACAACTGCCAGTTTTCATAAGACTGCTGCTTTAAGGATGCCACCAGTTCCCGCAAAAACGGCTCCGGCGTCTCATAGGCAGGCACCACCACGGAAATCAGCGGCATCCGCTGAAACCGGGTCTGTCGCTGCATCTCCCACTCTTCCGGACGCAAAGTCTCCTTCCGCCAGTTTCTCTGATATTCCTGTTCCTCCCGGTCGTTCCGCCGCTCCAGATACTTTACCACCAGACCCGTCAAGCCGTGTTTTTGCACCATAGCCGACAGATACCGTGCTTTCTTGCCAATTCCCATGCTACTCCGATCCTTTTCCGGTTATAACCACCTTTAATGTCTTAAAAATGATCTTGAAATCCAAGAACAGTGACCAGTTGGCGATATAATAGGTGTCCAGCTGGACCACTTCCTCAAAATCCTGAATATCGCTGCGTCCGCTGACCTGCCACATGCCGGTGAGTCCCGGTTTGATTCCCAGGCGGGCCTTATGGTGTGCCTCATAGGCTGCAAACTCCTCCTCGGTGGGCGGGCGGGTGCCCACCAGACTCATATCCCCTTTCAGGATATTCCAGAACTGAGGCAGCTCATCAATGGAATATTTCCTCATAAACTTTCCTATGGGGAAGATCCGAGGATCATTTTTCAACTTAAACATGTGCCCGGACATCTCATTTTGTTCCATCAGCTCCTCTTTTTGCTCCTCCGCATTGACATTCATGGAGCGGAACTTATAGAAGCGGAACTTCCGTCCGTTTTTCCCCACACGGATCTGGGAGAAAAACACCGGCCCCGGAGACTGGATCTTTATGATGGGGGCAAAAATCAGGAAAGCCACTACCATAATCAGCAATCCCACCACACCTGCCAGAATGTCCACCGCTCTCTTAATGAACAGCTCCCTGGGGCTGGCGATGCACATACTGGAAGTCAGGACCACATACTTGCCGCATTTTCCAATGACCCTGTTGGGCATGAGTTTCGACTCATGCACCAGATTAAAATGCACCGTAATTCCCATCTCCAACAGTTCATCTGCCAACGCCTGACTGCTGGAGATGGTATTCCCGTTGATGAATACCTCATCCACCACATTGGTGCGGACATACTCAAAGAAATCATCCGCATTGGCCACCACAGGAATTCCCCGCACCGTATTTCCCTTTCGCGATGCATCCACAATCACAACGCCGGTCACTGCGAACTCCCGGTAAGGAAGATTCTCAAACTCTTTCAGGCAGGACTCCACCAGCTCCTCCGTGGTGACCACCACCAACGAAGACAGCCGTTTTTCGTTCATCATCTTCTTTTTCAGAAAAACCTTAAGGGCTGAACGTCCAATAAATTCAAACACAATGGACAGCACCCAATAGATGAACATCAACTGTCTGGAGAAGATAATGGAGCGCTGCACCACGTACATATAAACCACCATACCGGCAAAGATAATGCTGGTATGCATGAGCACCTGTTGCAGCTCCTGGGAATTATTTCTTCGCAGGATTCCCTTATAAGATTCACTGAAAAACACCACGCAGACATCCAGCATCAGCAGCACAACAGCCAGACGCAGGTACTGCTCGTTCATGTATTTATTTTGCACACCCAGTCGGATCAGGTATGCCAGACCATACGCCAGTTCCAGACACAACATATCCAGAAGGGTAAAATCCAGATGCTTCATCCAACTTTTCTGTTCCTTTTTGTACATCGCACCCCTTACACTTTCTCCCTGCTCAACATCCCGGGCTACTTTGCATCTTTGCGGTGGATATACATCCAGCTTTTGGCATAATCCTCCCGCTCAGACTCCGTCATGTTTCCATATCTTTCGTATGTAATACGTGCCATGGTCATCTGCTTGTTGCCACACTTAAAGCACTCGACATCTTTTCTCCGGGATACCGCTCTGATCCAGCCGCATTCCGGACAAATATATACCTTCATCATACTAAATTACTCCAAAATCGTAAAATCATTTTCGTACTCCATGGATATCCATCGGATACTTCCCTCTTCCCTGTATGTCTCCTCCGGAAAATACGTGTTCATGAACGCGGTGAGAATATAGGGATGGGTAAACACCACCACCTTACCTCCGGAATACTGGTACTCCTCCACGATATCCTCCAATGCACTGTGCATGCGATAAGCGGCAACCGCTCCGTTCTCACCACCCGGTGCCTGCAGCTGCCCATAATCCGCCTCACTATACAGTTGTTCCATCTGGGAAGGATACAACAGTTCCAACTCCACCATGCTGCCTGACTCCATGTCCCCGAAATCCATCTCATCCAGCTTGCTGGTGTATGTAATCTTCATATCATCATCCTTAATGACATAGCTCTCCGTCTCCGCTGCCCGGTCCATACTACTGCAGTACACTTCCAACACATTTCCCAGTGAAAGCTGGGGAACCAGTCGCTTTACATCTGCGATTCCGCCTTCGCTCAAAGCAGAGTCCGTACATCCCTCCAGAAGACCTGCCTCCTGATGTACCGTGGTGGGATTTGCAATAATATCGATCTGCAGGGCCGGGATGGTGTCTGCCATATTCTGCCCCTTGACCAGATAAGTGGTATCATTGAAGGCTTCCAGTGTCAAATCCCCGTCCTCATAGTGAAGTACACAGACGCCGCCCTCCGTCAATGACTCATCTCCCACGATTGCAGGAAACTGCTGCCGCAGATAATAGATTGCGGAGTCCTCAGCCACCACCAGCATATTGCCACCGGCAGATGCCTTGTCCTGAATAAGCTGCAGCAATGTATTTCCAAAACGATTGGCAAAGTTGTAAGCACTTTCTCCGCCGGCGGGAGATACAAAGGTCTCATCCGTCACATCACCGAAAATATCACCGTAACAGTCAGCCACCTGAGCCCGGGTCAATCCCTCCGCATCCCCTAAAAGGATATCACGAAGATTCTGCTCCCGGTGGATGCTAAGCTTCTCCTGTCCACTCTCCAGCAGGATGTATTCCGCGGTACTCTTCGCCCGGTCCGTGCTGCTGCAGTAAACACTCTTAAACTTCACATTCATCAGGCCCAGACCCAGTTCCTTGGCCTGCTGCACTCCCTGATCTGTCAGAGGCGCATTGGCATCTCCGCCCATCATAATATCTTTAGCCTGATTTTCTGTCTGTGCGGTAGTCACCAGATACACATACAGCTCGTCCTTTTCCTGACTTTTCCGATAACAGATCACTGCAATCACCACTGCCGCCACAACTAAAAGAATCAGCAATGCGATCCATCTCTTTTTTATCTTCATAGCGTTCCTCCTAGAATATATCGCCCGAACCAACGTAATCTATTTACTGTACAACAATTGACCGGAGTACAGCTTGGAATTTTTCTTCAGCTGGACATTCAGCTCGTCAATTCCAAGTTCCTCACACAGGGTTGGTTCCTGAGAAAAAAGGTTGACTCCCAGGCCCAGCCGGTTTCCTTCTATAGACACACCCATAGCAGCCAGGGTTGTTGGCATCATATCCAGCGTGGAATATACCCGGTACTGTTCCAGCTCACTGCAGCCCTCCGCAGGATTGATCAATGTAAAATATGCCTTCCGGTCATATCCCAGGGCTCCTTCCTCCTCGATGTAGGCAGAATCCATAGTGGGATGGTCCCCCACAATGACAATCGTAGTATTCCCGTAAAAATCCTGCTCTTTGATCCACTGCACAAACTCTGCAATCTGTTTGTCTGAGCAGGCGATCACATTACTATACTGTTGCTCGTAATTATTCTCACACAAGTCGCACACATAGCCACCTGTGAAATGTGTATCCGCCGTCAGCATCGTGAAGTTAAAGGGCTCATCCTCTGCAGCCAGTGCCAAGATTTCCTCCTTGGCAAAGGCAATGAGTTTTTCATCCTCATAGCCCCACCACACATAATAGTCCGAAGGAATCCATCCATTCTCCACCGCCACGTCATAGTCCAGAATCTCATAGTCTCCGTGGCTCCGAAAATAGGAAGCACGCCCGGCAAAGGCTCCGTTCGAACCAATCATAAACACCTGATGATAATTCTGCTCCTGCAGAATATCCCCAATGGTCCAGGCTCCTGGCAGATACGTATTCTCCGAATCCCAGTTTTCATCCAGCATGTCCCCACTAAAAAGATTCTCATTAATGGGAACGCCTGCAGTCTGGGCCACCAGCGCGCCCATGGTAAATCCCGCACCGGACACCGCATAGGCTCCATTGATTTCTTCATCCTGCGAGAAGTCAATGTTCTCGGAAGCCAGCCGGGTCAGTTCCGGGATATAATTATCTCCCATGGCTCCCCCACTTGCCGTATCCGCATAGGTGGTCTCCATGGACTCCAGATAAATATAGATCAGGTTCCGCTTCTCCTCCGGAAACGTGAGTTCCACCTCCCGGCCATCCACATAATAATCCTCATAGATGGTGGAGTTCTGGTGGGTATAGATAAAATAATCCACCATATCAAAATCATAATCAAACATCACCACGGTCAATCCGTACAACAGCACGCTTCCCAATGCCAGCCAGCACAAAAATCCCCGGTCCCTCTTCATTTTACACAAAACCAGTTCCACCAGTGCCAACAGGATAATACATGCTATCGCCAGAATCACACCGTTCCGGATTGCTCCGTAAAAGACGGACATGTTGGTGCCCTCCAGGGGCGCACGAATGTGATAGATCAGCTGTCCCAGATCCACCGTTCCGAAATTCCCCTTCAGATACCTCTCTGCATAGAGCAGCACCATTCCCAAAGTGAAAAAGATATCCACCGCTCCGGCTGTCAAAATATACTTTTTACGATCCAGCGGTTCGGTTCTCCTGCCTGCAAAGGCCACGATACAAAGACCATAAAACAGATACACCAGCATCATTACAAAGGTGATACGCTTTCTGTTCTGTTTCTGTGCCGCCGTGCAAAGCCTCTCTGTATATCCCTCACTGATGTCATAACTCACCGTCTCGCCATCCGGGTAGCACAAAATCACATCATCGGATATTTCCACTGTGCAGTGCTCCACATCCTCCACCGAATCGTACCACACTGCTGCATTTTCCCACAGGATACATTTCCCACCATAGGTAATCCAGAATTCCGAAATGGCGTACTGACTCTGGGAAGTACAAATCTCCAGGCGCCACCGGGAATCCTGCATATCCATCCTAGGCAGATCAAAAGTTACCTGATTATCCTCTATGCGTTCTATCCGAACATCCCCGGATGAAAAAGATGCGTCCTCAGCTGCCCAGTAAACTGCAGCCTCCTCACCATTCACATTGCCATAGTCAGGGTCAAACCGACAGGTCACCTGCATCCTTGCCCAAGTGTAATTAAATCCCACCGCAAACAGGAGGATTCCAAACACCACCAGGGCGATGTTTCCTATGACAAATTTTGTCTTTCGTTTCATTATCCTCTCCTACACTCATCCCTAGTAAGATAAGGCGTTTTTCCACCCCATGCATTTTATGCATTTGTTTATTATACACCCTTCAGAGTATGAACGCAAATATAAAAGGTGGGTGCGGACACACTTACTGACGGAAAACATATTTTCCTTTTCCACTTCCTTCTACC
>JBJELW010000083.1:0-39141 GCA_051879315.1 Roseburia sp.
TTTCAAAAATATGTCGGAGAGATATATTGACAAATTTCAAATATTGAGATAGGAGTATTCATATGAGAAATTGTATTGTTGCACAATCCGGCGGTCCCACCGTGGCTATCAACGCCAGTCTGGCCGGCGTAATTAAAGGCGTAGCCGATTCCTGCTGTTTTGACAAGGTATACGGCTCCGTGAACGGAATCTTAGGAATACTGGATAATCACATATTAAATCTTACCGAAACCATTCACTCCCCGGAGCTTTTGGACCAGTTGATCCATACCCCGGCTATGTATCTTGGATCCTGCCGGTTTAAACTCCCCAATTACCGGGACGATGATTCTTCTTACAGCTTCATTTTTAAACAATTTGAGCGGATGGAAATCGCTGCATTCTTTTACATTGGCGGGAATGACTCCATGGATACCGTGTTGAAGCTTTCCGAATACGGCGCGCAGATCGGCAGTCCTGTACGGATCATTGGTATTCCCAAAACCATTGACAACGACCTGACGGTGACAGATCACACACCCGGGTTCGGCTCCGCAGCCAAATATATTGCGTCTTCCATTTTAGAGATTGCACACGATACTTTTATCTATGCCGTGAAAAGTGTGACGATCGTGGAAATTATGGGCAGAGATGCCGGATGGCTCACCGCAGCCTCAGCTCTGGCCAGAAACGAATACAATTCCGCGCCTCATCTGATCTATCTTCCGGAAACAAATTTTGATAAGGATGAATTTCTTTCCGATGTGCGCGATCTGTTGAAAAAACAGGACAATGTGATCGTTGCCGTCTCCGAGGGCATCCATGATGCTTCCGGCAACTATGTAAGCTGCGGCGAGAGCATTGCCGACACCTTTGGCCACAGCCAGCTCAGCGGTGTGGGCAAAGCAATGGAATACCTCATCAAGGACAACATTAACGTAAAGGTGCGCTCTGTGGAGGTGAATGTGTTACAGCGCTGCGCTGCACATCTGGCCAGTGCCACCGATTTAAAAGAGGCCTTTGCCTCTGGACAAAAGGCCGTTTCTCTGGCAGAGGAGGGAATCACAGCCGCCATGGTAATCATGAAGCGAAGCTGTAATACCCCGTACTCCATCCAGTATGATTATGCAAAGATTGACGGCATTGCCAATGAAGCAAAATCCGTTCCCAGGGAATGGATCAATGACAGAGGCAACGATATACTACAGCCATTGGTTGATTATCTTGAGCCCTTGATCCAGGGCGAGCCGGAAATCAAATACAAAAACGGCCTTCCCTGCTATCTGGACGTATCTCATCTGGTGTCTAAGGAATAGTTTAGACCGCAATGTTTTACTGTTTTTCCCGGTCCAGTATTTCAAGGAATCTTCCCACTTCCGCCCAGGCACGCTTGGACTCCGGAAGCAAAAGCTGTGCCATTTGAAATACATGAAACATTCCCTCATAGACACTGAGACGTACTCTTACCCCCTGACTTTTTGCCTTCTCTGCAACAGTCAGGGAATCACTCAAAAGCATTTCCAACCCGCCAGCCTGTATCAGCATAGGCGGAAATCCTGTATAATCCCCAAAAATCGGCGACAGATAAGGATCTGTCAGATCATGACTTCCGGCATAGTCCCTGTTATAGACCAGACTGTCCCGGGTACTGCCAAACAACGGATCCTTATCATAATTATAACGGTATGAATCTCCGCTGGATGTCATGTCAGCCCAGGGCGACATGGCAATCACTCCACCGGGCAGCCGGCGTTTCTCATCCTTCAGGTAAAGGCACAATGCCAAAGCCAATCCTCCCCCTGCAGAGTCCCCTGCCACAACGATCTGCTCCGGTTCAAAGCCGCAGCGAAGCAGCCAGTCAAAAGCCGCCACCGCATCCTCCAAAGCCGCCGGAAACGGGTGCTCCGGTGCCACACGGTAATCAATGGTCAAAACGCTGAGCCCCTTGCCCACTTCACTGTATAACCCGGCAAAATTCCGGTATCCATTATGCATTTTTCCCACATATCCGCCACCGTGCAGTTGAAGGATTACCCGGTCCTCTCTGGGCATTACCACAGAGGTCAACAGCTCCATGTCAAAATTCGGCATGGAAATTTTCTGCATCAGGAAACAATCCGGACATTTCCATGGTGGTTCCACCAGTTTTTGCCGCAGCTCGCCGTTTTGAATCTTCTTTCCGATCAAATGATCCCTTGTCATACGGGTCATCAGATTACAGACCATTCTCCCCCGTCTGCTGACCGTATCCTCGTTTTGTGTTTCTACCCCGTCGTTTTTCCCTGTTTCATCCTCCGGAGGAATCTTTTTCTCGAATTTCTTATTCTCTTCCATTTCTCTACCTTACATGAAATCTTCTTTTCAATTCCGTTCTTGCCCGCCGGTCTCCGATGATCAGGGTTCCCAAAAACAAAAACAGCGAAACACCAAAAGCAACCACACTTAAAACCGGAAGCGTAATCCAGTGAATCAGGCAAAACAGTCCCGGCACCAGGCTGCACACCACCATCCACAACTGGAGTGGCAGATAGCTCTGCCAATTCCGTAAATTCACAAACATCAGGACAAAAATTCCCAGATCCAGCACCAAAATTGCCCCCGGGAGCACAAAATTCAACGCCCACCCGCGATAACCGGTTACCCAGTCGATAAGGAGAAGATAAAGGATAGATACCAAGGTCATTCCCATCATCTTCACCCGATATCCGCTGTTGCCCAAAATCACAAAGCGGAAAACCAGATACACGTAAACCAGGCCTGCATCCACAATGAAACTCCACCAGAACCCGTTCGTGCATGCATAATTGATATAAGTCACCACCGCAGCAATAACGATGATCAAAAACAACATAACATTAGACACCATACGCATTTTTTTAGTAAAAAAACGTACGTCGGGATAAAAATTCTCGCTGCTGTCATCCTGTTCAATGACATTGTGACACAGAGGACAAACACTGCTCTCATCCCTGATGTCTACATGACAAACTTTACATTTACTCATAATACGCTCCATTACTCTCTATACTGACACTGATTCCATCCTCAGCCAACTTTCGGAAAAAACATTTCTGTATGGATGTATCCCGCAAGATAGAACTGAAGGTAAATACCAGCGTATCCCCATAGGAACAGATAGTTCCCTTGATATCCTGGCCTTTTGACATAGCGAGAAACGCGTGAAAAGATTGGATATAAGGCTGATACTCATCTGCCACCTTGATATTCCCGATATTGGTCACGGTGGAGGTATTGGCCAGCGCTGCAGAAGTATATACATATCGGATAGCAATATTTTTAAGAGGCAGCGGCACCGCCCTGGCTATCAAATGCTTTTCATTGGAAACATTGTAGGAAAAAAGTTCTTCCAGATGTTCCTTTGTAATCTGACTGCGCAGACTTTCCGTCACCGCCGCCAGAACAGTTTCAAAACTCTCATTTTCGTTCTCCGCCGCGTATTCCGCCGAAACCATAATAAAAAAGTTCTTTGTGGTAATAGACTTAAAATACGGCCGCAGATTCACCGGCACTGCAACACGAATGGGGCGTTTTGACGGCATGCCATGGAGATACTCCTGATACACGGACCAGACAAACACTGCCACCAGATATTCATTGATACTGACCTGATATCTGTGGCAGACATCCTTTAATCCGGACACGGGCATGCTTCCATGTATCACACCCAGCTCTTCCTTGCGCAGATATTCTCCTTTAACCAGATATGCTTTTTTAGTCTTATAGCCCTTTGCGTGACTTTTGTGATAATTTTTCAAAAAGCTGTCTTCCCGGTTCAAAGAAGTATCACTGTTCAACTGATCCCCCATCTGCTCCCGCAGAGCCGGGTGTGCCAACCGCAAATACTGGTAGGTCAATTCTTTCAGGAAATTGATTCCCCCCATTCCGTCGGTAAGCACATGGAACACTTCCAGATTGATACGTTTTTTATAATAGCTCACCCGGAACAGATAACTCCGGTTTTTATTCTGATGGATAAACCGGCAGGGAAATTCCTTCTCCTCTTCCACCACGGGTGCCGGCTTTCCGTTTTCCTCAAAATAATACCAGAACATTCCCTGACGCAGCCTGAGATTGAAGCCCGCCATTTTAGGCAACACCATATTCAGCGCTTCCTGCAAAATCTCCGGGTCAATATTCTCCGTCAACGTCACTGCAATCCGATACACATTGCTCATGGACTCCCCGGCAATCACCGGGAAAATATGTGCGGTATTGTCCAGCTTATCCCATCGTATCTCACCGCGGGATGACTTTATATGTTGTTCCCTTTTTTCTCGCTTTTCTTTCTTTTCGGCCTGTTTCAGTGCCTGTTTTTGAAGTTTTTCTTCTTTACTTTTTTTCATAGCTTTCTTACTCATGATTCATATGCGCCACCACCATCATAGCAATCTTAAAAGTCATGGCATCTTCAAATTTGCGGATATCAAGTCCGATGATTTTTTCCAACCGCTCCAGGCGATACACCAACGTATTTCTGTGGATATACAGCTGTCTGGCTGTTTCCGAGATATTCAGGTTGTTATCAAAAAACTTTTGTATTGTATTAAGGGTCTCCTCGTCCAGATCCAGCGGACGATCTCCAAACACTTCCTTTATGAACATTTCACACAGACTCATGGGAATCTGATAAATCAATCTTCCAATGCCCAACTTGCTGTAGGAAATGGTGCTCTCTTCGGCATAAAAAATATTTCCCACTTCCAGGGCCATTTTCGCTTCCTGGTAGGACCGTGCAATGTCCGGCAAAGTGTCCACAAAATTACCATATCCAACCCGCACCTTCACCATAGCATCGGTCTGAAGATTATCCACTATCTGCTTGGCCAGAATCAGTGCATCTTCATCTCCGTTCATGTCAGATGCCTGCTTGATCAGAACCACATTCTGTTCATCCACCTCTGTAACAAAATCCTTGCTGTGATCTGCCACAAGATTTTTCACAAGTTCCACGATCAAGGGGTCCTTTTTCCCTTCCACCTCAATCACATAAACCAGACGCTTTGCCTGCTCAATATGTAGTTTCTTGGCTTTGTTATACATATCTACCACAAGCATATTGCCCAACAGAATATTCTGCATAAGACTATTCTTATCGGATTGTTCCCGATTATTCAACAGATAATTCCGCAGCTGGCAAACCGTCAGTCGTCCCACCATATAGGCTTCATCGCTGCCTGCCTTAGCCAACAGGATATACTCCAATTCCTGTTCCACAGTCACTTTAAAAAAATGATAACCTGCTAAAACCTGAATTTCTGCCATGGAACCAGCAAAATCCAGCACTTCACGCCCCAAATCCACGGAATCCCGCATTGTGCTGGCTATGAACTTACCCTTTTCATCATACAGCAATAATTCCGTCTTTGAAATTTCACTAATTTCCTGCAGCATATTCTGTATTTTGTGATTTGATATCATACAACAGCCTCTTTTCCTCGTCACCATAACAAAAAGCCCGAGCGCATTTAGCACCCGGGCTCTCGCACTAACTTATTAAATTGTACTGAATTAGTTGGTAATTGTCAATTCAGTCTCTTTATCAAATACATGAATCTTCTCAGGATCGAATGCAAGCTTGATATGGTCACCAAGACGAGCCGGTGTTCTGGAATCTACTCTTGCAGTCATGTTAGATCCAGCAAAGCTGAAGTATAACAATACCTCTGCACCTAATAACTCATATCCGGTTATATCTGTCTCGATGCTGCTCTCCTTGAATGTATCGATCATAATCTGGGAATCATCGATATCCTCAGGTCTGATACCCATTACAACGGTCTTTCCGTCATAGCCGCCCTCGATGAGCTTCTTAGACTTGCCTGCTGATAATGTGATAACTGTATCCTGCATCTCTAAAATAGCCTTGTCTCCATCGATGTGACACTCAGCATCCACAAAGTTCATCTGAGGTGATCCGATGAATCCTGCTACGAACAGGTTGTTCGGCTGATTGTATAACTTCTGAGGAGAATCTACCTGCATGATAACACCGTCTTTTAATACAACGATTCTGGTTCCCAGTGTCATAGCCTCTGTCTGATCATGTGTTACATAGATGATGGTAGCACCTAATCTCTGATGTAATGCAGCGATCTCAGATCTCATCTGTACACGGAGCTTAGCATCCAGGTTGGATAACGGCTCATCCATCAGGAATACCTTAGGATTACGAACGATGGCACGACCCATGGCCACACGCTGTCTCTGTCCACCGGACAAAGCCTTCGGCTTACGGTCTAACAGTTTCTCCAGATCAAGGATCTTAGCTGCCTCTTCAACCTTTTTCTTAATCTCGTCCTTCGGTACCTTTCTTAACTTTAATCCAAATGCCATATTGTCAAATACAGTCATATGCGGATACAATGCGTAGTTCTGGAATACCATGGCGATATCTCTGTCCTTAGGCTCTACGTCATTTACCACTCTTCCATCGATGGATAACTCTCCGGAAGAAATATCCTCCAGACCTGCGATCATACGAAGTGTGGTAGACTTACCACATCCGGAAGGTCCTACGAAGATGATGAACTCTTTGTCCTCAACCTCAAGGTTGAAATCTGTTACGGCCTTAAATCCGTTCGGGTATACTTTGCAAATGTTCTTCAATGATAAACTTGCCATTACAATAAACCTCCTGTGTTACATGTTGTACTCTCTTTTTGTGATCACTTTTCTATGTATTGGATCACCTGCACGTTTACTGTTCCATGATAACGTAAATCCTTGCATTTGACTATGCAAGGATTCCACAATTTTTCCTGTTTTTTTTGTTAGTTCTACCCAAGAAAGCGGGTAATTTTTTTCTTTTCCGTCAAAGTAACGAAAACGCACTTTCATTTTGGACATTCTGACGAAATCAGAGTTTTGAATAGCCGTATCCGTTTACCATAGCCTCCAGTTTCTCGCCCTTCGCACAATAAGGACACTCGTTCTGGCTATAGGCCTGATAATTAGGCACATCTTCACCATTGAAAATGGTCTGGATCTTCTGTCCTTCCACTGCAGGAACGGTGGAAAAGATGGACGCAACCGCTTGAACGGTTCCTCCGTAATACCGGATACATTCCATGCTGCGTCGGATGGTCTCACCTGTGGTGGTGGTATCCAGAAGAAGTACCACATGCTTGCCATTTATCATATGTTTCGTGTTATCGCGGAAAATGATCTGATTGTTGCTGTTTACTTCCGGAGAAACCACATAAATAGTCTGATGCTGATTGATGGACATGACATGCATCTGCTGATATTGTTCTGCCAAAAATGCACCGATTACTTCCGTCCCATCCATGCACACAATCGTATCCACATAGCCGGCATAATCATAGGTTTTTGAAGCTAAAACCTTTGCCACTTCCTTCGCCTCATTGACACGGGTTTTCATAGTGGTCACATCAATATAATAATTAATGTGCGAGTGACTGGTGGAAAAATGTCCCGGCACTGCATGCAACGCCAGTTTGCTGCTTTCCTTTGCATAAAATTTTACCATACGTTCTTCCATTGTTTATCCTCCTTACCTTGTACCTGTACTGCCAAATCCACCACGATTGGCATTGCCAAGTGCTGCTACCTCTTCAAATTCGATCTGTGGCTGATTTTTATAAATCCGAAACTGCGCAATCCGGTCATTTACATGAATGACCGTGTCACGCATGGCCAGTGCAGGCATCCGCCACATATCCTCATCCCCGCAATAGGAACCGTCGATAATTCCACAGCTGTTGGTCTGAATGATACCAAAATTTTTAAAAGTGGAGCTGCGGGGTACCAGATGAGCCTCATACCCCTCCGGCAGCTGCATAGCCACACCAAGGGGAATCAGTTTAAACTCCCCCGCCTTCATGGAAACCTCCTCGGAAGCCCTCAGGTCTATCCAGTCGGATTTTCCATCAATATAAGTCAGTTTCTCGATCTGATCCGAAAAATATTTGATTTTGATCGTTTCCATTTTCTTTACTCCCATTCCAAATCGTCATGTTCTGCCTTTTTATCACGGAGCATCAATTCTAAAACTCCCTGTTTTACCGGTTTATTCTCAAAAAGCACGGCATTAACCTGTTCAATGATAGGCAGGGCCACATGATATTTCTGTGCCAGAGCCATGGCTGCCTTGGCGGAATAAACCCCTTCCACCACCATTTTTACTTCATCCATGGCCTGCTCCATACTATATCCCTGTCCCATGAGATAACCTGCTCTCCGGTTCCGGCTGTGCTTGCTGGCGCAGGTGACAATCAGATCACCAATGCCGGTAAGTCCGTTTAATGTTTCCTGTTTTGCTCCCATGGCAACAGCCAGACGGGACATCTCTGAAATGCCCCTGGTAATCAACGCTGCCTTGGTATTATCTCCGTAACCCAATCCGTCTGCCATTCCCGCAGCCAGAGCAATCACATTTTTAAGAGATGCACCCAGTTCCATTCCCAGTACATCCGGGCTGGTGTAAATGCGAAGCACTTCATTCATAAATGTGCTCTGCACCAATTCCGCTGTCTCACGTTTTGCCGCTCCTGCCACAAGGATTGTGGGCAGACCCACACCCACTTCCTCCGCATGGCTGGGACCACAGAGAACCGCCACCTGGCACTGCGGGATTTCTTCTTTAATGATCTGTGACAGAGTCATCAGGGTATTTTCCTCAATTCCCTTTGCCACACTGACAATAAGCTGTCCTTCCTCCACATAGGGCTTCATGGAAGCCGCTGTAGATCTGGTAAAAGGGGATGGCACCGCCAAAACCAGCATATCCTTTCCCCGGACCGCCTGCTCTATGTCTGTGGTGAACTCCATATCCTCCGCAAGTTTCACTCCAGGCAGTTTTTCCACCTGCTCATGTTTTTCGGAAAGCATGGTAATCTCCGCCTCAATGGCAGACCAGATGCATACCTCATGTCCATTGTTATGCAATACTACCGACAGAGCTGTTCCCCAGCTTCCTGCTCCAATCACACTAACCTTCGCCATATTACTGCTCCTTTTTATGTAATGAAAACTTATTTTCTGTTCCCTTGATTAAACGTCCGATATTTGCATGATGTCTAACGATTGCCAGCACCACCACGAAACCGATCACGATATAAACTTCTATGAGATTCTCATCCGGTACAGACAAATGACCGGTCTGTCCCAGAATCACCACCTGTATCATCAGTGTGATCACTGCAATGATGGAGCCAAGAGACACATATCTGGTTGCCACTGTCACCACCAGGAAAAATCCCAGACTGATAGGAATCGCCAGGGGACAGAATCCGATTACCAGGCCACCGGTACAGGCTATTCCTTTTCCACCTTTAAACTTCATATAAGCCGGGAAATTATGGCCCAGCACCGCTCCTGTGGCTGCATATAATTCCAAAAGGTGAATCTGCTCCGGATACTGATTGCGGAAAATCAGCCATGTGATCAGCATTGCCACCAAAACCTTACAGATATCTCCCAGCAAAGTCAGTGCGCCGGCTTTTGCCCCCAGGCTTCTGGCTGTATTGGTGGTTCCTACATTCCCGCTTCCCACATCGTGCAGATCCACATGTTTCGTTTTTCCAATAAAGTATCCCAGCAAAAAAAGGCCACAAACATAGCCGATCAGGAGAGATACGATTCGCCCTGCTATCATCTCTAATCTTCCTTTCTTTGGCATGAGGTGTCACCGAAGGTGACGGATACGCCCCCAAAGGTCGCTTCGCGCTGCTTTGGGGACAAAACCTGATGCCGGTTCTTTTTTTCCTTTACCTTTAATCTGCCCTCTCACGAATAAAAAATTTTAAGGAGGTTCCCCTAAACCCAAAGGCTTCACGGATCCGATTCTCCAGGTATCTGGTATAGGAAAAATGCATCAGATTCTTATCATTGACAAAGATTACAAAGGTAGGCGGCTTCACAGAAGCCTGTGTAATGTAATACAGCTTCAACCGTTTTCCCTTATCGGTGGGCGGCTGCTGCATTGCCACTGCCTCTGCCATGATTTCATTGAGCACACCTGTGGCCACACGCATGCTGTTGTTCTCCAGCACCATATCGATAGTCTCATAAATCTTGCCAATACGCTGTCCTGTCTTAGCCGAAATGAACAGAATCTCCGCATAGGGCATAAAACTTAAAATCTGGCGTATCTTTTCCGTATGTTTATATATGGTCTTGTCGTCCTTTTCGATGGCATCCCATTTATTTACAGCAACGATAATCCCCTTACCCCTTTCATGGGCAATTCCTGCAATCTTGGCATCCTGCTCGGTGACACCTTCCGTGGCATCAATGACCACGATGACCACATCCGCACGCTCCACCGCCGTCACGGCACGGATGATACTGAACCGCTCCAGTTCTTCCTTGATCTTGCTCTTGCGGCGCAGACCTGCCGTATCGATAAATACATATTCTTTTCCATTGTACTTAATGTCCGTATCTATGGCATCCCTGGTGGTTCCCGCAATATCGGATACAATCACACGGTTCTCACCGGTAAGCTTGTTAATAAGGGAAGATTTTCCCACATTAGGCTTTCCCACAATAGCAATGCGTGGACGATCATCCTCACTCTCCTCAATCATCTCAAGGGTAAAATGCTTCGTCACTTCATCCAACAGATCTCCGATTCCCAAACGTGACGCTGCCGATACCGGAACCGGATCACCGATTCCCAGATTATAAAACTCGTACACATCCGGCATGAATTTATTGAAATCATCCACTTTATTCACCGCTAAAACCACCGGTTTTTTCGAACGCCGCAACATATCTGCCACCTTGGAGTCCGAATCCACCAGCCCCTGCCTCACATCCGTGATAAAAATAATCACATCCGCAGTGTCAATGGCTATCTGTGCCTGTTCCCGCATCTGGGATAAAATAATATCTCCGCTGTCCGGCTCAATACCGCCGGTGTCAATCAATGTAAAATTATAAGTAAGCCAGGATACATCTGCATAAATCCGGTCTCTGGTAACTCCCGGTGTATCCTGAACTATCGAAATCCTCTCTCCTGCCAGCACGTTAAAAAGCGTGGATTTGCCCACGTTTGGGCGGCCGACAATCGCAACTACTGGTTTACTCATTTTAGCTCCTTCCAAGGACTGCATCCAACAAGTCCTGCCCGCTTGATTTTACAATAACTACCGGGGCTTGTAAAGTCATTTTCAGCTCTTTCAGGGTCATATCATCCAAAAAGACATCCTCACCCATACGCAACACACAGCTGGGCAAAAGCACTTCCTCCCCCAGAGGGATTTGAGAAAGCTGGGCCGCCAGATCCTGACCGGTCAAAAGCCCCGCCACTGTAATACGCTCCCCGAAAAAGTCATTGCGAATAGGTGTCACATCCACCCGGACTTTAGGGAACTTGTCCCTCATCTGTTCCAGAATATCCCGTAAAATTGGAGCAGCTAATCCCCCCGTTGCCAGTGTCACATGATGCGCGAAATCCGGGTCCCCCTTTTCCTGTGCCAGAGCTTCTGCGAATTCATCCCGCAGAAGTGTGATCATCCCTACACCGTTTTCCAGCTGAAGGTATCCATCATAATGTTCCGCCGACGGCAGTTCCTGTTCTGCCAGCAGATACCATTCATCCCCTCCATGTACAAAGTGGGTACCATAATGTTCCATACAATAGTCCTGCCACTTATGAATGATTGCCAGTACTTCACGGGCATCTTCTTTTTCAAATGGCTGCAGGGGATAAAGTCCCTGACGATACCTGGTCAGTCCCACCGGCACCACGGAAACGCTCTCCATGTGCGGAATATACCCCACCAGATCCGAAATAGTTCGTTCCAGCTCCGCTCCGTCATTGACGCCTTTGCAAAGCACAATCTGACCATTCATCTCCACACCGGCTTCTGCCAGGCGCTCCAGCTTTTTTAACGCATCCCCCGCGAACCGGTTATGCAGCATCTCACAACGCAACGCAGGGTTTGTGGTGTGCACCGACACGTTGATGGGTGCCAGATTATAATAAATGATCCGCTCAATGTCCTCATCGCTCATATTGGTAAGGGTCACATAATTTCCCTGCAAAAAAGAAAGTCTCGAGTCATCATCCTTAAAGTACAGTGTATCGCGCATGCCCTTTGGCATCTGGTCGATAAAACAAAAGATACACTTGTTGGAACAGGACTTATAATCGTCCATAAGCCCATTTTCAAACTCGATCCCCAAATCCTCATCATAATCTTTCTCAATATCCAGTTCCCATATTTCTCCGTCCGCCTTCCGGATCTCCACCGTAAGATATTCATCATTGGTCAGATACTGGTAATCAAATATATCCTCTACCGTCTTTCCGTTGATGGACAACAGTTCATCTCCCGGCTCCAGTTCCAGTTCCTCCCCGATTCCACCGGGCACCACGGAACAGATCACATGTTTTTTTCCCTGCATAACAAAATCCCTTTTATTGCTCACTATTTTACTAATATAGTTTACAATAAAAAGGGATTTATGTCACGTTATTCTTCATACAGTTCCCTGGATATCATATCATACTCTGACCAGGTAACCAGTTTCTGCTCATCATTTACAATACCCAGCTGTTTTAAAACCTTGATGGTATTGCTGCATTGGCTGTTCAGCGCCAGATCCGTATACTGCAGTTCCCTGTTCCCTTTATCAACGTTGTATTCCAACATGAGTGAATTCATATAATACATTTTTTCACGGGCTGCATCGCCTGTCAGCAACACAATATGCCCCTGGCGGATATCCTGAATGTACGCATTATAAATCTGCTGGGCCTGGGCGTCCGTGAAATCAATAATATCCACATCCAGTTCGTCTGAATACACATCCATAGACATGTTTTGAATCTTAATACTATTATAGTTTTTATCGATATTTCCCCGGAGATAATTTTCCGGATCCATAGACAGACCATAAATAACAGATGCCACGGAGTCCTGATTTTCCAGATAAGTAGACGATATGGGCACCGCGTAGGAACGTACCATCCGGCTGCCGTCTTTCAACACATAATCGATTTCCGCCCACATCACATCATTAGACAATGCGTAGTCACTCTGATACGCAAGAAACTCATCCTTAGAATCAATAATCGTCTGATGAATGTCACGAATTTTTTCAATTCCCTCCGGCGTATCCAGCTCCACCTCATAGAACATAGATACACTGGCTGTCTGAATCTCATCTGCATCAGGAAGTCTGGTCTCCAGGCCGAAAGCATTGCACTTGATACTGATCACAAACAGAGCACACAAAAAGCTACAGACCAGACATTCCCCCACACGCTTCATATGGAACACAGAAATTTTTTTCTCCAAAAACATCTCTGCAGCGAAAAAACATATCAGCTGTCCCAACACCACCGCCACAAGCACCAGCACAAACACTCCCCGCGGGCTGTGGAGAATATTCCCAAGCATTCCAAATGCCAGCATACCGCTGAGAAACCCTCCACAGACAGCCACGCCCCAACGGAACACCGGTCTGGTTTGTCTGATAGATAAAACATCCCCCGTGGTCTCGATTCTCCGTCTCTGATAAAGTACATAAGCCAGTCCCGTCATCAGCAGTGCCACCAGCACGTAGATACCCACATAGCCGATTCCGACAATTTCAAACTCGTACTGTACCATATATCCTGAATCATAATCTTCCGTATAATGCAGACCGATCCGGTTTACCATAAACAAAAGCGGTGAAAAAATACTGGTCTGCCGGTTGGCGTATGACTGGGACAGCCCGTAGCCGATGGTTCCCATCAGAGATGTAACAATATATCGAACACCGATAAACAGTAGATTAAAAATCAGCTGAAAAACCGGCACCACCCAGAGCTGACCGGTAAACATACAAACCAGTACAGCCATGGAGTAGAAAAAGAAACATTCCCCTCCAAAGATCACGACCCAGGCCAGAAGATACTCCAGTGCGGTAATACCTAATAATACGGTAACAATAACACTGCAAAAGAATGTCAGTAAAACAGGCAGTAACAGGATTGTCAGACCAGACAGATAATGGGAGAAAAATAATTCCCTGCGGCTCAGCGGCATGGCGTGATAAGCCTGTGCACTCCGATCATTATACAAATACCGGAAAACTGCCATGGCCACAATGGTTCCCACCAGAATTGCCCCGTAAGGAAGGACTTCGTATCCGATTCCCCGGAAAAGTGTAAATACATAGTTATTGGTGCACAGATACTGAAGTTCCTCCGGAGTAAATCCGGTATAAATACTGTAATTGCAGCTGACAAAAATATTAGCCGGTATCAGAAGAATCATCCACGCTGTATAAATCAGCCATAAAGGCCATAAATGAATGAGATTTTTTCTGAAAATGGTTCCATTAAAACAGGATATCCTTGACTTCATAGTCCTCCCCTCCCAATTCATACACAAATATTTCTTCCAGTGTCAAGGGAAGTACATCTAAAAGCACCGGATCTGTCTCCTGCAGACGGGCCTTTGCCTCCGACTGATTTCCCCGGACGATCAATGTATAAACTCTTCCCAGATTGGACATATGAAGCAGATCCAGCCCCTGTGGAAGCGGCGGCATCTTTTCCCGGTAAGCCACCTGCATCTTGCACACACCACTCTGCAATTCTTTCAGGGAATGCTCCAATATCACCTTTCCCTTATGCATGATTCCCACATAATTGCACACATCCTCCAGTTCCCGCAAATTGTGGGAGGATACCATAATGGTGGTTCCATTCTCTGTCACATCAGACATGAGCAGATTCCAGATCTGACGGCGCATAACAGGATCCAGACCGTCCACCGGTTCATCCAGAATCATCAGTTCCGGCCGGCAGCTGATTCCCAGCCAGAATGCCACCTGTTTCTGCATCCCCTTAGACATACGTCGAATGGTGTCCTTCAGCTGAACAGTGGGAAAGGCATCCCGGATCCGGTAAAACAACTGCTCATCAAAGTTCTTGTAAATGCCTTTATAAAAATGCATCATTTCCAATATGGTAGCCTGTTGGAAATAAAAGATGTCATCCGGAATGTAGACAAACTTCTCCTTTGCAGGGATATGATTAAACACAGGAATCCCGTCAATGGTAATCTCTCCTGCATCCGGTTTATAGATTCCGGTAATATTTCGTATAATTGTGGATTTTCCCGCCCCGTTAGGACCCACAAGACCGTATACCGCCCCTTTGGGGACATGAAGATTCACGCCATCTAAAGCCCGAAAACCGGAAAAGGTTTTGACCACTTGTTTTGCCTGTATCATTCAGGAATACTCCTTTCATTTTCTCTCGACCAAAAGTATATCATCTGCCACAGGGATGCCACAAGGAAGATATCTTTATGATTTTCTTAATTTTGTGAATAGATTTGAAATATCTTAACAAAAAACAGGTGTAGAATCCTGCCTGCAGGAGCCTACGCCTGTTTGTAATCGTTCATACCTGATAAAATTTCTTCCGATTATGCCTGCTCAATGCTTTCCATCAATGCATTCAGCTTCTGTACCGCTTCCTTGATCTCGTGATTCTGCGTACCAAAATCAGATGCAAGACTGGCTACGTTTGTGGCAACGATGGCAAATCCACGTCCCGCCTCACCGGCTCTGGCCGCCTCAATGGAAGCATTTAAAGATAAGATCTTCTGATTCTTCTCCAGCTTGTCCAGATTCTTGGTAATATCGTTCATCTTACGGATATAGGTAAGGGTCTCCTCCACTTTCTCATGGATAGCAGTATCACGTTCCTCTTCCTTTCTCCAATTCAGAACAGTTCCGATCATCTTATTCACCACTGCTGCCATAGCAGATGCATTCCGCTCTGCAGCCTCCCCGTCAATGACACCGTCCTCCGGTAAAATGGCATATACAGCTCCCAAAACTTCCTTTTTGGCTACGACATTCTCACAATATTCAGAAAGAGTTCCCTCCCCAATCAAAATCTTTCCATCTGTATCAACAAGAGCAACATTGATGCCGCCGGCAACTCCCCACTGTTCAAAAAGAACCTCCATCTCTTCCATATTCAATACGTCTATTAACTGCATATCTGTTTCCTCCTCAACTGTCTGTCTTGTTAAATATACTTCATTATAGCATAAGTACCGCAAAAAGTAACAAAATTTTTTAAAATATTTTCGTTTTTTCTATTTTATGCACAAAAAAGCTCCCAAATTACCCCTTTTTCCTTTGCTGGCTCTATGAGAAAATAACAAATCTGCATTGCAGCAGGTGCAAAGGTTGGTACAGACCAGATGTTCCGGCAGTACGCCTGCCCCGGTAAGCACTTGACGATTGGCCTCCCACAGATCCAGCTGGAACTTTCCATTTCCTTTATCCACCAACATTTGGGAAGTGCCTGTTCCAAAGGCATTCTTAAATTCTTCCGCCACATCTCCACTGACCTCATAGCAGTTTCCACAGATAGATGGTCCGATGGCACAAATCACATCCGATGCCACAGTTCCAAACGTTCTCCCCATAGCCTTCAGGGTCACCTCCCCCATGCGGGATACCGTCCCTCTCCATCCGGAATGGCTCAGCCCGATGGCCCGGTGCACCGGATCCACAAAATATAAAGGCACACAATCTGCATAAAATGTGGCTAATGTAATTCCCGGCACATCCGTGATCAATCCGTCCACATCCTGATAGGAGCGGGGTCTTGTAAGACCACATCCTGCGTCCTCCTGTGTCACATAACGCACGTTTGTGGTGTGTGTCTGATCCGAGCAGACAATCCTGTCAAAATCCACCCCCAGAGCCTGTGCGACCCGAAGATAATTCTGCCGTACTGCCTCAGGGTCATCTCCCCTGGTAAAGGACAGATTCATGGTGGAAAAGATGCCCTGACTGACGCCTCCCTCCCGGGTGGTAAAGCAGTGTTTTACCATTCCTGTTTTCTCCAGCATGGGATAATATAAAAGCTCCACTGCGGGCTGTGCGTCGTGCTTTAAAACTCTGGGACACATTTCCTTTTCATTGTTAGCAATTTTATATGGCATTTTCTTTTACCTTTCCTGATATTCAAATGCATTGCGGAACAAACGGATTTCATTCCCCAGTACCGCCACCACATCAAACCGGCAGGGCAGATCCATGCTGTGGCACTGTGTGGTGCAATAATATTCTGCCACCCGGCTGATGACCCGCTGCTTTGTAATACTGACCGCCTCCTGGGGCAGTCCCAGACGTGAATTACTCCGGTATTTTACCTCCACAAAAACCAGATACTCCGACTCTCGGGCCACAATATCGATTTCGCCCCTTTTACAGCGATAATTCATCTGCAGGATCTCATACCCCTGCTCCTTCAAATACTCCGCTGCTCTTTTTTCATACTCGCCGCCCACCTGTCTTTTGTTTTGCAAGTGCACTCCCCCTTTACCGTCCAAATCATGAAAGTTTGCTCCGAAGCTTATCCATATCGTCCACAAACACAAGAATCTCCGCCACCACTTCATAAAGCTCCGGCGGGATCATCTCACCGATTTCAAGTTTGGAAAGTGTTCCGGCCAGTTGATCATCCCGATATAAAGGCACCTGTTCCTCCTGGGCCTTCTCAATGATTTTCTCAGCCAGATGCCCTTTTCCGGTGGCCAGTATTTTGGGTGCACGCTCCCCGGGCACATAAGCTACCGCCACTGCGGTTTTCGGTTCTTTTTCCTCCGATTCGGTCAGTTGACCGGGTTTCCACGTATCCTTACTCATCTCTATGCCCTCACATCAAAGGAATACCGATGCAGCACACCGCCCGTCGGCTGGTCCTTTTTCAAAAAATCTTCCACAAAATCCAGTTTATGTTCCTGTGCCTCCACATGAATGCCGCACTGATACCCCTTTTCCTCCAGACGTCTGGCCAGTTCCTCCGCATGGGCTTCCACCAACGCGTAGGATCGGTCATCCTCCATATAGAAATCTGTCTGCACCTGTTTATTCTTCATCCGAATTGACACATCTGTGGATCCTAAATGCTCCATATCCAGATGAATAAATGCAGAAAGCTCCCCCTCCGGATCTGCCAGATTCCGTTTATTGGTGTACACGTATAACTCACTCTGTGTGTTCTTTCCTGCCATCTGAAGCGGAATCTGAATATACTGATAGGTCTGGTTGATCTGGTTCATGAATTCGAGATTCCCCTGAAGCTGATTCACCGCTTTGGCCAGAGGTGTACGCTCCTGACCACTGTCCTTTATAATCTGCTCCATCTGCTTCAACTGACGATCCAGATTATCATACAATCGCTTCAAAGTGTCCTTTTTCACCTCAGCAGGCTTCAATGCCCACTGCTGCCCCACTGCATCCCGCAGGATTTCCTGATAACCACGGCTTGTCAGGATACTGCGCAGTTCCTTTGTATGTTCCTCCCCCCGGACTTCAGAAAATAACCGGTTCAACTGATCCATACACTCCGTGGTGTTAAGCTCGGGATTCAGTTTTCCCTCTGCGGTAAACAGAGTGTCAACGCTCTCCTGCGGCAGATCAAGTTCCCGGATCATCCCAGCAAGTTCCTGTGTATCCGAAGTCGAAAGAACCGCCCCCAATGTATGGGATTCATACACAGGCTCTCCCTGTCCGGGAGATACGATCACCGACCGGTCAATGCTCACCATGCTTTCTTCCGTCTCCAAAGTTCCCTGCAGAGGCGCTGCATCTGTTTTTCCGTAAGGAACATCGGCGCTCTGGGAGTACTCAGCCGGACTCCAGCCGGATTCAGGCAGTTCTGTAAATCCTCCTGCAGCTTCGACGCCTGTATCTGCCTTAACCACCTGCCAGATCCGGTCAGAAAGTGCCACCAGCTTCTCTCCATCCATCCCTTCATCCTGATATACCTCATGTAATCCCTGAAGAATGTTCTGAAACTCACGGGTGATGGCCGCCTGATCCTGCTTATAATTAAAAAACTGTATCACATTTTCCCGGGTAATGGGAATATCCAGCTTACTCATCTGAACCAGATCCTTGACGTTTTCCTGTTCAAATCCGGCAATATTTTTTGCCATGGTCTGTATGCTGGCCCGGTCAATGGGCATCTGTTCCTCCATCATGGCATTTACCATTTCAATGGTGCTTTCCGCCGCCGGCACTCCCGCTGCGTCCAGCGCCTTCAGCAGCGTGGGATTATCCAGATTTCCGTTGGTATAAGGACGGATTTCCACCGTGTTTCCATCATTGGACTTCACCTGAAAAAACATAGACTGGCCAACCGTCAGTTTTACATTTCCAGCCACGCTGGCATGTATCGTCTGACCATTGCCCAGTCCCAATATTACCTGCCCGTGCTTCATCTGATTCACGGTCCCCTCAAACACATTGCCCACAGTCATCTCACGCACAGCAGAAACCAACTGCTGCACTCCCTGCTGGGGAGACACCGCAGTCGCACCTGTCGACGCATTCTGATTGTATTGATTCAACATATCTGAGATCTGCATGATACCTCCATGAAGATTCGCCTGCAAGTCTTTCGCACAAACCGCAGGTGTCAAATATTTCCGATAAAACTGTTTCTGTGAATGGGCGACGGCCCATACTTTTTGATGGCTGCAATATGCGCCGCAGAGCCGTACCCCTTATTGGATGCAAACCCGTACTCCGGCATAATCTTATCGTACTCCACCATAAGCCGGTCCCTGGTCACCTTTGCGATAATACTGGCTGCCCCGATGGAAATACTCTTCGCATCGCCCTTGATAATGGGCACCTGCCGGATAGAAACGCCGGGAATCGTCACTGCATCGTTAAGTAATATATCGGGCGTCACCGCCAATTTACTTATAGCTTCCCGCATAGCCTCATAGGTAGCCTGCAAAATATTGATCTCATCTATCCGAGCCGGTGATACCATACCGATTCCGGTAGCCACTGCCTGCTCCATGATCACATCATAGAGTTCCTCCCGTTTGGCGGCGGAAAGTTTTTTTGAGTCGTTGATATATAAAATTTCACAATCCTTCGGGAGGATCACTGCCCCAGCCACCACCGGGCCTGCCAGTGGTCCTCTTCCCACCTCGTCAATGCCACAGATATAACCAAAGGATGCATATTCTCTTTCATAGCAACTGAGATTCCAGATACGCTTTTTTTCCTCTTCCAACCGCTCCAGACGCTTTTCGGCCTGCTGTACCAGTTTTTGCACTCCGCTTCTCTCATCATCCTGATAGGCTGCTATAAAATCAGGCAGCATCTCCTCTGTTGCTGCCTGTAATTCCTCTTTGATACTTCCGATTTTATTATCATTTGCCATAAATTCCACTCCATATTATTGATGACGGATCAGGCCAAAGGAATCAAAGGGGTAGATTCGAAGCCAGACTCTTCCTACAATATCCTCACGACGAATGTTTCCCACATCCACCGCCCTGCTGTCACTGCTGTAGTTACGGTTATCACCCAGGACAAAGTATTCATCTTCCCCCAGTGTGATGGGTTTTGCCGCCAATCCAGCCTCCCTGATTACCTCTCTGCCGTAATTTTCCTGCAACTCCTGTCCATTAATGAAAATCGTGCCATTCGGCATGATCTGAACCGTCTCCCCGGGAAGCCCGATAATCCGTTTTACATAATAAGTGTCTTCTTTATATTGATAAGGAAATACGATTATATCGAAACGCTCCGGTTCCTTCAGGCGGTAGGTTATTTTATCCACAATGAGATTATCCCCGTCCTGCAGAGTGTTCTCCATAGACTCTCCGATGACACAGGTCCGTTGTCCAACATACTGTATTAACAGGTAAGACAGCACAAAAATCAATGCCAGATAGAGTATAAAATTACAGATTTCTTTTAATCGGTTCGTCTTTTCCGGCTGAGTTGTCACTTCTTCCATATTGCACCCACTTTACTTTTGATATCCTGCCACATTCTACTTCCCATTCTATTCGGAAATGGAAGGTTTTTCAAGTGTTATCTTCCCCAACTTACCGGACCGGAACTCATCCAACAGCAGTGCTGCCGCTTTGCTGTAATCTGTCTCATTTCCCTTTTTGATACAGTGGCGGTTTTCCGCTATCTCCTCCAGCAGTTTTACCGGATCTGTTTCTTCCGAAAGCTGATATCGCTCCCGGAGACACTGCGGGTAATCCTGCAGCAAAATCTTGATCAGCTCCAGTGAGAGCTCGTCAATATTCAGGATCTCATCATTCATGGACCCGATCAGTGCCAGCCGCAGCCCCACATTCTGATCCTCAAACTTGGGCCACAGAATCCCAGGTGTGTCCAGCAATTCCACATTTTTATTGAGACGGATCCATTGTTTTCCCTTGGTAACGCCGGGCTTATTTCCGGTTTTTGCGCAGGCCTTTCCGGCAAAGGTATTGATGAAAGTAGATTTTCCCACATTGGGGATTCCTACCACCATGGCTCGCACCGGACGATTCAGAATTCCACGCTTGCGGTCTCTCTCAATCTTTTCTTTACAGGCTTCCATGATTACGTTGGACACCTGCTTCATCCCACTTTTACTGCGGGCATCCAGCCGCACCACATAATAACCCTTCCCGAAGAAATACTTCTCCCATTGTTCGTTTTGTTTGGGATCTGCCAGATCTGCCTTGTTCAGCAGAATCAACCTTGCCTTGTTCGCCCCCAGCTGATCGATATCCGGGTTCCGGCTGCTGAGCGGAATTCTTGCATCCACCAGCTCGATTACCAGATCCACCAGCTTGATATCATCCTGCATCTGGCGTTTTGCTTTCGTCATATGTCCCGGGTACCATTGAAATTGCATTGTTTTTCTCCTTTTCCTGTTGTGCTCGAATCAGCACTCTGTCCAGTCTACTTTACTCTTCCTATGTCGCGGAAGGGTGATATGATCATCCATGCCTTACCGACAATATGTTCCTTTTTCACATTTCCGATGTTGGCATACCTGCTGTCCTCACTGTTGTTGCGGTTGTCGCCCAGCACAAAATATTCGTCCTCCCCCACCACAATTTCCTCGTCTGCGATGCCGGCTTCCTCGATGGCTGCCGTTTCCACCACCTCATCGAACAATTCACCGTTTACATATACAGCTCCGTTTTTAATCTGCACCGTATCCCCCGGCACTGCAATCACACGTTTTACATAGTAGTGAGACTTCTCATTTCCGTTGGGCAGAAAGACAATGACGTCATTGGGATCCGGGTCGGTGAGTTTGTAGCTGAACCGGTTTATCAGGATCTGCTGTCCGTTTTCCAGCGTGGGATTCATGGATTGTCCCACCACCGTGATACGCATCCCGGCAAAATACACCAGCACATAGGCCATCAGCAGTACGATGAGTATCTCAATGACCCATATTCCGATTTCCTTCAGCAGGGGAATATTCAGTTTTTTTCTCCGTCTGCTAAAATTGAGACCCTTGGCTCCCTGACGTCTTACCATCGTTTTCCCTCCCGACGCTTTCCTTTCATTCTCTCCACGGCCATGTCCGCTCCATATTATTTCCTTAAAGCTGAAAAGAGGGACAATACATATTGTAATGTCCCTCCGGCAGTTCTTATTTTACTAACTCTTTTACTTTCGCCTTCTTACCAACACGATTTCTCAGGTAATTCAGTTTTGCACGTCTTACCTTACCGGATCTTACAACCTCGACCTTCTCTACATGAGGAGAATGTAACGGCCAGGTCTTCTCAACGCCTACACCGTTGGAGAACTTACGAACGGTAAATGTCTCACGATTGCTTCCGCCCTGTTTCTTTAATACGGTTCCCTCAAAAACCTGAATTCTCTCGCGGTTACCCTCTTTGATCTTAGCGTAAACCTTAACGGTATCGCCTACGCGAAACTCCGGTACTTCTGCCTTTAACTGCTCTGCTTCAATGTTCTTAATGATTTCACTTGCGTTCATTTTGTGACCTCCTGATTATTTTGATGTTCTTAATGCACTGCGCAACAGAGGACCATCGCCTTTTCACAACTTGTTTAGTTTATCACGAATCAAACAGTACGTCAACTGTTTTTTGCTGTTTTCCTGTTCTTCCTGCCCAATCAGGCCGCACTGCTATACAGATAAATCACATTCACCACCGCAATGATGACCGCGCTGATGAGACTGAGCCCAATGGTGGCAATGGCCATGCCACGGTGAGAACTCTTCAGACCGCGCATTCCCAGCACAAACTCCAGGATGTCCACCAGAATAAAGGGGATGATGCCCAGACAGGATATGGGCAGTCCCATAATGGACATGGCAAAGGCCGCAATGGTCCATGCCTCTAAGTTCCTTTTCTTTTGTGCCTGGCGATATTGTTCTTCCTGTAAGGTTCTCTGTTTTTTCATGCTGCTCACTTCCTATAAAAATGTTCCTTCTATGAAAATAGTGCTATGAGAAAAATCTCTGCAATAATGATCAGGACGCTGACAATCGCAATCACAATGGTTGCAATGGCGAATCCCTTTTTATCGGAATGAAGCCCCCGGACAGCCAGGCTGATCTCGATGAAAATGATCACTGCGCCAAAGTAAAAACCGAAGAAAGATAACACCAATCCAATCAACGAAATCACAAATCCTATGACAGCGCCATTTCCTGCCTTCTTATCGTTCTCAGCTTTGAAAGCCGCCATGCTCTGATTGGTCTGATACATCTGCTGCGCCTGATACATCTGATTCTGTGCCTGCATTCCGTCTCCGTACACCTGATCCGGCTGAGGATTCTGCGCCAATGCCTGCAGATGGCTGAACAGAAGCTGCAGGGAATCCTTGTAGGACTGCTTCGGAAGAGCCCCCACAAACCCCTCTAACTCCTGCGGATGCTTGTAGCTTCCCACATAGGCCCAGATGGTAACCTGATTGCCATTAATCTGGTACTCAAATAATCTTCTGCCGGAAATTGCATCATACTGCTCATAGTAATACTGCCCGTCCTTCTGTTTCTGCACAAAATTATTGGCATGCAGATAATTGAAGATGGTCTGATTGATTAACGCCGGATCTGCCGGAATTGTAAAATTAAACTGTGACTTTGTCTTTGCCATAACTAATCTCCTTTTTCATTTGTAGATCCATGAGGTTCCTCAGGCCTCATATCCTGCGATAAAACTTTTCCGGAACATTCTACCATATCTGTTTCAATCTGTCATGGAAAATTTAATTCAAGTGGAAAAAAGTTGATTTTATACGCATTCTTTTGTATGATATGGATAAGTGTGGCAAAATATGAAAGCCAAGTAAAACCAACAGAATCAGGAGACGAAATTATGATTAGTGCTAATAATGTAACTTTACGAATCGGAAAAAAAGCCCTGTTCGAAGATGTAAATATCAAGTTTACGGAGGGAAACTGTTATGGACTGATCGGTGCCAACGGTGCCGGCAAATCCACTTTCCTTAAGATTCTGTCCGGCCAGCTGGAATCCACCAGCGGTGATGTGGTGATCACACCGGGACAGCGCCTTTCCTTCCTGCAGCAGGATCACTTTAAATACGATGAATACCCGGTGCTGGATACCGTTATTATGGGTAACCAGCGTCTGTATGACATTATGAAAGAAAAGGATGCTATTTACGCCAAGGAAGATTTCTCAGACGAGGACGGTATCCGCGCCAGCGAGCTGGAGGCAGAATTTGCCGAGATGGACGGATGGAACGCTGAATCCGATGCTGCTACACTGTTAAACGGTCTGGGCGTACCTACAGAGGAGCACTACTCCATCATGCGGGATCTGCCCGGTGCCACCAAAGTGAAGGTATTGCTGGCTCAGGCATTGTTCGGAAACCCGGATATTCTTCTTTTAGACGAGCCTACCAACCACCTGGATCTGGATGCCATCGCATGGCTGGAGGAGTTTTTGATCAACTTTGACAATACCGTCATCGTGGTTTCCCACGATCGTTATTTCCTAAATAAGGTGTGTACCCACACTGCAGATATCGACTACGGCAAAATTCAGCTCTATGCCGGAAATTATGATTTCTGGTACGAGTCCAGTCAGCTGCTGATGAAGCAGATGAAGGAAGCCAATAAGAAAAAAGAAGAAAAAATCAAGGAGTTACAGGACTTTATCTCCCGCTTCTCCGCAAATGCTTCCAAGTCCAAACAGGCTACCTCACGTAAGCGTGCATTAGAAAAAATCGAGCTAGACGAAATCAAGCCATCCAGCAGAAAATATCCCTACATCGATTTCCGTCCCCAGCGCGAGATTGGAAATGAGGTTCTCACCGTGGAAGGTCTTACCAAGACCATTGACGGAGTAAAGGTACTGGACAATATTTCCTTTATCTTAGGCCGGGAGGATAAAGTAGCTTTTGTGGGAAGCAACGAGCTGGCAAAGACCACATTATTTAAGATTCTGGCAGGAGAAATGGAACCGGACAGCGGTTCTTACAAATGGGGCGTCACCACTTCCCAGTCTTACTTCCCCAAGGACAACACCGCTATCTTTGACACAGATCTGGTAATTACCGACTGGCTGACCCAGTATTCCGAGATCAAAGATGCCACCTATGTCCGTGGATTCCTGGGCAGAATGCTCTTTGCAGGGGAAGACGGCATGAAGAAAATGCGGGTTCTTTCCGGTGGTGAGAAGGTTCGTGTTCTGCTGTCCCGCATGATGATTCAGGCTTCTAACGTATTGATTTTAGACGAGCCCACCGACCATCTGGACATGGAGTCCATCACTGCACTAAACAACGGACTGATCAAGTTCCCCGGCGTGGTACTGTTTGCTTCCCGTGATCATCAGTTTACCCAGACCACTGCAAACCGTATCATGGAGATTCTTCCCAACGGTGCACTGATCGACAAGATCACAACCTACGATGAGTACTTAGAGAGCGATGAGATGGCCCGGAAACGTCAGGTCTACTCCATGAGTGACGAGGACGCACAGGATAACTAACTCCCTTTTCGTGAAAGTATTCCATGATGAATTTGCATATTCGATTGCAGACACGCTCTCGCTCTTGCCGGAACGTAGCGGTACTAAATTCGTGCAAAGCACTCATTAAGTACCGACGTTCCTCTACGGTCTGCAATCGAATAGCAAAATTCATCATCGGAAACACAAATTCGAAAAGGGAGTTTTTACATTTCTGAGTGTAGGTTTTCGATCTGCCAGTCGATGGGAGTGATCCCATGCTGCTGCAAAAATTCATTAGCCTGGCTAAAATGTCTGCATCCGAAAAATCCACGATACGCGGATAACGGACTGGGATGGGGTGCCCTTAAAATCAAATGCTTGGGATTGGTCAGCATGGGGATTTTGCTCTGCGCCGGCCTGCCCCAAAGCATATAGACAATGGGCCGATCCTGCTCATTCACCGCACGGATGATGGCATCCGTAAACTGTTCCCATCCTTTTCCCTGATGAGAGTTGGCCTGATGGGCAC
This sequence comes from Roseburia sp., assembly GCA_051879315.1. Taxonomy (GTDB): domain Bacteria; phylum Bacillota; class Clostridia; order Lachnospirales; family Lachnospiraceae; genus Roseburia_C. Next base: position 26,254 of record JBJELW010000083.1, read on the forward strand.
GAACGGTCAACACCGTATTTAGCAAAAGCACACCTTGGTCCGCCCACTTTTTCAGATACCCGTTATCCGGAATATAGCAGCCCAGATCATCATGAAGTTCTTTATAGATATTTTGCAGCGATGGCGGGATATCCTTCTGATCCGGCAGCACAGAGAAGCTGAGTCCATGGGCCTGATGCTCGTTGTGATAAGGATCCTGTCCCAAAATCAGCACCTTCACCTGTGCCAAAGGTGTCAAATGCAGTGCGTTGAAAATATCATCCGCCGGCGGATATACCACATGGGTACTGTACTCTTCCTTCACAAACTGATACAACTGCCGGTAGTAAGGTTTCTTAAATTCCTCTGAGATACTTCCCAACCAATCATTATCTATCATTGCCATGATCTTATCTCCTTACGGACACACCGCGGTCTGCCAGATAATTTTTCAAATCCATGATTTCTAACTCTTTATAATGGAACAGAGAAGCTGCCAATGCAGCATCTGCCTTTCCCTCAGTCAAAGCATCATAAAAATGTTCCTTTGTACCGGCGCCGCCGGAGGCGATGACCGGAATAGATACATTCTCCGCAATCTGCCGGGTGAGATCCAGGTCGTAACCTGCCTTGGTGCCATCGCAATCCATACTGGTAAGGAGAATTTCTCCCGCCCCAAGCTGATCTGCCTTCATGGCCCACTCCACCGCATCGATTCCCACATCAATACGTCCGCCGTTTTTATAAATATTCCAACCGCTGCCATCGGCGCGTCTCCTGGCATCGATGGCTACCACCACACACTGGCTGCCGAATTTGTCTGCCGCCTCACTGATGAGATTGGGATTATTGATGGCTGCGGAGTTGATGGAAATTTTATCTGCGCCCTCTCTCAATAGCACTTTAAAATCCTCCACGGTACGGATTCCGCCACCCACCGTAAATGGGATAAACACCTTTTCCGCTACCTTGCGCACCATATCTACCACCGTGCTACGGGCATCGGAGGATGCGGTGATATCCAGAAACACCACCTCATCAGCGCCCGCCTTATCATAAGCCGCTGCGATTTCCACCGGGTCTCCCGCATCACGCAGATTCACAAAGTTCACACCTTTTACTACACGTCCGTTATTGACATCCAGACAGGGAATAATTCGTTTCGTAAACATTAGCAGGCACCTCCCTGTATTTTTGCAAAATTAGTCAGGATCTGCAGCCCCACAGTACTGCTCTTTTCCGGATGGAACTGGCAGGCAAACACATTGTCCTTCTCCACAGAGGCGTGGATTCTTGTCCCATACTCCGTGGTGGCCTTCACGATCTGTTCGTCCCTTGCCTTTAAATAATAGGAATGAACAAAATATACATAGGTCTCCTGATCAAATCCCTCAAACAAGCGTCCATTGTTCTGGAAATCCAGCGAATTCCAGCCAATATGGGGAATCTTGAGTCCCGGCGTATCCGGTATCTTGATAATATCCCCTGGCAAGATTCCCAGTCCTTCCACCCCGGCAGACTCCTCACTGCCGTCAAACAGAAGCTGCAGTCCCAGGCAAATGCCCAGAAAAGGCGTACCCTTGGCACAGACCTCTTTAATCACCTTGTCCAGTTCAAAATGTTTCAGATGCTCCATTGCATCTCCAAATGCCCCTACCCCCGGCAGAATCACCTTGTCTGCCTGAAGGATCTCCTTATAGTCTCTGGTGATCACACTGGGCTGCCCCAGCATGGTCAACGCCTTTTCCACGCTTTTCAAATTTCCTGCGTCATAATCGATAATTGCTATCATGGTCTCTCTACTCCAGTCCTAAATTTTGTAATATCTGATGAATCCCCCTGGTGTATTCCTGCCGATCGTTCAGTTCGTACAGAGAGGCCGCCTCTTCCGCACTGACTCCCATTTCATTCTGCAACACATCCGTAATCTGCTGCTGTAACTCATCCAATTCCTCTGCCACATCATAGGTCTGTGCCTCATCCGCCTGGTCGATGCAGCGCCCATATCCACGGATCAGCGCATCCAATGCCATGTCATACTGCCCCAGACTCTTGAGATTATAGTAGGATTGATACTCGGCCTGTACGGAAGAAAGGATTAATGCTTTGTAGTAAGTAGATTCGTCCTTCGCCCGGATCTTACTGCCCGCAATGAGATTATATGCCTCCACATAATCCTTTCGCTGCAGGCTGTCCTTTGCCGTCTGAATGTCGGAGCTGTATTGCAGATTGCTGCTGCCAAGCATGATCAAAAGAAAAATCGATGCCGCCATGATTCCAATAAGGATCACCGGTTTTTTCGGCAACGGCGGTGTATTATCCTTCTCCTTGGGTTTCTTTTCCTTCTTCGGCTTTGGCGGTTTCTTCGGCTTTTCTTCCTTTTTCTTCTTTTCTTTCTTGGGCTTTTTCTTTTTCTTGGATTTTTCTGTGCTATCCAGCTCCTTTAAAATCTCCGCATTTTCATCCGACAGGCTGCCCAAAGACTCTTCCTCCGGAACTTTCACCTGCTCCGGCTCATCCTCTCCAAAGAGAAAAGCACTCAAACGGGCAAAAAACCCTTTCTTTCCTTTTTTCTTTTTGGCCTCTGCCAGATCTTTCAGTTCCTCGATGCTGCCCAGACGCTCAAACTCATCCCGGGGTTCCTCGGAATCCGTCGCTTCGTCATCTGACTCCTCACCGCCCAAAAGCTGTGCCATATCCAGTTCGCCGCTTTCATCCGCCTGAAGCATACTTCCGATATCTGCCAGATCACCATCCTCCGACAAACTAATAATATCCATCAGATCCTGGGTAGGATTATCCTCGTCCATGAGCAGCGGTTCCTCTTCCGATGCGTCAGAAGGCTCCGGCATCTCCATGGTATCCACCATAAGATTGTCCGCACTGTCCGCATCATCCGCGTTTTCCTCTCCTCCCATTTTCCTGCGGATCTCTCCCAGCATATGGCTGACATCAGGTTCCTGCATCCCCTCTTCATGCAACGCTGCATTCGCTTCTTCCGGTGCAGAAACAGCCTGATCTTCAGATTCTGTATCTCCCGCAGATTCAATGATATCCGCCGCCTCAGCATCTAACTCCAGTTCAAAATCCCGCACGAAATCATCTGCTGCCCCGTTGACGATCTCCTGCTCGAATTCACGCACAAAGCGCTCGCCATAGTCCCTTCGCCGTGGCGTCCGCTTTCTCTCCCGCTCCTTAGGCTGCTCCTTCGGTTCATCCATAGACTTCAGCAGACTCTCTATATCTTTTTTATTATTTCTTTTATTGATATCTGAAACGGAATTTAACAGATCGTCCAGATAATCTTCGCTCTTACTCACAGCGCCCTCCTTTTGCTCTGTCTGTCGTCACATCGGGGAAAATTCAAACAAGGGATGTGATCTGCCATCACACCCCTTTTCATTACTTGTTTCCTGTATCCGTTACCGGATCAATCGATCAACCGATCAGCCGATCGATTGCTTCCACCAGCTTGCCGATCTCCGGCTTTGTCAGCTGTGCGTCTGCTCCAAGGGATTCACCTTTTTTCCTCATCTCTTCATTGACCAGAGATGAGAAGATGATAACCGGAATATCGCTCATATTTGGATTGTTCTTGATCAGCTTGGTGAGACGATGTCCATCCATCAACGGCATCTCAATATCAGTAATCACACAGTGAACCTTGTCCTTCACATTTCCTTCTTTTTCAAATTCACAAAGCATATCCCATGCTTCCTGCCCGTTCATATTCACCAAAAGATTCGTATATCCCGCTTTGTTCAGACAATCCGTAATCAGTTTGCTCAACAGCGGAGAATCTTCTGCAATCAGGATAGGCGAACTGTTTCGATCTCTCTCTCCCAGACTCTCCACATCGGAAACCTTGAGGCCTGTCTCCGGGCTGATATCTGTAATAATCTTCTCGAAATCCAAAATCACCACAAGATTGGAATCCAGCTTGATCACTCCGGTGGACACCCCGCGATCCCGTACATTCACGGTACTATCCGGCTTAATGATATCCGCCCAGGATACTCTGTGGATCCGGATTACCTCATCCACATGGAATGCGATATTCAGCTTATTAAAATTGGTAATGATAAAAAGTCCTTTTCCCGGATTGTTATCAGCCGCACCCAAACATTTCTTAAGATTGATTACTGTGATCATCGTATCACGCGGCATAAAGATACCTTCCACATTGGGATGTGCATTAGGAACAGGAGTTACCGGCTGATAGGATAAGATTTCGCGAATCTTCGCAACATTAATCCCGTAATGGTTCCCTTCCAATGTAAATTCCAACACTTCCAGCTCGTTTGTACCATTTTCTAATAGAATATTTGTCTCCATTTGTATGTCCTCCAAAATGCCTTCTCAGTAATTAAAGTTGTCATATTTCTATTCACAGTACGTCCTTAAGACTCCGTTGTTCTACCTTAGGACATATTATAACATAACATTCGACAAAAAAACATTCCCTTTTTGATTTTTTTTATATATTTTTACCATTATTTTAACTGTGTACTGCGGGAGGAACCATTCTCTGTCACCGTAAATATCAAATGGTCTACTGCATCCAGCTCTTCAGATGGCATGGTAAATAGCAGAACCGTGTTCTGGGTGGTACCGGCAGGGACAGTCCCCTGATAGGTGGACAGATCATCCAGCAGAATGGTCACGTCCGATGTACACTGGTATGTGTCATTCACCGTCACCTGAAACTTCGCAGACCGGGACAGAATATCACAGGCCACGTCCGTTTCCCCTGAGTTCGTAAGGCTGAAATAAAGCACCAGAAGTCTGGAGCCGGCCGGGGCATCTATGGCATAGTAATCCCCCTCTATGTAATCTTCCCGCACCTCGTATCTATCAAAGGATGCATCCAGTCCTTCTACGGCCAGCACTTCCTGCAGGGAAACCAGTGTATCTTCCTGTTCATCTGCGGGAATTTCCTCTGTCCCCGCATTTCCATCCTGCGAAGCATCCAACTCTGTTGACTCCTGGTCTACAGATTCATTTTCCGTTTCCTCCTGAGGTTCTTCCCATGAAACGATTCCCTGATTCTGTCTGGTATTATGTTTTGAAACCACATGAGCCACATAGGCCGCAATGGAATTCGTCTCTTCCTCAGTCAGTTCATACAACTGTTCTCCACAACCGCACAACATGGCGGCAATCAGAAGGATCAGCATGCCAAGAACCACTTTTCTGTTTCTCATAGGCACCTCTCATCTGAATAGTTATATTGCTCTTTTGTTTTATAGTGTATCATTTTTCCCATCCATCGGCAACAGCTAATCGCCTACTCCATTGTCTTTTGATCCAGTTCCAGATAAAACTCCACTCCATTCTCATGGTTGATAACACCATAATCCTGATGAAATGATTCCATAATGGCCTTCACAATGGAAAGTCCGATTCCATTGCCGCCATATTCTCTGGTGCGGGCCTTGTCGACCTTATAGAACTTTGTCCAGATATGAGGGATATCTTCCTCCGGAATTGGAGGTCCGGTGTTAAACACACTGATTCTGACACATTCCTGCTTCTTCGTATAGGAAATCACGATCCTTTTCTCTCCCGCTGCATAATGGATCGCATTGCTGAGGTAATTGGAGAGAACTTCCTCCGTCTTATACTCATCTGCCCACACATACATTGCCGGCTCGTCAAACTGCACCGTAATACCGTTTTGTTCTAATAGAATTGCTGATTTCGCCACCAATGCCCGGATCACGGACGTCACGTCAAAACGCTCCATAGTAATCTCATCATTTCCGAATTCCAGCTGGTTCAGTGTCAGGAGCTTCTTTACCATGATATTCATCTTTTCCGCCTCATCAATAATCACATCACAGTAAAATTCCCTGCTCTCCGGATCATCCTGAATACATTCCTGCAGGCCTTCCGCATAACCGCGAATCAACGCAATGGGGGTCTTCAGCTCGTGAGAGACATTGGACAGAAAATCCTTGCGCATCTCGTCCACTTCCTCTTTCCGGGCGATATCCTGCTGCAGCCTGATGTTGGCACTTTTCAGTTCGGATATGGTGTGCTCCAGTGCATCGGACAGTTGGTTGATATGACTTCCCAGCTGCTCCACCTCATTATCCCCCCGCACCTGATACTTGGCATCAAAATCCAGATTGCACATACGGTTGGAGATGTCCGAAAGTTCTAAAATAGGAGTTGTGATTTTTTTGATTACCAGATTGATAATCACCATACTGACAATCACGGCAAATATTCCCACGTAAGTCAGCAGACGGTTTGCCACGGCTGCACTTTCCTTAATACTTTCCAAGGGAGTCTGTGCCAGCATAAGATTCCCATCAGCCAGTTGCCCCCACAAGACCAGAAAGTCTGCATCCAGTCGCGCATCCTTTTTTTGTCCCATCACGTAACGGTCATTCTGCTCCATAATTTCCAGATTAAATTCGTTGGCTCCGGTACCCGCACTTCCCAGAATGATCTCCATAAACTGTCTTTGCAGCTGCCCCACACCATAGGCAGAGGACCTGACCACCGTACCATCCGGGGAAATGATCAATACAGTTACATTTCCCGAAGCACAGATATTTTCAAATTTCACATCAAAAGACTGGTTGGTGAGAGTGCCATCCTCACTGGCGGAATAGATCTGATCGAAAGCTTTGATCAATGTATTTTGCTTGTTTTTTGTATAATACACATCCAGCAGCGTCATATTTAAGAGCCAGCAGGCAAGTACCGTACCTGCTACCAGACACAACACCACCCCGCTGAATTGTTTTCGAATGGAATGTTGTTTTTTCATATTCTGCTATTTTCAGGAAGCCTTTGATATCTGCCCTTTGCTTCCCCCTCCGTATAACCGGGCTTGTCCCATACATTATAATGGGAATATAAGCATTTTTCCACTTTTTTGTACATGATTTCATAATTTTTTCAAAAATTATGAAAATATCTCTTGACTTTCTGATGCAAACCCGATAGAATAACATTTGTTCGCAGAAGTGGCGGAATTGGCAGACGCGCAGGCTTCAGGTGCCTGTGGTAGCAATATCGTGTGGGTTCAAGTCCCATCTTCTGCATGAAAAGAGACTGTGGTTACAGTCTCTTTTTTGTTGCCCTACGCAAAATTGTGGCTCGGAATGCGAACGATAGCGAAAGAAAGCCCCTGCCGCATTTTTTGCGACACGGACTTTCTTTAAGGTCATCCCCTTTATCCACTAGTTACCTTTTAATAATTGACTCATTTCATCTACCATGCTATTGATTGCATTTGCCTGAATAGCAACTTCGGCTGTATCACTGGCATTACTTTCTGCCATCGCATTAATGGAAGCAAATTGTCTATTTTCGTTTCTGATATTTTCGGCAAGATCTTGATTAATTGATACTGTTTTGCGAATCACTTCCGCCTGTTTGTTATGTGTTTCGCCCATTGTATTAATGGCATTGACCGAAAAATTGAGCAACTCTGTCATATCCTGCATACTGCGAAACACATTTGCAAAATATTCATTTTGTGTTCCCAATTTGGAGGAGTTTTCTTCTACTTGCATATTAATGTCTCTCACATTGTTTTGCACCCGTTCAATAACCATCTTGACTTCTTCCAAAGATTGCTGCGTGCTATTCGCAAGATTACCCACCTCAGTAGCAACAACAGCAAAGCCTCTTCCTGCCTCCCCAGCTCTGGCAGCTTCAATTGAAGCATTTAAAGCCAACAGATTAGTAGAAGTGGATATATCACTTATTAAATTTAAGGTAACTCCTATTTCCTGCACCGCATCTGATAAGTTCTGTGCAATGTCCGTTGTTAATTTCATGGATTCGGATACTTCACCATTAATCGCCTGCAAATTATTCAGAAGTTCTTGGTTGGCCACTGATTTATTCAACAATTCCTTGGAACTTGATTCAACCTTTTCAACGTTGTCTGCAACAACCCCTGCCCACTCATTTAATTCACCCAGATTTTCCATGCTTTCGTCTGTTTTAGCACTTAACACATTACTGTTCTCTACCAACTGCTCACTGGTAGCTGCAAGTTCTTCAGCCGAAGCACTTTCATTCTGAGAAATCTGCGAAAGAGATACACCAGCATTTTGCAACTTATCCGACAAAATTTGAACAGAATTTAAAACATTAATAACTTTTTCGTTATTGCGCTCCATCTCATCTTTCTTTGCATTGACAAGGAAATGACTTATCAAATACGTCAAGACAACAATAAACAACAATGTCATAAGAAGGCATACCATCCTCGCAATAACATTAGGAATAAACAATGCATCCTTCACCGGAAGCAGTGCATGCCCTCTTATAATCCAAGAGACTATCAACGATACCATTATTTCTAATGCAGTTATTACTACAACCTTTACATCTATGAAGAAAGCCACCGCTATTACAAATAGAAGTGCATACCCCCAAAACTCTGTCGACGGAATCAAATAAAGGATGAAATTGTACTGCGTAAACATGATTATTACCAGAAAAATCTTAGCTGATTTCAGTTTTCCGGGAGATACAAATCCGTTTACAAAACCCGTTTTTACGAAATAAATACCTATTGCCAAATAAATCAAACAGGTAATATCAAAAATAATCAATGCCACCCAGCTAACTGTTGGAAATAAACCTAGAATTTTCTCTGTTGTATACAATAAACCTGCGCACTGGCATGCTCCCGGAACCAACAACAATATAAGTATATAAACCTTATTAATGTACTCATCCAACGCAGATTTATATCTTCTTTCTGTTCCCATCTCAATCCCCTCCCTAAAACTCGTATAAATGTACTATAACAGAATATCCGGCTCCTACTGTACAAAGAATTATTTTTGTGCCTTCTAGAGCGTATACATCCCACATTTTGGATATGTGACATATTGGTGATAGCTCGCATCTACATATGTATACACATCTAAAAAACCTCTTTGTGTATCAGATTCTTCACAAGATAATGCAACACACGCCGCTGCATCTGCAAAAGTTGCATAAACTACTGTATCTGACCACAATGTGGCAGGGGACACACAAAAGCACCCCAATACTAATGCATTAGTAATATCAGAAAGTTTCATGTATTTCGATACGATATCCATTCCTTGAAGCATTCCCGTACAATTCGCATTCAAATCAAACGCAATTTTTACATTTCTCATTTTATCACCATACAACCCTACAATTCTCATCGCATTTGTTGGTGATAAATATTCTGGTGTATCAGTACACACAACCACCATCTCGTAGTCTTCCAGATTAAGTTTATTCTTCTCTACACAGTTGTCGATAGCGTTTTGGAGCATTGTGATTGCATTCTCACCTTCCGAAATGAAATAACGCTTTCTTCTTCCCAAATGATTCATCAGACCATGTGCACTAAGACCCAGACTTTCAAAATGTTCGTCTAACTGTTCATTATAAACTTTATTTGGTGGAATATAGACACCAGTACCTTTCATCAAAATATTTTTCATACAGACCTCCCCCGAATAAAATAACAATCAAAGCTACAATACCTTTTATCATTTACTCGTTTGTTTATAGAAATTATCACTCTCCTTACTTAACATCCATGCAAAATATGTCTCACCTTTCGCATTTTCACTATATCCTTTTTGTGCATTTTTGTCAACTTTTCTGCTTCTGCCGATTCATTTTCGTGAATATGCATAAATTACAGTTTTTTGCCACAGCACTGCTTGTACTTTTTACCGCTGCCGCAAGGACAGGGATCGTTGCGTCCAATCTTACTGCCGCTGCGCATGTAGGTTCCCTTTCCTCCGTAGATCATTTTCGGCTTATGGGAAGCCTCCTCATTCTCCTCATAAGAGTGCCGCATGGCAATACGAAGCTGCTCGATGGTGGTTCCCGGTGCTGCATAGGGCAAAAGCTTATTTAATGTCTCATCTGCCGCTGCCTTAACATCCGCCTCCATGGCCTCCACCAGATCCGCCATCAGCTCATAGCTGTGAGGATACGTCTCCTGAATATAGGTAAACACTTCCTCGTTGCCCGGATAATACTGGCACACATACCACTCGTTGGTCAGCGCCTCAATCATCATACTGTTTTTTACCGACTCCAGCTTCTCATCCTTCATGGTATAGGCTCTTCGATAACAGGTCTGCAGATAGCCCTTCATTAAAGAATTAATTTTCACATCGTCATAGTAGTTGAAAGACTCCATGGAAGCATAGGCCGATTTTAATGTCTCCTGATATTTTTCCTCAGACAGATATCCCTTCTGGTCAATATGACGTACAAACTCTTCAAACAAGGGACGGTACCACTTATTGTCCATCAGCTCACACAACCGGATCAGCGTCTCCACCAGATATTCCTGCATCACCTCATTCATGGTAACACTTTCCAGAAAAGCATAATACTTCTCCACATCTGCCTGATAATTCTGATTCTCTGTCTCAATATCTGTACGCAAAAGTTTCGGAAATAGTCTTGCTACCAGAATCTTTACCTCCTCCACGTCGGTGGAGGAATTCTGCTCTAAAATCTTAAGTCCGGTCTCAATGGCCTTGTCATACTCCTCAGTACCTTCGTATTCAAAAGCCTCCACTGCCAGCCCCTTCAGCTCCTGGGGTACATCCGCCAGCTGCTCACTGAGACGCTTCTGCGTGTAATTTTTGTTCATCTTTTCGATATCTATGTTGCTCATTTTTGTCACTCCTTCGTAAAATAAATAATGCCGGAAAACGCATTCCAATTATGAACTTCGTTCATAAGCGTTCCTCCTCGGGTAATGCCCCCTCATTCACGGGTATCGCCCCCTCACATCCGTTCGGCGGCAGGTCCTCAGAGCCATCCTAAATATGTCGCTTCGCTCCATATGGCTCTTCGTCATTCGGCGGCAAGTCGTCGGAACGCATTCCAATTATGAACTTCGTTCATAAGCGTTCCTCCTCATTCTATCTCCAAGTCAGTGCTTTCGTCAAATAGTTCTCCGTGAATTTCCACAATATCCTGCAACGGAATTTCCATATCATCAGACAGGTAAAAAATCCCACTGTTTGAATCGATCCCTTCCGCCACACCATGCACCGTAACAAGGCTTCCTCCTGCCTTCCGCGCATCCGGCACAAAGTAGGTAATTTCCACTCCGGGATGTTCGGACAAGTGCTGCCGGATCTGTTGAATCTGCCAGTTCAAAAGTTCCAGATAATCCGGCTCCAGCTCCGGCCTCTCCTCCGTCAGCCGGGCAGTCTCGCGGATTGCCGCCGAATGTCCGGTCAATGCTGCAAAAGGAGCAAACTGCGCCGCCCGGTCCTGCACACTCATTCTGGGATGTGTCCGGGAAATTGGATGTTCCAAGCCTATAATGTCATCGTAACGATGCGGGTTCTTGTCCTGATAAATATCTCGACTCATGCCTTATGCCCGCCAATCTGATTATTTCGGTCTTTGGCGGTTCCTCCTTCCTCCAGACTCATTCCTCTCAGGATGGCATTTTTACCAAATTTCTTTTTGATATCCAGCACTGCCTGCTGCACCTTTTTTTCTTTTTCCAGGGCTGCCTCCTCCTGCTCTTTTCCCGGAGCAGTCAGATGATAATCCGAAAAAAGATCCATTTGGACAAAGCCATCTCCCTGGCCGATTTCCGACGCATCCACCACATGATTGGCAGACATATTGATGCGGCGAACCAAAAGGTCACGGTCTACAATCCGGTCATATAACTCCATCACAGCATCCATAATCTGCCGGGTGGAGGATGTTGTCCTTCCCAGATTGGTGGTGCCATGGGCATGTTTGGGAATGCTGCGGCCATACCGGTCCACTGTCACGGCTCCCCGATACTTCTCCCGAATTTTCGGATCCTCCAGGCTCTCCCGATCATAGCCCACCGTCAACACAATCTGATCCGTCACCAGATTTCGTTCCACCAGATCCAATACCAGCATATCGGTCATTTCCTGTACCACCAGCCGGGCCTTTTTCCAATCATAAGGGCACTGCAGCACCTGACCGGAACCAATACTGTTGGACTCCGGCCTGTAATTCTTGATATCCGCTATAGTACAGCATTCCCAGCCCCAGGCATGGTCAATCAAAAGCTCCGCATTCACACCAAACAGCCGGTATAAAAGATCCTCATTGTGAAAATCTCCGGGCTTTCCAATGGAACATCGGGCGATATCCCCCATGGTATAAAGTCCGTGGGCTTCCAGTTTTTTTGCATAACCGCCACCTACACGCCAAAAATCCGTAAGGGGTCTGTGACACCAAAGCTTCTGCCGATAGGTTTTCTCATCCAACTCTGCGATCCGCACTCCGTTTTCATCCGGCACCGCATGCTTTGCCAAAATATCCATGGCCACTTTACACAGATATAGATTGGTTCCAATACCGGCTGTGGCTGTAATCCCGGTTTGCTCATAAACTTCCTGTATCATTTTGGAAGCCAGCTCCCGGGCTGTCATATGATAGGTGTTCAGGTAAGTGGTAACATCACACATAATTTCGTCGATGGAATAAACGTGGATGTCCTCCGGAGCCACATACTTCAAATAGCAGTTGTAAATCCGTGTGCTGTAATCAATATAGAAAGCCATTCTGGGCGGAGCTGTGATATAGTCCAAAGATAACGATGGATCTTTGGACAATTCTTCCTCGTTGTCTGAACTTCCCGTAAAACTTCTCTTGGGATTTTTAGCCGCCCGGTCCCGGTTGATGCGCTTTACCGCCTGAACCACCTCAAACAGTCTGGCCCGGCCAGGAATTCCATATTTTTTCAGAGACGGAGAAACCGCCAGACAGATGGTTTTCTCTGTCCTGGCGGCATCAGCCACTACCAGATTGGTTTTCATCGGATCCAGTTTTCGCTCCACACATTCCACCGAAGCATAAAAAGATTTTAAGTCGATGGCAACATAGATATGTTCCTTTTCCATGCATTCTGCTCCAAATGTC
>JBJELW010000083.1:39241-55204 GCA_051879315.1 Roseburia sp.
TTTTATTCAAAGTACGCCCTCAGGACTCCGCCGCCTCTTCGAGGCGCCACCTCAGGGCAAGTGCCCAAATGTCGTATTCATTGTCTTTGCTCTGATAGACAATATTTTATCATAAGGATGCCCGGAATGTCATCTATTTACCATGTAATATCCAAAGAAAGCAACTCACTTCCATCCATCACATAAATCCGGTCTCCCACATAGAGACTCCGACAGGTATTCCAGTAAGCACCATATAGATTCCGCTGATATGCTCCCTCCGAAAGTTCTCTCTCATCCATGCAGGAAAATGCTCCGTTTTCATAGGTAAATACCGTGTAAACGCCTGCATTGCCCTGGCTGTAATCCAGCAGCATCAGACCGATGATATTTTTCTCCGACGAAACCAACACACTCTTATAATCATCCAGCGCCGGACTGCCCAACACCACACCACTGTCCGTATCCTTCAATACGCATTTTGCTTCCTCATACACATTGGCCGGATCGCTGATATTGAACATGGACAGTTTCAGTCCAAGACGGTTTCCGGTATCAGGATCCGTCTCATACCCGATACCCAGCAGATGCTCCTCGTCCCACGGGTGCAGATAATCGGAAAATCCTGTGACAGACAGTTCCCCCACCAACACCGGGTTCTCCGGATCCGACAGATCCACAGAGAACAGCGGGTCCGTATTTTCGTAAGTGACAAAATATCCCATATCTCCGATAAAACGGGCCGCATAAATCTGCTCTCCCGGTGCAATACCTGTAAGACTGCCGCACAGTTTCATGTCAGAATCCAGGATATAAAGAGCATTTTCCACCTCATCCCCTGCAGAGTAATCCGTGGTCAGCACCCTCAGGTATCCATCTTTTTCATTAATGGCAAAGGTATCCAGCACGTCTCCCGGAACCGAATAGGCATTTACCGGCATGATGATGCCATCCTTCAGCGTGAATGCTGCAATATCCGTATAAACTCCCTGATCATAATTGTATTTATAGAGATATGCGGTGGTTTCTCCCACATAAATCTGGGCTCCATAATCCAAAATCATTTTGCTGTCCACCGTCTGCTCCGGGGCAGCCAGATCCACAGAAGACATCACAAGCCCCTTGCTGCAGTACTCAGCCAGATAAATATCATCACAGGCAATTTTCTCTCCCTGCACCTTGGGAAGAATCTCCGTCACATCCCCGGAATTTCCGGCATTGATGTCCAGATTGTAATTTTCTGTGAAAAGATACATCACAGATTCCACCCGTCTTGAGGTGAAATAACTTCCATCCTGCTGATAGACCCCGATTTCGGTGGGCGATGCCGGGTCACTGATATCCAGGGTGACCATCACCGTCTCACACTGACTGTCCACATAATAGACGTCCACCATGGCCACGTCCTCTCCGATTTCGGCAGCATCCGTCTGCAGGGATGTGTCCCGGCGTTGTGCGATCACCACCAACCGGTCATCCGCCACGTACAGTTCCTTCAAAAGGTCATCCTCCTGCAGCCCCGCCGGACAAAAAGACGCTACTTCCTTTGGCTCCTTTCCGCTGACATCCGTGATTACCAATCGTCCTTCTTCCCCGATAATCCGGTAAATGTAGTGTCCATCTGTCTTCATTAAATCTCCCTCATCCACGCCCTCGGTCTGAAGATTGGTGGTGGAGTAATCATCGGATGCAACGGATTCCTCCTTAGCCGTGTCAAACGCTGCATGTTGGATGCTGGGGGTACTTTGGATGCTGTCGTTCAATATTTCTTCCTCCATTGCCCCTTCGGTGGGGTCGCCCCGATATCCATAGTTATACTGCATGCTGTTAAGGTGCGTATAAATCTCCTCATAGGACTGGGCCTGAGTGTACATATCCCCCAGGTATGCCACATTCACACTGTCATACCCACTTTCATACTCACTTTCCACCCCGCTCACCTCAGCCATATCCATAGAGTACTCATATGACAGTTCCGCTGATTTGTTTGAAAAAATCCCTCCTGTCACTGCGTAGACAGCGGTTCCGCAAACCAGAAGAAGGGCTGCTGCCGCCACCCATCTGGAGAAACGCATGATACGGCCTCTCTTCTGCTTTTTCTCTGTCTGCCTATTTTGTAACATATTCTCTATCTGATCCGGCTTTATGGCATCCGGAACCGGCACCTCTTTTGCCGCTTCCTTTAACTGCCGCAACATTTCCTGCTCGTTCATAGTTACCTCCTATTTGCTATGCAATTACCAATACTGTTCCACTAATTTTTTCAACGCCCGGCTCTCTTTTGAACGCACGGTATTTTCATTCATGTGTAACTTTTTTGCAATTTCCTTGCTGGTGTAGCCTGCAAATAAATGCAGGGCGATGATCTCCCGGTCTTCCTCCGGCAGGGAAAAAAATAGTTGCCGGATCACCGCATGCTCTGCCTCGCTGCTTTTTTGCGCTGTTGCTCCTATCTCTTCCGGTTCTCCCAGCTGCTCATTCAGCTCCAGCGGGCGGTTCACATACTCTTTTCGCTTTCGCCGGCACTTGTTTGAGAGTATGGCAAAAATCCATCCCCGGAAGGCTTCCTCTCCCCGCAGTTTCCCGATGGATGCAAATGCATCCGCCACCGTATCACTCACCGCATCCTGGGCATCCTGTGTATGCTGCAGCATATAGAATGCATAGCGGTACATATCTTCATATACCTGCTCGTACAGCTTCGCAAAGGCACTGACATCCCCTGCCTTCGCCTGCCGCACCAGATCTAACTCTTTTTCCATCTTCTACTCCTTATTTTGGCACCAGGTTTAAATGTATACGTATACAAAAGTTCCAGTCTGCGCCGGACTGTTTTTCCACATAAATCTGTTCTGAACAGATAACCGGTTTCATATAAACAGTGTAATAAACCCGGCGGTTTGTTGCAAACAAAAAAGAAGGGCGTGGGTGCCCTTCTAATGGTGTCCGCCTCTACGAAATATTCGTAGCAATTCCAACGGAAACGTAATTGTCCAGAATGGCTTTCAGATCTGTCCCCTCCGCAGCGTGGTAATTGCGGATTCCCTGTACCATATAAGAAGTCCGGCCTTCCGAAACCGGAGTTTCTGTATACCGATCCTCGTAAAAGACCTCTGTGGAAACCTTTCGGTCACGGAGGATTCCCTGACACTCTGCCAAACCACATCCGGGAAAATTCACATTCCAAATCTGATGAATGCCCAGTGGTTCGTCTAATAACTCCGCCATGATTTCCTTCAAATATCGGTCTGTAACTTCATGAATCTCAGAAGCATCCTCCGAAAATGCAATGGTGTGAATTTCCTGAAAAGCTGCTTCAAATGCTGCACCTGCAGTGGCCGAATACTGCAAGTCTGTGGCAGTGTTATATCCATAATTAATTCCTGAAAAAACATGATCCGGTTTTCCGGGCACAATATTTAACACACCGATTCTCACGCAGTCAGCCGGTGTTCCATCACAGGCATATGCGTGAACTCCCGACACCGGGAAATTCACCTTCCAAGCCTCCACACTATGTCTTAATGTAACACTATGGGACATGGCACTTCTCTGACTCTCCGGTGCAACCACCCATACCTCACCAAATTCTGTCGCTGTCCTTGCCAGGCGAACAAGACCATCCGCATCGATTCCGTCATCATTTGTAATTAATATCTTTCTCATGTCAATGATAATCTCCCATCAAATAATCATGTTTCAAGTATACAGGTGCCAGCAACCTGCGTCAATATGAACAAACCCGGCATACTTGCCAAGAAAAATGTAAGGAGTAAATCCGAAGATCTACTCCTTACTTATAAATTTTGATCCTAATTTTCTTCCACCGTATCAATGATGTATTTTCGCACCTGATCCTTCTCCATGTCCAGGGAAAAGGCCAGCTCTCCGTAAAGATTGCTCTCCGCCATCTGGAAATACCGGTCATCCACGGTAGTAGTTTTCTTTCCTTCCGCCTGACGATCCTTTTTGTGAAGCCAAATGGTCTTTATGATACGCACCAGCTCCGTGCAGTCGCAGGTTCGAAATGCCTCTTTGTAGATGGTTTCCCGACGCTTTTCGTCTGCAATCCACAAGGAATCAATCTCCGGAATCCGGCGAATCAGTTCATCCGCCTCCTGCTTCGTCAACACCGGCCGCATAATGACCTTTTCGTTGTCCACCGGTGTAAAAATCTTATTGCCGCTGGAATAACAGGGTACCAGGGTGTAATAAAGTTTCTTCTCACGGACCATGGATTTGTCTAAATACCCAATCTCTGTCACCTGACACACGCCATTATTTCCATAAACAATGTAATCGCCTACTTCAAACATACCCTACACTCCATCTCTTAAAATCATATTCCTGCGCTTCCACATTCTCATTATAAAATCGGAAACGCAGGAACAACCTCATAGGTATATTTTATCAAAATAAATTTGATTTCGTAAGCAAAATTTTTTGTAAACCTTTATACTAACAGCACGTCGATTATATTTCAAGTTCAATTTCTACTCATATCGCAGCGCATCGATGGGTGACATCTTTGCTGCACGCTTAGCCGGATAGGAACCAAAAATGATACCGATCAGCATGGAGAATACCACGGAAATCACGATGGCCGTTATGGACGGGCGCACTGTCAGGCTGAGCATAGAACTGATTTCTGTTGCATAGGAAGCCACCAGCATGGCTGCCACCTTGGACAAAAGGAATCCATTTAGCATACCGATTAGAATACCGATGACTCCACCGATAAGACAGATCACCACCGCCTCCGTCAAAAACTGGGTATGGATGCTTCTGTTCTTTGCGCCCAGAGCCTTTCGGATACCAATCTCCTTGGTACGCTCCACCACACTTACCAGCATGATATTCATTACGCCCACACCACCTACAATCAGGGATATGGCTGCTATGACAGATATTGCCACTGTAATTACATTCAATACGGTATCGATAATTCCCAGTTCGGAAGCCATATCATAGCATATAAACTGGAATTCTCCCGCTTCCCCATACTTGGTTTCATCAAAATAATCTGCGGTTTCCAATGCCAGAAGTGATGCATCTGCCCCTTCTGCTGCCATGATCTCCAACATATCAAATCCACTGCCCCGCCATGCATCATCAGACAACTCCATGGCATAGGTAACCGGGATAATAACCGGCGTCTGATAATCCTTTTCCGGAGTATTGCTACTGCTTGCCCCAAGCCTCTGGGCATCATATTTGTAGACACCTACTACATACAATTTCAACACGGTACCATTGTCCAGAGACACCTCGATCTGTTTTCCCAGAGGATTTTCTCCATCCAGGGCATATTTTACGAACAGATCCGATACTACCGCCGTAGCCTTGCCCTCCAGACAGTCCGCATCGGAAATCTCTCTTCCTGCAATCATATCCAAACTATAGGAATCTGCCCAGCCTGCTGTGGAACCGGTTACCATTACCTTCGATGTATAGTTTTCTCCTGTGGTGGTACCACCTCCCACGTTCCAGGTGGCGATTACACTTTCTACCTCATCCGGAAAAGCTGCCTTATAGTCTAAAATATCCTGATAGGAGATATAATCCTCCTCCTCCATCTCCGGATATACCCACGTCTCCCAATCCACATCCTCAGGGTAGATTGCATCCACATATCCGTAAATGTAGCTGGCCCCACCCAAATCATTCATGGTATTGGAAATGGTAGCCCGCAGGGAAGTTCCTATGGTGGTGATGGTAATCACGGAACTGATTCCGATGATGATACCCAGCATGGTCAGAAAGGAACGAAGTTTATTAGACCGGATACTTTCAAAGGCCAGTCTGATACTTTCTCCTAAATTCATGCCTGCTCACCTCCTGTTCTGGTGTCCGACACGATCATGCCGTCCTTTATGGTGACAATACGCTCTGTCTCCTTGGCCAGCTCCGGGCTGTGGGTAATGAGCACAATTGTCTTATGTTTCTCCTTGTGAAGATGATGAAAAATATCCATCACCATATGTCCTGTTTTTGAGTCCAAAGCTCCTGTAGGCTCGTCTGCCAGAATGATGGCCGGATCATTCACCATGGCCCGGGCAATGGCCACACGCTGATTCTGTCCACCTGACAGCTCGTTGGGCTTGTGGCTGGCACGCTCTGTCATGCCCACCATTTCCAAAAGCTCCATGGCCCGTTCCCGTCTGGCTTTTCTGGGAAGTCCCGCATACATCATGGGCACCTCCACATTCCGCACTGCAGAAGTACGAGGAATGAGACAGAAGTTCTGAAATACAAATCCAATCTTTTTGTTTCGGATCTCACTGAGTTTCTCATCCGGGATTTTTCCCATGTCCTCTCCGTCTAAAATGTAACTGCCCTGGGTGGGACGATCCAAGGCACCAATCATGTTCATCAGGGTACTTTTTCCGGAACCGGATTCTCCCACGATGGCCACGAACTCGCCCTCATATACCTGCAGATCGATACCGTGGAGAATCTCCAGTTCATTGGGCTGATTCTCGTAGTATCGTTTGACGATCTGCTTCATGTCAATAATTACTCTTTTTTCCATGCCAATCTCCAATCCGCGATTATTCGTAACTATTCAGTACCTTCATAGTTACGAGCACAAATCCATGCAAAATTTGCTTCGCAAATGGATTTGTGCTTGCAAAATATACATTTTTTCACGGCATCCGCAGCAAATGCGTATGCCTACTGAACAGTTATCATTCCACCACATCTACAGAAAAAATGTCATCTTCGTCAGTAATAACCGTTACTTCTGCACCTTCTTCCACTTCCTCCGGATAACTGATAATCAAATCTCCCTCGGAGAGTTCATCGGAAATCACCTCAGTATAATAATCGCTTTCCTGACCGGTGGTTACATCTACACGCTCGATGAGATACATTCCGTTTTCCTGCTCAATGGCACGGTATACATAGCTGTTGCCGTCCTCGTCTGTGGCAATACTGTCATAAGCCACGGAGAGTGCTTCCTTTGCCTCGGTAAGAACAATATTCACCTTAGCCGTCATTCCCAAAAGAAGTTCACTGTCTCCGTCAATGACGATCTCTGCACTGTAACCGCTGCCACTATCGCCGGAATACTCATCGCCGGAACTGGTGGCAAAATTGATCACCTTGCTGACCGTTGCCTGATACTCCACATCTCCGATGGCATCTGCCTTCACGGTGGCCTTCATACCCTCGGTTAACTTCAAGATATCCTTTTCCTTAATGGAAACCGTTACCTTTAAGTTCTCGCTGTCTGCAATCTGCATCAGTGTGCCATTGGGGATGTCACCCTGTGATACATTTAAGGAAGTAATGATTCCGCTCTGCTCTGCCACAATAGTCATCTCATCCAGCTGACGATAAAGCTGTGACAACTGCTTGCTCAGTTCCGTGTTGCCGCTGCCGGAAATGGCATCAGTATCCAGGCTGTCCTGGGCACTCTGCACCGCTGACGCACAGCTGGTTTCCACCGAAGACTGGGTGCGCTTTGCTGCATCCAGTGCACTCTTTGCTGACTGCTGCTGCTCGTAAGCTGCATCCGCCACTTCCTGTGCCTCCTGGATAGCCAGCTCGTCCGGTTCTGCAGCCGCCTTGGCATTATCCAGTGCCGTCTTGGCATTGTTGTATGCTGTGGTGGCATCGTCATAGGCCTTCTGCGCATCTGTCACATCCTGTGCTGCCTGCGCCACTTCCTTGGTCTGGGCATCCTTTGCTTCCTTTAAGGAACGCTGTAAAATCTCAGTTTGCTTTGCTGCCAGCTTCTCAGAAGTAGATAACTGACTCTCCAGCTCAGAGATCTGCTCTCTCACATCAGAATCATCGAAGACGCACAATACATCGCCTTCCTCCACATAATCACCTAAGGATACAGGCAACTCTTTGATCTTGCAATTTAAATCTGTGGTGACACTGACCACATTCTGGCTCTCCACCTTTCCTGTGGCACTGATGGATGTAGACAGGTCATGCTCTGTCAACGTCTGTGCCTGGGTGCCGTACATATATGCACTGAGCTCACTCATGCTGCTCTTTATCCCCAGAGCCAGCTTGATGACTAAAATAACAAACAGTAATCCCGCTGCTGCTACCACTGCCAATATGATCTTGGTCTTCTTCTTCATTTTTTGTTTTGCCATAACTATCTCCTTGTTTTTTGTATTATTCTCTTAATACAATAGTATTGTTTTGTGAATTTGTCAAGTAGCAAATTCTTTTGGCCTACCATTGCACAATGCCTCTAAGCACTCCGCATCCTATTATACGAAAAAGGATTCCAAAAATCTTCATATTTTTGGAATCCTAAAAACTTCTTAAGAAATTTGTAATATTTCGAATTATGCCTGCATCTCCTGCAGGATTTCCTTGATGAGAACCCGCTCATCCATAGGGTACTTTTTCCCTTCGATTTCCTGATAATCCTCATGCCCCTTTCCTGCCAGAATCACCACATCCCCATCCTGGGCATGCTCCATGGCATAACGGATAGCCTCCTTCCGGTCGGGAATGGTAACATAGGCACCACCGCCCCGTTTTGCTCCCACCACAATATCCTCGATGATGGCCTCCGGCTTCTCAAAACGTGGATTATCGGAAGTGATGATGGACAGATCTGCCAGTTTTGCAGACACCTCTCCCATCTCAAACCGACGATTGCGGTCACGATTTCCTCCGCAGCCAAATACTGTAACGATCCTTCCCGGATCATACTCTCGGATAGTCTCTAAAATACTGGTAAGACTCACCGCATTGTGGGCATAATCGATCATCAGGGTATACCGGTCTGATACCGGAATCAGCTCCACACGCCCCTTCACCTGTACCGTGGCCAGAGCTTGCTGCAGGGTTGCCGGATCATCGGTAAAATGCAGTCCCAAAACAATGGCACACAGGGAATTGTACACACTGAAACGCCCCGGGATATCTACTTTAATAGGAAAATCGGCCTTTCCGGTAAGATCATAGGAAATGCCAAGACTTCCCTGTTCCCGGTAAAGGTGGATATTTTTCGCCTGATAATCCGCAGGCTCTGTGATGCCGAAGGTCTCGATCTCACAGGCAGCATGGTCAATCACATGCTTTGCATGGGGATCATCCAGGTTAATGATACCGTAACGGCAATTCTGAAACAGCAGTTCCTTGCAGGCCAAGTATTCATCAAAATCCTTGTGCTCGTTGGGTCCGATGTGATCCGGCGAAATATTGGTAAAGATGCCGTAATCAAAAGTGAAACCAGCCACCCGGTGCAGCATCAGTCCCTGGGAAGAAACCTCCATCACCACACATTCACAGCCTGCTTCCACCATCCGGGCAAAGTAAGACTGCACCAGATAAGACTCCGGTGTAGTATTGTTGTTGGGAATGTGTTCCTCTCCAATAATGGTCTCAATGGTTCCAATCAGTCCGGTCTTTTTTCCAGCACCTTCCAGAATGGCCTTCATCATATAGGTAGCCGAGGTCTTTCCTTTGGTTCCGGTAATTCCCACCGTGGTAAGTTTCTCTGCAGGATAACCGAAAAAGGCTGCCGCCATCACTGCCAGAGCATACCGGGTGTCTGCCACCTGAATCACGGTTGCCCGGGAAAGCACCGCTGCATCGATATCATGTTCCACAATCAGAGCCGCTGCGCCCTTTTCCACCACTTCCACAGCAAAATCGTGTGCATCTTTTACGGTCCCTTTAATGCAGACAAACACATCCTCGGAACCTACTTTGCGGGAATCGTACACCAGCTCCTTCACAGGAATGTCCACGGAACCGCTCACCACTTCATAATCCAGTCTTTCCAATAAATCCTTTAAAATCATAGCATCGCACCTACCTATTCCTCGATTTCACCGGTAAACACAGTGGTCGCCGGTCCCTCTAAATATACTGTATTCTCATTTCTGTCATAAGTGATATACAGATCGCCGCCCACCAGATGTACCAGCACCCGGTCATCGGTAAGGCCGTTCACGATACATGCCACCGCTGTGGCACAGGCACCGGTTCCACAAGCTAAGGTCTCGCCGGATCCCCGCTCCCAGACACGCATATTCACTTCGCTGCGGGACAATATCTCAATAAACTCCGTATTCACCCGGTCCGGGAACATGGCATGGTGCTCAAAAGCCGGTCCGATTTTCTCAATATCCAGATTCATCACATCCGTCATCTGAGTAATACAATGGGGATTTCCCATGGACACACAGGTCACCGGATACTCCTTTCCATCCACCTGTATGATCTCGTGGATTACCTTTTCGCTTCCACTGGGGGAAATGGCCGGAATCTTCTCCGCCTCCAAAATCGGAGCGCCCATATTGACACGCACGGAATCCACCTTCCCGTCCGTTACATGCAGCTTCAAAGTTTTAATACCGGATTTGGTCTCCACTGTCACCGTAGTCTGATCTGTCATGCCGTAATCATAGACATACTTGCCCACGCAGCGGATGCCATTTCCGCACATATTTCCCTCGGAGCCATCCGCATTATACATACGCATACGAAAATCAGCGACCTCTGACGGTCCTATGGTAATAAGCCCATCGGAGCCAATGCCAAAATGGCGGTCGCTGACTTTTATCGCAAATTGATTTTCATCCTTTATCTGTTCCTCAAACACATTCACATAAACGTAATCGTTGCCACATCCGTGCATCTTCGTAAACTTCATGATAATACCTCCCGTAGGGTTTTCTCTTATGGATAGTATAGCATTTTCAGTGGTGGAAGTCTATGTGAAATCTGTGGTAGAGCATGAAAATCTCTGGTACTGCGTGAAAACACCCTCTTCGGATGTCGGGCTATGAAATCTCTGTAACCGTGTAATCCTTCGCCTCCACAGTTTCTTTCAGTACATCATCTGCAATCTCGCTGTTTAAGGTAACCACTGCTGTACCATCTTCATGGCTCACCGCAGCTTCATCCACCTGGGGCAAGGCCTCAAGTGCTTTCTTTACCGTTGCCTCGCAGTGTCCGCACATCATACCCTGGATTTTCATAGTTTTTGTCATATTCTTTTCCTCCTTGTTCTTTGTCTGATTTGCTGCTTGTTCTCTTTCTTTTTCCAGATTACCGTTTTGTTTCTTTTTCTTTCTTGTTTCCTTGTCTATATGAACCAGATTCAACCGCAGTGCATTGGTCACTACGCAAAAACTGGAAAGACTCATGGCTGCCGCTCCAAACATGGGATTAAGCTGCCAGCCGAACAGTGGAATCCACACTCCCGCAGCCAGCGGAATCCCAATGACATTGTAGATAAATGCCCAAAAAAGATTCTCATGGATATTCCGCAGGGTTGCCCGGCTCAGGCGGATGGCTGCCGGCACATCGGAAAGTCTGCTTTTCATCAGCACCACATCCGCCGCATCCAAAGCAATATCCGTTCCGGCTCCAATGGCAATACCAATATCCGCTCGGGTCAATGCCGGAGCATCGTTGATCCCGTCTCCCACCATGGCTACCTTTCCCTGCCGTGACAGTTCCCTGATCACCTGCTCCTTTCCCTCAGGCAATACTCCTGCAATCACCTCGTCCACGCCGGCCTGTGCGCCAATGGCCTGTGCTGTCAGCTCATGGTCTCCGGTGAGCATCACCACCCGGATTCCCATTTCTTTCAGCTGCGCCACCGCCTCCGGACCGTCCTCTTTCATCACATCCGCCACCGCAATAATACCTAGAATTTTATCTTCTCTGGCAAAATAAATGGGGGTTTTCCCTTCTTTTGCCAATGTCTCTTCCCGCTGCTTCCACTGGCCTAAAATGCTGCATTTCTTATTCATAAATCTGGCATTTCCGCCGTACACCGTCTTTCCCTTTGCCACTGCCTGAAGACCGTTTCCCGCATGTATGGCAAAATCTTCCACTTCCATGACGGAAATTCCCTGTTCCTGCCCATAAGCCACCACTGCCCGGGCCAGGGGATGCTCACTTTTTACTTCCAGGCTATAGGCATATTCCAAAAGTTCTTCGCGGCTGATTCCCTCCGCAGGCACCACATCCGTCACCTGGGGTTCTCCCTTTGTAATGGTTCCGGTTTTATCCAGTGCTACGATTTGGGTTCGTCCGGTGGCCTCCAGGGAAGCCGCCGTTTTAAACATAATTCCGTGTCTGGCTCCCACTCCATTTCCCACCATAATTGCTACTGGTGTGGCAAGACCCAGCGCACAGGGACAGCTGATCACCAGAACGGAAACTGCCCGGGTCAAAGCGTATCCTGCGGTCTGTCCAACCAGAAGCCACACAATGCCGGCAATAATCGCCACCCCAATTACCACCGGTACAAAAATACCGGAAACCTTATCTGCCACCTTGGCAATGGGTGCCTTAGTAGCCGCTGCATCGCTGACCATGCGGATAATCTGGGACAAGGTGGTATCCTCCCCCACCCGTGATGCCTCACAAACCAGGTAACCGGTCTGATTGATGGTGGCCGCAGACACCGTATCCCCCGGTTCCTTATCCACCGGAATGCTTTCTCCGGTTAATGCCGCCTCATTCACCGCACTATTTCCCTCTAAGATTACACCGTCCACCGGGATATTTTCACCAGGGCGCACCGCAAACCGGTCTCCCCGGTGCACCTGCTCAATGGGCACCTCCGTCTCCACTCCATCCTGAATCAGAATGGCTGTCTGTGGTGCCAGCTTCATAAGATTTTTCAGTGCATCCGTGGTTTTTCCCTTTGAATAAGCCTCCAAGGTTTTCCCAACGGTGATCAATGTCAGAATCATAGCCGCAGACTCAAAATAAAATTCATGCATATATCCCATGACCGCATCCATATCACCCCGGACCTGAGCATCCGTCATGGCAAACAAAGCGTAGGTACTGTACAGAAACGATGCCCCCGCTCCCAAAGCCACCAGCGTATCCATATTGGGAGCCCCCTTGATCAGACTCTTAAAACCACTGATAAAAAACTTCTGGTTGATCACCATAATAATAATGGTTAAAAGCATCTGAAGCAGCCCCATGGCCACATGATTATCCGCCATCCATCCCGGCAGCGGCCAGTTCCACATCATGTGTCCCATGGAAAAATACATAAGAATCAGCAAAAATACTACAGACACCCAAAGACGTTTTTTTAGCTGCGGTGTTTCATGATCAGCCAATGCCTCTGCATCGGCTGACTTACCCGCATCCCCTTTGCTATTTTCCGCTCCTTTTTTCGATGCGTGATATCCCGCATCCTCCACAGCCTTTATGATAGCCCTGGGATCCGCTGTACCTTCCACACCCATGGAGTTTGTCAGAAGGCTAACCGAGCATGAGGTCACACCCTCCACCCTGGACACCGCCTTTTCCACTCGGGCACTGCAGGCTGCACAACTCATCCCCGTCACCTGATATTGCTGCATAATTTCCCTCCCTTGTATAATAGGGGAACCATTCCAATACATGAACTTCGTTCATGTAGGTTCCTCCTCATTTCATCAGACGCTTCAGCACATCCACCAACTCGTCCACTGTCTCCTCTTTGCCATCCCTGATATCCTGTGTAACACAGGTCTTGATATGATTGGCCAGAAGAACCTTGTTAAAACTGTTCAATGCTGCATTCACCGCAGACACCTGTATCAAAATGTCCGGGCAGTAAGCATCCGCCTCCACCATCCCCTTGATTCCCCGAATCTGTCCCTCGATTCGGTTCAAACGATGAATCAAATCCCTGAATTCCTGCTCGGAACGTTCCTTTGTTTTGTGACAACAACACTTTTCATTCTCTGCCATACATTATCCCTCCTATGAAGAAAATCAGACATCCAAAATTTCCCTGTCACTAAATGTAGGTTCCGATATCTTCTATTCTCATCTGCCCGAATTATATACCCCCTAGGGGTATATGTCAATGCGTAAAAATGGACAGCAGTTCCTCAGCCACCGCTGTCCGCTTATCTTAGGCGACAACCCAGGTTTTAATTAATGACAATGACCACCGCAGCGGGAACAATCGCACCCACACTGCAGGGACTTTCCTTTCTTTTTATCTCTTACCATACTGGCAATCACCGCTATCACAATCAGAATCAAGATACCTAACACAATAAAGGTTCCCATGAAATCTCCTCCTTTTCCGGAAACAAACGTACTGTCTTCTTCGCTCTTTCTTTAGTTAGTATACACTAACTGCATTAAGAAGTCAACGATATATTCATCTGTTTTCTTATCTGCCAAAATGCCACTGCACTGGCTGCCGCCACATTCAGGGAATCCACACCATGTGCCATGGGAATCCGCACGGTATAGTCGCAGTCCGCGATGGTTTGCGCTGCCAGGCCATCCCCCTCTGTGCCGAGAACAATGGCAAGCTTTTCCTCTGCTCTAAGTCTCTCATCCTCAATGGAAACAGAATCCTCCCGAAGAGCCATTGCGGCCGTCCGAAAGCCCATCTCATGAAGTATTGTCATTGTATTTTGCGGCCAATCCTTCGCATCTATTATAGTCCAGTGAATCTGGAAAATGGTTCCCATGCTGACCCGGACAGCCCGTCGATATAAAGGATCGCTGCAACCCGAAGTAAAAAGAACTCCATCCATTCCAAGGGCTGCCGCTGACCGCACGATGGCTCCCACATTCGTAGGGTTCACCACATCTTCCAACACTGCAATTCTGCCGGCATTCCTGCATACCTCTTCCACTGACGGCAACACTTTTCGGTTCATAACGCAAAGCATGCCCCGGGTCAGCGAAAATCCTTTCAGTTGATTTAATACCGATTGATCCGCGCCATAAACCGGTACATCCGGGCATCTTGCCAGAATTTCCTTTCCCTGAGTCTCTAAATCCTGGGGCTCCATCAAAAAGGAAAGCGGTTCATATCCGCTGTCCAGAGCCCTTGCAATAACCTTCGGACTCTCCGCAATAAATATTCCCGCTTTCGGCTCCCGGTAGCGAAGCAGCTGTACCTCCGGTGTCCTGGCATATAAATCCAGCGCCGGATCCTGAAAATCTGTAATTCTAATCATTTATCCTATCCTCTTCCTCCTGAATCCATTTCAAGATGTTTTCAAAGCGAATCTCCAATGCACCATCATAAATTCTGATGGGAACCGGCTGCTCCAAACCATAAATAATCGGACAAGCCTCGCCCTCCGCCAGGTAAACCAAAAGCTTCTTCTGGTCAGAATCCAGAATCCAGTATTCCCGCACACCGGCATCCATGTATTTATCCAGCTTCTTAATGCAGTCCTTGCGCCTGGTGGAAGGAGATACGATTTCCAGCACAAAGTCCGGAGCCCCATAGACCCCCCATTTTTCAATCTTATCCTCATGGCACAAAATCCCCACATCCGGCTGAACCATGGTTCTCTCATCGCGATCCAGCTGCACATCCACCGGAGCAATCAATGGCCTGCAGCTTCCACCATGATCCATAATATAATTTGCAATCTGCCGGTATATCTCTCCGGCAATCTGCTGATGGAGAAACGTAGGCGCCGTCATATCATAGAAATAGCCGTCGATCAGTTCCACCCGCTGATCCTCCGGCAGAGCCCGATAATCATCTACAGTATAGGAACCCTGGGTGTGAACCTGATAGGTCTGTTCCTCCCGTACCATAGGCTGTTCCGCGAACAGGTTCTCCAATGCCTGAAGGGTATCATAGCGGGGACTTGTGGTCTCTCCTGAAAAAATCTTCTGAATCGTCCCAACAGGAACCCCCGACAATTCTGCCATCTGTGCGTAGCTATAGCCCTTTTCCTGCTTCTTTTTCTTCATTTCCTCCACGGTCATAAGTTCTGCCCCCTTTTTTATCATTATAGTGTGAGCATTTTCTCTTGTCAACCGAATATCACCCGTTTTTTATCCGTTTTTTATCCGTTTTGTTGTCTTGACAACTATCATTGGGGGACTAGCTGATGAAAAATCATTTTATTACACACCAAAACAAAAGCGGAACGCCCATTTATCCCATTCGGGATAACATGGAGTGTTCCGCTTTTTCGTCTTACATTTAATTTACTGCACCCATGCGCCGGATGCGCTTAAGCGGTAGCCGCCGATGACCACGTC
>JBJELW010000084.1:0-14356 GCA_051879315.1 Roseburia sp.
TTTACGGGGATATTTTATATTTTCTGATTTACCCCGTATCCTACACTCGATACTAACTACCAGCAAAAACATTTTGCCGACAACCCCCAATTTATAGAAATCCACAACCCCCAAATTTTCAATTTGTTTCTAATTTTTCCAGTTTCCCCCTGGTCTCCTCATACCCGGTAAACAAAAGGGTGTGGATTCCCACCTTTGCAGCGCCATCCAGGTTCACCTGACGATCGTCGATAAAAACGGACTTCTCCGCATCCAGTCCGTAACGGGAAAGGAGTCGTTCATAGATGGCGGGATCAGGCTTTGTGAGTTTTTCCATCCAGGAGAAAATGGCACCATCCGCCTCCTTTGCAAAGCTCAGCTCCTTCTGTGCATCGTGATAAAGCTTCTCAGGGAAATTAGACAGGATATAGATTTTTTTACCTGCTACCCGCAGGGAGGCAAACCATTCTTCCACATAATCATATTTCCATATGGTTTCTGCCTGATGTTCCCAAAACTGACGGATTTCTTTCTCATATTCCGGCGCATTGGAAATAAATTCTGTCAAAAGTTCCCCTGGTGTAAGGATTCCCCCATCAGATTTGTCCCAGGTTTCGGACTGCACCGTGGCCTTGGCCACTTCCCGGATGGTATCCCCATCAAATCCCAGCCGCTCCATCACTGTTTCCCAGTCAAACTCCACCAATACTTTACCTACATCAAAAATTACATTTTCAATCATGTGCGTTCCTTTCTTTTCTATTCTCTTCCCTATGACAATTTCGGTATCGTTTTAGGGAAGAACTCTGCATCATAAAACAAAGGCGCCACCTGACGCAGCGCCTTAAGTTGTAACCATCTTCCATCAAAACAATGATGTTCTAAATCGTTACATATTATCTATAGATGATATCGTTTCTTCCGGGGCCATTGGAAACCATGGTGATAGGATATCCAATCTGCTCCTCAATGAACTCAACATACTTTCTGCAGTTCTCCGGAAGTTCCTCGTAGGTTTTGATGCCGCGGATGTCACACTTCCAACCGGGAAGATTCTTCAGTACCGGTTTTGCCTTCTCAAGCTTCGCAGTAACAGGGAAGTCTGTGGTTACCTCTCCGTCAATCTCGTAGCCCACACATACCGGAATCTCATCCAAATAGCCCAATACATCCAATACGGTAAATGCCACATCGGTGGTTCCCTGCAGACGACAGCCATATTTACTGGCTACGCAATCGAACCATCCCATTCTTCTGGGGCGTCCTGTGGTGGCACCGAACTCTCCGCCATCTCCGCCGCGACGTCTCAGCTCGTCTGCCTCGTCACCGAAGATCTCGCTGACGAAAGCACCGGCTCCCACTGCTGACGAATATGCCTTACATACTGTTACGATCTTCTTAATCTCATAGGGCGGAATACCTGCGCCGATTGCTCCGTATGCTGCAAGCGTGGAGGATGAAGTTACCATAGGATAGATTCCGTGATCCGGATCCTTTAAGGTTCCCAGCTGTCCCTCCAGGAGAATATTCTTTCCTTCTTTGATGGCCTGATCCAGGAACAGAGAAACATCACATACGTAAGGAGCCACCATATCCCGGTACTCATGCAGAGTATTTAATACCTCTGCCTTGTCCAGAAGGGGCTTGTGATACATGTGCTCGATCAGGATGTTTTTCATATCTACTACACGTTCTACCTTCTCAGTCAGCACGTCCTCATCAAAAAGCTCGCTGACCTGGAAACCGATTTTTGCATATTTATCTGAATAGAATGGTGCGATACCGGATTTGGTGGAGCCGAAGGATTTCTTTCCAAGACGCTCCTCCTCATACTGATCCAACAAAACGTGGTACGGCATAACAATCTGCGCACGGTCGGACACCAAAATCTTTGGCATAGGTACGTCACGGTCTGTAATGGACTTGATCTCATTAAAAAGCTTTGGGATGTCCAATGCCACACCGTTTCCAATAATGCTGGTGGTGTGATCATAAAACACACCGGAAGGCAATGTATGTAATGCGAATTTTCCGTAATCATTTACGATGGTATGTCCTGCATTGGCACCACCTTGAAAACGTATGATGATGTCTGCCTCCTTTGCGAGCATATCGGTAATCTTACCTTTTCCCTCGTCGCCCCAGTTTGCTCCAACTACTGCTGTTACCATTCTGTTTTCCTCCTTGTGCCGGTTCATAATGTTCCTTTTTTTCAAGGCTTCTCCCAGTCCTGCAAAAAAAGGAACCGGTGTAAAAACCAGTTCCTTCTGTTTCTTACTTCATGATTATATACGAAAGTAACACATAAGTAAAGTTTAAATTTTTATTAACTCAAAACCCTCAGGATCTCAAATTCTACAATCTCCTTGCCACTGCCAAAGCCAACGCTCCCGGTCCAATATGACAGGCCACATTCAACGACAGCGGATCAAGCATGATATCCTTTCCCGGGAAACGCTCCAAAATCTCCTGCTTAAACTGCTCTGCTGCTGCAAGATCCTTAGTATATGCAATACAAAGCTGCATCTCATCCGCATTTGGATCATGGAACCGCTCCCGCAAATCTTTGGTGACTGCCTCCAGCATAATGCTTTTAGCCTGTTTCACTGTCCGGGCTTTGGCAAAAGCATCCAGCTTTTCTCCCTGAATCTGAAGTACCGGTTTCAGTTTGAGTAATGTACCCAGAGCCGCAGCAGCCGGGGTGACACGTCCTCCCTTTTTCAGATAATACAGCGTATCAACCATAATATAGATGCTGGATTCGAATTTCTGCTCCTCCAGAATATCCTTGATTTCGGATGCGGTCTTCCCCTGCGCCACCAGTTTCTTTGCATCAAATACGGACTGTTTCTGGGTCACGGAAATTCTCTGATTATTCACCACAAACACTTTCCCCTCGTATTCTTCCTGCTGAGCAATAGCCATGGCACTTTCACAAGAACTGCTGAGACCGCTGGACATGGGGATATAAACGATTTCATCATAATCCTTTAACAATCCATCCCAGCATTCCGTCAGCTGCCCCACCGCCGGCATGGATGTAGAAACTTCAACTCCATCTCCCAGATGATCATAAAAATTTTCCTGGGTCAGATCTATATCTTCAAACAAAGTTTTTTCGTTAATAAAAAAAGGCATGGGCATAACATATACACCCAACTCCTTTGCTTCTGCCTGGCGAATGGCACTGGCACTATCTGTAAGAATGGCAATTTTACTCATTTGCTTCCTCCTTATGTTCTTTACTCAACATTAGTAGTTTACCATATTTTGAACCTCAAAACAATGCCAAGTTTATACAGCTAATTCTCCCTCTGATGCTCCATCACAAAAAATCGAATCATCCGGATCATGTCGCTTTCTCTGTGTGTAATCAGCTCGCACTCCCCGATCCGGTTATTCTGAAAAATGTAGATCATGGCCACATACTGTGCCAGTTTGGATTTTAAGTTTAGATGAAAACCGTTCTTAGTAATCAGCTCCACCTCCCCTTCGCAGGAATCCAGCACGTGAAAAAAATTGCGATATTGAACTGGCAGCAAATAACCGATGGGATTCATATCCATATACGCTCCTAAAAGTGTTCCTATATGTATATGCGTCTCATCGGTCAATTATTAACACTAAACTAAATACTTTTCATCAAATTCTGTTGAACGCATGGGTTTTCCGTAATAATAGCCCTGTATGTACTGCACTTTCATGGCACGGAGTTTTTCTACCTGTTCCAGTTCCTCCACACCTTCCACGCAGATTCGCACTCCGATGGTCTCAGCCAGCTCGGATACCATCTTAACAAACACTTCGGAATAGTCGTCCTTTCCGATATCGATAATGAAGCACCGGTCAATCTTGATGATATCGATGGGCAGCTCCCGGATATGGTTCAGGGAAGAATAGCCGGTACCGAAATCGTCCAGAGCCAGCTTGACTCCCAGCTGCTTGATATCTCCCAAAATCTGTTTCATACGCCCGATATCATTGATAGCCAGACTCTCCGTCACCTCCAGTGTGAGATTTTTCGGATCAATGCCGGTTTCCTCAATCACCTGCCGGATGCTGTCCACAATATCATTCCGCAACAGCTGTACCACAGAAAGATTCACGTTCACATGATACTCAGGATGTCCCATGTCATTCCAGTACTTGCAGTGCTTGCAGGCCTCCTGCATCACAAAATGACCGATGGGATTGATAAGTCCTAAATACTCTGCCATCGGAATGAACTCTGCCGGCGAAATCAATCCCATAGTGGTAGAATTCCAACGTACCAATGCCTCTGCGCCACTGCAGGGATCTCCATCCAATGAAATATCCACCACCGGCTGATAATATACCTCAAACTCTGAGCACTCATTGGTAGTAGCATGACGCATATTCTGCTCTAAGTCCAAACGCTTAAAGGTGGATGTCTCCACTGTCTCATCGTAAAATTCCACACGGTTCTTGCCACGCTTTTTCGCTTCATACAGCGCAATGTCCGCCTTCTTGATCAACTC
This sequence comes from Roseburia sp., assembly GCA_051879315.1. Taxonomy (GTDB): domain Bacteria; phylum Bacillota; class Clostridia; order Lachnospirales; family Lachnospiraceae; genus Roseburia_C. The sequence continues at coordinate 4,479 of JBJELW010000084.1, forward strand.
CTGAACATCGTCACCGTCTCCCGGAAATTTCACCACACCCATACTCATGGTACAGTAATACTCGGACCCTTTCAGGAACCATGGTTTTAAAAATACTCCCTTCAAATCCTCTATGATCTCATCCAGCCGATGATACTGATAATGGGTCACGATAATGACAAACTCATCCCCACCCATACGATAGCACTGGGTCTCAATTCCTTCAATCCGCTGAAAACTGTTGGAAATGGCTTTTAATAACATGTCCCCGTACTGGTGCCCCAGTCCATCATTGATATGCTTAAAATCATCCAGATCGATGTAGAGCAGGGCTCCCTGACCGCCATGTTCCTTGGTAACACTGATGCAGGATGCAATATCCTGTTCACAACGCATACGATTATACAATCCGGTAAGAAAATCATTGTTGGCCTGACGCTCAATCTTCTGCTGGTATATTTTTTTATCCGTTACATCATATATGGTGGACAGAGTCACCATCCTGCCGTCTACCCATGTGATCGGATTCTGATAAATATCATAATAATGATTTTCATCTTCCGCGTAATACTCTACATAACTGTTGTCCATATAGGATTCGCTTTCCTGCGTCTGTGCCCGCAAACGGGACTCCATATCATTGTCGGGAAACATTTTCCGGAACTGCTGATTGGAGTAAAGCACCCGTCCCGCAATGTGATCCTTCACACAGATTCCACAGCCCACATTTTCCAGAATTGCTTCCAGAGAGGCATAGGAACTGGCCAGTGAGTTTTTGGCAATACGCTTGCTCAAAATACTCTGGATGATCTGTTTCACCTCTTTGATGAACTTAATTTCCCCCACATCCCAGATGCGTTCCTTCTCTGTCTCAAAGAATACCAGGTACATGGCCGGCGTACGATTGATTTCCACCGGCAGGGTGATTCCCGCTTTAAACCGAAACTTCTCACAAAAATCCCGGAAGCGCTCCGGCACCATGGTTCCTGCCGAAAAAATATAAGGCTTTCCGTTCATGAAAGGAAAATCCTCCACCGGACGGTCCTGACATTGTGCAATGTATGAATTTCTTGCCTCCAGACACCATTCACTGATCATATCCACCGTCTGACCACCATTTCCCAGACGCAGCAGACATGCATTGCTGATATCTAAATACTCACAGACATCCTTCAGAATATCCTCCGTAATCTTTGAAAACCCGTTTTCACTCTCCAGCATCTGAACAATGGAGGTCATCACTTCACTGCGCTTTAATTCACCCTCGATTTTTTTCTGGGATTCGTGGCTTTTGGCAAATGCCTCCTGTGCCATAATCTCATCCAGTTTGCTGGCAAAAAACTGTTTCGAAAGATACGCCAGGAACTCCATGGAGCGATAATACTGACCGGTTGTGGTGGTTTTCACACAGTCCGGGCGTCCCGGCACCTCAACCCCATCATTCTCGATCACACCAATCACAATCCATAATGCAGCGATCTTGCCTCCCATTTTGATAGAGACTCCACACATTTTAAAATTGGGGTCCTCCAAAGGCTCCTCAATCACATCCTCCATCTCTGTGGTAAACAGCTTATTCAAAAGCAATACATGACGATTCATGCCAGCCTTCTGGTGTATATAATCCAGTTCCTCCTTACTTCCATAAGCCTTGGTCACCACGCCCCGGGGTTTGCTGAGACAGACACAATACACATTGTTAGCCTCGCAAAAACGATCCTGCAACCCCTGCATCAAAACGGGGTCTAACAAATCAACGCCATATTCAGTTGTCTCTTCCTGCTGTCTTTGACTTATTCCCTGTGCCATAATCTTTATCCCTTATATTTAATCACATACAAATAAAACTCATCCTTTTTCCGGATCAGATATTCATGACTCATAGAATACTCCCGATGCAGACGCAGCTGTTTTTTCACAAAGCCCATCTCGTTGGTATACATCACCAGCACTCCGCCCGGCTTCAAAAACTGTCCGGCCCGGTCAAAAAAGTCCGAATAAAACCGGTCCTGCTGCTCCTTGCTTTTCTTCCCCCTTACAGGCATGTTGGTAACAATCTCATCAAACAGATATTTATGAGTAAAGTCAAAAAAATCACGATTGATGTAATTGACATTCCGACCTGCTGCCAAAGCATTTTCTCTGGCCTTTAAGATTGCTTCTCCAAAGATGTCTGTACCATACATATCTCCCGCCGGCACCAACATATCACGCTCGATGAGCATGGTACCCACGCCACAGAAGGGATCCAAAACCTGTGCTCCCTCCTTCAGATACGGCTTTGCAAGCTGCATCAGCAATGCAGCCGTTGCCGGATGAATGGACGCTGCCACAGACTGTTTACGGTAAGAAAAACGTCTCATGGGAATGGTATATAACTTCAATATGGGATGGATGCTCTCATCCTCCCCTATCATCATCCGTATTTCTAATTCGTAGTCATCCGGAGCATTGTATAACCGATAACCGGATTGCTGCTCTAACTGCTCCGCCACACGATGGATCAGCATAGACCGCTTATCTGAGGAAATTGCCCCCTTTACATCCAGTCGGAAACTGTAAGGAAATTCCCCCTCATGCAGCTGCTCCAGCAAATCCAGGAGATTTGTGGAAAGAATTTCCCCGGCGATCTGCTGCGGCGTACCGCTGATATGATGATTTCCCTGAAGTACAAACAACAGCTCCCGAAAAGTCCGAATCGTAAGAATCTGACGAAGATCATCTGTCCGTGCCAACACACCGGCATTCACTGTCTTTGCCGTTCCCCTGGGCAGCTGTGCCTGTGTCACCTTCTGATAATTCGGCGTTGTAGTTAATAATACCTCCACCGGTATGTCATAACCTGTAAATTTGTGGCGCTTAACACCGTCAATATTTCGTATTAACTGCAGCAATCGATGCATTTCTTCATGAATGTGCTTTTTCTCCCCCTCTTCGGGACTGCTGTTCATCAAATGCTGCGCCTGTTTGCGCAATGCATCTCCATAATCTGCCACATTCAACCCCAGCATAGCCTCCAGATAAGCGCTGCGCACAAAAAGGGTCTCCTCCTGCTCATAGGCTTCAAACAAAGCCTGCACCGCTGAATCCCCTTCCGTCTTTCCCAAAAGCAATGCAGCATTTTTGCGCACCTTGGGATCGTCATGTGAAAGAAAGCCATACAAAACCGGGTGATCACTATGGTAGTCTCTCCACTGTTCAAGTTCCTGCTCACCCTTTATTTCCTGTCTCAATGCAATCAACTGACCGCGGATATCCTCTCCCGCCTCCAGTGTTCTGCAAATATTATCTATCATACTAAACCTCTTATCGAAAGCCTCTTACATATGCCACCCCGAACATTACATTAGAGGAAGGTAATCAGCCCCTAATAATAAGTCTATATTACTTGATTTTCTCCTATTTGGCAAGACTTTCCTCGAGCACTCCGTTCTCATTAATGTACTGATTTACATCATCTTTGAACTGAAACCATGCATCCTCGTGCTCCACATAATATTTCGGGCAGGCTTTCCCCGTTATATCATAATGCCGGATTACGTCCTCCGTAGTAAGATCATAACGTCCGATCAGCCATGCAGTCAGATGAACCAGTGTAGCGTAAGTCTCATCGTTAAAAATGCCACTGTCATCCGAAATACAACATTCAATGGAAATGGTGTCACCATTCCGATCATTGGATGCATAGGCAATTTCATTACAGGGAATACACTGGACGATTTCCCCCTCCAGTCCAATGATAAAATGACTGCTGGCATAAGTCTCATGGCTGTCCTTAAGCCCCTCAAAATAGTTGCGGTTCTGCAGCGCAGTGGTACCGGGATTAGCCGTGTAATGTATAACAATTCCATTCACCTCATCGATAGCCAGTCCTGGTCGAGAATAATCATTTATGCTCAACAGATCCACCTGATAATCCGGAGGATCCAACACCACCTTTTGTTCCTGTGACTCAGCCAATGCTTCCTGCATTCCACGGCTGCCCACATACTGTACCAGCTTTACCACACCAAATATTACACAAAAAAAGCAAAGCCCCAGAGCACATACATATATCAGTCTCTGCTGCATACGGCGCCTTCTCTGCCTTCTCCTTCTCTCTGCAATCCGGGCGCGCTTTTTCCTCAGTTCTTCCTCCAGAAAATCTCTCTCTTCCATCTTTCGTCTCCTATATAACAATCATCTTACACCTAATTCTGTCACACGTCAAAACCCCGCTCCCCTGTTCCACAAATTTACTTTAGCAAATTGTTTTCAAAATCTATTTGTAAGTTTTTCACAAATTTTACACATTTTTTTGTTGACTTTTCCCACGTGTAAGTATACAATGTAACCGAAAATTGAGAATCTAGTGAGAAAGGAGGAAGAAGTATGTTTAAAACTGAAGACGCGCAGGTCGGTCTTTCCGAGTTTTTTGCGGCTTACGAGAAATATGTAGCCTGCATGAAAGCCCAGAATCGTAGACCCATCTCCATGCTGGCCTATCTTGTAGAAATGTGCCAGTAAGTCGGCAGATGAAAGCGGCACCCATCAGGAGTGACCGTCTCTCTGGCCGGCTTTCTTTTTTATTTGTCTTAAAAATCCCACATCAAAAGGAATACAAATCAGCGCAGACAGTACATCTGAAACAGCCTGTGTCATAACAAGTCCTTCCAATCCCCGGAAATAAGATAATATATATAATAATGGGACGAAAAAAATCCCCTGTCTGCAGGCGGACAAAAATGTGGATTTCCCGGAAATTCCCACCGATTGAAACAACATATTGGACACAACCCCCAAAGGCACAAAACCCAGAGTTGCGAACTGCCAGCGAAGCGCCGCTGCGCCAATTGCGATGACCTGGTCATTTTTAGCCATAAAAAGGGACATGAGATTCTCTGCCAGTGAGTATCCCCGGCATCCCACGAAAATCATAATGCCTGTCTCAACAAACAGCGTAAAACAAAAGGCGTCCCGTACCCGTTTCCATTTTTTCGCACCGTAATTATATCCGATCACCGGCTGAGATCCTTGTCCAAATCCGATGATAATGGAAAACAGCACCGCAAATACTCTGCCCGCGATGGATAAAGCCGCCACCGCATCATCTCCATACGCTCTTGCCTGACGATTTAAAAGGACCGTTGCCACACTGGCCAGTCCCTGTCTGAGAAAGGACGGAAAGCCCTGCCTAAGAACCAGCCACGGAATCCCTTTTCCCCGGCGCAGTCCGCTCAATGAAAGGGAAAGGCCTCTTCTCTTTTTCCAGAAACAAACCAGAAAGAACAGGAAACTGGCCGCCTGACTGATTCCGGTAGCCAGCGCTGCTCCCCCGATTTCCTGTCCCAGGTAAAAAATAAACAGCGGATCCAAAACAATATTCAATATTCCACCCAATGCGATACCTGCCAGCGCCTGTTTTGCCTCACCCATGGCACGCAACAGATTGTGAAGGACCAGTGACAAAATCATAAAAGGTACAGCCAGCAAAATATATCTGCCGTAATCCACAGCATAAGGAAGCACGGTGTCCGATGCACCCAAAAATTCCATCATCGGTTCCAGCCACAAAAGTCCTGCAGCGGAAAGAAAGACGCTGGCCCCCAGCGCAAAGGCAATCCCCCACATCATCACTGTTGCGGCCTCCTCCCTCTCCTGTTTTCCCAGAAATCGGGACAGGGCACTGCCGCTTCCCATGCCAATGGCAAAACCGATTGCCTGAATCAGTGCCATCACCGAAAAAACAACACCAATTGCCGCCGTGCTCTCCTCTCCCAGCCGCGTGACATAGTAGGTATCCACCATGCTGTATACCGAGGTAATCAGCATTCCGATCACCGTGGGTATGGCCAGGGAAAAAACCAGTTTTGGAATTGGTGTTTTCATCATTCTTTCATATTGCTTTTGTTGTGTGTACATAAGACCGACCTTTGTGTTATACGTTTTCATAATATGGAGATATGTCATGTCTTAGTGTACACAATTTTTTCGTTTTTATGCGCGCACGCTTTTTTTCCGCTATACAGGGTTAATAAGCATGGCTCTTAGGATGCCACTGCGGCTGGTTTCCCGCTTACCGGCTCCCAGACCGATTGCTTCGATCCGATACTCCTCCGGCAGGTTCTCCCCTGTGCGAAGGGCTGCCACAATGGCTGCCCCCGTTGGGGTGACATACTCCCCGGTATCTGCCGTCAGGTGAAGTTTCAGTCCATGGGCCGCTGCAATGTTTGCCACCGCCGGCACAGGAACCGGTAAAATGCCATGCTGACACCGCACAGTGCCTGTTCCCTCATAGAGCACCGGAACAATCACCTCTGATATGCCCAGCGCATCCACGCAGTAAGCCACTGCGATGATATCCACGATGGAATCCACCGCTCCCACCTCATGAAAATGTACCTGCTCCAGCGGAACTCCATGAGCCTTCGCCTCAGCCTGAGCCAGAATATCAAAAATATTCTTTGCGATTTCTTTCGCATGGTCACTGATCCGGGTATTGTCGATGATGGAAACGATCTCCGGCAGGCCACGGTGTTCGTGATGGTGTCCATGGTCATGGTCATGACTATGGGTGTGGGTGTGGGCATGGTCGTGGCCGTGCTCATGGTCGTGCAGGTGTCCATACAGGTATTCCATGTCATGATCATGATTCTCATGTTCTGCATCCAGAATCACATCAAAGTCACACACGTCCAGCCCGCTTTTTTTCACCCGGCTGATTTTCACCTGATAACCGCTGACCGGGATAGTGGAAAGTGCCTGTTGCAGTGCATCCTGATCCACACCCAGATCCACCAATGCCGCCACGGTCATGTCCCCGCTGATTCCCGAATAACATTCCAAATATAACTGTTTACTCATCTCTTGCTCCTATATCATTTGCTCCTAGTCGATTGATTTGTGTTGCCAGATATCCTGCTCCGTAGCCGTTATCGATATTTACCACCGCAACACCGTTGGCGCAGGAATTAATCATGGTCAAAAGTGCGGACAATCCGTTGAGATTCGCGCCGTATCCCACGGAGGTGGGCACTGCGATTACCGGCTTGTCCACCAGCCCTCCGATGACACTGCCCAAGGCTCCTTCCATACCAGCCACGGCCACTACGCAGTTGGCACTCTGGATTACATCCAGCCGGGACAGCAAACGATGAATTCCGCTGACTCCCACGTCATAGATACGCTCCACCCTGCTGCCAAAAAATTCCGCCGTCCGGGCTGCCTCCTCCGCCACGGGAATGTCCGCGGTGCCAGCAGTGCAGACTGCAATCTTTCCCACCTGCCTCTTTCCCTGCCTTTCAATCTTAACAATGCGGGAAAGGGGATCATATTCCACCTCAGGCATCTGCGCCTTTAACAGCTGATACTGCTCCTCCGTGGCCCGGGTGCCCATGACTTCCCCTTCCTCCTCATAGATTCTCCGAAAGATCTGAAGCAGATGCTCATCCGATTTCCCCGGGCAAAAGATCACCTCCGGAAAACCGGACCGAAGTTTTCTGTGGGTATCCAGCTTGGCATAGCCCAGTTCCTCAAAGGGCTCCCTGCGAAAATACTGCTCCGCCTCCTCCACAGAGAGACTTCCGTTTTTTACCTGTTCTAATATTTCCCTTGCGTCCATATTACTCCTATGCTTTTATGATTCCATTCCATCATTGCTATCATCTTCCATCTGCTTCACAAAATCATCCGGAAGAATAAACTTCGTATTTTCCTCTTGATAATCCTTGATATTCCGGGTGACAATATAATCCATACCCTTTCTGGATGCCACCTGTTCTACAACTGCATCTTCATAGTCAGGAATCGGTGAGGCAAGGGCTTCCAGGCAATCATTTCCCGTCACTTCCAATATTCCTGTCAACGAATAAAGTTTTCCCATTACCTGTTTGGCAGTTTCCGAACTATGCAGATACTTTCTAATCAAGTAATAAATATCCGTTGCTGAACTGGCGGTAATGAACATATCCACCCTCCGATTAGCTGCCATGAGAAATATCTGTTCCGCACTCTCATTCCACGGCTTTCTGGAGGTCAACGCATCGATTATTACATTGGTATCAACTAGAATTCTCATCTATTTTTCACCCAGTCTCTCCGCTTTTGCTGCTGTCTCATCTACATCTTTCGGAAGTATCCCAAACAGGGAATTTGCCACTTCCACCCGATCCTGATGCGGATTTGTCAGCTTTGCCACTACTTTCCCATTCTTTGTAATGAAAATATCTTCCGTTGCGGATAGCAACAAATATTTGCCCAGATTATTCTTTAATTCCGTTGCTGTAATTGACATATCATCACATCCTTTTTTATGCTAAATGGACTGTTGTTTCTCGTACTATTATTATACTCATTTCGTACGATTTTATCAATTATTTCGTACAATTTCCCTGACATTAAAATACTCCCTCTCGTAATGAGGATGAAAAGAACGCAGCCTGGCAATCACCTCGTCCCTGGAGAATTTTCTTAAATACATCTGCTCCTCCCGGATAGCATCAAGATACGCACTAATCCGGTCGATTCCTTCCAGATCCATATCCAGACCAAACACCGGATAATCCCAGTTTGGGGCATGCCCTATACAATAGATCACCGCCTCCATAAACTGTCGTGCTCTTTCATAGGTGACAGAACTGCTTTCATTTGCGGTGAATTCCTCTGTCAGTTTTCCCACAATGGGAATCAGTTCTTCCATGGACTCATTTGTTTTTCTGAGTGAATTGCTCTGCTGTTGCTCAGATAAAAGTGTCAAATATGTATCGTCCATCATCATACTCATTTACTCCAAACAGCTTTTTATGGTGCGCTTAAATAACGGATTCTTAAGAAAATGTGGTGTTTTCATATCCTCACAAACCTGCAACACCAGTTCATCCAGAGTGTCCGCCTTTTCCCTGCATCGGTCTACACTCTGCTGTATTTCATCCATCAGCAATATCGCATCTTCAATTTTACTCACGGCTACTTCCTTCGTATACGTCACATCCCAGGCTGGGTAAAATACCTCTATGTCTTGTAACGCCTTCAGTTTTTCCAGACTGTTTCTATTATCCTCCCGCTGGATCCAGATGGGGATATCACCCCGCACCGGAATGGCATCACCGGTAAAAATCGCATGCTGTCCCGGCAGAAGATAGGACAACTCCTCACAGGAATGTCCCGGTGTGCATACCACTTCAATGGCCACATCCTTCTCTAACTCAATCCGGTCACCATCCTTTAATATGACATCCACCGGCACAGACCGGTTCACCAAAGTGTAAAAATTGGGAATCGGCCGTTGCTCAAACTGTAAATCAATGTCACGAATCCAACTGCTTTCCCCGGCACTGGCATATACCGTGCATCCGGTCATCTCCCGGATTTTCGCCGCACCGCCGATATGATCGGGATGGGCATGGGTGAGAAAGATTCCCCGAATATCCGTCATTTTTCTCCCAATGGAGCTGAGATAATCTGCAATAATTTCTTCCGCACCATCCACACCGGAATCAATCAGGTAACAGACCTTTCCCTCCAGCACATAAACATACACATATCTTTTGATTTCCGGTGTTACATGGAAATCAATTTTTAGCTGATGAATCTTCATAGGTACGCTTCCTTTCCAATATAGTCTTTCACAAACCTTCCACGATCACTGCCCTGGCGTCCACGCTGTTGACCCGTTTCATCATAATGTCACGGTATTCCCGGGAAGCAAAGCATGCATCCAGTTCTGTCCTTGATGGGAAACGGATGACGATGACCCGTTGCGGCTTTCTTTGCTCCGACAGGCAGCAAATCTGCTCCGTCCGGACCAGATATTCTCCCCCGTAACTCTCCACAATGGGTTTCACCTTTTCAATGTAAAAGTCATAATCCTCCCGGTTTCCGTTTTCCGGAATATAAGTATCAATCATAAAATAGCAGGACAT
>JBJELW010000085.1:0-3348 GCA_051879315.1 Roseburia sp.
AACGCTTTTATCATGGGTTTGTACTGGGGCTGATTGTGGATTTGCAGGACAGATACGTCATCACATCCAATCGGGAAAGCGGATTCGGAAGATATGATGTGATATGCCCTGAGGTGGCGCCTCGAAGAGGCGACGGAGTCCTGAGGGCGTGTTTGGAACAGAAATATGATGTAATAATGGAACCCAAAAATCAGAAAGAGGATGATGCCATTATTCTGGAGTTTAAGGTTATCAATCCCAGAAAAGAGAGCAGCCTGAAAGACACGGTGCAGGCGGCGTTGACACAGATTCAGGAGAAACAGTACGCCGCACAGCTCATAAATCGCGGAATCCCAGCGAATCATATCCGCAGCTATGGATTTGCCTTCGAGGGAAAAAGGGTGCTGATTGGATGAAAAATGAATCAAAGCGGAACACTCCATGTTATCCTGAGTGGGATAAACGGGCGTTCCGCTTTTGTTAGGTGTGTAATAAAGTGACAAGTGGAAATCAGGCTATAGCATGGGCTCTTTTTCCTGTAGCTGCTCCACAATTTTCTTTACATCATAGTTAGGCGCATAGGCCTTTGCTACATCGCAGATACGTTTTAGAAATCTCATCGTTCATTCAGTGTCCTCCTTTGTGTAATAGGTATTGGCAGGGAAATTGAAACGTCCGCAGACAGGAAAAAGAAATTTCTTGTCTGCGGAATTTTTTTTGCGGAAAATCAAAGAAAGTCGTGTGAATGTTTTAGAGTTATGGTATACTTTGTGCGATGAAACTCCCATTTCGGAAACACAAATCCGAAAAGGGAGATATGAAAAAAGTACAAGGAGATTGATATGAAGAAAATAGGAATTATCGGTGCCATGGAAACGGAAGTGGCAGCCTTAAAGGAACAGATGCAGGTAAGCCGTGTGGAAAAAAAAGCCGGCATGGAATTTTTTGAGGGAACACTGGAAGGAAAAGCTGTGGTGGTAGTGCAGTGCGGTGTGGGTAAGGTGAATGCTGCCATGTGTGTGCAGATTCTGGCAGATCTTTTTGCAGTGACCCATGTGATCAATACCGGCGTGGCAGGTTCTTTAAATCCTGCATTGGATATCGGAGATATTCTGGTGTCCATAGACGCAGTGCAGCATGATATGGATGTGACCATATTCGGATATGCCAGGGGACAGGTACCGGGAACAGCCAAAAGAGAATTCGTGGCTGATACCGCCATGGCTGACATTGCAGTGGAGGCCTGCCGACGCGCCAACCCGGATGTGCACGTACTTACCGGCCATGTAGTCAGCGGAGACCAGTTCATCTCCAGCAAGGAGGTAAAGGACATGCTGGTGTCAGAGTTCCATGGAGACTGTGCAGAGATGGAGGGGGCATCCATCGCCCAGACGGCTACCTTAAACGAACTGCCCTTTTTGATTATCCGAGCCATTTCCGACAAGGCGGACGGTTCTGCCGAGATGGATTATCCCACTTTCGAGAGCCAGGCAGCAGAGCATTGTGCGAAGATGGTGGCTGAGTTTGTGAGAAGCTTTTAAGAATATCCGTTTTCGGAGATGAATTACAAACAATTCGATTGTAACATGCATCGCCTACTTGACAACACAAAGTAGGTGGTGTATATTTTTGCTCAGAAAAGCTACTTGATGATGCAAAGTAGATGGGGAGTTAGAGCGTGCATCGAAGATGACACATGACTTCGAGTATGGTAGTACATAGAAAATATAGTACGAAAGGGGATGAGGGATTGGACGATTCACAGCTTTTGCGGGGCGTATTGGAAGGATGTGTTCTGGCGATTATCGCAAGAGGGGAAACATACGGGTATGAAATATTAGCGGAACTGGAGAAGGCAGGATTTGAAAATCTGCTGGAGGGAACATTGTACCCGGTTTTGACCCGACTGGAAAAGAAACACCTCATTTCCTGCAGGAAAGCAAAATCACCCTATGGACCAATCCGGAAATATTATTCCATAACCGAAGAGGGAAAACAGTATTTTGAAGAGTTTCAGATAAGTTACGAGAGCATTTCAAATTCAGCCAGGAAGGTGCTTTCGGGGGAATCCGCAGAGGAGAAAGGAGACAGATTATGAGAGATTATTATACTTTTTATGTAGATAAGCTGACAGGCGAATACCGGGAGTCGTTTCGGGGGATAGAGGCTTATGCTGTAGGAATAAGCGCTGATGACGATACCATGGAAGAAAAGATGAACGAACTTTTGGATCTGTTTCTCAATGCCCAGGAAGAGGGGAAGCCGACATCTATTGTTTAAAATGAGAAGAGTTCCATATCGCGCCATGTGGTGGATACAGGTAATTTCCGGTTTGGCGATCGGACTGCTGGTACTTCTGACCGTGTTTCACATTAGCTATGAGGTGAGTGTTCCCGTGTGGACGGAAGCGGTTGTCTGTGTGGTCTATCTTATTTTCTACTACATAGTAAACAGGAAACGGGTGGCAGCACGGAAACAGGGGAAAACCACGTTATCTGCCCAGATTGACCAACAGTATCCACAGACAATGATTGACACTTTTCACAGCAAAAATAAATGGCGGAGGAGACTGCACCGCCCGGAGCTGACCATGGAGGATTACGTGGGTCAGGTGGAAAAAAGTGATCGGTTTTACCGAAAATACGGAGTTTTTCTCTATTACATATTTCCGGCAGCGGTGGTATTTCTTGTGACGATTGCTATGATGCTGTTTGATCAGTTTGAATCAAAAGTTGATGTACTGTGGTTCGTGATGATATTGGGCGTTTGTGAGTACCTGATTTTTATTCCATTGGGAAAAATTGCAAAAAATAACAGCAGACGGGTGGAGAGCTGGCTGGAGGATTATTATAAGGGAATGGACTATCACGCAAATTGATATTTTATCTGAAAAGTCAGTTGCGGAATGAGGCAAATAAGGAGGCAGTATGGAATTATTACAATATATAAAGAGTGTGTTGGATATGGATCCCGATTAATCAAAGGAACTTTTCTTAATCAAAATTTGATTAAAATTAATTAGAAAATAGAGTTTTTTGGGAAAGAAAAAACCTCGGAAGCCTTGAAAATCAAGCACTTTCGAGGGGATCGAAAAAAGCTGGTAACGGGAGTCGGACCCGTGACCTCCGCATTACCAATGCGACGCTCTACCACCTGAGCCATACCAGCATTTCTGTTGAGAAAGCCTCAACGAGGTATATAATACTATATAGAGGGAGGGATGTCAAGCAAATTTTTGGACTTTCTTAGAAAAATTGAGAGAACAGGGAATGCAGAATAGATCAAACAAGTCCCTTTCATGTACTACATGAGTGAAAGCGGAACACTCCATGTTATCCTGAGTGGGATAAATGGGCGTTCCGCTTTTGT
>JBJELW010000086.1:0-51735 GCA_051879315.1 Roseburia sp.
TTGATGTGCTGGGATTTTCTGCTCCGGACAGAATGTAATGTTGTTTACTGAAAGAAAAGGTGCCATCTTTGATCTGGATGGCACCTTACTTGATTCTATGGGAGTTTGGCGTAAGATCGATGAGGACTTTCTTGGTAAAAGGGGATTCGAGGTGCCAAAAGATTACCTGGAGGCCATCACGTCGAAACATTTTTCTGAGGCTGCCGTTTACACGAAAGAGCGATTCGGACTCAGCGAGACACCAGAGGAGATCGTTGCGGAATGGTTTGCCATGGCGGAGGAAGCCTATACCAACCATGTGCAATTGAAACCATACGTGAAAGAATATGTGGAATGCCTTTCCAAGAGGGGAATTAAAATTGCTGCGGCCACATCCTCGGACCGGAGATTGTTTGTGCCTTGCCTGCAGCATTGTGGGATCTACGAATATTTTGATGTCTTAGTTCAGACGGAGGAGGTGCCCAAAGGGAAGGGTTTTCCGGATGTTTATCAGGAGGCGGCGCGTCGGTTGGGCCTTAAACCTTCTCAATGTGTGGTGTATGAGGATATTCTGAAGGGCATTCAGGGAGCCAGAATGGATGCGTTTTATGTGGTGGGAGTGGAGGATATCCATTCCGCATACGAAAAGGCTGCTATCATGGAGCTGGCAGACTGCTATATCTGTTCCTGGCAGGAATTATTGATAGAATATAAAAATGACCCGACTGTTTAGCAGCCGGGTCGTTTGTTACAGTTCAATATCCAGTTCCACCGGACAGTGGTCGGATCCTAAAATGTCAGTGTGGATTTTGGCATCTGTCAGACTGTCTTTCATGCGTTCCGAAGTGATAAAGTAGTCGATGCGCCATCCGGCATTTTTCTCTCTGGCATGGAAACGATAGGACCACCAGGAGTAGATGTCGGTGAGATCTGGGTAGAAATAACGGAAGCTGTCGATAAATCCCTGCTCCAGCAGTTCTGTCATCTTCTGGCGCTCCTCGTCGGTGAATCCGGCGTTTCGGCGGTTGGTCTTTGGATTCTTCAAATCGATCTCCTCATGGGCTACATTCAGATCACCGCAGTAAATAACAGGCTTCTTTTCATCCAGGGATTTGAGATAGTTGCGAAAATCGTCTTCCCATTCCATGCGATAGTCCAGTCTTGCCAGTTCGTTCTGGGAGTTGGGGGTATAGCAGGTTACCAGATAGAAGGTATCATATTCCAGGGTAATGACCCGCCCTTCCTGATCGTGCTTTTCCATACCGATGCCGTAGGAAACCTGCAGAGGTTCCTTTTTGCAGAAAATGGCAGTGCCGGAGTATCCTTTTTTCTGAGCATAGTTCCAATACTGGTAGTAACCGGGCAGTTCCAATGCAATCTGTCCCTCCTGAAGCTTGGTCTCCTGCAGACAGAAGAAGTCTGCATCAATTTCCTTGAAGAAATCCATAAAGCCTTTATTGACACAGGCTCTTAAGCCATTTACATTCCATGATATAAATTTCATTTTTTCTCCTTTCGTTGTTACCACTACAAGTATCCATCGCATTTTACAAGCATCCATCGCATTTTTCTTTTGGATTTTGCTTGGCTCTGAACAGATATAAATATTATATAAAATCACTGGATAAACTGCAAGAAAAAGCCTATACTGAATAAAAAGGGGAAACATGGCAATACATCTAATACGAAAGGCAAAGGAGGAGAAGGTATGCTGGAAAAAGTTGATTTGAATCGAAAAATGGGAAAAAAGGAGTACAAGGTTCTGATGGATGACCTGCAGCCAAAGCTGTCTTATCTGCAGCGGGCCTGCAAGGAAGCCGGAATTCCGGTGATCGTTATCTTTGAAGGTCTGGGGGCAGCTGGAAAGGGAACGCTGATCAACCGGCTTATTGAACCGTTGGATCCCAGAGGGTTTCAGGTGTATACTACCGCTGTGGAAACCAGGGAAGAGCGCATGAAGCCGTTTTTGTGGCGTTTTTGGACCAGAATCCCCTCCAAGGGCAGGATCGCAATTTTTGACCGGAGCTGGTATCGGCGGGTCCTGGTGGACCGCTTTGACGGGGTGACATCACAGGAACAGCTGGAGTACGCTTTTGAGGAGATTGCTTCCTTTGAAAAACAGCTGACGGATGATGGGACGATTTTGATTAAATTTTTTGGACATATTTCGCAAAAAGAGCAGAAGAAACGGTTTGACCATTTGCAGGGGGATAAGAAAACTGCCTGGCGGGTAACTAAAGATGATTTAAAGCGCAATAAAGAATATGACCGCTATCTGTCCATGAATGAAGAGATGTTGGAGAGGACTGACTTCGAGTACGCACCATGGAATATTTTGGAGTGTACGGATCGGGAATATGCATCGGCTAAAATGACAGAGATCGTGGTGTCGGTATTGGAACAGGCCCTTGCCCGGTATAAGGAAGAGACGGAAAAGAAAAAGGAAACACCGGTGGAGGCAGACCAGCAGACGAAAGAAGCCATTAACCTGGCCACCTCTGTTCTGGCCGGGGTCGACCTTGCCAAAACGCTGGAAAAAGAGGAATATAAAAAGCAGCTTTCCCGCCTTCAGAGCCGGCTGGGAGAACTTCATAACGAACTGTATAAATACCGTATTCCTGTGGTGCTGGCATTTGAGGGATGGGATGCCGGGGGAAAGGGTGGCGCCATCAAACGTCTGACTCAGGCCTTAGATCCCAGAGGATACGCAGTACATCCGGTGTCATCTCCCAATCAGGAGGAGAAGTCTTATCATTATCTTTGGAGATTTTGGCGGAATTTTCCCAAGGATGGTCATATATCCATTTTCGATCGAAGCTGGTACGGACGTGTCATGGTGGAACGTATCGAGGGATTCTGTTCCACCGGGGAGTGGAAAAGGGCCTATCATGAGATCAATGAAATGGAGGAGCAGCTGGCCAATCATGGATGTATCGTGATCAAATTCTGGATGCACATTGATCGGGATGAACAGGAACGCCGGTTTAAAGAGAGACAGGAAAATCCCGCAAAACAGTGGAAAATCACGGAGGAAGACTGGCGCAACCGTGCCAAGTGGGATCAGTATGAAACGGCAGTGGATGAGATGCTGCTGAGGACTTCCACCACTTATGCTCCCTGGGTGATCGTGGAGGGAAATAGTAAGTATTATGCGAGAGTAAAGGTGCTTCAAACTGTGGTGGATGCCATAGAAGCAAAGCTAAAAGAAGTGAAGAAATAAGCATTTCACAAAAAAATCATAAAATTCTCCTCTTTTAGTCACATTTATTCCTTGTTTTGTTTTATAATAGTTCATTGGAGAATCATTCCAAGGGGATGGGATGATTTTTGACAGGATGTGATTAAAGGAGGAGAAGATTGTGATTGAAATCAATCATCTTACAAAAAAGTTCGGTAAGCATGTGGCAGTGAACGATCTGAGTCTTACCATTGAGCCTGGCCGGATCTACGGATTCCTGGGACCAAATGGAGCGGGAAAGTCCACCACCATGAATATGATTACCGGATATCTCGGTGCTACCAGCGGCAGTATCAAGATTAACGGACATGATATTTTTGCAGAGCCTGAGGAGGCAAAAAAGTGTGTCGGTTATCTGCCGGAACAGCCGCCCCTGTATCAGGATATGACAGTGGGGGAGTATCTGAAATTCGTTTCTGAATTAAAAAAAATTCCTAAGGATAAAAGAAAACAATACATACAGGAAGCCATGGCGATGACGAAGGTTAAGGATGTGGAAGGACGTCTGATCAAGAATCTTTCCAAGGGTTATCGTCAGCGTGTGGGCTTTGCTCAGGCTATTCTGGGTTATCCCGAGGTGATTATTCTGGATGAGCCTACTGTTGGGCTTGATCCGAAACAGATCATCGAGGTGCGGGATTTGATCCGCAAGCTGGGAGAAAAGCATATAGTAATTTTGAGTTCGCACATTCTGTCCGAGGTGCGGGAGGTCTGTGACTATGTATTTATTATCTCAAAGGGCAGGCTGGTTGCCTCTGATACCACGGAGAATCTGTTGAAAGAAAGCGAGGAGAAAGTACAACTGCAAATGCAGTTGAAAGGCAGCCGTAAATCGGTGGAGCACGTGTTCTCTGAAAGCGGATTTGTGGGTGAGTATAAGATCTGTGACACGGACAAGAAAGATACCTATCAGGTGGTACTGACAGTGCAGGAACTGGATGAGGCACGGGAAAAAATTGCACAAAGCTGTGTTGGCAACAATGTTTTGATTTTAGAGACCCATGCAGAGAAGAAGTCTTTAGAGGAAGTTTTCCTTGCACTGACGGAGGAAGACGTCGAAAATACGGATTCCGATGCCGAGAGCACAGATACGGACGAGGAGGTGGAAAAATAATGTTCGCAATATGGAAAAGAGAATGGAAATCCTACTTTCGGAATGTGACAGGCTGGCTCTTCATTTCAGCCACATTGGCGGTGTTTTTCCTGTATTTTTATGTGTATAACATGGCCTATGGATACTCCAATATCAGTTATCCACTATCGGCTATTAGTATGGTGTTTTTGATTACGGTTCCCATTCTGACCATGAAATCCTTTGCGGATGAGCGGCGAAATAAGACAGATCAGCTTCTTTTGACAGCGCCCGTTTCCGTGGGAAAACTGGTTTGGGCTAAATATCTTGCAATGGCAGGCGTATTTACCGTATGTGTTGTGGTGTTCAGTTTGATGCCGCTGTTTATGAGAAGTTTCGGACCGGTTGCTTTTGCAGAAAACTATGTGGCAATTTTGAGTTTTTGGCTGTATGGTCTTGCCTGTATTGCCATCGGTACATTTATTTCGTCTCTGACTGAGAATGTGGTGATCTCGGCAGTGTTGTCTTTTGTGGTACTATTCCTGGGATTTATGATGAGCAGTATCACCGGACTGATTTCCTCTGATGGAAATATCCTTACCATGATTTTGAACTGCTATGATCTCATTTCTCCCATGGATATGATGATGAGCGGTGTGCTGGATGTGACAGGTATTGTTTATTATCTGAGCTTGATTGCTCTTTTCTTATTCTTTACCATTGAAGCAATCCAGAAAAGACGTTGGAATTTCAGCTCAAAAAAAATCGGGCTTGGTGTTTTTAACGGAGCTATGCTGGTGATGGGATTTGCACTGGTTATTGTAGTGAATCTGGTGGCAAATGCGCTGCCGGTCAACATTAAAAATGTGGATCTGACCAGACAGGGACTTTTTTCTCTCACCGAAGATACCAAGGACTATCTGGATCAGCTGGATGAGGATATCACCATTTATGTGTTGGAGTCAAAAACTACCTCGGATGCTGTGCTGGATAAGACTATAGAGCGTTTTGAAGATTACAGTGATCATATTCAGGTGGAATATAAGGATCCGGATAAATATCCTAATTTTTATTTGAAATACACAGATGATACTGTTACGGAGAATTCCTTGATTGTGGAGGGAGAGAAAAGATTCCGGGTGGTGGACTACAATGATGTCTATCAGTACACTGCCGACTATAACACTTTTTCCTATGTTCTGTCCGGCTACGACGCAGAAGGATTGATTGACAGTGCCATTGCCTATGTTACAACGGATGATGTGCCCGTCTATTATGAGATTACCGGACATGGAGAGACTGCTCTTGGCGGGGGATTCCTGTCCTCTATAGAAAAGGGAAATATCTCATTGGAAGAGATTAATCTGATGGATTATGATGAGATTCCGGAAGATGCTGTGGTTGTCATCATTAATGGTCCTGTCAGTGATTTTTCTGCAGATGACAGAGATAAGGTGCTGGATTATATCGAGGCAGGTGGCAACCTGTTTATCACAACTACCTATACCGATGCGGAAATGAGTAACTTTTACCAGATTCTGGCTGAGTATTCCGTGGAAATAGTGGATGGAATGGTGGTGGAACTTGATTCCGGTTCTTATTACCAGCAACCTTATTATGTTCTTCCTGACGTGGAGAGTTCCCAATGGACTTATTTCTTAAACGGATATATTTTTGCTCCGTTTGCACAGGGCATGACCTATCAGGAGGCAGATGACGTTGCTATTACAGGTATTCTTTCTACCTCAGAGGATAGTATTTCCAAGACAAATGTGAAAGAGGCAGATGTATCCCAATATGAAGAGGGAGATATAAAGGGACCTTTTTCTTTGGCGTTGTATGCAGAAAAGACGGTAGACGTTGGCTCCAGCTGTGCGTTTATCTGCTCGGACATGAGCATGTTTGAGGATGATGCCGATGAGATTGTATCCGGCACCAACAAGCAGTTGTTTGTCAACATGATTTCGGCTTTGGACGATTCTGACACGGCTTATACCAATGTTATGAGTGTGGCGGCCAAGTCGCTGGAGAGCGAGACACTGATTGCTCCTGAGCTGGTTGTATTGCTGACTGGAATCCTGGGAATTATTGTCATTCCGCTTGTGATTTTAGTTCTGGGAATTGTTGTTTGGGCCAGAAGGAGAAGAAGGTAATGAGGAAACAAAAAAAACAGTTTGTAATATTGTTAATACTTCTCGTGATCTGTGTGGCCGCCCTTGTATTCCTGATGCTATACAATAAGCATCAGGAAGAACTTGAAGAGGCGGAAAATGCGACGATCTCACTTGTACCTGTTGAACCGGAGGAGATTCAGGCATTTTCTTACTACTACGGTGATGATTTGCTGGAGTTTAGAAGAAAAGATGACACATGGTATTATACGGAAGATGAAAGCGTGGAACTGGATCAGGGTACCATGGGGAAAATGCTTGAGTCCATGACGGGGATTGTGGCGGCTCAGGAACTGGAGGAACCGGCAGAACTGTCCGAGTATGGACTGGATGAACCTTCGAACACCATAACGATCATGACAGAAGACGGGGCTTATGTGGTTCTGACGGGAAGTTCCAACGGAATCACCGGACAGTATTATATTAAGCTAAGCAATTCTGATCAGGTGTATCTTACGGATACAGATTATAATTCCGCATTTCAGGTGGGCCTTGAAACATTGGCCATACAGCTGGAAAATGTTGTTGACACGGAAATGAACTAATGAGTATGCCGGTTAATATAGTTGGTCTTGAACTTGGAGTAGATGATTTTCTGGCTTTTGTACAGGCCGAAATAGCCAGAGAGCATATAGCTGAACGCAATAGCCAGAAGATAGTAGGGCATACCCTCGAAACCAAAAAGCTCAAAACTGATCAGCAGTGAAGAGATTGGACAATTAGTAACACCGCAAAAAACGGCGGCCATACCAACCGCGGCACAGAGGGAAGGAGAGAATCCCGTAAGAATGCCGAAAAGGCAGCCAAAGCTGGAACCGATGAAAAAGGTGGGAACAATCTCTCCGCCTTTATATCCGGCACCCAGGGTCAGGGCGGTGAACAGGATTTTGATTAGAAAGGCAGCGGGAGGCACAGAAACTTCAAAACAGCCGGAAATCACTTCTGCACCGGTACCATTGTAAGTCTGGTTTCCAACGATCGCAGTGAGTACAATAATGATGCAGCCACCTGCAAAGGCCCGGACATAGGGATTTTTCAAAAATTTTTGATAAAGTCGCTCCGTTTGATGGAGGCAGACACAGAATAAGATGCTGACCAAGGCACAGAGAACAGCCAGAACAGAAATGAGTATGGCTGTTTTTATACCGAAGGTTGGCATTTCTTTTATTATATAAGCAGGGGCTGAAAGTCCCATCAGGGAAGCAAGACCATGGGCGGTAAGTGCAGCAATGATGCAGGGGAGCAGGGCTGAGTAGTGCATAATTCCTACACTGACTACTTCCATGGAAAAGATGGCGGCGGACATGGGGGTGCCAAAGAGTGCGGAAAAAGCGGCACTCATACCACACATGATCATAATATGCCGGTCATTATCGTCAAAACGAAACAGACGGCCCAGACCATTGCCGATGCTCCCGCCCAGCTGCAGGGCAGCACCTTCCCTGCCTGCGGATCCACCGCAAAGGTGTGTGATCAGGGTGGAGATAAAAATCAATGGAGCCATACGCAGCGGGATCTCTTCGCCGGAGTGTATGGCGGAAAGTACCAGATTGGTTCCGGCATCCTTTTCATCGCGGAGCAAATGGTATAAGCCCACAATCAGAAGTCCGCCTACAGGGAGAAGTAAGATTATCCAGGGGTGAGCGATTCGTGCAGCTGTCACATAGTCCATGGCTATATGGAATGCAATCCCAACCATTCCTACCAGCATACCGGACAGCAGGGCGAACACGATCCATTTGGCCACGGTTGTCAGTGCATGTTTACTGTCTGTCAGCTTTTCTTTAAGAGATTGTTTGTCAATATGAAATAAAGAATTCATGTGGTTCTCCTTTACGATTCTTTTTTTTGATAGTACCATTTATAATTTGCTTTTACAAATAGTATTTTCAAACGCATTGGTAAAAATACACAAAAAATATCCATATAAATCAGAATAATATACAAAATGTAAAATGTATGTTGCTATTTTATGGGAAAAGGGTTATATTATAAACATCTACTGAAAACGTTTCCACGAATTCAAATTATGTTCATTTCTTACAAATGATAGTCGTGGAGGAGAGGTTTCAGGCAGGATGCATATTTATTTTAGGAGGATGTACTATGAAAAGAAAATTAGTATCACTTTTGTTAGTTGTTGCTATGACAGCTGGTATGGTAGCTGGATGTGGCGACAGTGACAGCTCTGATGCAAGCAGCAGCTCAAGCACAAGCTCTGATGCAAGCAGCAGTTCAAACACTGCTGGATCTGGAAAGGTTTATTACTTAAACTTCAAGCCGGAGCAGGATGAGGCTTGGCAGGATCTGGCAGAGGCTTACACAGCTGAGACAGGTGTTGAGGTTACTGTATTGACAGCAGCAGACGGCACATATGAGTCTACCTTAAAGTCTGAGATGGCTAAGGATGAGGCTCCTACTTTATTCCAGGTTAACGGACCGGTTGGTCTTGCTACATGGAAGGATTACTGTGCAGACTTATCCGGCAGTGATGTTTATTCACATCTGACCAGTGATGACTACGCACTGAAAGATGGTGATTCCGTTTTAGGTATCGCATATGTTATCGAGACCTACGGTATCATTTACAACAAGACAATCTTAAATGATTACTGTACAATGGACAATGCAGTTATCTCTTCTGTTGACGAGATCAACAACTTCGAGACATTGAAGGCAGTTGCTGATGACATTCAGGCTAGAAAAGATGAGATCAATGATCAGTTCGGCTACAGCTTACTGGGAGCATTTACTTCCGCTGGTATGGATTCTTCTTCTGACTGGAGATTCAAGACCCATTTAGCAAATCTTCCGATTTACTATGAGTACAAGACCGATGGTATCGATTCAACAGATGCAATCAAGGGTACATATCTTGACAATTACAAGCAGATTTGGGATCTGTATATCACAGATTCTACCTGCGATCCTGGATTACTTTCCAGCAAGACCGGTGACGAGGCTGAGTCTGAGTTTGGTATGGAAGAGGCAGTATTCTTCCAGAATGGTACTTGGGAGTATGCAGGTCTGACAAACCCTGACAATGGTTATCTTGTAACCGCTGATGACTTCAGCATGATGCCTATTTACATCGGTGTTGAGGGCGAGGAGAATCAGGGACTTTGTACAGGATCTGAGAACTACTGGTGTGTAAACAGCAAGGCTTCTGCTGAGGATCAGCAGGCAACTCTTGATTTCCTGAACTGGGTAATCACCTCTGATACAGGACGTGACTCTCTGGCAAATACCATGGGATTCACCACACCGTTTGATTCATTCGCTGACGGCTACACAGCTGACAACTGCTTAATCCAGGCAGATCAGGCATATACCGCAGCTGGAAAGAGTTCTGTAACATGGTGCTTTACCACAATGCCTTCTGAGACATGGAAAGATGGTGTAGGATCTGCACTTCTTGAGTATGCTCAGGGAACAGGCGACTGGGACGGCGTTGTATCTGCATTCGTTGACGGATGGGCAACTGAGTACCAGGCAGCAAACGAGTAATTCGTTTCATGTTTCATATTGGTTTTTTGGGAGGTAGGCGTACTGCCTACCTCCTTTTTTCAAAACAGGATTCGGGTATGTCCCGATATGAATCAAAGATTTAGGAGAGGATAAAAGAAATGGAGAAAGCCATAAAAAGATATTTTCCTATTTTTGCACTCCCAACTTTACTGGCATTTACATTAGGTTTTATAGTTCCTTTTATTATGGGTATCTATTTATCGTTTTGTGAATTTAAGACAGTAACAGATGCAACTTTTGTAGGAATCAAAAACTATATCAGAGTATTTACAGATCCCACATTTATTCATGCATTATGGTATACCGCTTTATTTACCGTTGTATCAGTTCTTACAATCAATGTGTTCGCATTTGTTATTGCGATGTTCTTAACAAAGGGAATTAAAGGTACTAATTTTTTCCGTACGATATTTTTTATGCCGAACCTGATCGGCGGTATTGTGTTAGGATATATCTGGCAGATTCTGTTAAATGGAATCCTTGCTAATTTTGGAAGAACACTTACTTTTTCTTCCTCCTACGGATTTTGGGGCTTGATTATTCTGATGAACTGGCAGCAAGTGGGATATATGATGGTCATTTACATAGCCGGTATTCAGAATATTCCAGGGGAATTAATTGAAGCGGCAAAAATCGACGGGGCCAACAACGCACAGTTGTTAAGACATGTGACAATTCCTATGGTAATGCCCTCGATTACAATTTGTACATTCCTGACATTGACTAACTCCTTCAAGTTATTTGATCAGAATATGGCCTTGACAGGTGGTGAGCCTTCCAATACATCACAGATGCTTGCGTTGAACATTTTCGAAACCTTCTATGGTAGAAACGGCTGGGAGGGCGTCGGCCAGGCAAAGGCAGTTATATTCTTCATCTTAGTTGCAATTATTGCAATTACGCAGAATATACTTACCAGACAGAAGGAGGTGCAGCAGTAATGGCAAATGAAATTAAGGCTAAAGTGTCCAAGGATGAACAGGTGAGCAATGTCCGTCGGGCAAAGCATGGATGGATTATCACAGTGATTTTCAGCATTCTCACACTGTTTTATGTTTATCCGATCTTTTTGGTTGCAATCAACTCATTTAAGAAAAAAGGATTTATTACTAAGAATGCCTTTGCACTTCCCAATGCGCAGTCCTTTGCCGGTTTGCAGAACTTCATCAAAGGTGCGCAGAAGACAGGAATTTTCAAGGCGGCAGGGTATTCTGTATTTATCACGGTTGCCTCTGTAGCAGTGATTGTCCTTTGTACTTCCATGTGTGCATGGTATATTACCCGTGTGAAGAATAAATTTACATCCGGTATATATATGCTGTGTCTTTTCTCCATGGTGGTACCGTTCCAAATGGTAATGTTTACATTATCAAAACTTGCAAATATTATGCATTTAAATAATCCAGTGGGTATTGTTGTTGTATATCTGGGATTTGGAGCGGGATTGGCGGTCTTCATGTTCTGCGGTTTTGTAAAGAGTATTCCGCTTGAGATCGAGGAGGCTGCCATGATTGATGGATGTACTCCCATCCATACTTATTTTCAGGTTGTTTTCCCAATCATGAAGTCTACAGCCATCACGGTGGCCATTTTGGAGGTAATGTGGATTTGGAACGACTACCTGTTGCCTTATCTGGTGCTGGATATCAATAAGTACAAGACCATTCCTATTGTAATCCAGTATTTAAAAGGTGGTTATGGTGCAGTTGACTGGGGTATGATGATGGCAATGTTAGTTTTGGCCATTATTCCTATTATTGTGTTCTATATGGCTTGCCAGAAGTATATTATAGAAGGTGTAGTGGCAGGTGCTGTTAAAGGTTAAGCAGGTAGGGAAAGCTAATGACAATAAAGGATATCGCAAGGGAATCCGGTTATTCTGTCAGTACTGTTTCCCGGGTATTGAATCATCGGTCCGATGTGAGCCCGGAGGCAAAAGAAAAGATTGACCGGATTGTTGCGGAACATAATTTTGTCCCCAACAGCAATGCGAAGCAGTTGAAACAGACATTGTCAAAAACAGTTCTTTTGTTGGTGAGGGGCCGTTACAATTTATTATTTAACAATATTGTAGAAGAAATCCAAAAGGCGATGGAACACACAGCCTATAGCATGAATGTTTTTTTTCTGGATGAGGATGAGAACGAGGTGGAAACAGCCATTTCCTTAAGCAGAGAGCATAAACCGCAGGGGATACTTTTTCTCGGCGGTAATCTGCAGTTTTTTCAAAAGCGTTTTGGTGAGATCCATCTCCCGTGCGTATTGGTAACCAACAGTGCTATAGAGTTGGATTTTCCGAATTTATCCAGTGTGGCAACTGATGACATGGAAGCGGCTAAATGCGCTGTATCCTATCTGATTGATCATGGGCATGTACAC
The DNA here is from genome assembly GCA_051879315.1 of Roseburia sp. Taxonomy (GTDB): domain Bacteria; phylum Bacillota; class Clostridia; order Lachnospirales; family Lachnospiraceae; genus Roseburia_C. The sequence goes on from JBJELW010000086.1 coordinate 12,368, forward strand.
ATCGGGATTTTGGGGGGAAAGCGTGCCGCGTCCCGAACCAGCGAAAGACGTTATTTGGGGTGTAAAAAGAGTTTTGAAGAACATGGATTAGAGTTTCGTGAGGATACTTGCTATTTTCAATCAAGGTATTCTCTGGAAAATGCGTATGATGAGACGCTGAAAATGTTGAAGACGGTGAAGCCTCTTACAGCAATTTTTGCAATGAGTGATATGATGGCTATCGGTGCAATCCGGGCTATTATAGACTATGGATTGCGCGTGCCGGAAGATGTGTCAGTTTTTGGATTTGACGGAATTCAGATGGCAGAGTATTATAATCCTAAACTGTCGACGATTCGGCAGCAGTATTGTCTCATGGCAAGAGAAAGCGTAAAAATCCTATTGGATGCAATAGACTCTGGCATTCCGGCTGTTCATAAGATCATACCTTTTGAACTGATCGATGGCGAGAGCGTAAAAAAAATATAAACTAGTTTCGTGCAGGAGGAATTTAATTTATGAGAACAGGCGGTATATTAATGCACATTTCATCGCTTCCGTCAAAGTATGGAATCGGAACTATGGGGAAAGAAGCCCGGAAGTTTGTGGATTTTTTGGACAAAGCGGGACAGACATATTGGCAGATTCTGCCGATTTGCCCTACCAGTTATGGAGATTCACCTTACCAGTCATTCTCCAGCTTTGCAGGCAATCCGTATTTTGTTGATCTGGAGTATCTGATTCAGGAAAAGCTTTTGACGAAGAAAGAGTGTGAAAGTTTTCCCTGGGGCGATAATCCGGAGTTTATCGAGTACGGAATTATGTATGAGAGCCGTTTCCCACTGCTGAGAAAAGCGTATGCACGCTTTAAGAAGAATCAGCCGGAAGATTTTGCGGCATTTTGTCAGGAAAAGGCAGACTGGCTGGAAGATTATGCATTATTTATGGCGTTAAAGGATGCTCACGAGGGGAGAGCATGGGCAGAATGGGAGCCGGAACTGAAAAAACGCAAGAAAAAGGCCATTGATGAGGCGAAGAAAACTTATGCGGAATCCATTGAGTTTTACAAGATGCTACAGTATCTTTTCTTTAAACAGTGGAATTCACTTAAGGCATATGCCAACGAAAAAGGTATTCAGATTATTGGAGATGTGCCGATTTATGTGGCATATGACAGTGCAGATGTATGGGCAAATCCTGGACAGTTTTATTTGGATGAGAATTTGGATCCGATTGATGTGTCAGGATGTCCGCCGGATGCGTTCTCTGAGGACGGACAGCTTTGGGGTAATCCATTATTCCGCTGGGATGTGATGAAAAAAGACGGATACGACTGGTGGACGAAGCGTATTGATGCAATGGCTCATTTATATGATGTGGTCCGTATTGATCATTTCCGCGGATTCGATTCCTACTATGCGATTCCGGGTAAGGACAAGACCGCTAGAAATGGCGAGTGGCGTGAAGGCCCCGGAATGGACCTGTTTCGTACATTGGAAAAGAAGTTGGGCAAGTTGAATATTATCGTTGAGGATCTGGGGTATCTTACACCTTCCGTGAAACAGCTGTTAAAGGATACTGGTTTCCCCGGAATGAAGTTGATTCAGTTTGCTTTTGACAGCCGGGAGGGAAGTGATTATCTTCCTTATAATTACCCGTCTCACTGTGTTGTTTATACAGGAACCCATGACAATGATACGATTATGGGATGGTTTAAAACTGCACCGAAGGAAAGTGTAAAGTTTGCCAAGGAGTATATGCATCTTACCAAGGAAGAGGGTTATAACTGGGGAACTCTTCGCACCGCTTGGGGCAGCACCGGTGATATGTGTATTATCCCGATTCAGGATATTCTTGGGATTGGCAGTGAAGGAAGAATGAATACACCTTCCACACTGGGAATGAACTGGAAGTGGCGTGCACTGCCGGGACAGATTACCACAAAGCTTGCAAAGACTGTTTACAACTATATGGAACTTTATGGAAGAAAGCGTAAGCCCGCTGTAGATGATGCTGCTGAAACAGAAGAAGAGGCATAAAACATAAGAAATCATTTGATGAGATGTAATAAAATTTAGCACCTCCTGCATATATTTTAACAGTATATGCAGGAGGATTTTTTATGGAGAATTTAAATACAGGCACCTATGATATGTATCGGGATATCAGTGCCAGGACAAACGGAGAGATTTACATAGGGATTATCGGAGCGGTTCGGACAGGAAAGTCTTCCTTTATCAAACGCTTTATGGAGCTGATGGTGTTACCCTTCATGGAAAATGAAAACAGCAGACAGCGCGCCATTGATGAGATGCCTCAGGCGGCACAGGGAAAAACAATCATGACCACAGAACCTAAGTTTATTCCGAAGGATGCTGCAGAAATCATGATCGGGGATGATACGAAGGTGAAGGTGCGTCTCATCGATTGTGTGGGTTATATGGTGGATGGGGCCACCGGACATATGGAAAATGGCTCTGAGCGTATGGTAAAAACACCTTGGTATGATTATGAGATTCCCTTTACAAAAGCTGCAGAGATTGGAACGAAAAAGGTGATCAATGACCATGCTACCATAGGAATTGTGGTAACGGCAGATGGAAGTTTTACAGATATTCCCCGGGAGAGTTATGCACCGGCGGAGGAGGAGACAGTAAAGGAACTTAAGAAAATTGGGAAACCCTTTGTGATTGTATTAAACACAACAAAACCATACAGTGAGGAAACAGTCAATCTGGCGCAGGAATTGCAAAAAAAGTACGGAGTGAGTGTATTTCCGGTGAATTGTGATCAGCTGCGCAAAGAAGATGTGAATGCAATCTTAAAGGGAATTCTGTATGAGTTTCCGGTGGTGTCCATGAATTTCTATGTGCCGAAATGGACGGAAATGCTGCCTTATGATCATTACATAAAGCAAGATATGATACGTCAGGCAAAAAAAGTTCTTAAAGATATCACCTATATTAAGGATCTGATAAATTACAATTTCTCTCCTCAGGCAGAGTGTGTGGAATCCGTGCGCTTGAAAAATATGAGTTTAGAGAGTGGTACAGCGGATATTACTATGGAATTGGCGGAATCTTACTATTATCAAAATATAAGTGAACTTACCGGAGTGGAAGTGAATGGGGAATATCAGCTGATCCGTCTGGTAAAGGAACTGGCAGATATGCGCAAGGTGTACGAAACCGTGGGGGATGCGCTTGCCTCTGTACGGGCAAAGGGCTATGGTGTAGTATGCCCGAAACTTTCGGATATTCAGATGGAAGATCCGGTGCTGATGAAGCATGGTAATAAATTCGGGGTACGCATGAAGGCAACAGCACCATCCATCCATCTGATCCGGGCCAATATCGAGACGGAGATTGCACCCATTGTGGGAAGTGAAGAGCAGGCCAATGATCTGATCCGCTATATCAAGGAGGGGCAGGATACTGAAGCCGGTGTATGGAACACCAACATTTTTGGCAAAACCATCGGAGAATTGATGGAGGATGGAATTCGAAATAAGATAACCATGATGGACGATGAGAGTCAGATGAAACTTCAGGATACCATGCAAAAAATTGTGAATGACAGCAATGGTGGACTGGTGTGTATCATCATTTAAAGGAATCAATGAAACAGCTTCGTTCATGTTAGCATGGCGAAGCTGCTTTGCTTAAATTCCGGATAATGATAAAAATAAAAAATATCTTGACATATGGGGTTACTTGTTCTATTGTATTATTTAGGTAATACAAACAAGGGAGGTGATCGCATGGCATGGGAGATGAGCTCTGACCGTCCGATTTTTATGCAGATTATAGAGCGTATACAGATTGATATTGTATCGGGGAAGTACCACGCTGGTGACAAATTACCATCTGTGCGTGATCTTGCAGCAGAGGCGGCGGTGAATCCCAATACAATGCAGAAAGCATTGAGCGAATTGGAACGTACCGGACTGGTGTATGCGCAACGCACCAGCGGTAGATTCATTACGGAGGATACGAAAATGATTGAAGAGTTGAAAAAAAGCCTGGCACAGGAAAAAATCACAGAATTCTTTGAAAGTATGAAGAAATTAGGTTTTGCACAGGCTGAGATTTTGTCTATGATGAAGGAACTGGGGGAAGGGGGACAGGCATGAGCAGTTTATTAGAGTGCAAAGACGTCACAAAGCGATATGAGAACACCATTGCGCTGGATCATGTCAATCTTTCTATTGAACCTGGACATATTATTGGGTTGTTGGGACCGAATGGAAGTGGTAAGACTACATTGATTAAGCTGATTAACGGACTGCTGTATCCCAATGGTGGAACGATTCTTGTAAAGGGGAAGCCTGTCGGAGTGGAGAGTAAAAAGGTGGTTTCCTATCTGCCGGATCATATGTTCATTAACGGAGGAAGAAGAATCCGGCATATGATTGCTTACTTTGCGGATTTTTATCAGGACTTTGATGTGAAACGGGCCTATGACATGCTGGCCAAGCTTTCCATCAATCCGGAGGCAAGAGTGCGGACCCTGTCTAAGGGAAACAAAGAGAAGGTTCATTTGATTATGGCTATGAGTCGACGGGCAGACTTGTATATTTTGGATGAGCCCATTGCAGGGGTGGATCCTGCAGCAAGGGATTACATTCTTAAAACCATTTTATCCAATTATGAGGAACATGCGTCGATTTTGATTTCCACCCATCTGATTGCAGATGTGGAAAATATCTTAGATGAAGTGATTTTCCTGCAAAATGGACGTGTCCGGCTCCAGGCTTCGGTGGATGATATTCGTCAACAGGAGGGTAAGTCGGTAGATATGTTGTTCCGGGAGGTGTTTCGATGTTAGGAAAGGTGATGAAACATGAGATCGCAGATACCGGGAAGATTATGCTTCCCCTGACTCTTTCGTTGTTGGGATGCGGTCTTTTGGGAATGTTGGTGCTGCGGCTGGTGCGTTTTAATAATGCATTCGGAGTTTTGGTTTCCGTAGGTGTGTTCCTGATTTATGTGCTGGCCTGCTCTGCCTTAGAAGTGACGGCTGTGGTATATCTGAGTGTCCGGTTTTATAAGAGTATGTTTGGGTCAGAGAGCTATCTGACTCATACGCTGCCGGTTTCTAACATGGCACTGTATCACGGAAAACTTTTGATTGCAGCCATGTGGCAGTTTGTGAACATGATCTTTGTGTTTGCTTCCGCTGTGGGAATGGGGTATGTTTTAGCCAGCAGTTTGCTGGAGAGTACCGGGGAGGATATTACTCTGAGGGAAATTCTGAATCACACCATGACATTTATGGGCTTCGATGGACCCGGATTTGTTATTGGAGTGGTGGGATTTTCGATTTTGTCTGCATTTGCCGGAATGATTGCTATTTACGCATGTATGGCAGTGGGACAGCTCTTTGAAAAACATAAGATTCTGGCTTTTGTGGTAAGCTATGTGATTTTGTATCTGGTGGAGCAGGTGATTTCCACAGTGACCATGGTTCTGGCAAATGTTTCTGTGGGCAATGCTTTTACAGAAAACGCAATGCTCTTACAGAGTGCAACTTTCATGGACATGTATGGCACCATGATGAAAGCAACCATCATCGAATCCTTGATTTACACAGTAATCTGTTATGTGACAGGACTTTATATTTGTAATAAGAAACTGAATATTGAATAGAGATAAAACGGCTCCCACATGTGAATGTGGCGGAGCCGTTTCTTTTGTGCTAGGAATCCTGATTTGTCAACTGGTGCTTATATTCCCTGGGGGACATACCCTTGCATTTGTGAAAGGTTTTGGAAAAATATAAAGAATTGTCAAATCCCACAGAATTTGCTATGGCGGTGATGGAAAGGGCGGAGTGCTCCAAGAGATAGCAGGCCTGTTTCATGCGAAATCCAGTAAGATATTCCTTGGGGGACTGCCCGCAAATCTGTTCAAAACAGCGATACAGATGGCTCCTGCTGACTCCTACATAGGCTGCAATATCATCTACGGATATAGGGTAGGAATAATTGGCGGAGATGTATGAAATCGCCTTTTGAACATAGCCGGCTGTGGTGTTAAGAGGCTCAGCTGTATTGGAGTTTTTCATAAAAAGGGCCAGTGTCTGATACAGACGTCCGGTCATTTCTACTGCATTGGTAAAACTGTTTCCCCGTGCTTCATATATGGTTAAGAGATATTTTTTTACCTTTTCTGCCATGGGCGTATTGGTGATCACAGGATGATTACTGCTGAAGTCTGTGGCTTTTAAAATGATAGCGGCGTCACTGCCGTTAAAACCCACCCAGGCATATTCCCAGGGCTCATGTTCGTCTGCATAATAGGAGACCTCGACCTGAGGGTAAACCAGAAAACTGTCCCCTGCCTGAAGTTCGTAAATCTGTCCGTTTGCCTTGTAATAGCCCTTCCCGGAAATGATATAGTGGATCAGATAGTGATCCCGGATACCGGGGCCCCACTGATAAAGGGATTCACATTTCTGGAAACCTGCATTGTAAACAGAGAGAGAGACAAGCTCTTTTTTGCTGGATTTATAGGAGTTTTTGTATTTTGTGTCCATGGATGTCCTCCCGATTTTTTACAGATTTTTTCGTCATCCGGCCTTCTTCAACCGGTTATATCCATGAATATTATAAAATATTGGAGACGAGGATGTAAAGCGGTTTGTGTTTGCAACAAAAATACATAAATCATACACATTTGATGCTTTTCATTTCGTGAAAAGTGGAGTACACTTAAATCACGAAATGAGGATAGACACAGCGGTTTCAATATCCGCTGAATAAAGGAAAAGGAGAGTATATTATGGCAATTTTGGTTACGGGTGGAGCAGGTTATATCGGAAGTCACACATGTGTAGAGTTGTTGAATGCAGGCTATGAGGTAGTTGTATTGGACAATCTCTCCAATGCAAGCGAGAAATCCCTGGATCGTGTAAGGGCATTGACCGGAAAGAACGTTACTTTTTACAAGGGTGACATCCTTGATCGGGATATCCTTAACAAAATTATGGAGACAGAGCAGATCGACAGCTGCATTCATTTTGCCGGATTAAAGGCTGTGGGCGAGTCTGTAGCAAAACCGTGGGAATATTACAATAACAATATTTCCGGCACATTGACACTGGTAGATGTGATGCGTCAGCATGGATGCAAGAACATTATCTTCTCATCTTCGGCTACTGTATATGGAGATCCGGCGCAGATCCCTATCACTGAGGATTGCCCGAAGGGACAGTGCACCAATCCTTATGGCTGGACCAAGTCAATGCTGGAACAGATTCTGATGGATATCCAGAAAGCAGATCCGGAGTGGAATGTGATACTTCTTCGTTACTTTAATCCCATCGGAGCTCATCAGAGCGGAACAATGGGTGAGAACCCCAACGGAATTCCCAATAATCTGATGCCCTATATTACTCAGGTGGCAGTTGGTAAGTTAAAGGAACTGGGTGTTTTCGGTGATGATTACGATACACCGGATGGAACCGGAGTGCGGGATTACATTCATGTAGTGGATCTGGCAGTAGGGCATGTAAAGGCACTGAAGAAAATTGAGGAGAAGGCAGGCCTTTGTATCTATAATCTGGGAACCGGACATGGTTACAGCGTTTTGGATATTGTTAAGAATTTTGAGGCTGCCAATGATATCAAGATTCCGTATGTGATCAAGGATCGGAGACCGGGTGATATTGCAACCTGCTATTGTGATCCGTCCAAGGCAGAACGTGAGTTGGGGTGGAAAGCACAGTATGGTATTCGGGAGATGTGCGCGGATTCATGGAGATGGCAGAAAAATAATCCAAATGGATATGAAGACTAGAAAAACACTGTGGGCTGCCCGTTTATGAGGCAGCCCGTTTTTTTTACAAAAAAAGAAAAAAAGGACTTGCATTTTCTAATGGCCTATGTTATATTACTGCTTGTCGATGCGGTTCATTGGTCAAGCGGTTAAGACGCCGCCCTCTCACGGCGGAAACAGGGGTTCGATTCCCCTATGAACTGTTATGTTTTTTAAAATTTTTTATATGGTTCATTGGTCAAGCGGTTAAGACGCCGCCCTCTCACGGCGGAAACAGGGGTTCGATTCCCCTATGAACTGTTCACTGTTTTATAACAGCCCAACCCGAAAACACTACAGGTTCTGTAGTGTTTTTTCTTTAGGGGAAAGTACTGTTCACTTGATGGATGTTTTATGTTATACTAAAGAAGAATAGTTTACATTTTAAAAGGAGGGTTTTATGAAACGAAGGGTTAAAGCATTTGTGATGGCGGTTTTGATGGTGGTCATGACCGTGGGGACGATTTTGTGTGATGCCACAATCGCCCAAGCGTCAGACTTGATCATTAAGCTGCACTATCACAGAGAAGACGGAAACTATGAAGGCTGGGATGTCTGGATGTGGGAAGAAGGTGCAGACGGAGCCGGATATGAGTTGGTGGAAGAAGATGGAGACATGGTAGCCACCATGACGGTTACACCGGGTACCACTGCCGTTGGATTTATTGTCCGTACGGAAGACTGGACCAAGGATATTGATGCGGATCAGTATATCGATGTATCCGCCATGGTTTCCGGTACCACCCATATCTATGTGGAGTCCGGTGTGGAAGGGTATACCGAGGAGAAGGGTGAAGATGCGGTAACCGGAACAAAGCTCACCACAGCAAAGTATGATGGAAGCGGAGCTGTCATTGCAACTGTCACCGGCAGTATTGAGGGCGACATTCAGGAGATCTTTACCATTCAGGGGAAGGATGGTGCTGTTGATATCACTTCTGTGACTGCAGATGGCACTCAGTATACAATTCAACTTGCAGAACCTTTGGATGATTCCAAAAGTTACACCATAACCTTTGACGGAACTGATTACGAAGTAAAAATGCCCAGTATTTACTCAACCGAGGAGTTTGAGGCAGAGTACACCTATGAAGGGGACGATTTGGGCGCTACATGGACCAGTGAAAAGACATCTTTCCGTGTGTGGGCACCTACTGCTGATGCAGTGGCTGTGAATCTTTACGAGTCCGGTACAGCAGGAACGGATGATCTGATTGAGCAGATCCCCATGACTGCAGATGTCAACGGTACATGGATTGCGGACAAAACCGGAGACTTAAATGGAGTATACTATACTTATGTAGTCACCATCGACGAGGTGGAAACAGAGGCCTGTGATCCTTATGCAAGAGCCACCGGAGTAAACGGTCAGCGGGCTATGGTGATTGATCTGGATTCTACAGATCCGGAAGGATGGGAGGATGATACCAATCCCCATGCTGGTGAAAACTATACGGATGCCATCATTTATGAAGCACATATTCGTGATTTGACATCTGATGACAGTGCCAATATCGAACATGTAGGCAAGTATCTGGGACTTACCGAAACCGGCACTACTACGGATTCCGGTATTCCTACGGGTCTGGATCATCTGGTGGATCTGGGAATCACCCATTTACATATTATGCCGTTTTATGATTACGGTTCTGTGGACGAGACCAAGCTGGATACCCCACAGTATAACTGGGGATATGATCCTGTGAACTACAATGTGCCGGAGGGTTCTTATTCCACCGATCCTTATAATGGAGAGGTTCGTGTAAATGAAGTAAAACAGATGGTACAGACTTTGCACGATAATGATATCAGTGTGGTTATGGACGTGGTGTATAACCATGTGTACAATGCAGAGAGTTTCTGCTTCAACCAGATCGTACCGGAATATTTCTCCCGGGTGGACGAAGATGGTAAGTATTCCAGCGGATCCGGCTGCGGAAACGATACGGCATCCGAGCGTGCCATGGTAAAGAAATATATTGTTGATTCCGTAAATTATTGGGCAGACGAGTATCATATTGATGGATTCCGTTTTGACCTGGTGGGATTGATTGATACCGAAACCATGAATGAAGTGGTGGAGACAGTGCATGAGACCCATCCGGATGTGATTTTCTATGGCGAGGGCTGGACTCTTTCCACTACGCTGACCAAAGACGGATATGAACTTACTACTCAGCCAAATTCTGCAGATACACCGGAAATTGCATTTTTCAGTGATACTCTGCGTGATCTTTTGAAGGGAAATGTATTTAACACTTCTGAGGTGGGATATGTATCCGGAGCTACTGCACAGGAGGTAAACCTGCGTAAATGCTTCATGGGATTGTCACCGACCTGGTGTAAATCCCCTTCCCAGAGTATCAATTATGCATCCTGCCATGACAATCTTACACTGATGGACCGACTGGCCACATCAAGACCTGATGCCAGCCAGGAGGATTTGATCAAGATGAACAATCTTGCAGCGGCGATTGTGATGACCTCCGAAGGGATTCCTTTCATGCAATCCGGTGAGGAGATGTTGCGCAGCAAGGTAAAGGAAGATGGTACTTTTGACGAGAACAGTTATGCTTCTTCGGATGAAGTAAACAGCATCAAGTGGGACAGCCTGGATGATGAATCCTATATGGCAGTGTACAATTACTATAAAGGATTGATCCAGTTCCGTAAGGCCCATGGAGCTTTGCGTCTTACTACTGCAGACGAGGTAAAAGAGTACATCACAGCCATTAAGGGGCTGGATGAAAATGTAGTTGCCATGGATATTATGGCAGAGGACATTGACACAGAAGTGGCTGATGAAATCTTTGTGATCTTTAATCCGAATGAAACGGAGACCACCGTGGAACTTCCGGAAGGCGAGTGGCAGGTTTGTATCGAAGGGGAGACAGCAGGTACGGAAGTAATCCGCACCATCACAGATGGCGCGGCAACGGTTTCACCTATTTCAGCAATGGTATTGGTTCGTGGCGAGACAGAGGGGCCGGCGGGCACTGCGACGGGAAATGTGATTCCTACAGCTGTCATCATAGCTGTTTGCGTGGTAGTTGCGTTGCTCGCAGTGGTAGTGATATTGATTGTTGTGAAAAAATCTTCTAAAAAGACAAATAATCGGAAATAATGCAAAGAAAGCACTTGCAAACAAAAAATGAAAGTGCTACAATGATTTCGATAACGTTAGGATGATTACTTGAGAGTGGGCGAAGGTCCACTCTCAATTCACGTTTATGGCATAGTTTGATAAACGTGGAATCATACAGATGGAAAGGTGGTTGCATGTCAAAAAAAGAAAGCTATGAACAGCGGACCGAGGAATTGATATTACCTATTTTGGAAGAATATCAATTTGAATTGGTGGACGTTGAGTATGTCAAGGAAGGCAGCGATTGGTATTTACGGGCCTACATTGACAAGGAGGGCGGAATCACGGTAAATGACTGTGAACTTGTTGCCCGGAAGATGAATGAGATTCTTGACCGGGAGGATTATATTGAAGGATCCTACATTTTCGAAGTGAGTTCACCGGGGTTAGGGAGACCGCTTAAGAAGGAAAAGGATTATGCCAGGGCCATGGGTAAGGAACTGGAGATTCGCACTTATAAGGCCATAGAGCATGAGAAAGAATTTTATGGTTTATTAAAAGCATACGATGAAAATAGTGTAACCATTGTGACAGAGGATGAGCAGGAAATGGTGTTTGACAAAAAAGATATTGCTCTGATTCGTCTTGCGTTTGATTTTTAAAACTACAACTTTAAATTAAGAATGTAGTGTCAACTCAAATATAAAAATCGGCACCAGGGCTCCGTCACCTGCGGTGACACCTCGTGCCAAGAATCAGGAGGATAAAATAATGAATAGCGAGTTGTTGGAAGCATTAACAATACTGGAAAAGGAGAAGAACATCAGCAAAGAGACGCTGCTGGAGACCATTGAGAATTCTCTGATCACCGCATGCAAAAACCATTTTGGTAAAGCGGATAATATTAAAGTTAATATTGATCCGGAAACCTGTGAGTACCATGTGTGGGCAGAGAAAACGGTTGTTGAGCAGGTGGAAGATGATGTGATGGAAATCAGCCTTGCCAATGCCAAGATGATTGATTCTTCTTATGAACTGGGAGATATCGTAAATGTGGAAGTAAAGTCAAAAGAGTTTGGCCGTATTGCCACGCAGAATGCCAAAAATGTCATTTTGCAGAAAATCCGTGAGGAAGAGCGCAAAGTGATATACAGTCAGTATTATGAGATGGAGAAGGATGTTATGACCGGAGTGGTTCAGCGTTATGTGGGCAGAAATATCTCCATCAATCTTGGCAAGGCGGATGCCATGCTGACCGAAAATGAGCAGGTGAAAGGTGAGGTATTCCAGCCAACCGAACGTATCAAAGTATATATATTAGAGGTAAAGGCAACTCCTAAGGGACCCAAGATTCTGGTGTCCAGAACACATCCGGAACTTGTAAAGCGTCTGTTTGAGGCAGAGGTTGCTGAGGTAAAGGAAGGCATCGTAGAGATTAAGAGTATCGCCAGAGAGGCGGGAAGCAGAACCAAGATTGCGGTATGGTCCAATGATCCGGATGTGGATCCGGTAGGAGCCTGCGTGGGTATGAACGGTGCAAGGGTAAATGCCATTGTAAATGAACTGCGGGGTGAGAAAATCGATATCGTTACATGGAATGAAAACCCTGCAATGCTTATCGAAAATGCTTTAAGTCCCGCAAAGGTTATTTCCGTCATTGCGGATGGTGAGGAAAAGACCGCAAAGGTGGTTGTTCCGGATTACCAGCTGTCACTGGCTATCGGAAAGGAAGGACAGAATGCCCGTCTGGCTGCCCGTCTCACCGGATTTAAAATTGATATTAAGAGCGAGACACAGGCCAGAGAGTCCGGCGACTTTATGGATTATGAAAATGATTATGAAGACGATTATGAGTACGAGGGAGAGTACGAGGAAGATCCGGAGTATGCAGAGGGTGAATATACAGAAGAATATGTAGAAGATGGTGAGCCTGCAGATGACAATGAATAAAAAAATTCCAATGCGTAAGTGCGTGGGGTGCGGAGAGATGAAAGAAAAGAAAGCTTTGATCCGTATCATTCATACGCCGGAAGATACGTTGCTGGTGGACGATACCGGAAAAAAGAACGGTCGCGGCGCATACATTTGCAAAAGTCTTTCGTGTTTTGAAAAGGCAAGAAAGAGCAAGGGTTTAGAACGCTCCCTGAAAATGAGTATACCGGAAGCGATTTATGAGCAATTGCAAAAGGAGATGCAGGAGATTGAAGCCGGATAAAGTTTTATCTATGCTTGGCATTGCTGCTAAGTCAGGAAATATAGCAAGTGGAGAGTTTTCAACAGAAAAAGCAATCAAGGAACGGAAAGCATATCTTGTTGTGGTTGCGGAGGATTCCTCAGATAATACAAAGAAAAATTTTTCCAACATGTGTCATTTTTATCATGTGCCTTATGTGACTTATTCAGATAAGGAAAACCTGGGACATAGTATTGGAAAAGAATTTCGCGCATCGTTGGCAGTGACAAATGAAGGTCTGGCGAAATCCGTGTTGAAGCAGCTGAATAACATGACAACTGAATAATGGAGGTAGTTATAGATGGCAAAACTTAGAGTGCATGAACTCGCAAAAGAATTAAATATAAAATCCCAGGATGTCCTGGATATCCTGAAGGGAACGGAATATGAGGTAAAAACTTCATCAAACAGCATTGATGATGCGGCACAGACACTGGTGCGCAGCAAGTTTACAGCTGCAAAGGAGTCTGCCGGAACAACCGAGAATTCCACTGCTCCTAAAACACAGCCGGCAAAGCAGGAGGAGAAAACCCCGGCAGCGCCAAAGAGTGCAGAGGCAGCAAAACCTGCCGAGGCCGCAAAACCTGCCGAGCCGGGAAAGAGCCCTGAGGCAGAACAGAAACGTCCGAAAAAGAAAGCAAGTATTTCAGCGGTATTTAATCCCCAGAATAGTAAGACGAATCCGGGAAGCCGCAGACAGGCATACCATACAGATGCCAGAAACAGCGTGAGAACACCGGATCCTTCCAGACGACCTGTGCAGCCTAAGCCTGCTGCACCTGCAGGCACACAGCCTGCTCCTCAGCAAAATGTGGCGCAGCAGCCTGCTCCTCAGGCAGAGAAACCTGTAGAGAAGCCGGTAGAAAAGCCGGAAAGACAAATCGGAAAGGTATTGGGCAGGGTATCTTTTGATACTCCGGAGAAAAAGATTTATACTAACCGTCCTCAGGGAGACCGCAATAGAAACAATGGAAACGTACGTACCGGGAATCGTTCTCAGGGGGATCGTCCGTATAATAACGGAAACCGCCCTCAGGGAAACCGTCCACAGGGAGATCGACCTCAGGGAGACAGAGGGTATAACAACGGAAATCGCAATTTTAACAACGATCGCAGAAACAGCGGAAGTGGCGTGGGTAACAGAAACGGTGGCAGATTCGATCAGGAGATGAACCGTTTTAACCGGGATGCCGTTCAGGCCGGACCGGATGACATGAGAAAAGAAAGCCGCGATAACCGTTCTTATGACAATAATCGTAAGAATAACAGAAATCAGGATCACGATAAGCTTGGAAAGAAGCAGGAGCGTTTTGTGAATCTTGAGAAGAATGGTGGGAAGAAGAAACGCACCCAGCCGGCGCCGAAGCCTAAGGATGAAGATACCATCAAGAGTATTACACTTCCGGAGCGCATGACCATCAAGGAACTGGCAGACAAAATGAAGGTGCAGGCTTCCGAAATCATCAAAAAGCTGTTTCTGAAGGGCCAGATGGTAACGGTGAATCAGGAAGTAGACTACGAGACGGCTGAGGAAATTGCACTGGAATTTAACTGCATTGCTGAGCCGGAGGAGAAGATCGACGTGATTGCCGAGCTGTTGAAGGAGGACGAAGAGGATGAAAGCACCTTAGAGTCCAGACCGCCGGTTGTCTGTGTTATGGGTCACGTTGATCACGGAAAAACCTCTCTGCTGGATGCGATTCGTGACACTCATGTGACTGACCGCGAGGCAGGTGGTATCACACAGCACATTGGTGCATATGTAGTAAGTATCAATGGACAGCGTATCACTTTCCTGGATACACCGGGACATGAGGCATTTACCGCAATGCGTATGCGTGGAGCTAAGTCGACAGATATCGCAATCCTTGTGGTGGCAGCTGACGACGGTGTTATGCCTCAGACCATAGAGGCAATCAATCATGCCAAGGCTGCGGGAATTGAAATTATTGTTGCAATCAATAAAATAGATAAGCCAAATGCAAATGTGGATCGTGTGAAACAGGAACTTTCTGAGTATGAACTGATTCCGGAGGATTGGGGCGGAAGTACCATCTTTGTTCCCGTATCCGCACATACTCATGAGGGTATTGACTCTCTGCTGGAGATGATTCTTTTGACCGCAGAGGTGCTGGAATTAAAAGCAAATCCGAAGCGTAATGCCCGTGGTGTAATCATTGAGGCACAGCTGGATAAGGGGCGCGGAGCAGTGGCTACTGCATTGGTACAGAAGGGAACCCTGGAGGTTGGCCAGCCCATCGCCTGCGGAAGTGCATACGGAAAAGTCCGTGCCATGATCGACGACAAGGGACGAAGAGTGAAGACTGCCGGTCCGTCTACCCCTGTGGAGATTCTGGGTCTTTCCAGTGTGCCGGATGCCGGAGAAACGTTCGTGGTTTGTGAAAGTGAAAAAGATGCAAGAAACTTTGCCGAGACATATATTTCCGAAGGAAAGGCAAAACTATTGGAGGAGACACGTTCCAGAATGTCTCTTGATGATTTGTTCTCTCAGATTCAGTCCGGCGATGTGAAGGAATTGAACATCATTGTAAAAGCAGACGTACAGGGATCTGTGGAGGCAGTGAAGCAGAGCCTGGTGAAGCTGTCCAATGAGGAAGTTGTTGTTAAAATCATTCACGGAGGTGTGGGTGCCATCAACGAGTCTGATGTTATTCTGGCATCCGCATCCAATGCAATTATCATTGGATTTAATGTTCGTCCGGATCCTACGGCAAAGGCTACAGCGGAAAACGAAAATGTGGATGTGCGGCTGTACAAGGTAATTTACAATGCCATTGAGGATGTGGAGGCTGCCATGAAGGGTATGCTGGATCCGATTTTTGAGGAGAAAGTCATCGGTCATGCGGAGGTGCGCCAGATCTTTAAGGCATCCGGTGTGGGAAATATTGCCGGATCCTATGTGCTGGATGGCGTGTTTGAACGTGGATGTAAAGTGCGTATCAGTCGTGAGGGGACACAGATCTTCGAGGGAAATCTGGCTTCCCTGAAGCGGTTTAAAGATGATGTTAAGGAAGTAAAAGCCGGCTACGAATGCGGTCTTGTATTTGAAGGATTCAATGATCTGGAAGAGCTGGATCAGATCGAGGCATACAAGATGGTTGAGGTTGCGCGCTAATATTTCCGGAAAGATGTGGAAGTATGCAAAAAAATAGTACAAAAAATATGCGGATTAATGGAGAAGTTCTGCGGGAACTCTCCAACATTATCCGCAGTGAAGTAAAGGATCCGAGAATTCACTCCATGACCAGTGTGGTGGCCGTGGAGGTTGCACCGGATCTGAAGACCTGCAAAGCGTATATCAGTGTGCTGGGAGATGAAAAAGCCCAGCAGGACACCATTAAGGGACTTCGCTCTGCAGAGGGATATATTCGTCACACCCTGGCAAAAAATGTAAATCTTCGAAATACACCGGAGATTCAGTTTATTCTGGATCAGTCCATTGAGTATGGGGTAAATATGTCCCATCTGATTGATGAGGTGACTCGTCAGGATGAGGAGAAATAGCAGAAAAGAGGTGAAGGGATGACCTTAGAGGAACAGTTGGAGGGAGCTGTCACTGTGGCCATTGCCGGACATGTGAGACCGGATGGTGACTGTGTGGGTTCTACCTTAGCGGTGTATAATTATATTAAAATGTATTCTCCGGATATCCAAGTGGACCTGATGCTGGAGCCAATTCCCAATATTTTTAAATTCCTGAAGAATGCAGACAAAATTGACAGTGAATACAACAGTCAGAAAATCTACGATCTCTTTATTGCCTTAGACTGCGGGGATTTGGGAAGACTGGGGAATGCGGCATCCTATTTTTCCGGTGCAAAGCGCACTTTCTGTATCGATCATCACATGAGTAATCAGTGCTTTGCAGATGTGAATTATATTTATCCGGATGCCAGTTCTACCTGTGAGCTGGTATTTGATCTGATGGATGAAGATAAGATTACGAAGGAGATCGCAGAATGCCTGTATGTGGGTATGGTGCATGATACCGGAGTTTTCCAATACTCCTGTACCTCGTCTAAGACCATGAATATTGCAGGACGGTTGATGGATAAAGGGATTCCTTTCAGTGAGATCGTGGATCAGACTTATTTCCAGAAGACCTATGAGCAGAATCGGATTCTGGGAAAAGCTCTGGTGGACAGTAAACGCTATCTGAATGGACAATGTATTGTCTCTGTGGTGACAGCCGATGACATGAGAGAATATCAGGTGCTGCCCAAGCATTTGGATGGAATTGTCCAGCAGCTTCGATCCACAAAGGGTGTGGATACGTCTATTTTTATTTACGAAAACGAGGACGGAAGCTATAAGGTCAGTATGCGTTCCGGAGGCCTGGTAGATGTGGCTACTCTTTTGATGCAGTATGGCGGCGGCGGTCATAAGCGTGCTGCAGGAGCCACCATGCATCAGCCGCCGGAGGAACTGATTCCCATGCTGGTGGAACAGGTGGAAAAGCAGTTGCTGATCCGGGAAAGCGGGAAACAGTAAGAATTACAGGAAAGTATATGAACGGAATAATCAATATCAGAAAAGAAAAAGGATATACCTCATTCGATGTGGTTGCAAAAATGAGGGGCATCTTAAAAATGAAAAAGATTGGCCATACAGGTACGCTTGATCCGGATGCGACAGGCGTACTTCCTGTATGTTTGGGAAAAGCTACCAGGGTATGTGATCTGCTGACGGATAAGGATAAGGTCTATGAAGCGAAGATGCTGCTGGGGAAGGTTACGGATACACAGGATATCACAGGAAGAGTCTTGCGGGAATCACCGGTCACGGTGTCTGAGGATCAGGTCGTGGCATGCATCCGTTCCTTTGCAGGCACCTACGAACAGGTTCCACCCATGTACTCTGCGTTAAAGGTAAATGGACAGAAGTTGTGCGATCTTGCCCGGAAAGGTGTTGAAGTGGAAAGAAAAGCCAGAGCTGTGTCCATATATGGGATAGAGATTCTGGATGTGAAGCTTCCTTATGTGTCCATGCGGGTGCATTGTTCCAAAGGCACTTACATCCGCACATTGTGCCATGACATCGGAGAAAAACTGGGGTGCGGTGGCTGCATGGCAGAGTTGGTGCGCACAAGAGTGGCAGATTTTCTTCTGGCGGATTCTATAACTTTGGAACAGTTGGAACAGGCCGTGGCTGAGAAGCGACTGGAATCCTATGTAAAACCGGTGGATTGCGTTTTTATGAATCTCAAGCCGGTTGTGGTTGGCAAAGAATATGAAAAATTGCTGTATAATGGCAATAAATTACCTGTCTGCTGTACACAAAACTTTGAAAACATCCGGGATCGGGAAACACTCAGAGTATACGATGCAGGCAATGTTTTTGTGGGAATATATCAGTATTTTTCGCAGGATCAGATACTAAAGCCTGTGAAAATTTTCATGGAATAAAACAAATGGAATATATAAGAGGAACAACATCATTTAAAATTTCATATGACACTGTAATCTCCCTGGGTAAATTCGATGGATTTCACCGTGGACATGAGTTATTATTAGAGCACATGATGGAAAAAAAGAGTACAGGCTTAAAAACTGTGATCTTTACTTTTGATGTGCCTCCAAAGCCCGGGCAGGAACCGGGGAAAGTATTAACCACCAACCGGGAAAAAGAAGAAATCTGCCGGATGTTTGGAATTGATTATCTGATTGAGTGTCCGTTTGCGGATGAGATACGCAATATGGAGGCTGAGGATTTTATTCGAATGATTGTCTCTGAACTTCATGTTAAATGTGTGGTTGTGGGAACGGATTTTCGGTTTGGGCATGGAAGAAGGGGTGATTACCGGATGCTTATGCATTATGCCGGGATTTATGGATATGAAGTAATCGTGGTAGATAAGATGCAGGATCAGGGAAGGGATATCAGCAGTACCTATATCCGGGAGGAAGTACAGAAGGGTAATATGGAGAAAGCTAATAAACTGCTGGGGTATGATTTTTTCGTTCAGGGGACAGTACAACATGGAAGGCATATGGGACAGGCTGTGTTAGGTGTTCCCACAGTGAACCTGCTTCCGCCGGAGGAGAAGCTGCTGCCTCCCTTTGGTGTGTATGTATGTGAAGTTGAGGCAGTTGGAAAAATCTGGCATGGGATTGCGGATATCGGGAAAAAACCTACGATTCATGGGGAAAATCCTGTGGCGATTGAAGCACATATTTTTGATTTTAACGGAAACCTTTATGGTGAGCAGATTAAGATTTCACTAAAAAAGAGAACCAGAGGAGAAATGAAGTTTGATTCACTGGAGGATTTGAAACGCCAGATCGAAAGTGATATTGTCTATGGACGCCATTATTTTGCCTGTTGAAAGAGTATAAGGTCACCTCAAAGAAGGGGTGTCCTTTTTTGTTATGTCTTTTAGGGCAACAAAAAACCCCTATCCGAAACCGGATAGAGGTTTAAAATCATCGGAGTGACAAGACTTGAACTTGCGGCCTCTACTTCCCTAAAGTAGCGCTCTACCACCTGAGCCACACCCCGAAACGCAATGACTATTATATAGGTTTTCTTTCGGAAAAGCAAGTGTTTTTTAAAAAAAAAATATTTACAATATTTATTACAAAAATGTTACGGAAATGTGTTGACATTGTAAAGTATGGTTGTTATAATCAATTTCGTTAAGTGTTAGTTTGTACAGGCTGCATAAACAGAGCAGCTGATTGAGAAGAAAGTGTCAAGTAAGGCACAGGGCTTTTGTCACTTTCGGTGACATTCGTGCCAGGAATCAGGAGGGTACTATGAGATTAGGAATGGGAAAGACCATTGTTTTTGTTTTGACCTGCGGCATAATCGTTGGGGCTGGGGAGCTCACCGCAGAGGCATCTACACTGGATGCAGGAGTTTTTTCAACAATTAGTTCCTATATGACGCGGGAGAATGTAAGTGTGTCAGATTCCAATGTGGCAGAGACCACCAGCGGACAGACGGAGGATGATTCTCTTACTTATGGATATACGAATTTAGGCATTGCCAATATTGAAGAGGGAAACCTTAATGTCCGGGAGGAAGCCAGCACAGATTCCAATCTTGTGGGAAAGATGCCAAAGAATGCTGGCTGCGAGATTTTAGGACAGGAAGGTGACTGGTATCATATTAAGTCTGGAAAAGTAGAAGGATATGTCAGTGGAGAATTTATTCTGACAGGCGATGAGGCGAAGGCTATGGCGGAAGAGGTTAAGACCACCATCGCAACCGTTACTACCCAGACATTAAATGTGCGTGCAGAGATGAATACCGAGTGTGCAAAGCTTGCTTTGATGCCGGAAGGGGAAGAACTTGTGGTTTTAGAGGATTACGGAGATTGGGTTGCCATCGATCTGGATGGCGAGACCGGGTATGTCAGTACCGATTATGTAGATATATCTGTTCAGCTTCCCAAGGCCATGACCATGACAGAGGTTCGATACGGACAGGGTGTATCAGATGTGCGGGTAGCAGTGGTTTCTTATGCTACACAGTTTGTGGGAAATCCTTATGTTTGGGGAGGAACCAGTTTAACAAACGGAGCGGACTGCTCAGGATTCGTCATGTCGGTGATGGCGCATTACGGAATTTCCCTGCCGCATTCTTCCAGATCTCAGGCAAATTGCGGAACTAGAATTAATGCATCCCAGGCTCAGCCGGGAGATCTGTTCTTCTACGGAAAGGGAAGAAGCATCAACCATGTGGCTATTTATATTGGAAATGGACAGGTGGTACATGCCAGTTCGCCGTCTACCGGAATCAAGATTTCCAATGCATACTATCGTTCGCCTATCTGCGTGGTGCGTGTGATTAATGATTAAATGGATCTGTGCGCAACAGACGATTAAAAAATGTGTTTACAAACAGGAACAGGTATGTTATATTAGTCGAGTATGAGTTAGCCGGTATTCGGTAGATGGACACTCCGACCTTTTACTGATTATCAGGCGATATAGAAAATAAGGAGGAAGTAACATGTTAGCAAAGGAAAAGAAGCAGGCTATTATTGCTGAGTACGGAAGAACACAGGGAGACACAGGTTCACCTGAGGTACAGATCGCTCTTTTAACAGCAAGAATCAATGAGTTAACCGAGCATTTAAAGGTGAATCAGAAGGATCATCATTCTAGAAGAGGTCTTCTGAAGATGGTTGGACAGAGACGTAGATTATTAGCTTACTTAAAGGAAGTGGATATCGAGAGATATCGTTCCCTGATCGAGCGTTTGGGCTTGAGAAAATAGCTTTAAAACAGTCAGTGAATAGAGCGGAGCTGATCCGCTCTATTTTTCTGATAAAGTGCAGGCCGGAGAGATTTATCCGAGACCACTGATCAGTGCAGGATTTTTGCTGTATTGATCAGTAGTTTCGGCGGCTTTGGCCTGCAAATGAAAAAAGAAAAGGAGAAAAAATATGTATCAGAGTTTTTCAATGGAGCTTGCAGGCAGAACTCTTACCGTTGATATCAACAGAGTTGGTAAGCAGGCGAATGGTTGTGCATTGATGCACTATGGTGATACCACAGTATTATCCACAGCGACTGCTTCTGAGAAGCCCAGAGAGGGGATTGACTTCTTCCCTCTTAGTGTAGAATTTGAGGAGAAGTCTTATGCAGTTGGAAAGATTCCGGGTGGTTTCAATAAGAGAGAGGGAAAGGCATCTGAGAATGCAATCCTTACTTCCCGCGTCATTGATCGTCCTATGCGTCCTTTGTTCCCGAAGGATTATCGGAATGACGTTACCTTAAACAATATGGTTATGAGCGTGGATCCGGAGTGTCGTCCGGAGATCGTGGCTATGCTGGGCGCAGCTATTTCCACCTGTATTTCCGACATTCCTTTTGATGGCCCCTGCGCCATGACTCAGGTTGGTATGGTAAATGGTGAGTTTATTTTCAATCCGTCACAGGAGGTTTGGAATAATGGAGATTTACAGCTGACTGTTGCATCCACCATGGAGAAAGTAATCATGATTGAGGCAGGAGCCAATGAGATTCCTGAGGAAAAGATGATTGAGGCCATTTACAAGGCTCATGATATCAACCAGACCATCAACGCTTTTATCAATAAGATTGTGGCAGAAGTCGGGAAACCGAAACACAGCTATACCAGTTGTGCGATTCCTGAGGAAATGTTTGCGGCAATGCGTGAAATCGTGACTCCTGCGGAGATGGAGGAGGCTGTATTCTCCGATGACAAGCAGGTGCGGGAGGAAAATATCCGTAAGGTAACGGAGAAGTTTGAGGAAGCCTTTGCAGATAATGAGGAATGGCTTGCTATTTTGGGCGAGGCTGTTTATCAGTATCAGAAAAAGACAGTTCGTAAGATGATCTTAAAGGATCATAAGCGTCCGGACGGACGTGCCATCAATCAGATTCGTCCGCTGGCAGCAGAGGTTGACCTGATTCCCAGAGTACATGGCTCTGCAATGTTTACACGTGGACAGACACAGATCTGTGATGTGGTGACGCTGGCACCTTTATCCGAGGTTCAGAAAATTGATGGATTGGATCCGAATGTTACATCCAAGAGATATATGCATCACTACAATTTTCCGTCATACTCTGTAGGAGAGACGAAGCCTTCCAGAGGACCGGGACGTCGTGAGATTGGACATGGAGCATTGGCTGAGCGTGCACTGGTTCCGGTACTGCCTACTGAGGAGGAGTTCCCTTACGCAATTCGTGCAGTGTCTGAGACATTTGAGTCCAACGGGTCTACTTCCATGGCATCCACCTGTGCATCTTGTATGGCTCTTATGGCTGCAGGTGTTCCAATCAAGAAGATGGTGGCAGGTATTTCCTGCGGACTGGTGACCGGCGATACCGATGATGATTATATTGTGCTTACCGATATTCAGGGATTGGAAGATTTCTTCGGAGATATGGACTTTAAGGTAACCGGTACCCATGATGGTATCACTGCTATTCAGATGGATATCAAGATTCATGGTCTGACCAGACCGATTGTGGAAGAGGCAATCAGAAGAACCAGAGAAGCCAGACTCTATATCATGGACGAGGTAATGTCAAAGGCAATTGCCGAGCCGAGAAAAGAGGTTGGCAAATACGCACCGAAGATTATGCAGATGACCATTGACCCTGCCAAGATTGGCGATGTGGTTGGCCAAAGAGGAAAGACCATCAACGAAATCATTGAACGTACCGGCGTGAAGATAGATATTACCGATGATGGATTTGTAAGCATCTGCGGAACAGAACAGGATAAGATGGATCAGGCTGCAGAGATGATTCGCATTATCACCACAGAGTTTGAACAGGGACAGATTTTCACCGGTAAGGTGGTAAGTATCAAAGAGTTTGGTGCTTTCATTGAGTTCGCTCCCGGCAAGGAAGGAATGGTACACATTTCTAAGATTGCAAAGCGTCGTATCGATCACGTAGAGGATGTGCTGACGCTGGGTGATACCGTAACCTGTATTTGTATGGGAAAAGATAAGATGGGAAGAATCAGTTTCTCCATCAAAGATGTACCTGCAGAATCATAAAAATAAATTCAAGATTTGGAGCGGAGGAAATCCGCTCCATTTTTTTTGCACTTTTTGAGAAAGGGCACGTATTTTAATAGTAATGAAAGGGCTGCATAAATGAAAGGAGAGGAAAGAAAATGGACCGGGTCAGACAGATGGTGCGGGCGGATCAGGCACACAAGAGGGGATATGTGGGATCTGGTATTACAGTGGCTGTGATGGATACCGGCGTTGGAAATCATATTGATCTTCAGAATCGTATCATTGGTTTTTCTGATTGTATGAATGGGAGGACGCAGTCTTATGATGATAATGGGCACGGAACACACATTGCAGGGATCCTGGGAGGAAGCGGTTTTGCAGGTAAAGGGCGTTATCGTGGAATGGCCCCGGGCTGCAGGCTGCTGATCATAAAAACCCTGGATAAACGTGGAAACGGGACGGCCCAGCTTTTTGTCCGGGCCCTGGACTGGGTTTTGAAAAATCGGGAACGTTATGAGATTCGTGTATTAAATATTTCGGTGGGGATGCTTGTCAGTGCAAGAGAACAGGAACAGCGCCGGCTGATTGAAAAGGTGGATGAAGTTTGGAATGCAGGGATCGTGGTGGTGGCAGCTGCCGGAAATAACGGTCCGCGAAAAAACAGTATTACGGTGCCAGGACTAAGCAGAACCGTAATCACAGTGGGAAGTTGTGATGATGAAAGTGTGGAAGGTCACAGTTTTATGAGAGAGGGCTACAGCGGCCGGGGTCCCACGGCAAGCTGCGTGGTGAAGCCGGAAGTGGTGGCTCCGGGATCTGGTATTATAAGCTGCGGCTCAAAGGGGAATACTTATATCGCAAAAAGTGGAACATCTATGGCAACACCGGTGGTTTCCGGTGCCGTTGCGCTGCTGCTTCAGAAGGAACCGGAACTGACACCGGCAGAGGTGAAAATCAGACTTTATGAAAGTTCTGTGGATATTGGACGGGAAAAACAGGCCCAGGGCTGGGGCCGCCTGGATGTGGTGAATTTATTGCATATTCGTTAAAAAAGGGGTAGAATGGGAGGACAGATTATCGCCTTATACAGAGAAAAAGCGTTGAATCAGACTGAGCAGCCGGTCTGCGTATGTGGCCCGTTCCACAGCTTCGCTGCATAAGATTGGAATTTCTCCAAGCGTTTGGTTGCCATAGCTGTATACAAGACTTCCTACCTGTTGGTTGGCTGCAACGGGAGCGTCTATGGATTCCGGAATTTGTAATGAGCGCTCGATTTCAGACAGATTCACATCTCCGGTACTAAGATACCGGAAGGAACCGTCATAGTGTAGAGAGACAGAGTCTTCTTTGCCACCGGAAACGGGCAACCGGGAAAGAACAGGCGGGGTGTCATCTTCATAGAGACTGCAGTTTGCAAAACCATAGTTTAATAAAGTGGCGGCATCCTGAAAGCGGACTTTGAAATCGGGAGCAGCCATCACCACTGCAATCAGTTCAATTCCGTCCTTTTCTGCCGTTGCAGAGACGCAGTATTTGGCCAGATTAGTGGAACCGGTCTTTAACCCGGTGGCATATTCATATTGACGGATTAATTTATTGGTGTTGGTCAATCCAAACTCGCTGCTTCCCCGTTTGGTTACATGGGTGATGGTGTCCATCCAGATGGTGCAGTAATCGTGGATCATGGGATATTTTGTGGTGAGTTCCCTGGACATCAGTGCCACATCATAGGCGCTGGTCATGTGTCCGTCGGTATCCAGTCCACAGCAGTTTACAAAGTGGGTATCCTGCATACCCAGTTCAGCGGCCCGTTCGTTCATTCGGGTGACAAAGGCTTCTTCACTGCCGGAAATGAATTCTGCCATGGCCACACATGCGTCGTTGGCACTTGCAATACTGATACATTTGATCATGGTTTCCACACTCTGAGTTTCTCCCGGTTCCAGGAATACCTGGGAACCACCCATGCTGGCAGCATATTCCGATACTGTGACAATATCGTCCAGAGCAATGGATTGACTTTCCAATGCGTCAAAAATCAGGATTAGTGTCATGATTTTTGTTATGCTGGCCGGATGCCGGCTGGTGTGGGCATCTTTTTCGTATAGGACGGTGCCGGTGGAGGCTTCCATCAAAACTACGCTGGGAGCCTGCAGGGACAAGCTATCGCTGACAGAGGATTCCGCAGGATTGGTTGATGTGGGTAAATACGGAAGTGGGACTGCTATGGAAGAAAAAAACAATGCAGCGCTCAAAAGGATACAGGTAATAGAAGGCATAGGCATTCGCTCCAATGGGTTGTGATATAGATATATGCCGAAACAGAGGTGAAATATGAAATTAATCCTGATCATTATCATTATTTTGGTTTTAGTTTACATAGTCTGGCAGTACTTTGAACTGAAGAAATTTAAGGTTACAGAGTATACCATATATTCCGATAAGGTTACGAAAGAATATACGCTGGCGGTTGTGGCAGACCTTCACGGCTTCACCTATGGGGAGAATAACGAAAAACTTTTGCAGGCCATTGCCAAGGCCCGGCCTGATATGATCTGTATCCCCGGGGATATGATTGTTGGACAACGTGAAAAGACACATGATTCAGCGTTGGAAAGTCTGGAGCAGTTTGTGAAAATTGCGCCGGTCTACTATTCCTACGGCAATCATGAAAGCAAATTAAACAAACCGGAATCTGCATATTATGACAGGTTTCTGGAGTACGAAAAAAAGGTACAAAAACTTGGGGTGCACATATTGAATCAAAGGGCTGAAGCGTGGGACGACAGACTGTGGATCAGTGGTTTGGAAATACCGGCAGTCTGCTATAAAAAAGGAACAAGTACTCCGCTGCCGCCGCAGTTCCTTGAGAATTATATGCCTGAAATACCCAGAGATGCATTCCATGTGATGCTGGCCCATAATCCCTATTATGCCGCGGATTATGCCAAGTGGGGAGCGGATCTTACTCTGTGTGGTCACTATCATGGCGGTCTGGTCCGGATTCCGGGGCTTGGCAGCCTGATTTCCCCGCAGTTTCAGTTTTTTCCAAAGTACGACGGAGGGAAATACGAGATAGATGGAAAACATGTGATTGTCAGCCGGGGAATGGGAACCCACACCTTTCATATCCGTATTTTCAATCGGGCGGAACTTCTTGTGGTAAAAATTATGCAAAAACACTAAATATTGTAAAAGGACTTGCTTTTTCCACAAGATGCAGTTAAAATAGTACCTGCAATAAAAGTGAGAAAAAGAGGAAGCAATCATGGATATGACAGTGAAACTGCAGGTGTTTGAAGGACCACTGGATTTGTTACTGCATTTGTTGGATAAGAATAAAGTGAATATATATGATATTCCCATTGTGGAGATCACGAATCAATATATGGATTATATCCGGGAAATGAAGCGTCAGGATCTGAATGTGATGAGTGAGTTCCTGGTGATGGCGGCTACACTGATCGATATCAAATCCCGCATGCTTTTGCCTGCAGATGCCACGGAAGAGGAAGATGCAGAGGATCCGAGAGCGGAATTGGTGGAACAGCTTTTGGAATACAAGATGTACAAGTGTATTTCCTATGAACTTAAGGATCGGCAGATGGATGCACAACGGGTTATGTTTAAAGAGCCTACCATACCGGCGGAGGTTTCTTCTTATGAGGAGCCCATCAATATGGAGGAACTTATGGCAGATGTGACTCTCTCTAAATTAAATGAGATTTTTAAGTCCATCATGCGCAAGCAGGAGGATAAGATCGATCCCATCCGTTCCAAGTTTGGTAAGATTGAGAAAGAAGAAGTTTCACTTTCGGACAAGATGGCTTATCTGGAGGATTATGCCTGCAAACATCCCAGCTTTAGTTTCCGCAATCTTTTGGAGGCGCAGTGCGGTAAGATGGAGATTATTGTGACTTTTCTGGCTGTGCTGGAGTTGATGAAGATGGGTAAGATCTTTATTTATCAGGATCATATATTTGATGATATCCGCATTGAGTCCAAGATTGCGGCATAGCATGAATGAGTCGCCGGAGCTTGGATAAAGGATATCGGGAGGAAACAGATGGAAACTGTGAATTACGAGGCTGTTGTGGAGGCTATTTTATTTACCATGGGGGAATCGGTGGAGTTGGAGCGTATTGCGAAAGCGTTGGAGCTGGAGCAGGCTCAGACCAAGGAGATTATTACCCATCTGCAGGAAAAATACCTTCAGGAAAATCGAGGGATTCAGATTATAGAGCTGGAAGGGGCCTATCAGATGTGCACCAAGAATGAGATGTATGAATATCTGATTCGCATTGCAAAACAACCCAGAAAGCGTGTGCTTACGGATGTTTTGCTGGAAACTCTTTCTATTATTGCCTACAAGCAGCCCATTACCAAAGCTGAGATAGAAAAGATTCGCGGGGTATCTTCCGATCACGCGGTAAATAAACTGGTGGAGTATGATTTGGTTACGGAGCTGGGAAGACTGGATGCACCCGGGCGTCCCATGCTTTTCGGAACCACGGAGGAATTTTTGCGCAGCTTTGGGGTGCAGTCCATTGAGGAACTGCCTATGCTGAATCCGGAACAGGTGGAGGAATTCAAGCACCAGGCAGAGGAGGAGGCACAGCTGAAACTTCAGGTGTAACGAATATCCACGCAGCGTTTCTCATAAGATACATAGATAAATGCTTGCGAGGATCTCATGGAAACAGGAAAAAAGTTCATTGCTCTTATGTTGGCGTTCTGCTTTTTTTGGCAGCTGCCCATAAGATGCAGTGCAGAAGAAATTAAAGAACCGGGTAATCTGTACGCGCTGTCTGCATGTTTGATGGATGCAGATTCAGGGCGTATTTTGTTTGAAAAAAACGGACAGGAAATGCGGGCAAATGCCAGCACAACCAAAGTACTGACACTGATTCTGACCTTGGAACGGGCAGATCTTCAGGATGTTGTCACATTTTCTGATTATGCGGCGAAACAGCCGGATGTGCAGTTGAATGCCCAGGCGGGAGAACAGTTTCAGTTGGAGGATCTTTGCTATTCACTGATGCTGGAATCTCACAATGATACGGCAGTGGCCATAGCGGAGCATGTGGCGGGGAGTGTGGAGGAGTTCGCACGTCTGATGAATGAAAAGGCGTCAGAGATAGGTTGTGAAAATTCACACTTTGTGACACCAAATGGATTGGATGGAGAGGATGAGGGCGGTCCCCATCAGACCACGGCAGTGGATCTTGCCCGGATTCTCAGCTATTGCATTACCATTTCTCCGAAAAAGGATCTGTTTTTGCAGATTACGCAGACACAGAATTATAGTTTTACCAACCGGGAAGGGAGCAGAAGTTACAGCTGTAATAATCACAATGCTTTTTTACAGATGATGGATGGAGCTCTTACAGGTAAAACGGGATTTACCGGAAGTGCCGGATACTGTTATGTGGGGGCGCTGAGACGGGAGGAGAAAACTTATGTGGTGGCTCTTCTGGGCTGTGGATGGCCCAATAATAAAAGCTATAAATGGTCAGACACCAAAAAATTGATGCAGTACGGAATCGATTATTTTTCCCGATGTATGCTGGAAAAACAGGAAATTCCACCAGAGTGTATGGAGGACGTAACGGTTTCCGGTGCAAAAACGGAAGCGTTGTATGGACTGATGTGTGTTCCGGTGATTCGTGTGAAAGATCCTGATGCACCGGATTCGTTGCTGCTTCGGGCGGATCAGAAAATTGAAATTACATATGAAAAAGAATCCTGTGTGTCAGCACCGGTCCGGAAGGGAGATAGGGTGGGAACCATATCTTACTGGGTGGGAAATGAGTGCGTGCGCAGAGATTACTTACTGATTGGTGACGACATAGAACAAATTGATTATGCATGGCGATTGCGGCAGATTTTTCAGTGTTTTGCATTATAATGCTGCCGGTAATTATTATGAAAAAATTGTGAAAAATATAACGATTTTCTATTGAAATGTAAGGGGTAAAGTAATACAATATAACATAGCGAAAATTTTTAAAATTTTTCTAACAATAGATGGAGGGCTAAGAAATGAGCAACAGAAGTAACAACTTAGCGGAGCAGAGACTGATGAAGCTGTTGGATGAAAATAGTTTCATGGAAATCGGTTCTCTTGTAACGGCGAGAAGCACAGATTTCAATCTGGCAGAAACAGACACACCTTCTGATGGTGTCATCACCGGTCATGGATTGATCGATGGCAATCTGGTATTTGTATACAGCCAGGATGCTTCTGTATTGAATGGTACCATTGGTGAGATGCACGCCAAGAAGATTGCGGCAGTTTATGACAGAGCCATGAAGATGGGTGCACCCGTTATTGGCTTTTTGGATTGTGCAGGTGTTCGTCTGCAGGAGTCTGTGGATGCATTGGATGCAATGGGCCTGATTTATGAGAAACAGGTGATGGCTTCCGGCGTGATCCCGCAGATTTGCGCAGTTTTTGGAAACTGCGGCGGTGGACTTACCGTTGTGCCCGGTCTTTGTGATTTTGCTTTTATGGAGGCAGATAAAGCAAAGATGTTTGTGAATTCACCGAATGCCATTGAGGGAAACCGGACTGAGGTGTGTGATACCGCATCTGCTGCATTTCAGAGTGAGGAGACAGGTGTCTTGGATTTCGTAGGTTCTGAGGATGAAATCATGCAGAATATCCGCAGCCTGGTGTGCATGCTTCCGGCTGATAATACAGCCAATGGTTATATGGAGGATTGCTCCGATGATCTGAACAGAGCGTGCCAGAGCATGGATACCATGAAGGGAGATCCCCGTTATCTTTTGGCTGAGATCGCAGATAATCATGTGTTCTTTGAGACAAAACGCAATTTTGCAAAGAATATGGTGACCGGATTTGTTCAGCTGAATGGAATGACAGTGGGCGCTGTGGCAAACTGCACTGAGATTTATGACGAAAATGGAACCAAGACTGAGACGTTCGACAGTGTTCTGACAGCAAGGGGCTGCGATAAGGCTGCTGAGTTTATTGCTTTCTGTGATGCGTTTGAAATTCCGGTGCTCAGCATTACCAATGTAACCGGATATAAGGCTTGCAAGTGCAATGAGAAGAGACTGGCTAAGTCCATGAGCCGGCTTACATATGCATTTGCCAATGCAACGGTTCCCAAGGTAAACTTACTGGTAGATAAGGCTTACGGAAGTGCCTCAGTGATTATGAATTCCAAGTCTATCGGTGCGGATCTGGTATATGCATGGCCTTCTGTTAAGACTGGCACCATGGATGCCAAACTGGCTGCCGGCATTATGTATTCCGATGCTTCCGCAGATGTTTTAGAGCAGAAAGCCAAAGAGTATGAGGAGTTACAGTCCAGCGTTGTGACCGCTGCCAAGAGAGGTTATGTGGATCTCATTCTGGAGCCTCAGGATACAAGAAAATATCTGGTGGCTGCATTTGAAATGTTATTTACAAAGCGTATGGATACACCATATAAGAAACATGGAACGAAATAGAAAGGTGAGACTTATGAAGAAAAAATTATTAGCACTTATAAGTGTCAGCCTCTTCGCCTTATGTCTGATGGCCTGCAGTAAGACAGACCCCAGAACTTATGATTACGGGGAAAATTACAGCTATGAAGCATTGCAGAGCTATATGCAGAGCCTGGTATCCTCTTTGGATGTTTATTCTGATGAACAGATTGACTCCATGCTTTCTCAGATCTCTGAGAAAGAGGATCCTTTGGATTATAATTTGGGTACAAGCTTTAAAGAAGCCCGTGCAGGCGAGGGCGAATTGGTCGGCTTCGGCGATATGGATGTGACGATTGCCAATGGCACCATGACATTGGAGCAGGAAGTAATCTATGAGAATCGCAGTTTGATTTTTACCATGGTTTGTGACTATGATGCTATGCGGTCTTCCGATTCTTCCGATATGATCCAGGATGTAAGAATTGATAAAAAGTATTCGAAAAGTGAGATTATGTCCAAAGCAGGTATGAATACTCTTATGGGAATCGGAGTAGTGTTCTGTATTCTGATTCTGATCAGCCTGGTCATTTACTGCTTCCGTATCATTCCTTATCTGACAGACCGGAAGAAGAAAAAGCAGGAATCTGCGTCAGTGGTATCTGATCAGGTGGTGGAGCAGATTACTAAGCGCGAGGAGCAGCTTTTGGATGATTTAGAACTGGTGGCAGTCATCAGTGCAGCCATTGCGGCAGCAACAGGAAGTTCAACGGACGGATTTGTGGTACGTTCGATTAAAAGAAGATAAAAAGCATTGGAAATGTAAGCCAAAAGTAGGAGGATAAAAAATGAAAAGCTATACAATTACAGTAAATGGAAATGTTTATGATGTGACAGTGGAAGAAAACGGACAGACAGCAGCACCAGTTGCAGCACCCAGAAAAGCGGCAGCTCCCGCGGCAACACCGAAGGCAGCAGCTCCTGCAGCCAGCGCAGGTGCAGGCAGCATCAAGATCGAGGCAGGTGCAGCCGGTAAGGTATTTAAGATTGAGGCAGCTCCGGGTACAGCAGTAAAAGCAGGTGATACCGTATTGGTGCTTGAAATTATGAAGATGGAGACTCCGGTTGTGGCTCCTAAGGATGGTACCGTTGCAAGCATCGAGGTTGCTGTGGGTGACAGCGTGGAGTCCGGCGCATTACTCGCTACTATGAATGAGTAAATTAGGAGGTCTATTATGTTAAGTTATGTTGCAGAAACCATGGGAAACCTCCTGCATCAGACTGCATTCTTTAATTTGACCTGGGGCAACTATCTGATGATAGCGGTAGCCTGTTTCTTCTTATTCCTTGCGATAAAGAAAGGCTATGAACCGTTGCTTCTGGTTCCGATTGCATTTGGTATGTTACTTGTAAATATTTATCCGGATATTATTGCCAGTCCGGAAAGTACAAGCAATGGCGTAGGTGGTTTATTATACTATTTCTATACATTGGACGAGTGGTCCATTTTACCTTCTCTGATTTTCCTTGGAGTAGGTGCTATGACGGACTTTGGTCCGCTGATTGCGAATCCGATCAGTTTTCTTTTAGGAGCAGCAGCGCAGTTCGGTATCTTTGCTGCGTACCTGCTGGCAATTGTGTTTGGCTTTAACGATAAGGCAGCAGCTGCTGTATCTATCATCGGTGGAGCAGATGGTCCTACATCCATCTTCCTGGCCGGTAAGCTGGGACAGACAAGCCTGATGGGACCCATTGCGGTGGCGGCATATTCCTATATGTCATTGGTTCCCATTATCCAGCCGCCTATCATGAAGCTGCTTACTACCAAGAAGGAGCGTTCCATTAAAATGGAAAACCTTCGTCCGGTATCCAAGCTGGAGAAGATTTTGTTCCCCATCGTGGTAACCATCATCGTGTGTTTATTACTTCCTACCACAGCTCCCCTTGTAGGTATGCTGATGTTAGGTAACCTGTTCCGTGAGTCAGGGGTTGTAAGACAGCTGCAGGAGACAGCATCCAATGCATTGATGTATATTGTTGTTATTCTGCTGGGTACTTCTGTAGGCGCATCCACCAGTGCTGAGGCGTTCTTAAATTGGAGTACATTAAAGATTGTTGCATTAGGTCTGGTGGCATTTGCATTTGGTACTGCAGCGGGAGTCCTCTTTGGAAAGATTCTGTGTCTGGTGACCAAGGGAAAGATCAATCCGTTGATTGGTTCCGCCGGTGTGTCTGCGGTGCCGATGGCTGCCCGTGTTTCCCAAAAGGTGGGAGCAGAGGAAGACCCGACGAACTTTTTACTTATGCATGCAATGGGACCCAATGTTGCCGGAGTAATTGGTACCGCAGTAGCGGCCGGTGTGTTTATGGCAATCTTTGGTATTTAAGGAGGAAAAATCATGGCAGAGAAGAAACCATTAAAAATTACAGAGACTGTACTGCGTGATGCACACCAGTCTTTGATTGCAACCAGAATGACCACAGAGCAGATGCTCCCCATCGTGGATAAGATGGATAAAGTGGGCTTTCATGCAGTAGAGTGTTGGGGAGGTGCAACCTTCGATGCATCCCTTCGTTTTCTGAAGGAGGATCCCTGGGACAGACTTCGTAAGTTGAGAGATGGATTCAAAAATACAAAGCTTCAGATGCTGTTCCGTGGACAGAATATCTTGGGATATCGTCCCTATGCAGATGATGTGGTTGAGTATTTCGTTCAGAAATCCATCGCAAACGGTATTGATATCATCCGTATTTTTGACTGCTTAAATGATGTGCGTAATCTGCAGACTGCTGTTACTGCATGTAATAAGGAAAAAGGTCATGCACAGGTGGCATTATCCTACACTTTAGGTGATGCTTATACCTTAGAGTACTGGATGGAGATGGCAAAAAAAGTAGAGGATATGGGTGCTGACTCCTTATGTATCAAGGATATGGCAGGCCTTTTGGTTCCTACCAAGGCTACCGAGCTGATTCAGGCATTGAAAGATGCAACCAAGCTTCCGATTGAGTTACATACTCATTACACCTCCGGTGTGGCTGCTATGACATACATGAAGGCGGTTGAGGCAGGATGTGATATCATCGACACTGCTATGTCACCGTTTGCATTAGGTACCAGTCAGCCGGCTACCGAGGTTATGGTCGAGGCATTTAAGGGCACAGAATATGACACCGGTCTGGATCAGAACCAGCTGGCAGAGATTGCTGATTACTTCCGTCCCATGAGAGAGGAAGCATTGGAGAGTGGTCTGATGAATCCTAAGGTGCTGGGTGTAAATATCAAGACTCTTTTGTATCAGGTTCCCGGCGGTATGCTTTCCAACCTGATTTCCCAGTTAAAGGAACAGGGCAAGGAAGATAAGTATGAGGAAGTGCTGGCAGAGGTTCCGCGTGTGCGTAAAGATTTAGGTGAGCCACCGCTTGTAACTCCTTCTTCCCAGATCGTTGGTACACAGGCTGTGTTTAATGTGCTGATGGGTGAGCGTTATAAGGTTGCCACCAAGGAAACCAAGGACGTTTTATTAGGAAAATATGGACAGACCGTTAAGCCTTTCAATCCGGAAGTGGTGGATAAGGTGCTGGGTGAAGATAAGGATAAGGCAATCACCTGCCGTCCGGCAGATCTGTTAGAGCCGGAGCTGGATAAGATTGAGGCTGAGATGAAGCAGTGGAAACAGCAGGATGAGGATGTACTGACTTATGCATTGTTTCCGCAGGTTGCTACTGAGTTCTTCAAGTATCGTCAGGCTCAGCAGACACAGGTGGATGCATCTGTGGCGGATACCAAGAACGGAGCATATCCGGTTTAATAGATTGTCTGGAGATAGAGAAAAATTAACAGGCTTCAGTTATGAGAACTCATACTGGAGTCTGTTTTTGTTGTGGACAAACAGATGCAAAATTGTTATTATAAAACATAACTGAGTTATTGCATAGTTTAAATACTTTTGTTTGTTCTGGGGCGGAGAATTACATGAAACTTTATGAAATTGCAGAGGGTGAGAATATTCAGATCACGGCCACTTACGGGAAAGCATCTGCACAGTATAATACGCAAATTATCCAGATCGTGAATAATATTCTCTTAGTTGAGCCTATTCGCCATGACGGCACGATCATTAATTTTGAGAGTGATAATGTAAAAATGAACGTGGTCTATATTCAGGATGGTGGGAAGCCTATCACATGGGAAAACTGTATGGTTAAGGTCATGCAGTATCAGAAGAAAAAGTATCATGCGATTTATTCCAACTGTGAAAGTAAAAAGCTGAACCGCAGGCAGGCTTTTCGTCAATATGTGGGAATCCTGGGGACATTGGTCGTAGATCAGTCCAAACAACAGATTGAGGTTACCGTAAAGGACATTAGTACTTCGGGTATATCCTTTGTGGGACCACCGGGGTTGAAGGCGGAGGATATAGGGTCATTTCATCTTGTCTATGAGGACAGGGATATGAAAATCAATCTTCAGATTTCCGGGAATGTGGTTCGGGAAGAACAGGTGGATGAGAGCAAAAAGGTCTTCGGATGTGTGATCAGGCGTGCAAACGTGAATCTGAACAGTTATGTGGCTTCTAAGCAGAAGCTTGAGATTGCAAAAAGAAATGGAACGGCAAATAAATAGGAAGTGCAGTTATGAATGGAAATACCAATGACTTGACAAGTCGGATCAACGAAAAGTATGGAAGTCTAAGCAAGGGGCAGAAGCTGCTTGCAGCTTATATTACAGATAATTACGATAAGGCTGTTTTTTTGACAGCGGCAAAATTGGGCCAGGTGGTAGGAGTCAGTGAGTCCACAGTTGTGCGGTTTGCCATGCATCTGGGATACAAAGGTTATCCGGAATTCCAGAAAGCATTGGAGGAAATGGTTCGCAACAAGTTAAATTCGATTCAGCGTATGGAAGTGGCTTACGGGCGGATCAGCCAGTCAAAAGTGCTGGAGTCGGTACTGCAGGCTGATCAGGAGAAAATTAAAGATACTCTGGAAAACCTGGATGAACAGACCTTTGAACTGGCAGTGGATACGATTTTACACGCAAAGCATATTTATATAGTAGGAATCCGCAGCTGCGCACCGCTGGCTTCTTTTTTGGCGTTCTATTTCAATCTGTTGTTTGAAAATGTTATATTGCTGCATACGAACAGCTCCAGCGAATTGTTTGAGCAGATGGTTCGTATCAGCGAGGAGGATGTGATTATCGGTATCAGTTTTCCCAGGTATTCCATGCGGACCTTAAAAGCTATGGAATTTGCAAATAACCGGAATGCCAAGGTAATCACACTGACAGACAGTGTTCATTCGCCCATGAATTTGTATTCCTCCTGCAACCTTATCGCCAGAAGTGATATGGTTTCCATTGTGGATTCACTGGTGGCTCCGCTCAGCGTCATCAATGCCCTGATTGTTGCATTGTGTATGAGAAAACAGGGGGAAGTGGCGAAAACGCTGGAGACTTTGGAGGAAATCTGGGGAGAATATCAGGTATATGAGAATGATGAGATTGACCTGATTGATGATAAGATTAAGCTGCGCTATGCCCGGATAGGAGAGTCGGATGAGTAAGGTGATTGTAATCGGAGGCGGAGCCGCCGGTTGTTTTGCTGCCATTGCGGCGGCGGAATGCGGACATGATGTTACCTTGTTAGAAAAAAATGAAAAACTGGGAAAAAAAATATATATCACCGGAAAAGGCAGGTGTAATCTTACCAATGATTGCGATATGGAGGAGCTTTTTTCCAAAGTGATCCGGAATCCCAAGTTTTTATACAGTTCTTTTTACTGTATGGACCAGCATCGGGTGATGGATTTTTTTGAACAACATGGAACGCCGGTAAAAACAGAGCGGGGAAATCGTGTGTTTCCCATATCCGATCATGCATCTGATGTCATTGCAGCATTGGAGCGGGGACTTAAGGAACAGGGAGTAACCGTGCGAAAGAATACAGTGGTGAAACGGATTCTGATGAAGGATGGACGGATAGAGGGTGTCGCTTTGGAGGATGGAACGCAAATTCTGGCAGAAGATGTGATTGTAGCTACCGGTGGCTGTTCCTATCCCTCTACGGGTTCGACCGGGGATGGCTATCGCTTTGCAGAACAGACTGGTCATTCTGTGAAAAAGTGTTTGCCGGCATTAGTCCCTTTTGAAACGGAAGAGGATTATGTAAAAAAATTGCAGGGATTATCACTGCGAAATGTCAGAGCTGTTATCCGGGATGAAAAAAAGGTTCTTTATGATGAGTTCGGAGAAATGCTGTTTACTCACTTTGGAGTCAGCGGACCCTTGATGCTCAGTGCCAGCAGCGTGGTGAACGATCAGATACAGAAGGGTTCGTTATCCCTTACCATTGACTTAAAACCGGCACTTTCGGCGGAGCAGCTGGATAAGCGTATTGTAAGGGATTTTTCGGAAAGCCCCAACCGTCAGTTTGGCAATAGTCTTCAGGGGCTTTATCCTATGAAACTGATTCCTGTTATGGTGGAACTCAGCGGGATTTCATCCGAAAAAAAGGTGAATGCTGTCACAAGAAATGAACGACAACGACTGTTACAACTGACCAAAGCTTTCCCGGTGACACTCACCGGCTTGCGGGGATTTGGTGAAGCTATCATCACAAGGGGTGGTGTGGATGTGCGTCAGGTGGATCCTTCCACCATGGAGTCGAAGCTTGTGGAGGGATTATTTTTTGCCGGTGAAGTGTTGGATGTGGATGCATTGACGGGAGGATTTAATCTTCAAATTGCCTGGTCCACCGGTTATTTGGCCGGAATCAGCATAAGATAATACGTAGATTCCGGAAAATGCATCAGTGTACCTTACAAAATAAAGTCAGGAGAAAATTATGAGTAAGAATATTGCAATCGATGGACCGGCCGGAGCCGGGAAAAGCACCATCGCAAAACGGTTAGCAAAGGAATTATCATTTATATATGTGGACACGGGAGCTATGTATCGTGCTATGGCTTTGTATTTCCTGGATGCAGGTATTCAGGCATCGGACGAGGTGGCAATCAGCGCAGAGTGCGAAAACATCAACGTTTCCATCGCGTATGAAAACGGAGAACAGCAGGTGCTGTTAAACGGGGTCAATGTGAATGGCCGTATCAGACAGGAGTCTGTGGGAAACATGGCAAGTGCCACCAGTGTTTATCCCGCTGTGAGAAAGAAACTGGTTTCATTACAACAAAAACTGGCTGCAGACGCGGATGTGATCATGGATGGACGAGATATTGGAACCTGTGTGCTGCCCAATGCCCAGGTAAAGATTTATCTTACCGCCAGTGTGGAGAAACGTGCGGCCCGCAGATATGATGAATTAAAGGCTAAGGGAGAGGAATGTGATCTGAACGCTATCCGGGAAGACATCAGGGAACGTGATTATCGGGACATGCACCGGAATATCTCTCCATTGATCCAGGCAGAAGATGCGGTTCTGGTGGATACATCGGATATGACTATTGATGAAGTGGTGGATGCTATCCGCAAAATATATGAGGAAACGTGCTGATATGAGAACAGTAAAAATTGCAAAATCCGCAGGTTTTTGCTTTGGCGTAAAGCGTGCGGTGGATATGGTATATGAGCAGATTCGGGAAAAAAAGGAACCGATATACACCTATGGCCCCATCATCCATAACGAAGCAGTGGTAAAGGATTTGAAAGAAAAAGGTGTTTCTGTCATTGAATCACTGGACCAGATCTATGATTTGCCTAAAGGTATCGTGGTGATCCGGTCCCACGGGGTGGATCGGAATACTTATGAAACCCTGGAACGTCAGGGATTTCGGGTGGTGGATGCCACCTGCCCCTTTGTCTTGAAAATTCACCGCTATGTTCGTGAGTATTGCGAAAAAGGTTATCAGGTCATCATTGTGGGAAATCCCAATCATCCGGAGGTAGAAGGAATCCGGGGATGGGGAGATCCGGATGCAGTTACAGTAATTTCCAACCGACAGGAGGCGGAGGAAATGACCCTTTCGGAAGACAAAAAAGTATGTATTGTGTCGCAAACGACATTTAACTACAAGAAATTTCAAGATTTGGTTGAAATTGTGGAGGAAAAAGGTTATGATATAATTGTTTTGAATACAATCTGTAATGCGACGGAAGAAAGGCAGACCCAGTCACGGGCCCTGGCAAAGGAAGTGGATGCCATGATCGTGGTTGGCGGACGCAACAGTTCGAATACACAGAAGTTATTTGAAATATGTAAAGAAGAATGTGAAAATACTTACTATATACAAACGATAGCTGACTTAGATTTACAAAAATTGGAGTCCATTGATAACGTAGGTATTACCGCAGGGGCTTCAACCCCAAATAATATTATTGAGGAGGTT
>JBJELW010000087.1:0-638 GCA_051879315.1 Roseburia sp.
ACAATCACCGCCATGGCATATTCCTCGGGAATCAGATCCTCCGCCACCACTTCCGGCTGCTCTGTGGTTTCCGTTTCCAGTTGTGCCTGCTCTGTGGACGACAGAGTTTCCGTTTCTGTCACAGCAGCTTCCTTTCCGTATGCGCACAACAAGGTGGCAAGCAAAAGACACATGAATGTCATCACTTTTTTTCTCATAGGTTTTGTCCTCCGATTATAACTAAATACTTTTTATCATACTTAAAAATACCTACTACAGATAAAATCTGCAATAGGTATTTTTAACTCTTTTTGTCCCGAGCCTGCTATTTAATTAACGTACCCAAGCACCGCTTGCATTTACATAGTATCTGCCAATACGTGTACTGTGAGCCATTGCACCGCTACCGTACAGGTAGTACCAAGTACCGCCATCATTAATCCAGCCGGTCTGCATTGCTCCAGAAGCATCCATGTAATACCATGTGCCGCCATCCAGTACCCAGCCGGTTTTCATAGCCCCGGAAGCATCCATATAATACCAAATGCCGCCAACCAGCTTCCAGCCGCTTACCATTGCTCCGGATTCTTCCATATAATACCAAGTGCTGCCATCCAGTACCCAGCCAGTCTGCATTGCTCCGGATTCTTCCATATAAT
>JBJELW010000087.1:738-1043 GCA_051879315.1 Roseburia sp.
ACCAGGTGCTGCCATCCAGTACCCAGCCAGTCTGCATCGCTCCGGATTCTTCCATATAATACCAGGTGCTGCCATCCAGTACCCAGCCAGTCTGCATCGCTCCGGATTCTTCCATGTAGTACCAGGTCTCTCCATCCAGTACCCAGCCAGTCTGCATTACACCGGTATCATTCATGTAGTACCAGGTTTCTCCATCCAGTACCCAGCCAGTTTCCAGTTGTCCATCCTGATAGTATACCCACTGGTCATCTACCTTCTGCCATCCATCTTCCTGTTGTGTATCGTCTTTCTTCTGTGTGTCGTCT
>JBJELW010000087.1:1143-47224 GCA_051879315.1 Roseburia sp.
TCCTGTTGTGTATCGTCTTTCTTCTGTGTATCGTCTTCCTGTTGTGTATCGTCTTTCTTCTGTGTATCGTCTTCCTGTTGTGTATCGTCTTCTACTGCAATCGCATATTTTGAGAAGCTATCCGTTTCAAAGGTAACCGTCTTGGTGGCCGCATCATAGCTTGCATCAAGTAACTCGTATGTACCATCGTGCTTCTGATGAATAATCTTTACATCATCTGAAAGTTCCTCTGAAACAGTCAGTGAAATGGTAGCCTTGTTGGTCAACTCCGTAACCTCAGTAGACCATACACTGTCCTCACTTCCCCTATATACCACGTTGCTCAGATTCAAATCCAGATAAGAATCCACCACATATCCATCTGCTGCTGTCTCAAATTCAGAAATCTCTGCAGCTGACGGCTGAGCGTCGTCCACGCTCAATACAGCTGTACCTATTGCAAACTCTTCTGCATTTTCTGCGTTAATCTCAATGCCGCCGTTTGAAACTCCCTCCGCATTTGATGTCACCTTGTCAGAAACCGGCGCACACTTAGCACCCAAATGACAGTTACCATTTGCAATGGTAAAGGTATACTCTGCAACCTTATCGGGATTCGAACCAAAAGCACCACCATTGGGTCCAAACTGTACCACCTGATATCCATATCTGGGAACCAGACGTACCGTCAGTTCTCCACCAGCAATCAGGGTTGCCTCTCCTTTATTAGGATCCCCATCAAAATGCAG
Source organism: Roseburia sp. (assembly GCA_051879315.1). Lineage (GTDB taxonomy): Bacteria > Bacillota > Clostridia > Lachnospirales > Lachnospiraceae > Roseburia_C. Next base: position 1,872 of record JBJELW010000087.1, read on the forward strand.
ATAAGCATGATTTGCCTCATTCATCGCATCCAAAGAATCATAGGTTACAGTCTTACCATCTCTATCGGTGTAAGTAAAGCTTACAAACTCCACCAAGGTGTGATCCAGAAACATATCGGTTTCCTTGTCTTCTTCCAGATTCGACCACAGGAAGTTTCCGGTAGGGAAATATATCTTCTGCTCTTCACTTTGGGTAAACTCAATTGTGATGTCCAGCTTTCCACCATTTGCCATACTTTCAGGAATCTCAAAGGAAAGACCTTGTTCCGACATCAAATCATCCCTGTTGGGATTTCCAATATCAGCCCAATCCACAGGCTGACCATTAAGCTGTAATCCAAAATAATCTAAATCAAATCCGTCATTGGGTTTCGCATAGATCGTAAGCGTTTCTCCCTGCGCTAACGAAGTAGGATATGTCACACTCTCAGCCGATAAATCCGGGTACTCATATGTGCTATACTGGTATCCCACAGTTCCGTTAGACGCATTGCGCACCTCGAAAGCTATAGCACTTTCTCCTGACCCATAAGAAACATTGTTCTCACCAATAATAGCTATATTCGCAGTAACATTATAGGTTTCTGCATAAGGTACAGTCAGAATAAAGGAAATAGTCTGTGATTGATGATTCAAATCCATAGCGTCCAGAACATCCCACTTGCCTGTCTCTGCATTGGTTCCCGGAATCTGATCTGAATAATTCACATCATTGATTGTTATTTCCGTATATCTCATATTGATGGGATTGACAAACTCAAATTCAACTGCGGGGTCTTCCCCTACCTTGGGCGTGTCTGGATCCAAAGAATTATAAGGATATGTAACCGAAGTTTTATGAGTTACGTTATCATTATTTTGCTCCTGCGCCGCCACTCCGTTTATGTAATAGATTGCAGTACAGGGAACTCCAGCGCCATCGTGGCTGTTGGTACCTGTAAAATTAATTTGAGAGGTTGCACTTCCTTCATAATTATATTCCTTTGATGCACCGGGTCCGGCCTGTCCTCCGGGTCCAGGCTCTCCACCAGGGCCGGGGTTACCTGCATTTTCAAATCCAAACTCCACTTCGATGCTGGAAGTTGCAATGGTTGCATCAGTCAACCTCAATTCGCTCAGTGTGAAAGTCATTCCATTCTCACCTGTGAAGTCAGCGGTATCACTGCCTGTTTTTTTTATCACTTCCGCACCATTCACCCGGATCGTAACACCTCTTGTTGTATCCAGTTGGAAATTTTGATTCGGTTCGAATTTCAGCGTAATGCTGCTTGTTGCACCGCTCACATTTACCGTCCCATAGCTGTTAGTCTCGGAATTCTCTGCAACCTGTGTAAAGACAGCCGCATCGTCCAGCTTGTACCAGATATGTCCTCCATCCACCGCATTGCTCTGACAGGTAAAATACACTTTCCCATTATTGTCATTGCCGGGCGGGTCACCGGGGCCGGGCGGATTTGCGGACTCCAGGCCAAGTCTGATTTTAAACTCATTGCTTGAATCTTCTTCGATGGTTTTTGTAAAGGAATATGTACCATCTTGATTCTGGATTCCAGTGTCGCCATCCGCGGTATCCACTTCATAGCCTTCTGCCAATTTCACCGTAACTGTTACCTCAGTGTCAACATCTACACTCCCATCATAAGACCAATCGTACCATACGGTATTGCTTGGATCAGGTTCCCGCTCTTGTATAGAGCCCTTGTTAATTTCAACTGCCGCATTCTCTCCAATCTGATAAGAAATACTGTCAATACCATCCAGCGGTGTCAACTTAATTTGAAATGATGGCGACGTATCCGCCCAGGCACTCATATCATTCGTGAGAAATAGTGAGCACACCATTAACACACTCATAAGGACTGCCAACAGGCTCTTTGTTTTTCTGTGTTTCATCCTTTTCCCTCCTTATAAAAATCTTTCGTTCTTCAGAAACATCTCGTATGTCCATTTTATCACATCCAATAGTTTTTCTCTCTCAATTACCATTTTTGTCAATTGCCTTTTCAGGAAATTTTTCTTACAAAAGGAGCGGGCGCAGAAATTAAATTCTGCACCCGCTCCCATTATCATTTATTCCTCTACAATAGGCATTACCATATTTTCCAATGCATCGCAGAGCTTTGGATGACGGATAACAAAATGAATGGCCGGACACTTATTCTTCGACACCATGGCCCATTTTCCCTCATGGATGGTAATCTGAATATTCCGAAATGCCTCTTCCTTCATCTTCTGTAAGTTGTAATTCTTGTGCTTTTGCGCAAACTCTTTCGTCTGCTCCAAATGTTCCAGATACTCTTCGTAGGTATATACAATTTCCCGTTCGAAAAAGATTCCTGACAGAGAAAGACGCATGGGATATTGCTGAAATTCCTTCTGTGTAGGTTCCGGGATTTCAGTCCGCACCGGATTCTTTTTCAGAATCGTCTCCGCAACCTGCTTTAACTCAGCCACCTTCTGTACGATATTCCTTTGCTCCTCTTCTTTCATGCCGTTTCGGCCCAGCATACGCTGTAACAGATCATCTGAAATGGTATAGACGGGCAGAGCCGCCAGCACCTCATGGCGGGAGCCCTCCACAGTGGCATCAGCATTCAGGAATGCCTGAAAGGTTTTCTCATCCGGTTTCCGGTAAATCTCCATCAATGGACTTGCCTGACTGAGAATGTCCTTGGACCGCTGGCGATAATAGGCAAGCTCTGTCCGGTTTTTTGTCAGGTAATACTTTCCATTTTCATAATGGTCAGCGATTCCCTCCCCTGACAAAGCAGCCACTCCCGACGTGTACAGGAAATGTCCGAATACCTGATTGTGCACCCCCTTTAAATAATACGGGGTGACCTGTCCGGTCATGTAAAGAGGAATCCACGCTTCCAGCCCCAGCATCATTTCCTCGAATGGCCGGTTCAGATTGTGGATCATCTGGATATGCAGCCCCTTCTTTAACACCATGGCAATGCCGAACATCCATTTTTTCGGAAAATCTGAATTCTTCGCCTTCTCTGCAATGGGCGTATCATCCAGGATATACACCGTCTCCATGCTTTTCGACAATACTGTGGCTTTCAAGAAGTCCAATGTGCCCTCTTTCATGGCTTCAATGCCATAATAATTCTTGGAAGTAGGCAGCTGTACCGGCAGTGCCGGCGGCACTTTCAATTCATCAAAATGAATGGCCTTAATATATTCATCCAGGTCAAATTCATCCACCTGTTTCAAAAAGGAACCGATTTCATCCTTTTCTGCGGATTCTTCACTGTAGAACCATCGCTGCAATGCTTCCAGGTACTTATCTTCCTCTGAAATCTCCGCCACCGTTACGCTGAGCAAAGAGGAAACAACTTCCAAATCCGCTTCCTTATTATATCGCTTCACAATGTACTGGCACACATTCTCAATAAAATGATTCATGTTGGCCGGATGGCGCTGCCCGGAACGGATCCTGCTGATATAGGAAGCATCGTAATTAATGCCTCTTGCCATCTCAGACATATTGATATTCAGAACCAGAATAACCGCATTAAAATGCTTCAGGAGAAGATCATAATTCCAATCATTCCCTTTTAATGTATCAATCAGTTCCTGCAGAACGCTTTCCCTATCCAGTTCGCACATTCCTTTGCTGTGGGCTACATCTACAATACCCGTGGCAAGCTTTTTCAACTGCTCACTGTCGGCTGCCGGGACACGTTCTCCGGAACGGTATCTGCTGACAACGGTTGCCGACAGATCCGATGCTTCTGCCAATTCTTTTGCAGAGCATTGTAATTCCTCAATATAATCGTTTAATCTCTTGTTAAACTCCATAAAACTGACACTCCAATAATAATCTCTGTAATTACACAAAGATAATTATATACTAACCCCTTTTTAAAAAACAATTGCCGCCCGGGTCATTACCATTTTTGGCAATGACCGAGGCGGTAACTCAAAACAATTCTTACCAATATTTACCTCTTAATCAGGCATAAATCCTTCACCACTTCCCCCGCAATCACCAGGCCGCAAACCGCAGGTACGAAGGCCGTGCTGCCGGGAATATCCCGTCTCTCGGTGCATTTATGCTCTGCCCCCGGTGGACAGATACAGTGTGTCCTACAGCTGATGCTCATATCCTCGATAGGACGGGTGGGTTTTTCATCGGAATATACCACCTTCAGTTTTTTCACATTCCGTTTCTTTAATTCCCTTCTCATGACTTTAGCCAGAGGGTCCATGCTGGTCTTGTAAATATCCGTCACCTGAAATCTGGTAGGATCCAGCTTGTTCCCCGCTCCCATGGCGCTGATCACGGGAATCTTCAGCTGCTGTGCTCTCAGGATAATCTCTATCTTTGCCGTCACAGTATCTATGGCGTCCACCACATAATCATATTCCTCAAAAGGAAACTGGTCTGCATTTTCCGGCAGGAAAAAGCATTTATGAATCCGGATATCCACATTGGGATTGATGGACAGCATCCGCTCCTTCATGACCTCCGCCTTGTATTTTCCCACGGTGGCCCGGGTGGCATGAATCTGTCGGTTAAGGTTCGTCAGACACACCTTGTCATCATCGATTAAGTCAAATGCGCCTACTCCGCTGCGGACCAATGCCTCGCATACATAACCGCCCACTCCGCCGATACCGAAAACTGCCACTCTCGCTTTACTCAGACGATCCATTGCCTCTTCCCCCAGAAGAAGCTGTGTTCTTGAAAATTGATTCAGCATAATATCCTCTCTTTAAAATCAACTTAATATAATCTTACTTCCTTAAAAAGCGGATACCGTGCAGGCATCCGCTTTTATATCCTACTAATTCCATAGGTTTATATTATAGCTTCCATCTATATCCTTGTCAATTCATTTACAGATTATCATACAGATCTTCCGTAAAGGTGAGACTTCCCCTGTATCCCGCGTAGGTGCGGTTAAATACCAGCCTCTCATTCATGGGGAAGGCTGCTAAGATAAACTGAATGTCCTTTTCCAGTGCAATTTCCCTTTCATTGCTGCTTCCCACCAGCAGGGTGATCTCCTTTTCCTCGTTGCGTATGGCTTCATTGATTTCGTACTGATCCGTCAAAAATAAAACCTTTGGCGGCTCTGCATACTCCAGGTCGTTAATCTGCGTGATGATCCGTTCCTTGTCTTCCGGTCGGAATATGGGTTCCGATACGATGACCAGAACCGGGGAGAAGCTGTAATCATTGGCAAGATATCTGGTGATTCCCACTGCATTGTTGGCATCTGCCACCACGGCGAACCTCTTCCAGCTGACTACACCAATGGCCTGCTCCAGATAATGATATACATAATCCTCCTCTGCATCGATGACTTTTTCCACCAGATCCTTGTCTAATTCCAGCGCATTAGCAACCTCTCTCACAAACTTAGTTGTATCCGTTGCTCCCACAAAAAGCCCGGGAATCCGGATACTGGGAACGCCAAACTTCTCTTCAAATTTCTGGGCAGGTCCCTTGAACAGCCATGGATTGATGATGATGTTCAGCGCTGCGCCGGAGCATTTTTTCACGTCTTCAATGCTCTGGTGCTTGGTAAAGAAGGTATTCACCTTCAGTCCCAGGGAAGAAAGAATTCTGTCTATCTCCTCCAGCGCACCGCTCCAGAAGGGATCATGGTAGGGCACGATACCGAAAATATTTACCAGCTTCTCATCCTTAGGCACATCCTTCTCGATCACCTGATCGATGAAGGTATTCCAGACCACTTCATAGCCCAGATTGCTGTCACCGGCAAAGCCCGGTGTCTCGATGGGATATACATCGATTCCCTTTTCCTGATACTCATTTGCCACACTGACAATATCATCTCCGATAATTCCCGCCGTACATCCGGTGAGAATAAAAAACGCATCTGCATCGATGATATCTACCGCACCCTGGATGGTGGTTCTTAATTTGTCAACTCCTCCAAAGACCACTTCCTTTTCCAGCATATTGCTGGAAGGAATGGAAACACTGCTGACAAAACAGGAATTTTTATGACCGGACTGTCCCTGATCAGCGGCTGATGTCTGCATACAACAGCCGGGGCCGGAGTGGTAAATGGGACATACCCTTTCGATGGCCCCCAACACGGAATTAATGCCCGCCAGCACACATCCTCCCTTGGGGTTCTCCATAATCTCAGACATCTTATTTTCCTCCTTCCTTGACACGAGGTGTCACCGCAGGTGACGAAGCCCTTGTGTCGGTTTTCAGATTTGACTTGACACTATCCACAATGTACTTAAATGCATCTTCCTCATACCAGGAAGCCTTATAAGGCAGCTTGGCATGTTTTGCCAGCTTCTTATTAAATCCGGGGTTCTGCAGCTGATCTGCTATTTTATTTCCAAGATACAACAATCCGTCATATCCCATGGTGGGGCGCTTTCCTTCCAGCACATGTGTGGTGGGAATGCCCAGTTTTGCGGCCCATTCGGGCACACCGATAAAGGCATCCGGCTTTAACTTCTTGATCAGATTCACCTGCTCAAAAGGCTGCATATTGGCAATATCCACCACGTAATCTTTATGTATGCCGTTCAGATATTCAATATCCACCTGGGCATCCTCATCGTAGGTAGGTGTTTCCAATCCCACCAGCTCCATGCCGAAATCATCGATCAGCGCTGCCGCAGCAAAGGAACGTCCGGTACCACCGCAGATGAAAACCCGGGTTCCCTGCAGCCGCTCTCTCAGCCGGGCAACCAGCGGCTCAATGCGCTCATGCTCCTTTGCGATGATCTCCTCCACTTCCTGTTCCTTTCCAAGGACTTTTGCAATTCCACGATACCATTTATCCGTATTGCGGATACCGATGGGCATCACGGTATGGGAATAGGGAATCTCATAATCTTCCCACAAGGTCTTCATGAACTCATCCGCAAAAACTTTACAGATGGAGGTAGAGGCCTCCGCCGCCGGAATCCTCTTAATCTTTTCCAGGGAGCTGTAAAAAGGAATATAATTCACTTTTGCTCCCAATAAAGCCAGCATTCGCTCCATTTCCTTCTGGTCTGCATAGCTGACCGTTGTGGGGGCAAAAAGGTTGATCAGCCCCTTTTCCTTCTCCACCTTCTGCTGTTTCAGGATGTACTTATTAATAGAGATAAATGCTGCATCAAATCCGGATGCACAGATTTTTGACTTAAATCCCTCACAATGAATGGGCACTATGATGGTATCCGGATACTCCTTTTGCAGACTTGCACAAATAGCATCAATATCATCACCAATGATACCGGATGCGCAGGATGCATAGACAAATGCCAGCTTCGGGTTGTATCTTGTCACTGCCTTTTTCACGGTTTCCCGCAGCTTTGTTTCCCCTCCGAACACAACGCTCTTCTGGTCCAGGTTGGTTACGAACAATCGTGGATTCTTAATGTTTTTAATTCCTCTGTGCGCCTGTCCCACCCGGTACATATCCACTGCCATAATGGAACACCCTACACACCCCTGGGGAGAGTGGGAGATAAAAACGGAATCCTCCAGGGACATGAGAGCTGCCATGCTGTTGATCTGCTGGCACTGTAAGCCCTGTGCAAAGCTTCTGTCAGCCCTTTTTAAGCAGCCCTTTTTAAAGTTTTCTTCCACTTCCTTGCCTGTAGTTCCCAGGTCATTGAATCTTCCCGGTTTACTGTCCCGTACACCGGAATACTGTACTGTTGACATTCTTTCCTCTTCCTTTCCTAATATGCTTGATTTATGGGTACCTTAGTATTCCTCATCCTCGATTTTCTCACCGATATCATTCACAGGCCGTTCCAAGCCTTCAATAGTAATGTTGTTTTTGGTGGCGTAATCCCACAATGCCGCATGGATGGCTTCCTCAGCCAGAAGAGAACAGTGCACCTTGATGGGTGGAAGCCCATCCAGAGCCTCCATTACTGCCTTATTGGTCACCTCAAGGGCCTGCTGCACGGTTTTCCCTTTTACCAGCTCCGTCGCCATGGAACTGGTGGCAACCGCTGCTCCGCAGCCAAATGTTTTGAACTTCACATCCTGAATAATGCCGTTATCATCAATGTCCAAATACATTCTCATGATATCTCCGCACTTTGCGTTTCCCACGGTTCCCACACCGCTGGCATTTTCTATTTCTCCTACGTTTCTCGGATTATTAAAATGATCCATTACCTTTTCACTGTACATATCGTTTTGCTCCTCGCTTCTCTATGAATTGCTCTTTAAAAAATCTTCATATAATGGTGACATGTTTCGTAATCTCTCAATGATCTTCTTTAATTCATCCACCACGAAATCAATATCTTCCAAAGTGGTCTCCTCGGATAAAGACAGTCTCAGGGAGCCATGGGCGATCTCGTGCGGCAGACCGATGGCAAGGAGCACATGGCTGGGATCTAAGGAACCCGAGGTGCATGCAGAACCGCTGGATGCGCAGATTCCCAGCTGGTCTAACAGAATAAGCATAGATTCTCCCTCAATGAACTGGAAAGAGAAATTCGCATTTCCGGGAAGCCGGTCTGTCCGGTGTCCATTCAGTCTGACGTATGGAATTTCCTTCAACACACGATCGATGAGATGATTTCTCAGACTCTCCTCTTTTTCGATATTTTCCTTCATATTTTTTCCGGCAAGCTCCGCTGCCGCTCCAATGCCCACAATGCCCGGTGTATTGTGGGTACCGGCTCTCCGGCTCCGTTCCTGGGCTCCGCCGTGGATAAAGGACTTTATCTTTACGCCTTTTCTGATATAGAGCAATCCGATGCCCTTCGGCCCGCCCAGCTTATGACCGCTGGCGGAAAGCATATCAATGTTCATTTCATCCACATTCAATGGAATATGTCCGTATGCCTGAACCGCATCCGTATGGAACAAAACTCCCCGCTCATGAGCTATCTTTCCAATCTCTGCTAAAGGCTGGATGGTTCCGATTTCATTATTTGCAGACATGATGGAGATCAGTATAGTGTCCTCCCTTATGGCTTTTTTCAAATCCTCCAGCTTGATTTTTCCATCCTCATCCACGTCAAGATATGTGATCTCAAATCCTCTTTTTTCCAGATACTCGCAGGTGTGCAAAATAGCATGATGCTCGATTTTACTGGTGATAATATGTTTTCCCTTCTGCTCATAAGCCTCAGCGGTGGCCTTTAACGCCCAGTTGTCGGACTCACTTCCGCCTGCCGTGAAATAGATTTCCTCCGGATTGGCTCCAATCAGATCCGCCGCCTGTTTCCTGGCCTTGTCAACCGCAGCTTTCCCCTGCTGGGCAAAACTGTACACTGCAGACGGATTGCTGTAAACTTCCCGGAAAAAGGGATACATTTCCTTGAGCACTTCTTCTTTTACCTGCGTTGTTGCTGCATTATCTAAATAAATTAATTTTCCCATCTGATATTCCTCCTTACAAATTCACGGTTTTATCCTCATTCTTCCAATCGATCAGATCCTGCAATGTGGTATGTTCCAGTACATCATTCATTGCCTGATCCAGTTTTCCCCATAAGGGGTAACAAAAACATTTCTCCCGCCGTTCGCAGTTTTTTTCATCGCTGCGCACACACTCCGAAAAAGTAATATCGCCTTCCAGACATTTAATAATTTCCCCTACAGTATATGCATCGGGCTCCTTCACTAACCGATAGCCTCCATTGGCGCCTCGTACACTTTTCACTTTTTTGGATTTATGAAGATAAGAAACAATCTGCTCCAAATATTTTTCTGAGATTCCTTCTCTTTTTGCAATGTCCCGCAGCTTCACATATTCCTGACCCTGATGTATGGACAGATCCACCATGAGCTTTAATGCATTTTTTCCTTTGGTGGTAATTACCATATTTCACACCCCTTTCCTAGAGAAATAGTATGAATTCATGCTATACAATGAGCTGGCTGCCTGGGCAGACCAGCATTTATTAATTTGCTTTAAAAGATTCATGCCTATCTATTTTTCCATAATAGTAAGTGATCCTGTTCAGCGCCTCTTGTACCTCGCATTCCACATCAAATACGGATATCGCCTTTTTTTCAAACTGTTTCTGTGCCTGAAAGCCCACCTTTTTACAAACTACACATCTGCAGTCTGCAATGGCCGCTACTCTGTCTATCACGTCGGAAGGGCCGCCACATCCGGTTCCGTTTCCGCCGCAGCCTCCGTCTCCACAACCAGAAGACTTACATGCGCCACTGTCCGCTTTTTCCGTTATCTCCTCTCCGGCATTTACCGGACGTATCTCCAGCAGTTCAATCTGCTCTCCGTTTATTTCATAGATACGAAACTCTTTCACTTCACCAAACTTCAGATCCACATGAACGCCGTCTGATGAACCGATTGCTATTTTATATGCCATCATCTCACGCTCCTTTTGTCATTTTCAAAATTGCCCGTGCCCCGTTTTCACGGGAACACAGGCAAAGCAACATAAACTCCTCTTTTTAGTTAAATCTCTGTACCGCTACGGTATAGATATCCTCAATCAGTCTGATTCCACCCGTATAACCTGCATAAAAATCATCAAATACAACCTTATCCTGAACCGGCCATGAAATATTTAAGAAATTCCCCTTCAGGTTTTCCGTAATCTCTTTCTCATAATATCCGCCTAATACCAGAGGATATCCGTGATAATCATGATTCTTAATCTCTTCATGTATCTTATATCCGTCTGTTTCAAAAGAAACTTCCGCCTCGATACCAAAATTCAATTTTTTGAATTCCTCAGTAATCTGATCTCTGTAATTTTTCGGTGTATCATCCACCACAAACTGTTTTGCAGGAATCAATCCCAGATCATTTACCAGGAATTTTGTGATTCCTAGCGTATACTGTGCATCTGCCACCACCGTAAACTGTTTGTTGATGACACGGTTCTCCAGGAACAGGTCTGCATATCTTTCAATCAGATAATAGTAATAATCCTCATGCTCCTTGATTACTGCCTCTGTTTTTTCCTCCGGAACACCGGCAAACTTTCCTACTTCTCTTAAGAATTTGCTGGTCTCCGTTGCTCCGATGGGAAGTGTGGGATAATGAAGATACGGTATACCAAACTTCTTCTCCATTTTTTTCATATTTCCCAGGCCCACCCAGGGTGATACCAGAAGGTTAAACTCAGCCTCCGGGATTTTATTGATGTTATCAATCCCCCGTTTAAAACCAAAAATGGTGTTTGGTGTCAGACCTAATTCCGCAATCAGTCTCTCCAGCTCTCTGATATTTCCCAGCCAGAAAAGATCCTGATAAGGAACATCTGCCCATATATTCACCAGACCCTTCTGTGTCTTATCGGACTTTTTCAGGTACTGATCGATAATGGCGTCTACCACCTGCTCATGTCCCTTATAATTATTTCCTTTAAATCCTGCAGTAGGGGCGTAGATTACCGGCTTATCCGCATCCTTAAATCTGGATACCACCTCACCGGAATCGTCACCTACGATCTCCGGAATACAACCGGTAAGAACCACATATAAATCTGCATCGATGACCTTCAAAGCATTCTCAATGGTGGAATTTAACTTCTTCACACCACCGAACACCACATCTTTCTCATTGATACTGGTACAGGGAAAGATATTCGGTGAGAAATATCCGGAACTTCCTGTTGTATCTGAAAGTTTCTGTGCACAGCCGGGGCCTGAATGGAGAATCGGAAGCGCACGGTCAATTGCCTGCACTGTCTGCATCGCACCCAACGCACATTTATATCTCTGTTTATCTAATAACTTTGCCATTATTTCGCCTCCTCTAAGAATGTATCCACATCCTGCTGATACCACCAGTCTGTATAAGGAAGTTTGGTTCTCTTTGCAAGATTTTCCTCAAAGCTTCTGTTGTGTATTGCATCCAGAATGGTCTTTGCAAATTCCAAGGTATGCTTGTAGCCGAAGATCATATACTCGTCTGCCACATAGATGGCCGGTGTTCCGTTTTTGATGGCCCATACTGTGGAACCGGGATGACGGGACAGATACATATCCGGCTGATATTTATTCAGGATGTTCATTACCTCATAATTCTGCTGGTCTGCCACGCTGGCCTCAAAGTCAATATCGTTATCCAGCAGATATTTCATGGATGGCGGAACATCACCGTTTTCATACTTCTTGTCATAATGCCATGCCAGAGCCCACACCACTTTGATTCCCAGCTCATCCAGAACCCGGGATACCTCGAAGGTGTATCCGGGGCCCATACCAAGAACAGCAGTAAGACCGGTGAGCTCTTTCTTTACTTCCTCGATCTGAGGAATATAGATGGCTCTCTGTTCTTCTATGTATTTTTCCACTTTATCGCTTCTGCCGGTCACCTTACCGATTTCTCTCAACCAGGTTTCAAAACCTTTGATACCACACTGATTGATACTTCTCACATAGGGTACGCCGTACTTCTCTTCCAGAGCATTTCCCAGGTAGTTTCCTAACGTACCACAGATACATGTGGTGGCGATGCTCTCAGACAGATGGGACAGTTCCTCAACAGTGGAGTTACAATATAAAAATACCGGTTCCAGATCAAAGTTTTTGAAAATTTCAATAATTTCCGGTCTTGCACTCTCAAAGAAATTCTTAAAGTTGATCTTGTTGGTCTTAACTCCTTCTCTCGGCGGCTGCACGATTTCCTGCAGCACTGCGTGATCTGCGATATCAAATCCCGTTGCCCAGATTCTGGACTTAAAACCTTCACAGTGAACTGCCACAATGGGAACTCCCACTTCATCCCGGACTTCATCCACAATGCTGTCAATATCTTCTCCGATGATACCTGTTGCACAGGAGCTGGATACAAAAATCGCCTTGGGCGAATATCTCTTATTCACCTCAAGAATGACTTTCCGCAAAGTCTCTGTGGATCCAAATATGGTATCATTCTCATTCATATCCGTTCCCACATAAACAGTGTCGCTGGTAACGCCTCTCTTTTTGGACATTACTTTTGACATATAATAAGCATTCGAAGCTGCAACGGAACATCCTGCCGGGCCATGATGAATAATAGCCACATCACGGATTCCTGCAAGCTGACCCAACCCGCAGGAAGAAAGGCAGGTACTGGACTGGGAAAAACATCTGGAACAGCCCTTTAAAGTTCCACACTGGCTCTGCTCTGCCAGATCCTTCAAAGAACCAACGTAACCGGTGATAGAACCAATACGGTTTTCTCTGGTCGCCACATTGGAATTACTTAAATTAATCGCCATTTTTTTCACTCCTATCCCTGATAATCTTCGTTAAACAGATTTGTTGAAAGATATCTAAGTCCTGTATCCGGCAGCACGGCAACAATAGTCTTTCCTTTGTTTTCCGGGCGCTTTGCAAGCTGTGTTGCTGCATGGATGGCTGCTCCTGAGGAGGTTCCGATGAGAATACCATCCGTTTTGGCAACTTCCCTTGCTGCTTTATATGCATCTATGGTTTCCACTTCATACTTTTCATCATAAATCTTTAAATTCATGGTTGCCGGTACTCTCTCCACCGGAACACCTTCAAAGGCATGAACGCCGGTGATCTCTTCCGGTGTGGGATTAGCATCACTGGGCAGGGAATTGGGACCGGGCTGAATTGCCACTACCTTAATATCAGGATTTTTGCTCTTTAAGAACTTTCCTGTTCCGGATACGGTTCCGCCGGTACCTACATTTGCCACTAAAATATCCACATTTCCATCGGTATCTTCCCAGATCTCCGGGCCGGTAGTAGCTTCATGAATCGCAGGATTTGCCGGGTTAGCTGTCTGATCCACGAAGAAAATATCCTTCTCCTTGGAAAGAACCTTCTCACGGAGTGCTGCGATGGCAGCCACAAAGTCGCCGTTGGTAGCTTCCATTACCTCAGCAATTGCAGGCTCATCTGACAATTTGATGGTCTCGCCGCCAAAGGCCTGGATTACCTGGAATCTCTCCTGGCTTACATTATCCTGAATATACACTCTGAACTTATAACCCTTCGCTGCTGCAATCGCTGCAAGACCGATTCCTGTGTTTCCGCTGGTGGTCTCCACGATGGTATAACCGGGCTTTAAAAGTCCCTTCTTCTCTGCATCTTCAATCATTGCAAGAGCGATTCGATCTTTTACACTCTGATTTGGATTAAAATACTCCAGCTTAACTAAAATTCTGGCATCAAGATTATGCTTTTTTTCATAATTTGCCAGCTCCAAAAGAGGAGTTTTTCCAACAAGTTCTGTGATTGACTGATTAATTTTTCCCATGGCTATTGTCCTTTCTCTTATTTTTTATATATGTGCTTACTTCATTAAATCTTGTAATCGTCTGCCAATTCCATCATTCCGTATTCCATCAGGATTTCTTCCAGTCTTTCCTGGGTCATAGGTGTAGGAATGACAAAATCTGTATTTTCAATGACAGCCTGAGCCAGGTTCCGATACTCCTGTGCCTGGTTGGAATCCGGCTTATACTCGATAACCGTCTTCTTATTGATCTCTGCATGCTGTACAATGTTATCTCTTGGAACGAAGTACAACAGCTTGGTTCCCAGTTCCTTTGCAAATGCTCTCAGCAGATCCAGCTCTCTGTCTACATTTCTTGAATTACAGATAATTCCACCAAGTCTGACTCCGCCTGTTCTTGCATATCTCTGAATACCTTTTGAAATATTGTTTGCTGCATACAATGCCATCATTTCTCCACTGGCAACAATATAAATTTCCTTTGCTTTTCCTTCTCGAATCGGCATAGCAAAACCACCGCAGACCACGTCGCCCAATACATCGTAAAATACATAATCCAGATCATCGGTATATGCGCCAAGATTTTCCAGCATATTGATGGAGGTGATAATGCCTCGGCCGGCACATCCAACGCCCGGCTCCGGACCGCCTGACTCTACGCACTTTGTTCCGCCGTATCCCTCTTTCATGATACGGTCCAGAGAAATGTCCTCGCCCTCTTCCCGGATGGTATCCAGAACTGTTTTCTGTGCCAGTCCCCCCAGAAGAAGTCTTGTAGAATCAGCCTTCGGATCACAACCAACTACCATAACCTTTTTTCCATGCTCCACTAATCCTGCCGTTAAGTTCTGTGTTGTTGTGGATTTTCCGATTCCACCCTTTCCATAAATTGCAATCTGTCTTAATTCGCTCATTTTTTTATCCTTTCTTATGCAAATAATTTTTCTATTTTTATATAATTGATTAACTGATGTATGGACTCCTCAATGATGCCGGGAAGTTCGTAAACTTCTATGCCAAGGCTTTCTGCCATATTGGCTGCACCATTACCAATCCTGCTGACTAACAGGTATCTGCAATCCTTAAACTTTAAGAGATTGTCTTTTAATTTTTCATCACTATGATTGCCTCCGTTACACACAGGCGTCACTTCTCTTTTCTCGACCAGATGTATCTCATCATCATTTTTCACTTCATATATGTAAAAGGTCTCGGCTCTGCCAAAATGGCTGTTTACCACAATTCCATCGCTGGAAGCCGCCGCAATCAAATAACTTTCCTTATCCATGTGAAAATGTCTCCTTCACATTTAACCTTCTTTGATAAATCTGATCTCCGAATTCGGATTTTCCAGGTACTCCCACGGCATCCGCCCTGCAATGCTGGCAATGGCGGAATACATCGATATATTTTGATGCTTTGGTTCGCGCCTCATCTATCTCTGCGCAAACCGGAGCCTTATAATCTTTCAGTTCATGCTGCGGGATCAGCGGGATAATATTATAAATGCTTGCCCCCGCCTCTTTCACGGTCTTTGCAATTTCCTCAATGTGATCTCCATTGATCTCAGGTACTAAAACCGTATTGACCTTAATGGTAATTCCTGCCGCTGAGACCTTTTTGATTCCTTCCAGCTGATTATGAATCAGTATTTTGGCTCCTTCCACGCCCTCTATTTTTTTTCCGTGATATATGATGTAAGCATTAAGTTTGTTCTCTATTTCCGGATCCACCGCATTCACGGTAACTGTAAGAGAATCAATTCCTACCTCAATAATCTCATCCGCCCGCTCATTCAAAAGCAAACCGTTGGTACTCATACACTTGATGAGATCCGGGAACTTTTCCTTGACGATTCGGAACGTTTTTAATGCATTGTCGGATGCCAATGTATCACCCGGTCCTGCAATCCCCGCCACTTTAATGTCCGGACAGATCTCCAATGCTTTTCTCAGTATATCTTCACACTCTTCCGGCTTTAGTACTTTGGAAGTGACTCCGGGCCGCTCCTCCACATCATTGATTGTTCGGTCACAAAATCTACATGCGATATTGCACCCGGGACTGACCGGTAGATGAATTCTTCCGGCATTATTCTTATGACCGCCAAAGCACGGATGAGAATTCTGCAAATCCTTGTATGTATTGCTCATGTGACACCTTCTTTCTCTATATAATACCCAACGACAGCCTGTCATTCTGTCGTTAACGATACCGGATGGACTCGAACCACCAACTTCAGCTTTGCGGGCCTATGCCATTCCAGCGGCTACGGCATCATATTTTTCAAATGCAATCAACTTTGAAAAAGACCAGAGATTTTGCGTCAATCAATTTATTGATATCTGCAAAACCTCTGGTCTCTCCAGTCAGTTTCTCAATCTGAATTTTTCGGCTTTATCAATCTGTATCACTTTGCCATCTTGTATTACCAAAGTAAGACTTCCGTATTTTATATCTTTGATCAGCCGTTTCACTTCATCTATATAAGTTTCTCCCTCTTTGGCTGCATTGGATTCAGCGCTCATCAGGCCACCTCCCCGGAGTGTCTTTTTACTCAGATTTTAGTTGCTGAATAACGGGGTAGACAGATAACGGTCTCCTGAATCAGGAAGCAGGGCAACGATGGTCTTTCCCTTGTTTTCCGGTCTCTTTGCCAGGATTTCAGCTGCCTTTAATGCTGCTCCGGATGAAATACCAACCAGGATACCTTCTGACACTGCAAAAGTCTTTCCCTCTGCGAACGCATCCTCATTCTCGATGGTAATGATCTCGTCATACACATTGGTGTTCAATACATCCGGTACAAATCCTGCGCCGATTCCCTGAATCTTATGGGCACCGGGAGTTCCGGTGGAAAGAACCGGGCTGCCTGCAGGCTCAACTGCAACAACCTTCACATTAGGATTCTGCTCCTTTAAGTACTCGCCAACACCGGTGATTGTTCCGCCGGTACCTACACCTGCAACGAAGATATCAACCTTTCCTTCTGTCTGTTTCCAGATTTCAGGGCCTGTGGTATTCTTATGTACCTTAGGATTTGCAGGATTTACAAACTGTCCCAGGATTACGGAGCCTTCAATCTCCTTGTTCAACTCCTCTGCCTTTGCGATGGCGCCCTTCATTCCCTTTGCCCCTTCAGTAAGAACCAGTTCTGCGCCATAAGCCTTCAGCAGGTTTCTTCTCTCCACACTCATGGTGTCCGGCAAAGTTAAGATTGCCTTGTATCCCTTTGCTGCTGCAACAGCTGCCAGGCCGATTCCTGTATTTCCGCTAGTGGGCTCAATAATGGTTGCGCCCGGCTTTAAGATCCCTTTCTGCTCAGCGTCCTCGATCATCGCCAATGCAATACGATCCTTTACGGAGCCGGCAGGATTTAAGTACTCCAGCTTTGCCAGCACGGTTGCATCTGTGATTTCCTTCTTTTTGGAATACCGATTCAGTTTTAAGATAGGTGTTCCTCCAATTAACTCCAATGCACTTTCTTTGATTTCGCTCATGTCTTTTTCCTCCTTAATATTTAAAATAATAATTGCCATAAAAAAAGCAGTTACCGCACTTTGGGGTAACTGCAAATTACTCGGACCAGTCAGCCTCAAAAAGTGTACGGAAAATAAACCATATTGTTACATACAGTCATCTTACAACACATATCACAACATTCGCATTTAGTTGCCTTCATGATGGTTTACCTTCCCTTCCTGATAATATTTCCTCAACTGGATTAACTATATGCTAACATGCATTTCACGTTTTGAAAATTTGCTATAACTTATCACGTGTGATAAACAAAATTTATCGCATGTTAATGGGGTTAATCTGACGTAGCAGATCAACCCCATTCTTACTTAATTGTAGCAGCCTCTCCCTGCTGTTTATTTTGTGATCTCGGTAAATTCTCCAGTGTCAGCATTATATGTGTAGCCTTCCGGTACTCCCTCCAGATCCGGATAAACCTTTGCTGTAAACTCATCTAAATCTAAGGAAGGATCCAAATCTCCTGTCTTTTGAAGATCCTCAAATGATGCTACAAAAGTTTCTCTACCTAAGGATACAGACGGCTCATAATTTAAGCTGGCAAGGATCTCACCATATTTTGCGGTATCCTCATCTGATTCTGCCGGCATATATCCGTTTTCCACCTGAAGTCTTGCCGCTTCCTCCGGGCAAGCCTGGACAAATGCTGCTGCTTTCTGGATTGCTCTTGCATAAGCTGCTGCACCTTCCGGATTGTTCGCGATCAGCTCCTGAGATACATAAGCCTGACAGCAGTATTCCTGTGAAAACACCTCATCCTCTCCGATATCCAGGATTTTGATAAAGTCATAATTTTGCTCTGCATTGTAAGCCACCGGATCATGAATACCGATTGCATCCACAGCACCCTCATCCAGTGCAATGGGAAGGTCTGTCATGGCATAAGCCACAAATTCAATATCTGCATCCGCTCCATTTACATTAAATCCAAGACTGTACAGTTTTCTCTTTAACTGGATCGGTGCGGAATCAGCCAAAGATGCAACTCCCACGGTTTTGCCCTTCAAATCCTCTAAGCTCTCGATTCCGGAACCATTCTTCACATAAAACTTTGTACATCCCCTGTGCAATCCTGTGACGAAGGAAATTGCCAGTCCGTTGGAAATAGGCTGCATCAGTGTACCTGTCAATCCGTAGCCGGCATTGATCTCTCCACTGGAAATCTGCTCTGTAACGGTATCCACGTTGGAATCCACAAGCTCATATTCCTGACCGATTGCTTCAAACTCTTCATCAAAATATCCGTTGATAATGGCGATGTGCACCGGTGCTAAACACAAGCTTTCCTTGTTGTTCAGTATCTTCACAACTTCCTTATCGCCCTGTGTCTGTCCGGCATCTGCAGATGTGGACCCGGTTTCTGAACCGGAGCCTGAGTCACCGCATCCTGTGATGGTTCCTAACGTTAAAACGGCCGCCAGAACCAATGTAAGTATTCTTTTTGCTTTCATAAGCATTCCTCCTATAAATAATATTCCGGTTCTTTATTTTCCCCGGCGTAGTTTAAGATTTCCAATATCTTGGTACGATATTTCAGGAAATCACTGCTACCTCTTGATCTGGGTCTCCCCAATTCAATATCAATGACCTGTTCGATCTTTGCCGGTCTGGGGGTCATAATCACCACCTGATCGGATAAATAGACTGCCTCATCCACATCATGTGTCACCATGATCATGGTCATTTTCTGTTCTTTCCAGATTCGCAGGATCTCATCCTGCATATTCATTCTTGTAAAGGCATCCAAAGCGCCTAAGGGCTCATCCAGAAGTAATACCTTGGGGTGCCCCACCAGTGCCCGGGCCAAAGAAGCTCTCTGGTTCATACCTCCTGACAGCTGATGGGGATAAGAATTTTCAAATCCTTTCAGCCCGACCATCTCGATGTATTCTTTTACATCATCTTTTTTTTGCTTATAGATTCCTCTGGCCTTCAGTCCAAAAGAAATATTTTTTTCTATAGATAACCATGGATACAGATTCGCCTGTTGGAAAGCAAAACCTCTTTCATGGCCGGGCTTTGTAACGGGTTCTCCATCCAGATATATGGTTCCTTCATCCGCCAGATTCAATCCTGCAATTGCCCGGAGCAGTGTGGTTTTACCACATCCGGAAGGGCCGATCAGTGAGATAAATGATCCGGCTTCCACAGAAAAGTTAACCTGATTTAACGCTGTCAAAACGGATCCGTCCGGATTCGTGAAACTTTTGGACACGTTTTCTATTTTAATCTCGCCTACCATTTAATCACTCCTTTCTGCCATCCTAATACCTTGTCTCTGAATTTGAACAACAGCTTGATGATGATATTACACAGGACAGCCAGCAGGATCAGTCCTGCATAAACATTTGCATACAGCATCATGCTCTTCTGCCAGTTTAAATACCAGCCAATTCCCGACTTACATCCAAACATTTCAGCTGTGACCAGGGTTACAAAGGATCCTGTGGTGGCGTAGAAAAATCCTAAAAACACATTTGGCATTGCTGCCGGAACACCTACTTTAAAAATCTTATACAGCTTGCCTGCTCCTAATGTATCCGCAACCTCAAAATAGGTTTGCTGCACATTCTGGATTCCGCTGCTGGTCATAACCGTGATGGGAAACCAGACAGCAAGGGCAATCATGAATACAGCAGCCTGGTAAGAGGTGCTAAACAGTGACAATACCAGGGGCGACCAGGAGGTGGGTGGTATGGGTCCGATCACCTTTGTAAAAGGATTCAGCCAATATGCCACCTTTTTGTTAAATCCGATCAATACACCGGTTCCAAAGCCTAAGATGGCTCCGATGGCAAATCCGATGATCAGCAGTTTCCCGGATGACAGTACACATTGAAGCAGCAACACCCGGTCGTTTACAAAAACACCAAACACCCGGTCCAGCGACGGGAAGAACAGCACCGGGAGCAATGCAAACTTACTGCAGACAAGATTTACAATGTTTAAGATCAAGACACCACCGGCCAGCAGTGGTCCGATTTCTTCCAGTTTCTTAGATGTCTTTTTGTGAAAAAACGAAACAATGTAAAATATCAGTATCAAAACTCCAATAATATACAAAAAATACTGGTAGTATGGTGCCTGCGCTTCCGGTTGTTTTTCAGAGTTCGGAATTAATATCTGAACCAACAAAGCCAATATTATAGAAATGATAACACTCGCTTTTTTTATCTGTTTCAAAAACACTTATGTACACCTTCCTTATTTAAAATTTTACGGAGTCCTCTATGTCAGGTCTCACTCTCTGCAGATTTTCTGAAAGATATCTTTCCCCGTTGTCCGGAAGCAGTGGAACAATGATTTTTCCTTCATTTTCTTCCTTCAATGCCTCGCGAATGGCAATGGCCAGTGCAGCTCCTGAGGATGCTCCCACAAAAATTCCTTCATATTGTGCCAGGAGATGAATGGCTTTTAAGGTCTGAGGATAGGTTACAAATTCGTATGTATCCGTCAATTCATCACTGAAATTGTCCGGTGCCATCTGAGTGAGTCCGTTATCGTCATGCACCTGATGAATGCCGTGAAAGCCTCCATCCTGCGTGCCCTCTACAATCGAATTTTCCAACGCGTTCGGTTCCGGCTGCACAATAATTGTTTTTACATTAGGATTTTGCTCTTTTAAGAATTTGCTGACTCCGTGTGTGGAACCACCTGTTCCTACACCGCCTATAAAGATGTCAACTTCTCCATCGGTATCTCTCCATATTTCAGGACCTGTATGCTTGTAATGGGCATTGATATTATCGGGATTCGATAATTGTCTGGTAGCCCATCCATCGGGAGTATCCTTTAAAAAGTCCTGTAACACATCTTCAAAAGCACCCATTCCATTGTCAAACACTGCCTGGATTTTTTTCGGATCCGCATCTACAATAATGGCATGATAGGCTTCCAGAAGTTTCTTTCTCTCCTCGGACACACCATCCTGAATACCGATCTTAAAATCGTAACCTTTTGCTGCTGCAAATGCCGCCAATGCAATTCCCGTATTTCCGCTGGTAAACTCGATCAGAGTATTTTTTCCGGGGCTGATTTCTCCTCTTGCCTCCGCCTGCTCGATAATCTCCAAAGCAATTCTGTCCTTATGGGATCCGGCGGGATTAAAATACTCCAGCTTTCCTACGATCCTTCCATGTAAATTCAATGCCTTTTCCAAACGATGAAACTCAACCAATGGTGTGTTTCCTACCAGTTCCGTAATGGAATTATGAATATTTGCCATAATGATTCCTCCTCTTTTTTGACACTATCTTTCTTCTATAATCTTTGATACAAAAAAACCAGAGGTGAACAGTACCTCTGGTTTTCCAGTCAGCAACTCTGATTTGTGTTGCTAGTAATATAGCACACGAAAAACAATCTGACTAATCCCTATAACTTATCATTCGTTATTTGCTTTACTTATCAATAAGAAAATTTTATCACAGGCAATCCTTTTCATTTATCGTAAAAAAGGAGCTCCTGAGAGCCCCTATTCCTGATATTTTTTTAATTCCTCTATGTACGTTTCACCAATGTCACTGAGCTTATGATTTTTACGAAGAATGTATCCGATGGTTAGCGGATCCTCCTCCGTCAGCTTAATGGTGACAAATTCATCCTTTAAGGTGATGCTGTCCGTCATAATTCCGGTTCCGATGGAATAACCGTTTAGTTCCGCCATGATTTCCGCCGATGTGGCCCGATCATTGGATTTGATCAACTTATCAAAATCATAATTTCCCAGGGCTTCCTCCGATAAGTAAAACTCATTGTCACTGCTCTGGTCGAAGCTGACACAGGGATACTCCCTTAAATCCTCCAGGGAAATTTCCTTTTTATGTGCCAGAGGATGCTCTTTCCATACATAGGCAAAAGTTTCCCGGACCATCAGTGGGCAGAAATCCAACTGATACTCCCGGAATAATTTTTTCATAATATTCTCATTGCTTTTCGAGTAGGCAATGACTCCGATCTCACTCTTTAAATCCCTGACATTGGTCAGCACCTCGTCCGTTCTGGTTTCATGCACGGAATAAACGTATTTGCTGGCATCACATTTCCGGATTGTGTTCACGAATGCATGTACTGCAAACACATAATGCTGCATGGAAACGGAAAAATGTCTTTTTTCCCTGTCTTTCTCAATATACCTGTCCTCAATCAGTTCGTATTGGCTCACCGCCTGTTTTGCATAGGATAAAAATTCACTGCCTTGTTCGGTGAGGGAAATTCCTTTATTCGTCCGATCAAAAATCTTGATTCTTAATTCTTCTTCCAGTTCCCGTATAGTGGCAGACAATGCCGGCTGGGAAACGAATAATTTACTGGCGGCCTCCCGCATGGATATGGAATTGGCAATGGCAATTACATATTTCAACTGCAAAATTGTCACACTCTCACCTGTCCTTTCAAAAGATTACTCCCGCAAACATTGTTTGCAGGAGCCTTTATTTGTTCTATCTGTCATGTCTTCCGTGTGGTGTATTCCAAAGTTCCAGCTCCGGTCCCAACGGCAGGATCTTATCCGGATTTGTGGTGAGACAACATAAATGATAATGCTTTTTGATAGCATCAAAATCCGTTGTTTCTCCAAAACCAGGCTGCTGGTACAAATCCCTCGCATAGCCCCAGAGATTCGGATAGTCCTTTAACATTTTTTTATTAACCCTGAATCCGTTGAAGTAAGCGCAGTCAAATCTGGCCAGTGTCACATAAAGCCGCACATCTGACTCTGTGATCTGATTTCCAAACAGATATCTGCTGTGAGATAGTCTCTCTTCCAGCCAGTCCAACCTGTCAAATACAAGTTTACATGCCCTTTCATAGGCCTGCTGACTCTGGGCAAAGCCCGCTTTATATACGCCATTGTTAACATCATGAAACAGGATGTCATTTAATTCATCGATCTGCTCCCGCAGCGGTTCCGGATACAGATCCGGTGCTCCGGGCTTATGGAATTCCTTCCACTCTACCTCCCAGTATCTGGTCAGGTTGAAGTAATCATTATTGACCACCTTTTTGGTCTTAATATCCACAACGGCCGGAACCGTGGGTCTGCCGCTATACTCAGGATCTGTATTAAGGTAAAGTTCACTGAGATACTTCACTTTCAGCACCGGATCTTCATTATTTTCATCCAGTGTAAAGGCCCAGTCTGTTTTTTCCGTATCCGGCCGGATGGGATCCAGGGTTCCCACGCTGATCACATCCTCCAGACCTAGCAGTTTGCGCACAATGATGGAGCGATGTGCCCAGGGACAAACAGGTGCCCAGATCAGCCGGTATCTTCCCGCTTCCACCGGGAGCTGTCCCTCTTCCTTTCCGAAGGGGGTTGTAAAACGGTTTTTCTGCCGTTCAAACTTTCCGTCTTTTTGTATCTCATTGATGACAACTTTTTCGTTCATGTTCTTCTCCGTTTTAATATGTATATTTTCTCGGTCCGAATTTTTCATCCCGGTTATTCGGTTCATCCCACACGGTATTGTCCGGTCCGATGGGAACAATACCAAACGGATTCTCTGCCTTATTTCCAGTCAGATAGCCCCGCTTAATTGCATCGAAATCCGTTGCCTCCTTGAAGGCTGGTATGCTGTATAAATCCTTGGCATAATTCCAAAGGTTATCATAATCGCGAATACGCTTTTGATTTAACCGGAATCCAAAATAATATGCGGTATCAAATCTTGCCAGGGTAACGTACAGCCGGATATCTGAATCAGTCAGCCGGTCGCCGAACAGATATCTGCTCTTTCCCAAGCGCTCCTCCAGATCATCCAGACGATTAAATACCAGATGGTAATTTTTTTCATATTCCTCCTGGGACTGTGCAAAGCCGGCTTTGTAAACACCATTGTTGATCTCATTGAATAAGATGTCATTCAATTCATCAATATCCTTCCGCAGCTCCTCCGGATAAAGATCCGGCGCCCCTTCCTTGTGGAACGGTTTCCATACAGTTTCCCAGTAATTGGTAAGATGATGGTAATCATTGTTTACCACTTTCTTCGTCTTTACATCAACGATGGTCGGAACCGTAGCTCTTCCGGAATAATCCGGATCGGTGGCTGCATAAATTTCCGGGAGATACCGGATTCCAAGCACCGGGTCAACGCCTCCCTCATCCAGTGAGAACTCCCAACCATTCTTTGTTCTCACCGGTGCCACCGTTCCGATGCTGATGACCTTGTCAAGACCCAACAGCTTAAAGGCGATGACCTGCCGGGTGGCCCAGGGGCAAAGAGGTGTCCAGATCAGTCGATAGCGGTCCGCCTCCACCGGAAGCTCCCCTTCTCCATCTCCAAATGGCGTGGTAAAACGATTCCCCTGTCTCACAAAGGCTCCTGTTTTAGAAATCTCATGGGAATCCTCTGAGGTTGCCACATGTCCAAAAGTGACTTTTCCGCTCTCATTTTTCTTTTCTTCTACCTTTATATCTTCTCCGCAACAGCTCATTTCTAATTTCCTCCCTGATTTTTCTTTTGTTCTCAAGATATTTTTATCATAGCATTCTTCCGGGAATTTGTATAATACATAAAAATAAACGCTGGTTATAAGCATTCTCTATAGCCGTCCTGACACTATCTTCAGCACTGACTGTCTGTGGTTACACTCCCTGCAGGGCAATGTTTTTCCAACAAACTGCATTTTCTTGACTTTCCATATCTGACAAAGTATAATATTTTTGTCGAGTGCGTTAATTCTGTCAGGGATTTGTTTCAGGCGTTTCACGAACGCCCGGAGTTCATTTAAATGTGAGGTGAGAATATGGACGGCAGTAGTTGTAGTCGAAGTACAGACAGGGTATTCATATATTGTCAGAATTTTGATGGCTGCATGCCGGCTAAATTCTGATCCTTTGGGACATAATGCATATATGAACACCATTGTCCGTTTCTAAAGCTGCATCACATCAGTGAAAATCATATGCAGCGTATGCTGATTCGTAAGTGACAATGGTGTTTTTTTGCCCATTTTTACTTACAGACTGTCAATTTGTGCCCGTTTTACCCGGCAGCTGTCATTGGCTGCAAAAGCAAAATGTTTCAAAGGAGGCAAGGGACAATGAATGTAAGGAATGACATTTCAAATGAAAACATAGTAATCGCACATCATCCGGATTACGAATCGGAAATCATCCAGATTCTTCGAAGTAATTTTACCCCTAAAATTGTGCGTGAGCGCATTCTTGATTATCATGAAAATGACATTGCAGCGGCAATGGAATTGATGAGCAAGGATGAGCGAAAAAAACTTTATAGTATTTTAGATACCGCAACACTGGCAAACATTCTTGAGTATGCCGAGCAGTGCAATGAGTTCGTCAGTGAACTCAGTATTCGCAAAAGAATCGAGGTCCTTTCCCATTTTGAAACACAAACATCCGTGGAATATCTTCGACAGCTGGAGAAACCTGACCGTCAGACCATATTGGAGTTGATGGATGAGGAGGTAAAATCGGAAATCATACTGCTCAGTTCCTTTGACGAGGATGAAATCGGAAGCAAAATGACCACCAATTACATTTCCGTACACGCAGGAATCAGTGTGAAACAGGCCATGCATGCACTGGTGGAACAGGCTGCAGAAAATGACAACATTACGACACTGTATGTAGTGGATGAAGATGAACTGCTTGTGGGCGCTATCGATTTAAAAGATTTGATTGTTGCAAGGGAAGGCACGGAGCTTGACAGTATTACCATGACATCCTATCCTTACGTCTATGCCAACGAGCAGATTGAAGACTGTATCGAGCGAATCAAAGAATATTCGGAGGATTCTATTCCGGTCCTGGACGCCAACAACCGGCTGCGGGGCGTTTTGACTTCACAGGATATTACACAGCTGGTGGATGATGAACTTGGCGATGATTATGCAAAGCTGGCCGGTTTAGCAGCTGAGGAAGATTTACATGAGCCATTGAAAAAAAGTATCGGCAAGCGTCTGCCATGGCTTTTGGTTCTCCTTGCCCTTGGTTTGGTGGTATCTAGTGTGGTGGGGGCTTTTGAGCATGTTGTGGCGCACTTAACCCTGATTGTCAGCTTCCAGTCCCTTATCCTGGATATGGCCGGAAACGTGGGAACCCAGTCCCTTGCTGTAACCATCCGTGTGCTCATGGATGAACAGCTCAGCGGCAAGCAGAAGTTGTATCTGGTGACAAAAGAAGCCCGGGTGGGTTTGACCAACGGATTGGTTCTGGGCATGTTGTCTTTCCTATTCATCGGTGCGTATCTGGTTGTCCTGAAAGGACAGCCGGCTAAACTTGCTTTTTCCGTTTCTCTTTGTACGGGACTTGCATTGCTGGCAGCCATTATGTTATCCAGCATCACAGGAACTGTGGTGCCGATCCTTTTGAAGAAAATGAAGGTTGACCCGGCGGTTGCTTCCGGACCGCTGATCACCACCATCAATGACCTGGTGGCCGTGGTGACATATTACGGGCTGGCCTGGATTCTGCTAATCAATGTACTGGGGTTATAATATGCCCTGAGGCTTGCCCTCAAAGGTCGCTTTGCGCTGCTTTGAGGGTCGGTCGCAGAGGCCACGGAGTCCTGAGGGCGTATGTTGAGCCTAAAAGCGAGGCGGAAATTCCGGCCTCGCCTTTTTTATACTTCTTAGTTAGAACTTCCCTCATAAGCAGGCATATCCGATATATATCTGCTGTCCACTGCCGGAACATAATATGCGCCATAGGTCTTCATACCTGTTCCGGTCAATGGTTCATTTACATCCTCTTCTTCCGGCAATTCCACATAGAATTTGAAGTATGGCATAAAGTATTCTTCATATACATCGGTTCTATATACCAGTTCCACCTTCTCAACATATTTCATTCCCGGCATTTGATAAGGAACATCCGTAACATAATGCCCCTGCTCCAGCAGATTTTTTGCTTCTTTTACTGTAATCACCGGATAATCTCCAACCTTATTACTTAAATCCGGTTGACTAATATCAATGAACCACAATTTATTTTCACCCGGGGCAAACTTTACTGAATTAAAATTATAATTGATAATCTGATTGTTAATATCTCCACTTTTATCATAAAATCCTAAATCATAATGTTGCTCACCATAAATGTTATAATCACCACCATATATGTTGATTGTGGGATGATCCATTTTCATAACATCTTTGTACTCTTGTTCCATGTACGCTGCAACTTCCGTCAAATCGTCATACGAAGCATCATAGATAAATGTATAGCCATCTGGCAGTTCTATCTCCGGTTCATACTCAATTCGTATTTGACCTGCACAATTCGCACGAATGGAAAGGTCTTGTGTTTTACAAACTATCTCTCCTAAATCATCCTTTTCCTCTATTTGATTTAGCTGACTTTTATCGATATGTAATCGATCGCCCACCTCATAAATCATTTCTAACACTGCATTTTTGTCATTATTTAACGGCTGAAAATTTTCATCAAGCTCTAATATGTTTTTATAAACGGGAAGAGTTTCTATATCCATTTGTTCATTCCATGGATTTGCATTTGTCAATTCCGAAATGTCAAAAGCCAAATACCCCTCAAATCCATAAGCTTCATTCTCCATATGGCTCACTGATATTGACGGCAAATCCGGGTATTCCCTGATCACCGTATTCTGTTTTATGTAATCCGCTGCAAAAGCTCCACACACCAGTGCAAGACATGCTGCAGCTGAAATCAGTCTGTAGATATGTATCCTTTTCTTTTTAAAATAATTTTTCGTTCCTCGGATGCCATCTGCTTCTTCAATAATCTCATTGGGTAAGGAACCCATTGAATCAATGATTTTTTCTGCTTTCATAATACATATCCCTCCTGGCATAAATAATCTTTCAGGTTGTTTCTGGTACGATGAAGCATTGTTTTAATTTTTGATTCGCTAAAGCCTGTATATTCTGATATGTCTTTGATGGAATCTAAGTAATAGTATCTGCAAACAAAAACAATCCTGGTTTCCTTAGATAATGACATAAGAAACGAATGTATTGATTTCACCAGCATGTTGGAATCTACCGCCTCTTCAACCGTCTCACTTCCAGATACACAATCACTTAATTCCTCAATTGAAACAGCATATTCTGACGCTTGTCGTTTCTTTCGATGATGCGTTCGATAGCGATCAATGGATAACTGGCGTGTGATCTTCCCCAAATAAGTAGATAATACGGACGGCTTATTGGTTGGAATGGAATTCCATGTTCGAAAATAGGTCTCATTCACAATTTCCTTACAATCCTCAATATTAGCCAGAATGTTATAGGAAATTCTGTTCAGGTATTTTTGGTATTTTATTTCTGTCTCATGTATTGCATTTTCGTCACGGTTCCAATACATTTCAACAATCTGTCCGTCGGTCATTCATACTTCCCCCTTTTTTAGCAACGTTCGAAGATACGCTCTCAGGGCTCCGGCGACTCTTCATCAAGCCCTCAAAGGTCGGTTTACATTGCTTACATAATAATATCCCGACATTTATACCAAAAGGTTACAAATCTGCCATATCAAATAGCCCTCTTTCATGAGCCTCCCAGTACTCTCATCTTTCATTTCCATTTTAACAGAAAACAGCTCAAAAAAGCTGATTTATTAAAATAGTATGTACGTCTTTTTTCGCACTATTGTAAGGGTGCTATCAAAAACCTCCTCACCTGGGTCTCAATTACGTTTGTGTTTAAAATCGATTCCGACGTTTCAAACGTGACAATCAGCCTCTCTCCCACATAAATGCCATTTTTCTCGTAGGCTTCCATTTTTTTAATTGCTTTTCTGGCGTAAACGGGATCATCCATCCTGCCATTGTGTTCCCAATAGATTTCCTTCCGCGTGATAGGAGACAAAAAAGTGTAATCCGGGTACACGATTCCTATTCCCTTTAGAGAAAGCGGACATTCATATTTATACGGAATATCCTGGTGATAGAAATAATCGGCCATAATCTTTTCGGATTTTGAGCGAACCCGCTCCCCGCGCTCTGTCAGGATCACAGGTGTTCCTTCCTGGAATTCTTTTCCTTGATACTCATCTGCCATCCACTCTTTTAATTGCTGTTCCCATGTAGGCTCAATTGGATGAATCAGTTTCCTCCTTTCAGTATGTTCCTTCAAATACACTTTTTCAATTTCATCCTCATCATAATCTTTCGTTATTCTTTGAATCTGTGATAGCCTTTTCTTTGCCAGTTTCAAAAGTTTTTCATCGTAACATTTCTGCGCTAATCCATGGATGAGTGCCATGTTTTCTTTCGGAATATATTCACCATTTTTCTTTTCCCCAGAAGTACAATAATAATATTGGGTCCACTTGCCTGTTTGGGATAGACGAAGCGTACCTTTCGGTGCATTTTCCAACTGTTCTCTGGTCTTTTCGCAGATATTCTCAAGTCTGTTTTGTTCTCTCAATAACATTTCTTTTAATTGTTCCATGTTCATCTTCCTTTCTTTTATTCTTTTCCCTTTGGGCTTACCATTTTTCTTATTTTCCTTTCTATAGTTATGTGGATATTGTCCGAAGTACGGTTACAGATTGGATTATTGATTCTGTAACCGTATTCTTTGACTGATTCGTACGGTTACAAATGAACTTTTGATTCTGTAACCGTATTCTTTGACTGATTCGTACGGTTACAAATGAACTTTTGATTCTGTAACCGTATTCTTTGACTGATTCGTACGGTTACAAATAAACTTTTGATTCTGTAACCGTATTCCGTGTCTAATTTGTACGGTTACATATGGACTTCTAAGCCATGGAGCCGTATTGCCCCTTTAAAGTACTGTCCCTTTGAGTTCCTACCTTTCATTATCATGTAAAAAACTTACTTGGAACTTGAAATTATCCTAATTAAATTCTTAATTATCGTAATAAAACTAAATTATCCTATTAAAATGAAATAAATCTTAATTATACTATTAAAATCATTGGGAATAAATCCGTGAAGCCGGATGAATTTAGATGAATAAATCCCGGAAACCAACGGTTTCCGGGATGATAATTCTTTTGAGATGCTCCAAAGAGCAGATTATCTCTTGCTGAACTGAGGTGCACGACGAGCTGCTTTCAAGCCGTACTTCTTTCTTTCCTTCATACGAGGATCTCTGGTCAGGTATCCTGCCTTCTTTAAGATCGGTCTGTAATCAGGATCTACGTTTAACAGTGCTCTTGCGATACCATGTCTGATAGCGCCGGCCTGTCCGGTGTATCCACCACCCTTAACGTTTACTAATACGTCAAACTTGTCAACGGTCTCAGTTGCAACTAAAGGCTGACGAACGATAACTTTTAATGTCTCTAATCCAAGATACTCATCGATATCTCTTTTATTAATGGTAATTTTACCTGTACCCGGTACTAAATATACTCTGGCAACAGATGATTTTCTTCTTCCTGTTCCGTAATACTTTGTATTAGCCAATGTCCTTTACCTCCTATTAAAATGTCAATGTCTCAGGCTTCTGAGCTGCATGCTTGTGATCCGGTCCTGCATATACAAATAACTTTGTATACATCTCTCTTCCTAAAGGTCCCTTTGGAAGCATTCCCTTAACAGCGGACTCGATAACACGCTCCGGATGCTTTGCTAACATTTCTCTTAATGTAGTCTCTTTCATTCCGCCTACATAATCGGAATGATGGTAATAGATCTTCTGGTCTAATTTTCTACCGGTAACCTTGATCTTCTCTGCATTTACTACGATTACATAATCACCTGTGTCGATGTGGGGTGTGAAGATTGCCTTGTTCTTTCCTCTTAATACCTTAGCGACCTCTGCTGCTAAGCGACCTAATGTCTGTCCCTCAGCGTCTACAACGTACCATTTACGCTCGATGGTAGCCGGGCTAGCCATAAAAGTTTTCATTGATTTCCTCCTTATACCGATTCATTCTTCATATTGGACTTTACATTTCCAATTACATCTGCGGACTCTCTCACAATGCGTAATGTCCGGACGCAATGTTCTGAGCCACTTTGTTACTTTATAGTCGAAATGTCTCTCCGGGGCTTTTGGATTGACATTCTTACACTATGTCAGACTTTAGTATTATAGTACACGACCCCATGTGTGTCAAGAATTTTTTATTTCCCTTTTCAAAATTCCCTTTTCAAAATATGTCTTCAAATGCATCCGCAAAGGAACTTTTAAAGATATTCAATTCCAATCATAGTCAGTCCATGGGCCGGTGCTGTAGGGCCTGCCGCACTGCGATCACAGGCAGCTAAAATGCGTGGAATATCCTCCGGCTGCCGTTCTCCGGTTCCCACCTGAAGTAAGGTGCCTGCAATGATACGCACCATATTGTACAAAAATCCGCTTCCCGTCACACGGATGGCGATGATATCCTGATCCCGCTCCACCGTCAGACTGTAGATGGTGCGCACCGTAGTCTCCACCACCGCAGCTGTAGCACAAAAGCTTTTAAAATCATGCTCACCCACCAGATATGCCGCCGCCTGCTGCATTTTTTCCAGATTCAGCTTCCGGTAGCAAAAATACGTATCCCTTCGCCGGCAGGGCATGGGAAACTCACGGTTTAAAATCCGGTACTCATAGGTCTTCCTGCTGTCGCAGTGCCTGGGATGAAAATCCGTCGGCACCTCTTTGGAACACTGCACCACAATGTCCTCCGGCAGCCGCTGATTCAAAGCATAGGAAATCTTCTCTGCCGGGATTCTGCTCTCCGTGTCAAATACTGCCACATTTCCATAAGAATGCACTCCCGCATCGGTACGGGATGCGCCGATGACCGTAATCTCCTCCTGCAAAAGCTCCGTCAGCTTCTCATTTAACACTCCTTCGATGGTAATGCCATTGGGCTGCACCTGCCATCCATGATAGGCGGTGCCGTCATAGGCCACCACCAGCATTACCCGCTTCATGACAGCACCCCCAACTGCGTCCACAAAATCCGCAGTCCAATCACCGCCAGAAGAAATACCAGCAGTATCAGGTATGCCATTCTGTCTCTGTTCTGGTAGCGCAATGGTTTCATCTTGGTCCTGCCCACACCGCCCTGATAACATCTGGCTTCCATGGCAAGTGCCAGATCGTTGGCCCGGCGAAAAGCCGACACAAACAATGGAATCAACAGGGGCACCATGTTTTTGGCCTTTGTCATCAGATTACCGGACTCAAAGTCTGCTCCTCTGGCCATCTGTGCCTTCATGATTTTATCCGTCTCCTCTGTCAGAATAGGTATAAACCGCAATGCGATGGACATCATCATGGCAATTTCATGTACCGGCACCTTCAGGTATGTCAGGGGATGCAATGCCTTTTCCAGTCCGTCCGTCAGCTGATTGGGTGTTGTTGTCAATGTCATCAGCGAAGTTCCCACAATCAGGTAGGAAAGACGGAGTAACATCAGCACCGCGCTTCGCAATCCCTCATAAGTGATGGTGATCTTCCAGAAGGTCACCAGTGCGGTTCCCGGTGTAAAAAAAAGATTGCAGATCGCCGCAATGGACATGATCATTAAAATAGACTTCAGCCCCTTCACCATAAACAAAAATGGAACCTTTGACACATAAATCACTGCCATCAGCGCAATGGTAATCAGAACAAGCCCAAATACTCCACGGAAGGTGAATAATGAAATTATAAAAATCAGTGTGGCAAACAGCTTGACTCTGGGATCCAGACGATGAATGACGGAGTCTGCCGAATAATATTGCCCTAACGTAATATCCTTTAACATAATTTATCTCCTATCACCCGCAGGATTTCCTCCTTTGCTTCCTGAATGGTGGTGGCATCTGTACTTACCGGAATACCGGCTTTCTTCAGATCATGCATCAGGTAGGTAACCTGAGGTGCCGCCAGTCCGATTTGCTCCAGTTCTTTATAATAGG
This sequence comes from Roseburia sp., assembly GCA_051879315.1. Taxonomy (GTDB): domain Bacteria; phylum Bacillota; class Clostridia; order Lachnospirales; family Lachnospiraceae; genus Roseburia_C. The sequence goes on from JBJELW010000087.1 coordinate 35,380, forward strand.
TAAATACTTCCCGGGGTGATCCGTGGTACATAATCATACCATCATTCATCACCAGTATGCGATCCACATATTGGGCCACATCCTCCATACTGTGGGACACCAGGATCACCGTCATGTGCTTCTCCCGATGCAACGCCGCAATCAGATCCAGGATTTCATCCCTGCCCTTGGGATCCAGCCCCGCTGTAGGTTCATCTAAAATTAATACCTCCGGCCGCATGGCCAGCACGCCGGCAATGGCAACCCTGCGCTTCTGTCCTCCGGACAAATCAAAGGGTGACTGGTAATACAACTTCTCCGGCAAACCTACACTGCGCAGCGCTTCAAAGGCCCGGAGCCCCGCCTGATCCTTGTTCATTCCCTGCTGTTTCGGTCCGAAGGACACGTCGTCAAAAATCGTGCTTTCAAACAGTTGGTGCTCAGGATACTGAAATACCAGCCCCACTTTGCTGCGGTGCGCCCGCAAATCGTAATCCTTATCATAAATATCCTGTCCATTATAATATATGGTTCCGGATGTGGCATGGATCAACCCGTTCAAATGTTGGATTAATGTGGACTTTCCTGATCCGGTATGACCGATAATACCCCAAAACTCTCCGTCTTCTATTTTCAGATTAATATCCTTTAGTGCCTGAATCTCATATGCAGTTCCCACACTGTAGCTGTAATTCAAATGGTCGATAATGATGGACATACCTTTAATAATGCCTCCGTCAGTTCTTCTCTGGTTAAAATTCCGTCAGGAATGGGCAATCCTGCCTGCTTCAACTCATAGGCCAGCTTTGTGATTTGCGGCACGCCCAGCCGATAAGACTCCAAAGTCTCCACCTGGGAAAAAATGCTGCGGGGTTTTCCCTGCATCACAATTTTCCCCTGGTCCATCACATAAACATAATCCGCATCCACGACCTCTTCCATGTAATGGGTAATCAGGATCACCGTCACACCCTTTTTCCGGTTCAGATCACGTACCGCGTCGATGACCTCTTTTCTCCCCACAGGATCCAACATGGCCGTGGGCTCGTCCAGCACAATACACTTTGGCTCCATAGCCATGACACCGGCAATGGCTACACGCTGTTTTTGCCCTCCGGACAGCTTATTGGGGGAATGGGTACGATAGGAAAGCATTCCCACTGCTGAAAGACTCTTTTCCACGCGTTCCCAGATTTCCTCTGTGGGCACACCCAGATTTTCCGGTCCGAATCCCACATCCTCTTCCACCACACTTGCAATAATCTGGTTGTCCGGATTTTGAAACACCATTCCGGCACGTTTGCGCACTTCCCAGACATTTTCCTCCTCGGAGGTATCATAACCGTCCACCCACAGGGTGCCTTCCCCGGGGGTAAGAAGCGCGTTGATATGCTTGGCCAAAGTGGATTTGCCGGACCCGTTATGACCTAAGATGGCAATGAAGTCTCCTTCATTGACATCGATGCTCACCTGATCCAGAGCTGTCTGAATGGATTCCACATTGCCTTCTTCATCTCTTCTGAAATATTCATGTACTAAATCTTTTGCTTTTATAATGCCCATCTTATTACCAGTGCAGTCTGTGCAACTGTCCTTCCAGATTCATGTGATCAAACTGATTCTGCCGCAATGCCTCATATAACACAATTGCCACGGAATTGGACAGATTCAATGATCTGGTGTCTCCCATCATGGGAATGCGGATGCATTCATCGGGGTGTTCCACCAGAATCTCTTCCGGTATCCCGGCACTCTCCTTGCCGAACATAATATAACAGTCCGGCTCGTAATTCACCTCTGTGTACACATGTCTTCCCTTGGTGGTAGCCATGTAAATCTTTGCTCCGGGATTTTTCTCCAAAAAATCCTGGTAATTCATGTATCTCGTCACATCCAGCTGATCCCAGTAATCCATCCCGGCACGCTTAATGGCCTTCTCCGTCAGTCGGAAACCCAGCGGCTCAATAAGATGCAACCTGGTATCCGTGGCCACACAGGTCCGGCCGATATTTCCTGTATTATAGGGAATTTCCGGCTCATATAAAACAATATTAAGCTTCGCCATTTTTCATAGCCTCTCTCTTTGCCGTAATGAACCGCTCAATACGGTCCATTGCTTCCTTCAGATTTGCCAGGGAATAAGCATAGGAAATACGCAAAAATCCCTCTCCGCAATCACCGAATGCGGTGCCCGGAACCACTGCCACCTTCTCTGCCTGCAGCAGCTCTGTGGCAAATTCTTCGGAAGTCATGCCAAACTCCTTGATGCAGGGAAACATGTAAAACGCGCCGTAAGGCTCAAAGCACTCTAATCCCATTTCCCGGAACCGATGCATGAGATAACGTCTTCTGCCATTGTATTCCTCACGCATCATCTCCACATCGTCATCACCTTCCCGGAGTGCTGCCACAGCTGCATACTGGGAAGTGGTGGGTGCACACATGATGGCATACTGATGAATCTTTAACATCTGCTCTAAAATCACCCGGGGGCCGCAGGCATAACCCAACCGCCATCCAGTCATAGCATGAGACTTGGAGAATCCGTTGATTACAATGGTACGCTCCCGCATGCCCGGCAACGATGCAATGGAAACGTGTTTCTCCTCACCGTAGGTCAATGCAGAGTATATCTCATCGCTGAGTACATACAGGTCATGTTTTTTCACCACCTCTGCCACTGCCTCCAAATCCTTGCGCTCCATAATGGCGCCGGTGGGATTGTTGGGGAAAGGCATAATCAAAAGTTTGGTTTTTGGTGTAATGGCAGCCTCTAATTCCTCTGCGGTGAGACGAAACTCGTTTTCTGCCTTTAAGTTAATTACCACCGGTGTACCGTTTGCCAGCACACAACAGGGCAGATAAGATACATAGCTGGGCTGGGGAATCAACACCTCATCGCCGGGATCCAACATGGCACGCATTGCAATATCAATGGCCTCGCTGCCCCCCACGGTAACCAGAATCTCATGCTGGTAATCATAGTGCAGATCATAATTGCGCGCTAAGTATTTTGCAATCTCTATCTTCAATTCTTTCAATCCTGCATTGGATGTATAAAAAGTTCGTCCTTTTTCCAGGGAATAGATACCCTCATCACGGACACGCCAGGGGGTATCAAAATCCGGCTCACCTACTCCTAAGGAAATTGCATCCTTCATCTCGCTGACAATGTCAAAAAACTTTCGGATTCCGGATGGTTGTATGGTTACAATTGTTTTTGATAATGGGTCTCTCATGGTATCATCTGTATCCTTTCGTCTTTAGTCTGCTCAGCCATAATGGTTCCGTGGTCCTTGTATTTCTTGAGTATGAAATTGGTCTGTGTACTCAGCACTGACTCCAGGGTAGACAGTTTGTCGGAAACAAACTGGGATACCTCACGTAACGTTTTTCCCTCTATGGTTACCAGAAGATCAAAGCTTCCGGAAATCAGATATACGGCATTTACCTCCGGGTAGTTGTAGATGCGCTCTGCCACCTTATCAAATCCCATACCACGCTGAGGGGTCACGCGAACCTCAATCAGCGCAGATACTTTTTCCACACCTGCCTTATCCCAGTTGATCAGGGTATGATACCCGCAGATGATATTTTCTTTTTCCATCTGCTCCAGCTCATTCATGACAGCTGCCTCTTCCACACCCAGTACAATAGCCAGTTCCTTTAAATCAATCCGGCTGTTTTTCTCTATAAAGGTTAATATTTTCTCTCTCATCACAATCCTCCAATTTACTTTTGCTTATCAGCTCCACTAGACCACCTGATATAATTCATCGGTCTGGGGCTGTTCTAAAAATCTACGCTCTTCCTCGTTGATCAGCACACGGTCATTGGAATCTGTGGCCTTGCCGATCACAGTAGCCTCTATCCCTGCCTTCTTCAGTTCCATTACCAGCTGATTGCCATCCGCTGCTGCCATCAGCATACAACCACTGGAAATCAGCCGATAGGGGTTGATATGAAAATACTCACATATTTCCACCGTCTCCTGACGAATGGGGATTTTCTTTAAGTCTATTTCCAGTCCGACACCGGATGCCTCTGCCATCTCCCAGAGTGCGCCGTAAATGCCGCCCTCCGTCACATCATGCATGGCTCCAACCCCGGACTTCACGGCGATTGCAGCCTCCGGCATTACAGACAGGTATCGATTCAGCTCCTGCGCCTTGGTGATGAAGTTTAAGGAAAATCTGCTGCGCAGTTCCTCCTCCTTCTCTCTTGCAATGATGGATGTCCCCTCCAGTCCAATCCACTTGGTGGCAATGATATCCATACCCGGTGTTGCCCCACCGGTTGAAACGATTTGTCCCTTTTTCACCTTGCCCACTCCGCACACAGTTACCAGCGGCTGGTTCACGGTTCTTGTAATCTCAGTATGTCCGCCCATAATCTGAACGGACACCTCCGCGGCAGCGCTTTCCAGCTCCTGCATCAGTTTCTTGAGCTCCGGCTCCACAAAGTGTTCCGGCAGCAATATGGTCAGCATCACGCCGATGGGCTCCGCCCCGGCACTGGCCAGATCATTAGTAGTAATCAGAATGGCCAGTTTGCCAATCTCCTGCACTGTCCCCGTAATAGGATCTGTGGATAAGACCATCACCTCATCCGGTGCCAACTGCACTGCCGCACAGTCCTCTCCCACACCGGCACCCATGATCACTTCCTCACGTTTGGTATGTAATTGTCTGATGACGGAACGCTTTAACACGCTCTCCGGTACTTTTCCAACCTTCATGTTCTTTTCCTCAGTCTTTTAGCATGTCATATTTATAGTTCAAGGCTGTCTCCCTTTTCGGGAGGCAGCCTTCCTTATTTTATCTGCACGGATGCTTTACACATTCCGCTGTTCATTCCTATACTCCACCGCCATCGGTTCCTTCCGTGGTTCCGGCATCTGTACTTCCGGAATCTGTGGCCCCGATATCTCCGGGTGACTGCGACATCTCAACAGTCGGTTCTGTAGGGGATGGTCCCGGTGCTGCAGCTGCTGCCGCCAACGCTTCGTCATTCCAAGCTGCTGCCGCTGCCCGCACAGTAGCCTCATCCTGTGTGGCGATTGCCTCATTCATTGCTGCCGTTGCCGCGGGGTTGCTGCTTGCCGTTCCCACTGAATAAATCAACGGAGATGCTTTGTATTTACTGCTGTTGAATTTCTCTTTGCTGACTACCTCACCGTCTTCTTTGACAATTTTCCAAAGAACGGCACTGGTTCCAATATGCGCACTCTGCGTTTTTGTGATTGTTCCGATGGGATCCGCTGTTGCCACAAATTCTACCGTAGCTTCTTCCTGACTGGTGACCTCACTCTCGAAACTTACTTCCCGGTTAGAAGGTCTGGTTTCTTCCCCGTATACGTTAAAGTATACAATACCATTTTCACAATATCCCTCGATATAGACGGGGGCATCCAGATTATTCTTGAATTTTAAATTCTTCAATTCTCCCGCAATAGCAGCATCCATGGAGGGCTTCACATAGGAAACCAGCATAGAATGTGCATATCGTTCCGTTATCTCCAGCTCTGCCCGGATCACAGCATTATATAATGTAGTTGACACCTGACACACACCGCCGCCGTAGGTCTCCACTGTGGTGCCATTTTCATAGGAACCGGCCAGTTCGTATCCATTATCTGCCGTCATGGGCGAAATCGTATCATAAACAGAAAATTCTTCTCCGGGAAACAACACGGTTCCGTTGATTTTGCTGGTAGCATTCTTCACATTTGCGGCACGACCGGCTGCAGAGGTATGAAAATCTGTAGAGTAAGAACCCAGCAGATCCTGCACTTTTTCCAGCTCTTCTGTGGTGCCAATGGGATCCACCACTTCCACGGCCAATGCAATGGTGGCATCCTCCCCATCCCATCCGTCAGCAAAAAAGGTCTTCAACACTTCCAGTGATGCTTCCTTATCGATTTCCACGCCGGGCTGTCCCTCGATAATGCGGAACTTTCCATCTTCCCGCACCAGTCCGTTATCAATGGCCTCCTGGTTCAGGTCGTCACTGTTTGCATTCAAAAATGCCTCTGCATCCTCTTCGTCCACGGTATACTCAATGTCAAAAACCTTTTCAGACACCTCTAAGTCCTTCTTAGCCTTATAGCGATCCAAAAGATTTCCGGTTCGGGTGTAATTCAAAGCTTCTTCCACAACGTCGGTGTTCCCCCACTTTACACCCAGATCTGCGGTGGTGGCGGTTACACTATTGGCATCTGCCTTCAACTCAAACTCTGCATTCACGGAATCAGCCACATAGGCCTCAACCTCCGCCGTTGCTTCCTCAGCGGTCATTCCACCTACGGCAATATCTCCGATGTAGATATTATCCGGAATCACATTGCTGTTTTCATCTGCTTTTGCAATTGTTGTCACTGTCGGTACTGCCACTGCCACTGCAGCCAGGCATACCACAGGAAGAATCCATTTAATTTTTTTCATCAAAATCCCTCTCTGTTGCCCTGCTTATTCGCAAAACACACCTTGTCGTTGTGATAGCATTGCATTATTATGGACATTTTAACATAATCACCCTGATTTTCAAGATGCAGAACCACTAATATATTTGACAGTTTTCTGCAATTTCTGTATATTATGACGTGTGAGTCCCACGGATTTTCCTATACAAAAGCTGCCAAAACTAACGATAAAACCATGGCTGCAACCAGGATCAGAACGATCACGGCAGCAAAGACCCGTTTCTTTTTCGAATTGTAAAAGTTCATTTTTGACTCACCTCGTTTCACTCAAGAGCCGGGAGCATCTATCCCCCGAGCCAACTTCGCATCCATATAGGGAGGAAATATTTATGTTCCCGTTTTTAACTATATTTATGATATTCATTGTGGTACTGGCCGTATGCATAAGACGCAATACTCAAAAAGAAAAGCAACGTCAGGAAGCCTTCTGGGATCGTGAGAACCGCGCCAACCGCACGCGAAAAAAGGATCTTAGCTCTCTCAACTATATCGAAATACCCTCTGAACTTTCCACCGCACCCTGCGAGCCGGATGAGACTTTGCAGCAGGAGCTTGCCACATTATCTGATCTTTCCCAAAAAAAGATCGTCAATTTGAACCATTATACAAACACCGACCTGAAACTAAAATACGGGGCCGCCAACCTTCCGATACTCATGGAGTACGACGAAAACTATACCACTCTGATCTGTACTCTGGTAAAAATCGGACGCTGTTTAACAGAACAGTCCCGAATTTCAGAAGCCGTGCCATATCTCAAGTTCGGCGTTTCCTGTAACAGCGATATCACCGAAAATTATGTCATGCTGGCAAAAATCTATCGGGAGCTTCATCAGGACATCGAGCTCATGCAACTCTATGACAGTATCCGCAATCTTCCCAGCCCTAACAAGGATTCCATACTGAAAGCTGTCAGCGCTGTCTAGCCTTCCCCTTCGGCCCGCGCCCATAGCGGCTGATGATCCGGTCCGTCAAACGGGAGGCTTCACTTCGTGTCAAAGTATCCCAAGACACATCAAGGTTTATTTTATGATAATCTGCCAATTCCTTCAAGTGATTTTTTTGTGTTTTCGTGGCAGGTGATTCCCGTTTTGGCTTGTAGCACAGTGGCCTGGGGACAAACATCTTCTCATTTTCTTCTAAAAAACGTTCTTCCATCCATTCGTATAATGTATAGGTTGCCACCGCATCATCCACAGCACGATGTTTATGGGCCCTGTCAATGTTAAGGTATTGGCAAAGGCTCTCTAAGGATTTACTCTCCGGCTGCTGCATACAGGCCCTTGCAATGCGAAGGGTATCCACAGCCATTTTTTCAAAGGGCAGCCGGATATTTACCGCCTGCTGCTTTAAAAAGCTGTAATCAAAAATGATATTATGCCCTACCCAGATATCGTCTCCGCCAAAATCCGCCACCCGGCGCACTGCATCCTCCGGCGTACATCCGTCGTTCAGCATCTCCTGCGTGATGCCGGTGAGTTCTGTAATTTCCGGCGGAATACTTAATCCCGCATTTACAAAAAATTCCAGTGTTTCCTGTATGCGATGATCTCTCACTTTCACCGCTCCCACCTCTAAAATCACATCTCTTTTCGGATGAAGCCCTGTCATTTCCAGATCAATTACCAGATAATCTTTCATTCTTCTATATCCTCACATTTTCTTACTGCTGCCTGATTCGTTCTGGGATCCCGATCCTCGTAGTCAAACAGGACATAATATGTTTCCGCCTTCTGCCCCAGTTGACTTTCATCCAGGAATTCATAATCAAACCGCTCCACATGGGACAGCTTTCCTTTCTGGCAGATTCTGTGACTGACTTCCTTCCATCGGCTGCAGTCCGCTGCCCAGGAAGGTCTGCTCTTGGCATTCTCCCGGCTGTAAATATCAAAGGTCAGTGCCTGTTCAAAAACATCCCCGGCTCCACCGGGATGCTCTCTTGCAAACTCCAGCAGGATTTCTCCCCTGCGCTGTCTGGAATGGCTCATATTCAAATATCCCCGTCGTTCATAGAAAAATCCGAGCTCTTCAAACATCCCATAGGCACTGTCAAAAAACTGCTCCAGCAGCCGGATACTTTTTGCAAACTGTCCGCTGTTGTAATAGACCTCCAGCATCTCCTCCGCCAGTTTTATCCTACAGATGTCCTCATAGCTGAGCCACCGGGTCTTTAATACCTCGTAGGGTGGTCTTCCCTGATAAACCAGCTGGTAATCATCGGCATGTTCATACAGATAAGAGCCTTTCAACACCTTTAGGAACCCCAGTTGCAGCTGCTCCGGTTTCAACTCATAGACCTCGTCAAAAGAGCGGCGAAAGTCATCATAACCTTCATAGGGCAGTCCGGCAATCAGATCCAGATGCTGGTGAATATTGCCAAATCCCTGTATCTGCCGAACCACTGCCTTTACCTGTTCCAGATCCATCCGCCGGTGGATTTCCTCTATGGTTTTGGGAAAAGTGGTCTGCACACCGATTTCCAGCTGAATCAGACCCACACGCATATCAGACATCAGCTCCATTTCCTCCGGCGTCATCAAATCCGCCGCCACTTCGAAATGAAAGTTCGTCACTCCGTTGTCGTGCTCCTTAATATAATTCCAGATTTCAATTGCATAATCTTTCCTGCAATTGAATGTCCGGTCCACAAATTTCACCTGGGCGACCTTATGATCCAAGAAGAACTGTAATTCCCGTTTCACCAGTTCCGGATCCCGGAAACGCAGTGTTTTATCAATGGAGGACAGGCAATAGCTGCAGCGGAAAGGACATCCCCTGCTGGACTCATAGTAAATGATCCGGTTGGAAAAATCCTCCAGATGATCGTAACAGAAGGGAATAGTGCTCAGTTCCAACTCTGTCTCCCACTGGTTTACGCAAATCTTTTCCCCATTGCGGAAGGAAATCCCTAAGAGCTGATTCAGCGTTCCCTCCCCTGTAAGGTAATATGCGCAAAGATTGGTGAACACCTTCTCCCCCTCGCCCATCATCACTCCCGTAAAAAAGGGATACTTTTGCAGGAATGCCTCCGTTTCATAGGAGACTTCCGGGCCGCCCACCCAGATGGGGACCTCCGGTTTCAATTTGTGAAATTCCTCCGCCACAGCCACCACCAGCTCCAGATTCCAGATGTAGCAGGAAAAACACAGCACATCCGGCTGACGTTTATAAACGTCTGTCAAAATCTGTTCCAGCCGATTGTTGATGGTGTACTCTGCCAGTTCTATATTTTCCTGATAATCCTTCGCATAGGCGCGCAGGCTGTAAACAGCCAGATTGGAATGGATATACTTCGCGTTAATGGCTGTCAGTAATATCTTTTTCTTCATGATCTCTTATTTGACCCCTAATTTTATTTATGTTATGATTTAAAGTAATTTCAGCAGGTCTACGCATTTTCTGCGCTGACCAGAGCATTTCAGGAAGGAGATTCTCCCATGACCCAACAGGAATTCGAAGATTTGGCCGGTCTTTTCAAGATATTTGGCACGCCCACCCGCTTACAGATCATGTATGTTCTCTACGAGGGTGAAAAGTGTGTCTACGACATTGCCAAGGAACTGAACATGTCCCAGAGTGCCATTTCCCATCAGCTCAGCGTGCTCAAACAGAACCGTCTGATCAAGAACCGCAGGGAGGGCAAAACTATTTTCTACTCCTTACTGGATTCCCATGTGGTAACCATTATCGAACAGGGCCTGGACCATATCCGGGAGGACGGACATCCCCATTCCCTGCAAAAATAACAGATACCCTTTTTACTCAAATCCCATATGGGATAAATAGATGGTTTCAAACTCCGGCTCTTGGGCCAGGTTGATTTCACAGGATGCCTCAATCATGCGCTGCATGCGCTGCGGGGCATCTTTTTTTGCGCAATAATCCATACAGCCCTGCAGGGAAGAATTTCCCACCGCTTTTGTTTTTGCTGCAAACTCTGACGGCAACAGTCCAATCCGCACTGCCTTTGCCACATCCATATAATAGCCAAAGCCTCCCGCCAGGAACACTTCGTCCACATCCCGGGGAGAAATTCCTGCTTTTTTCAACAGGATCTCAATGCCACTGCGGATAGCCGCCTTAGCCATCTGCACCTGACGCATATCCTGCTGGGTAAAATAAAGCTGTTTCCCCTTGTTTCCCACCAGCGGATACCCCTTAATATCATAAGGCATCCTCAAATGACCGTCCTTGTCTGACAATCCATGATCCAAAAGTTCCGCCACAAGTTCCAACACGCCGGTACCACAGATGCCTGCAGCCTCCTGATCATTGATACAGCGATAAATGGCTCGATTGCCCGCAATTCGCACCTTACACACTGCTCCGGGAAGACTGGGCATGCCACAGGAGAGATTCGCCCCCTCAAAGGCCGGTCCTGCCGGAGCGCTGGTCACGTAAAACCGTCCGTCTGCCGCCAGCACCATTTCCCCGTTGGTTCCCACATCGATCAACATGGTAATTCCGGTACGGCGATCCATGTCGCAGGCCAGCATTCCGGCGGTGATATCTGCCCCCACAAATGCGCCAATTCCGGGCAGCAGAATCACCGGTGTACCATCCAGCAGAGTCTCACGCTGCTCCACCGACACCGGTACAAAGGGAGCCCGTCCCAGGGTCTCACAGGAATCCCCCATAAAAAGATGCTGCATGGTGGTATTTCCCGCCAGATAAATCACTTCCAGTTCATATCCGTGACAAGCGCGCAAAAGTTCATCCCTCATCTGTCGAATGTCCTGCCGGGTGGTTTTTTTCAGCTCTTCTCCTGCACCATTTTCCGCCGCCTGAATCCGGCTCAACACATCCCCACCGAAAGCGCTTTGGCGATTGGCTCTTCCCAGAGTCCCCAACACCTTACCGGTATTCTTCTCTACCAGTGCCGCGGCCAAGGTTGTGCTGCCTAAGTCCACTGCAAGGATGACCTGATCTGCCGCACTCTTCGTTTTTTCTTTCTGTTCATCCGGTGCTGTATCCTTCCCACATCCGTCCGACTGTGTTTCTTTCCCGCATCCGTCCGGTTTTCCGGTGTCCCCCACCCGATAATAATCCACCAGCTGCATCTGCTCCTCCCCGGTGTCCTCCCAGGAAAAGGCAGCGACGCAGACATCCTTCTTTGGACGCATCCGGCAGGAAAGCACCCAGTCTCCCTCAGCCAGTACCTTGCATTTTCCGCAACTCCCATTGCCGCCACAGCTGGCGGGCACAGAAATTCCCAAACGAAAAAGACCGGATGCAATGGTTTCATCCGGCTTTAGTTCTATGCTTCCCTTATGCTGCTTGGTATTTACATATAAAACGGCCATTCAGCTTTCCTCCTCCTTTGGTATTGGCACGCGGGTTTGCTTTGCAAACCCACCTGCCAGGTCGTCGGAACATTCCAGAACA
>JBJELW010000087.1:47324-50327 GCA_051879315.1 Roseburia sp.
CACGCGGGTTTGCTTTGCAAACCCACCTGCCAGGTCGTCGGAACATTCCAGAACATAAACTTCGTTTATGTTGGTTCCTCCTCAAACTCTACGGTGACGTAGTAACCGGCTTCCCGTTCCTCCACCTTCACCACTCTGCCTTCCGTGGACTTCAGCCTTTCCCGGAATGTATAATTTCCGGACATGGCATAGGATTTCCCCAGTGTGTAATAATAGGATGTGGGCAATTTACTCTCCGTCACCGGCAGCACATCGCCCTCCTTCAGCAAACCGGTCCGCTCCATTTTAAACTCCATCTGTCGCATAACCGCCTACTCCTCCTCATCCGAAGTCACTTCCGCTTCCACGTCAATGACATTTTCCACTTTTTCTGCGTATTTCATGGCCCGATTAACCCGATATACCACAAAAAGATCCGTCAGGCCGTCATAAATCAGCGCACAGCCCACCAGCATCACGGCAATCTCCACAGCCTCCATAGCCTTCCATACCAAAAGCACGCCCAAAATAAAATTCACCAGTGCAATGAGCAATACACCACACCAGGTACTGTCCTTATGTTCCTTTATTTCAATGGCAAGTTTTAAATCCTCCAGGCCATGCATCAACAGCACCACGCCGATGATAATGGGAAAAATCTTGGCGAAATTTAACGGACGCACCGCAATCCACACACCCAGCACCACCAGAATGATTCCCGCCGCAAGCCCAATCTGGCTGTGACTTCGGTCAATGAGATAAGCAGCAACCCTTCCCACGCCCATGACAATCAGCACACCGGCCAAAACCCAGCACAAAATCTTTGTGGTCTCCGTAGGCCAAATCAGCACCACGACACCAATCACCAGACACAATATTGCCGAAATCCCCACATCCAGTTTCTTTCGTACAAAAAAGTCTTTCATTTGAAATACACTCCTATCATTTTATATATTAATTGTCACTCTTCTGCACCTTTCGCGTTATGAAGCTGTATCCGCCACAATATCTGCATATTCTGCACCGGTAACTTTTATCAGATCCTCGGGATTCAGCACGATGGACGTTCCAATCCGGCCTCCGCTGATCCATATCTTATCATACACCTCTGCACTCTTATGCACAATGGTTCGAAACTGCTTTTTCATTCCGATAGGGCTGCATCCTCCCCGCACATATCCGGTGATTCGGGTAATGTCCTTCACCGGTATCATCTCCACGGACTTTTCTCCCACCGCCCGGGCCGCCGCCTTTAAATCCACTTCCTCCGCAATGGGCACTACATACACATAAAAGCTGCCGCTTTTCCCCTGCATCACCAGTGTCTTAAAAGACTGTTCCACCGGTGCCCCGGTCTTTTCCGCTGTATGTAGTCCGTCGATAAACTCATCACATTCGTATTGCACCATATCATAGGACACATGATTCCGGTCTAAAATCCGCATCACGTTGGTCTTTACTTCTTTTCCCACGGTTGTGTTCCTTTCTGCCATCTAATGATGGAACCCCTTGAGTTCTTTTTCATATTTCGCTCTCATGCCCTCATAATAAGAAATCTGCGTTTCATTCAACTGACCATTTTCCTTCAGTTCCTGGAATTTGCTGCAAAAATCCCTGAAGTCCTTCTGGGCCGCGTCCTTATAATTATTTGCCGCATTATTTGCAGTGCCGTTTAAGAGGTCATCCAATTCCCTATTCCTCTTTATGAATCTGTTAAAAATCTTCATCATTTTTGCTCGCTTTTATCCTTTTTTCCATTGATACACAGAATGACACAATTAATACTGTTAATCACCAAACAGCCCAGCATTCCCATCATGCAAAAGCCTAAATTGTCTATGGTTCTATTTAAATATAAAACGGCCATGACAATTGTATAAATGCCCAAAATGATAGCCAATACGCCAAAAATAATCTGTAATTTTCTCATTTGCAATTCTCCTTCCATAATACGCATCGGAATGCATGTTTGCCTCACATCCACATCCGCCATGCCATTCCTTACCGCTCCGTAATCACGTGATACTGCTCCGGTCTTCTGTCCCGGAATAAGCCCCAGTTCAGGCGGGACTGGGCCAGTTCATCCAGATCGAACTCTGCTAGAAGCACCGCCTCTTCCTCCCGGCCTGCCTCAGCCACCAGTGCACCGGTCTCGTCTGTGATAAAAGAGGAGCCGTAAAAGGTCAATACAGACTCCTGATTACCATTCTCCGGACAGGGCAGGACCTTTTCTTCTCCGATACGGTTTGCCGCCACCACAGGAATGAGATTCGCAGCGGCATGCCCCTGCATACATCTACGCCAATGTCCCATGCTGTCGCAGCCCAGAATGGGCTCGCTGCCGATAGCGGTGGGATACAGCAAAAGTTCTGCACCCATCAACGCCATACACCGGGCAGTCTCCGGGAACCACTGATCCCAGCAGATGCCCACACCGATGGTGCCATAGCAGGTGTCAAAAGTGCGAAATCCGGTATCTCCCGGCACAAAATAAAATTTTTCCTGATAATAGTGATCATCGGGTATATGGGTTTTACGATATACTCCCAGATTGCTGCCGTCCGCATCGATCATAGCAATGGAATTAAAGGTCCGCAACCCATCTTTTTCATAAAAACTCACCGGAACTACCACCTGACGCTCTGCAGCAAAACGACTAAAAGCCTGAACTGCCGGATTCTCCTCCACAGGAGTGGCATATTCATAATACTCATACCGCCGCTCCTGGCAAAAATAAGGGCGTTCAAACAGTTCTGAAGGGAGGATAACCTGCGCCCCCATATCTGCTGCCCGCCCTGCCAGCTCCAATACTTTTTTTATATTTTCCTCTACACTGTCCTTGCAGCGCATCTGCAAGGCTGCCACTTTTACTTTCCGCATGTCGTTCTCCTTTTTTATTTTCGAAAATATTTATTCATACATTAGTAACTCTACAAATTGGGAGTTTGTAGGGGTGTTGGGTTGGGAAGTGTTGGGGGCAAATTTTGGTTATAGGAGATTCCCTGAGGTGCAGCTTAATTTTAC
>JBJELW010000088.1:0-3155 GCA_051879315.1 Roseburia sp.
GAGAGAAACTGATTGCGAGGGACAGCAGGGAGGAAGGCAGAACGGAAGGAATTGAAATAGGACTTGGCAAGGGAAAAAGCCAAGTGGCAGAATACATGTTGAAAGCAAATAAATCCATTGAGGAGATAAAAGAATTTACCGGACTATCGGAGGATACCTTGAAGGAACTTGCAGATCATTTGAGAGCATAAGTGGATTACCTCAGGGAAGGTGGATTGTCCCCGGAACCGGTATGTATACTGTTAGGAAAACCCACAATACGGCATACATCATATTTGTGGATGCTGCATATTCCGCTTTAATGGAATGGCCTGCGAATACTTCAGTTAGGCAGAGTGTCATGCGTCGAATTATTGTTCCCACCTACGGCAACATTACCGCAGATTAAATTCGGTTTTTCCCATATATTGTCTATCTTAGTGTGCTGTTTTTTACGGCACGTTTTTATCTGTTCTATTTGACCTTTCGTTTCTTTTCTCCTATAGTTTTCCTGTAACCAAAAAGAAAAAGAGAGAAAGAACCCACCTTGCACAGTCTGTTCTTTCTCTCAGCAACCCTGTGAGCCGCAAACGGTGCCTGATGCAGGATCTATGTCCTAATAAATGGCTACTCCGTTAGTAGCAGTCCTCACATGTACATTTCCTATGATAAGAAAAAACTTACTTTTTTGCAAGATAATTCGTATAAAAACTTCATCAAAATCTCTTTTTGACTCCTACATGGAGCGGTTTAAGCCTGAACGGGAGACCTGTCCCATATGTGGAAGTACTGGAAACTGCCACATCCATCACTACTACGGCAGATCCATCATTGATTTTAAGGACGGCAGACAGGAAAAATCGGATTTATGTGTTCTCCGGGTATTCTGTAACAGTTGCAGGCACGCTCACGCCATCCTTCCGGACGTCATCATTCCTTACTCCAGCTACAGCCTGTTCTTCATCCTGCGTCTTCTCGGAGAGTACTTTGCGGGACTCTTTACCATAGAACAGCTCTGTGAAAGATATGATATCTCACAGAACCAGTTTTTCAAATGGCTTGCTCTCTGGAAATCCCATAAGAAAGAGTGGCTTGGTCTGCTGGATGACAACGATGTCTCCGACTCCGCTTTCCTGAAAGATCTTGCCACGATGGACAGCTACTCCTCCTTCTCCATGGCGTTTATCCGGCAACAGTGCCATTCCTTCCTGCAGTCCCACAGGAACCCCGTACTGAAATCTCCCAAAAATGCACGGTATCATCAGACTGTCTTCGCTCCGGATATCTCCATCTTCTGACCACACGACCATGGGATGGTTACCGGAAGTTTCTCCGATTATGATGTAGAAAACATAAGAAGGAGGGCTTTTACCATGAGTAAAGATACCGAAACAATGAAACATAATGCCGAAGTGGCACAGTTCCGCTTCGCTCTCATCGCTCCTGTCATCCAGGGGCTTTATCCTGATGCCTCGGCTACCGCCTACTACAAGCGCGTCACGGCATCTCCACTGACACTTCCCGATGGCTCCACGGTCACCTACAGCTACAAAACCCTGGAAAAATGGAAGTCCCAGTACAGTATCGGCGGGCTGGATGCCCTGATGCCGGGCACACGCTCTGACAAAGGCATTCCCCGTGCTCTAAACGAGGATGCCATCGCCGAAATCTACCGTATCAAGGAAGAACACCCACGCATGAATGCCACCCAGATTTACACTCATCTGGTACGGGAATCCTTTATCCCTGCCACCGTCAGTGTTGATTCCGTCCAGCGTTTCATACGGCACAACGACCTGAAATCTGCCAGAGACCCGAATCTTCGTGACCGCAAAGCCTTTGAAGAGGACGAATTCGGAAAGATCTGGCAGGCTGACACCTGTTATCTTCCCCATATCACAGAAGACGGCACATCCAAAAGAGTCTACTGTATCATGATCATTGATGACCATTCCAGGCTCCTGGTGGGCGGTCAACTGTTCTACAATGACAATGCCTGCAACTTCCAGAAGGTTTTAAAGGATGCCATCGCCACCTATGGCATTCCCGATAAACTTTATGTAGACAATGGATGCAGCTATTCTAATGCACAGCTTTCCATGATCTGTGTCTCCCTCGGGATTCTTCTTCTCCATACGAGAATTCGTGACGGTGCCAGCAAAGGCAAGGTAGAACGGCATTTCCGCACCCTCAAGGAGAGATGGCTTTATACACTGGATATCAACAAGATTACTTCCCTTTCACAGTTCAACGGGATGCTCAAGGATTACATGCGTGACTACAATACCACCTTCCACCGGGGCATTGATGCCATCCCACTGGAACGCTATCAGGCTTCCAAAGACCATCCCCGTAAGCCAGAGTCAAGGCAGTGGCTGGACGACTGTTTTTACAACCGCATCGCCCGTAAGGTACGCAAGGATTCCACCATCTCCATCGACAAGGTCTGTTATGATGTCCCCATGCAGTTCATTTCCGCTAAAGTGGATGTCCGCTATCTTCCGGACGACATGACCTCAGCCTACATCCTGTTTGATGGCGAAAAGTTTCCCATCCGGCAGACCAGCCGCAACGACAACTGCCATACCAGGCGGAACAATCCCCCGGCAATCGACTATTCCAAAGCGGGAGGTGAATCCTGATGTACAACTCTTACTACGGACTTACTTTCAATCCTTTTGACAAACAGCAGCTGAAGGAAAAAGACCACTTTATTTCCAGAGACTTTACCGAAATGATAGGCCGCCTGGATTATCTCAAGGACATCCGGGGCATCGGTGTATTTACCGCCAGACCCGGCATGGGCAAGTCCTACGCCCTGCGCTGTTTTGCATCCTCACTCAATCCGAACCTTTACCACATGGAGTACCTGTGTCTGTCTACCATCAGCGTTGCAGACTTCTACAAACAGCTCTGCTCTATCCTGGGTGTTCCGGACAGGGGCGGCAAGACCACCATGTTCCGTGCAATCCAGGAACAGATCGCATACCTTTATCAGGAAAAGCATCAACCCCTGCTTCTCGCCATCGACGAGGCACAGTACCTGAATACCGGCATTCTCAACGACATCAAGATGCTTATGAATTACGGTTACGATTCCGTAAACTGCTTTACCCTCATCCTGTGCGGGGAATCCCATCTCAATGACACGCTCCGCAAGCCGGTGCATGAAGCAC
>JBJELW010000089.1:0-12667 GCA_051879315.1 Roseburia sp.
CTGATTTACCCCGTATCCTACACTCGATACTAACTACCAGCAAAAACATTTTGCCTACAAGCCCCAATTTGTAAAACTCCTACACCCTCAATTTGCAGCTTACACTTCCATATACTCACAAATCTGATTATAAATGATCTGCATCAAATTGGTTCTGGCTTCCACGCTGGCCCATCCGATATGGGGTGTGATCAGCAGCTTCTGACTATCTTTGATTCGAAGCAAGGGATTATCCCGGCGCATGGGTTCCTGACTTAACACATCCAGCCCTGCCGCTGCAATCTCACCCTGTTCTAAGGCTTCGCATAAGTCCTCCTCCACCACGATGGGTCCCCGTCCCAGATTCAGGAAAATGGCATGCTTTTTCATCTTCTGAAATGCCTCCCGGTTCATAAGTCCCCTGGTATTTTCATCCAACGGCGCATGGACGGATACAATATCAGACTGGGTCAAAAGGGTATCGAAATCTACCTCCTGATATTCCTTCTGATGGTTTTTCCCCGAGGTGGAATAGTACACCACCCGGCATCCAAAAGCACTGGCAATCTCCGCCACACGTCTTCCGATATTTCCCATGCCGATGATGCCCCAGGTCTTACCGGAAATCTGACAAAAGCTTTTGGCAAAATGGGTGAACATTTTATCATCCACATAAAAGCCCTGCTTCACATAGTCATCATAATACCGCAGCTTCTCGTACAGGTAAAACAGCATGGCAAAAGTATGCTGAGCCACGCTCTCTGTGGAATATCCTGCCACATTTCTCCAGGCAATACCCCTGGAGGCCAAATAATCCTTATCCAGATTGTCAGTTCCCGTAGCGGTGACACACACCAGCTTTAACCGCTCCGCGGTACCGATGGACTCCCGGTTAATCTTCACCTTATTCAGAATGATTACATCTGCATCCTTCACACGCTGTGCGGTCTCTTCCGTGGTGGAAAAATCATACATTTCCACTTCTCCCAACTGGTCAAACTGTGACAAATCGATATCAGAGCCAATGGTTTTGGCATCCAAAAATACTATCTTCATGATGATTATCTCCTCCTAAATGCTCTATTAAATATACCAATAAGGTATTTGAAGTACATTTTCCCGAAGTGCTCCAGGCATAGGACACATACAAATAACTGCGCCCATCCCTCTCTTTTTTTCCGGTATTTCGTCTAGAACTCTAAATGCTGATGTCATATCTGCAGTGACATTACTATTTTGCTTTATTTCGATTGGATAGAGAATTCCATCCTGCTCAATGATTAAATCAATTTCGGCTTCTTCTTGAACCACATCCCCGTTTTTTTTAATTCTTCTCTTATCCTTCCCACGATAATAGGATACAAAATATCGATAATCTAATCCTCTGTTGGAATAGCTCTTTAATATTTCCGAAATAACAAAGGTCTCAAAAAATTCTCCACTCATGGCACCATTTGCCAAAGTTTCCGGAGATAACCATCTGGTTAAATAAGCTGCCAATCCTGTATCCCGAAAATACATTTTCGGTGTTTTTATTACTCGTTTCAATGCACTATTTGAAAAGGGCTCTAAAAGATATACAATTCCTGACGCCTCTAAAATAGATACCCAATTCTTAATTGTATTAGCATCTTTCCCAACTTCTGTTGCAATATTTGAATAATTCAGCATCTGTCCCGTTCTGGCAGCACACGCAACCATAAATCTACGGAATGCATCCAGATCCTGCACTGCCGCCAGTTCTCTGACATCTCTCTCCAAATATGTTTTTATATAACTTGAGAAAAACATTCCCCAATCCATCTGTTCATTCTGCATTTCAGGATACCCGCCACGATGAATAATTTTCCATATATTCTCAGGATTCTTTGCTCCTTTTTTTCGTTCTTTTATATATTCCATCGTTGGCAAGAACGGTTTCTCGCATCCACTCTTCATCATTTCACGAAGCGATAATGGCGTCATCTCAATAACTGCCACACGTCCTGCCAGGGAATCGGATACCATTTCCATAAGTCTAAAAGGTTGTGAGCCCGACAGGTAATAAAGCCCTCTCTCGTTATGACTATCACATGAAATTTTTATATATCGGAACAAAGATGGAACATACTGTATCTCATCAAAAAAAATCGGTGGTTCGTTCAACATCATAAACATGTCAGGATTCATTTTTGCCTGTTCTTCCATAAAGGGATCATCAAACGATACTCCCTTAATTTCCGGAAATAAATGTTTAATTAATGTTGATTTTCCCGTTTGTCTGGCCCCAGTAACAAGGATTGTTTTAAAATTTACCGATGATTGCTGGATGATATCTTCAATTTCTCTTTTTATATATTCCATAGCAACACCCTTTCTGTGCATAATGCGACTAATTCGGAATCAGATTCTGGATTAGTCGCATTATACCATGTAGCAACAATAACATCAAGCATTTATACGAACCAGCAGGTCTACATCCTAATCAATCTGCTTGCAATACTGCTTCAAATCCTCCATCTGTTCCTTCGCTATGCGATAGCCCTCCTGATACAAAGCCTCCAGCTTCTCGGGATCCGTCTCCGTACGCCCCACACCCATGGTGGTCTCCGGCGCAATGACAAACACCTTTCCCTGCTCCTCCAGCTCCCTGAGTTTTAGCAGGGACTGGTTGTATTTCTCCGGCCGCTCTTTTAAGTCTTTAACTACATTGGGATATTTTTTGTAAAGACTGGTGGAAATATGCGTGGCAATATCTGTTTTTTTCACATAATCCCTCTGTCTGGTAAGCACCACGACCACCCGATCGCACCCCTTCTCAAAAGCATGGAGATAGGGAATGGAATCCGACAGACCTCCATCTAAGTAATAGTGATTTCCTACTTTTACCGGCTTAAAAAACACCGGCAGGGCGCAGCTTGCCACCAGCGTATCCGCGCTGGACTCATCCCGGGCCACCGGTAGATACTCCGCCTTTCCGGTGTGAATATTGGTGACACAGGCCTCCACCTCTCCGGGAAATGCTGCAAAAGCCTCATAATCGAAGGGCAGCAAATGTTTCGGCACATCATGGAACACATATTCCACATTGTAATAGGATTTCTGTTCCTTGTTGAACAGATGTTGATAGCCCTGATATTTTTTATTGTTCATAAATCGTTTGGCCAAAGTCAGATTCCGTCCCTTTTGTTTTGACAGATAGGAGACACCATAGGCAATACCGGCAGAAACACCGACAAAGTAATCCGGCATTATATCTTCTTCTAAAAACGCATCTGCCACACCGCAGGAAAAAATTGTTCTGCTGGCTCCGCCCTCAAATACCATTCCGATTTTCATCTTTTATGCACTCCTTTTCGTTATTTACATCTATCGGTATGACTCTATGTGAGTGGTACCGGATTATATCAAATCAGTTCCGCCAGTGCTTCGTAGGAAGCCTCCGCCGCTTCCACGATATTCTCCA
Organism: Roseburia sp.; assembly: GCA_051879315.1. Classification (GTDB taxonomy): domain Bacteria; phylum Bacillota; class Clostridia; order Lachnospirales; family Lachnospiraceae; genus Roseburia_C. The sequence continues at coordinate 3,425 of JBJELW010000089.1, forward strand.
CGCCCTGCTGTTGCAGAATCTCCGTGGTTTTCGGTCCGATGCTGTAACAGCAGATCTTCCTTCTCCACTGTTCCCGCTCCTCCTCATCCAATGCCTCCGCAAAACGCTGCACACCGGAAGCACAGGTAAAGAAAATCCCGCTATATCCTTGTATTCCACAGATTTTCTTTTCCAAGGAAAAATTCGCTTTCATATTTGCAACAGGAAGATTCTCATACACATTTGCAACATGAATTTGACAGCGCTCCATCAACTGTCCTGGGAACTGTTCCGAAGCATTGGCCGCCTTACAATATAAAAGGTTATCCCCGGTGGCAGCCTGTTGGGACAAGGATTTCCACAACGCTTCTCCGTTTTGTGGACAGGCCGTCAAAGCCGGCTGCAAACCATGTTCTGCCAGATGCTGCGCCGTCTGTCTGCCCACCACGGCAAGCTTACATCCTGCCAGACTACGCACATCCATTTGCAGTGCCATCAGACACCGGAAAAATCCCTCCACTCCATGACGGCTGGTAAAAATCAGCCAGTCTGCCTCCCGGAGCTGCTCCGGACTTACTGCATATTCGTCATAGCGGATCTCCCCGGTCTGTACCACATCTACAATCGCGCCCTTTTGTTCCAAAAGCTCTGCGAGATGATTTTTCTCTCCATCCACCTGGGTCACCAGATAGCGGCTTTCTCCTCTGTATCCTTCCCTCAGTTTTTCCCGCAGGGATACCACCTTCCCCACCAGAATAATGGCCGGAGCCGAGGGCTTTTCACTCTCACACAGTTCAACGATGGTATCCAGTGTTCCACAGACGCACTGCTGCTTGCTGGTGGTCCCCTTTGCGATCACTGCCACCGGCATATCCGCAGCCATCCCGGCTTTCGTAAGCCCTGCGACAATCTCCGGTAACTTGGAAAGTCCCATAAGAAAAACACAGGTGTCATTTCCTCTTGCCATGGCTTCAAAATCAATGTCTGCCAATTCATCCTTCCGATTGTGAGCCGTCACCACATGAAATCCGTCCGCAATCCCCCGATGGGTAATAGGGATTCCCGCGGTCTCCGCCGCAGCAATACAGGAGCTGACTCCGGGAATCACTGCGAAGGGAACACCGGCCTCTGCCAGTGCCATCGCCTCCTCGCCTCCTCTGCCAAACACAAATGGATCTCCTCCCTTTAATCGTACCACTCGGCCATGCTCCATACTCTTTGCAATGAGAAGGGCATTCATCTCCTCCTGCTTCATGGCATGGTGATGATTCTCTTTTCCCACATAGATTTTCTCACATTGGGTAGGTGCCTGCTGCAACAATTCCTCCGGAACAAGTCTGTCATACAGGATACAATCCGCCCGGCGGATTTCCTCCAGTCCCTTCGCTGTGATCAGCCCGGGATCTCCCGGCCCTGCTCCCACCAGTGACACATGGCCTGCCAGCTGTGCCCGCACATGAGCTGCCGCCTCCTTGGCCAGCTGTACCGGATCCCTGCCGCTGACGCTGTCATAGGCAATCCTTTTCCCATCAGCATCTCCATACATGACCCGCAGATGCATTTCTTCCTTTTCATCCATCCGGCAGATTGCTCCCACCGGCACATGGCAGTCCGCCCCGATCTCCTGTAGAAATCCCCGCTCTGCCAAAAGAATTTGCTGGGTTTTTTCATCAGACAGTGCGTCCAGCTTTTGCTGCAACGCCACGTCATCCTTCCGTATCTCAATGGCCAGGGCTCCCTGAGCCGGAGCGGGAATCATCTCCTCCGGCTCTAAATACTGAGTGATCCGCTCCGTCAGACCCAGTCGGTGGATTCCTGCCGCTGCCAACACCAGCCCATCCAGCTTCTGTTCCTCCATTTTCCGCAGCCTGGTATCCACATTTCCCCTGATAGTTACAATGCGAAGATCCGGCCGCAGGGCCCGAAGCTGAATGCTGCGACGCTTACTCCCGGTACCAATCACCGCCCCTTGGGGCAATTCCCCCAGAGAAGATGCTGTCCGCAGAATCAGCACATCTCTGGGATCCTCCCGCTGCCATGCCCGGGAAAACATCAGGCCCTCCGCCGGAACCGCCGGCATATCCTTCATGCTGTGCACCCCGATCTGGATCTGCCCAGCCAGCAGTGCCTGCTCGATCTCCCTGGCAAATACTCCCACCGTACCGATCTGATCCAGCGGTTTGTCTTTACAGATATCTCCCTGTGTCTGTATGATTTCTATAGAAAACTGATCCTGGGGATATTGTTCCCGCAATCTGTTGCATACATACTCTGCCTGTATGAGGGCCAGCTTGGAACCCCGCGTCCCGATTTTATATTCCATGGTCTCTCCCACTCTCTACTTTCTTATTTCAGATCCGTCTCATGTTCCGACGGTTTCAGCTGAAACAGCCGCTCCATTAGTTCCTTGTAAGTATCCTGCTCCTCCGTGGATTCCAGCTGCTTCAATTCCTGTATGGGTTCGTGAAGAAGACGCTGCAAAGAAGCGTTCAACACTTTTTTTAACAGCTTCTGTTCCCTGGGGCTTAACTCCATCTTGCGATTTAAGTATCCACAGCTGTCTTCCACAATCTCACTGCAACGCTGCTGCAGGGATTCGATGGTTTCATCCATGCGGCTTATTTTCAGCCACTCCATGGTTTCTTCCACTGCATCCCGGATCATATGGCGGCTTTCCTCCACCAGCCGCTGTCGCTCCATCTGATTCTTCTCTACAATGTCAAGCAGTGTATCCAGATTTAAAAAAGTAATCCCCGGCACCTGGGCAAATGCAGGGTCAATGTCTCTTGGAGTAGCCAGGTCCAAAAATGCCTCCGGCAAAATCTGCCCTGCTTCTTCCTTTCGCAGCACCAAATGAGGCGATGCGGTGGCCGAAATAACGATTTCACAATCCGCCAGCACCTCATATCTCTGTTCATAGGATATGACCTTCACCTTGGGAAATTCCTCTTTGATGGCTTTTGCATGGGAATAGTTTCGGCTGCACACCGTAATCTTTGCCGCCTGATACTCACACAGATACTTTAATGCCAGCACCGCCGCCTTCCCACTGCCAATCAATAACACATTTTTTCCACAGATTCCCACACGTTTCTTTAATTCACGAATTCCCACATAGCTGACAGACAAAGGCTTTTCGCTGATTTTTAATTCGGTCTTAATGCGTTTGGCGCAGGTGATGGCATCCCTTACCACCTTGTTCAATTCCTTTTTACTGTGCCCCATGGTCCTGGCAAAATCCAAGGCATCTCCTAACTGTCCCAGGATCTGGTCTTCTCCCAGCACCAGCGACTCCAGCCCCGCTGCAACACGATACAGGTAAGCAATGGCCGCTTTCCCGTTATCAGACATGAGGTAATCCGTCATCGTCACGCCGGGGAACGTCTGTCGGTACAGTTCCTTCATGCGTTCATACTGCCATTCTTCTTCATAGAAAAAGTATACCTCACTTCGGTTACAGGTAGACAAAATCATGCACTGTTCCACAGAAAAATCTGCTGCCGCCTGCATAAATTCTATCTTCATGCTGTCCGTAAACGCCACCTGATCCCGGATATCCAGTTTTGCTTTATTATAATTGATTCCTAATATTCCGAATTCCATACTGTTATTCTTCTACTATATTCCGCCCTCAGTGATATACATACCTGCAAAATAGGACCGAAACACCTGACAGGTTTTTTCGATGTCTTCCTCCGTGTGGGCCGCCGATACAAACATAGCCTCAAACTGGGCCGGAGCCACATAGATGCCCCGATCCAACAGATATCCAAAATAGTCCGCATATCGCCCGGTATCGGAGTGCACCGCGCTCTCATAATCCACCACCGGATCTTCGGTGAAAAAGATGCTCATAAGAGAGCCAATCTGGTTCACCGTCACTCTGCCCCGGGCAGCCTCTCTCACCGCCTCAGCCAGGGTGTTGGTCTTTCTTGCCAGCTCCGGATAGATTTCCGGGTGCGCCTGCAAAATCTGCAGAGTTTTCAGTCCTGCTGCCGTGGCCACCGGATTCCCGGATAAGGTTCCCGCCTGATACACCGGGCCATCCGGCGAGATACACTGCATGATTTCCCGGCTGCCGCCGTACGCGCCGATAGGCATTCCGCCGCCCACGATTTTACCCAGGGTGGTCAGATCCGGGCGAATACCGAAATACTGCTGGGCCCCGCCCAGAGCCAGACGAAATCCCGTGATCACCTCATCAAAGATCAGCAGCGCACCGTTTTTTGTGGTAATATCCCGCAAAAACTGTAAAAAACCATCCCCGGGAAGCACCACACCCATATTAGCTGCCACCGGCTCCACGATCACCGCCGCAATCTCCCCCGGATTTTCCGCAAAAAGCTGTTCCACCGAGGCAGGATCATTGTACAAAGCCACCAGCGTATTTTTCGTATAATCTGCCGGAACCCCTGCGCTGTCCGGCACGGAGGTGGTCAGCGCCGCTGATCCGGCCTTCACCAGAAGGCCATCCGAATGCCCGTGATAACAGCCCTTGAACTTAATGATCTTATCCCTTCCGGTATAGCCCCTGGCTGCCCGGATGGCGCTCATGACAGCCTCCGTTCCGGAGCTCACCAGACGACTCACCTCCATGGAGGGAACCAGCTCTGCGATCAGCTCTGCCAGCTCCACCTCACGGGCCGTGGGGGCACCAAAGGAAAGTCCCTGGTCGCAGGCCTCCTTCACCGCCTCTATCACCTGGGGATGTGCATGGCCTAAAATCCCGGGGCCCCAGGAACACACATAGTCAATCATTTCATTTCCGTCCACATCCGTAATCCGGTCTCCCTTGGCTGAATTGATAAAACGGGGGGTTCGCCCCACACCGCCAAAGGCCCGTACCGGACTGTTAACCCCGCCGGGAATGTGCTTTTTTGCCCGGGCAAATAACTCCTGCGATTTGTCGTCCACGTCAGTTCTCCTCCTTGATGTATCTTGCCACATCCAGTGCATGATAGGTAATGATCATCTTGGCTCCTGCCCGTTTGAGACCCACCATGTTCTCCATGACAATCTTTTTTTCATCGATCCAGCCCTCTTTTGCAGCTGCCTTCACCATGGCATATTCTCCGCTGACATTGTAGGCCACGATGGGAATATTATAGTTTTGGCTGGCCTCCTTGATGATATCCATGTAGGCCAGAGCAGGTTTTGCGATAATCATATCTGCTCCTTCCGCAATATCCTGAGCGATTTCCCTCAAGGCTTCTCTACCGTTGGAGGGATCCATCTGGTAAGTTTTCCGGTCTCCGAATCCCGGTGCGGAATGGGCCGCATCCCGGAATGGGCCGTAGTAGGAAGAAGCAAATTTCGCACTGTATGACATAATGGGTGTATTGATGTATCCATTTTCATCCAGTGCTTTGCGGATAGCTGCCACACGCTTATCCATCATGTCGCTGGGTGCAATGATATCCGCTCCCGCCTCCGCATAACAGACAGATGCCTTTGCCAGAAGAGGCAGCGTCTCATCGTTTAGAATCTCCTGGCCCCGGATCAGACCGCAATGTCCGTGGGAGGTATATTCACACAGACACACATCCGCAATCACCATAAGCTGGGGCATTTTTTCTTTGATAAAGCGGATGGCCCGGGGCACGATTCCCTGCTCATCATAGGCTCCGCTGCCCACCTCATCCTTGTGGGCCGGAATTCCAAAAATTAAAATTGCTTTGATTCCCGCCTCCCGAATCCGGTCCAATTCTTCCTCCAGCCGGTCGATGGAATACTGGTTGATACCCGGCATGGAATCCACCGGGTTACAGATATCCTCTCCCTCTATCACAAAAACCGGATATATCAATTCATCAATTCTCACATGATTTTCTCTCACCATATCCCGCAGTGCTGCAGACTGGCGAAGTCTTCTCGTTCGATCCATATCTAATCCCTTCTTTTAAACAGCTTTATTAATTCTTCCTCAGCCGGAAGCTCCTCACTCTCCAAAAGGCTTTCCAGCATATCCTCATAAATCCGTTTCCGCTCCGCCTCCGTAGGTACCTGCTGCTGTACCTTTTCCCGAACACTTCCCAAAAGTGCTGTGATTTCTCCAAGCCTTGGTGTCACCAGATCCACGTTCTGCCGCTTCAGATACTGGGTCACCACCGGACTCTTTCCACTGCTGGAATAGGCCGCCACCACATCCTGCTGCCGCAGGTAGGCCGGAAAGATAAAACTGCAGTCCTCGATTTGATCCACCGCATTCACCGGTATGTTTTTCCGCTGACATATCTGGGAAATCTGATGATTCAGCCGGGCATCATCCGTGGCCGCCACCACCAATGCCATCCCTGTCACATCCTCCGGAGCAAAACATTTACATTTGCTGATAATCCCCGCATCACTGCAGATCACATCCATTATTTCAGGTGCCTCCAGGTAAACCTTCGCCCCAAAGTCCAGCAGCACCCGGGCCTTGCGATAGGCCACCTTTCCCCCTCCCACAATGAGGCAGGGTTTGTGCTCTATATCTATGAACATAGGAAAATACGCCATATCGTCCCCCTATCATTTGGCACGAGCATCCGCAGTAAATGCGGATGCCTGCCAGCAGCTACCAAAAAAGTTCCCTATCAACGTCACACGCCATAGGGAACTTATCCATACTCATTACCGAACAATTAATTTCACTCCGGATACCTTCACTACCTCCGGCATGCTTTCCACTTCAAAGGTCACATCATCCTGCTCACTGCGGGCCGTCCATTCCTGCCCATTCAAAATCACCGTACCTGTTCCTGCTGCATTGTCGATTCTGGCGGTGACCTTCACCTTTTTTCCAATGGCATCCTCATAATTTGTTTTAATCTTATGAGGGGTAATGTACTTCAATGCCCATGGTCTGGTAAAAATCAACAGTAACACTGACACAGCAAAAAACAATACGATCTGCAACCACAACGGAGCTCCGATGATTCCGGCCAAAAGTGCAATCAGACTGCCTCCCGCAAACCAAATGGTGGTAAGGCCTACCGTTGCAATCTCTATAACCAAGAAAACAATGATCAGAGCTATCCATATAAAAATCATGATCTGATCCATATCCAATCCTCCTATTTTTTGACACGAGTTTTCTTCATTATAACAAATTCATTTCATAATAAAAAGACCTTTTTTATATGAGTCCAATTGTTGAATTATTTATGTTTAAATGATATGATACCATTATGAGAATTTACATGGAGTATGCGTATTGTAACGGTTTTGTCAATGGAGGTGCATTTTAAAATGGGGAAAAAGAAGAAAACGCTATCTATGATGAAGGCATTGCTTATGACGGCATTGCTTCCAACGACAGTTGCTGCAGTAGTAATTGCCGCGGTGGGATGTTTTTCCATGGCCGATACCATGGAGGATGATATCTATCATGAATTGTACGTAGCTGCCGATGGCCTAAAGGAGTACTATGAATGGGATATTATCAATACAGAAAACCATCAGCCAGTATATGAGCATGATTATGTTGACAGTTTTGTAGACGACGGCATTCAGCTCACCTTGTTTTTAGAGGATGTGCGATACATAACTTCAATTGAAGATCCAAATAATGAGAGCGGTAGAAATGAGGGAACCACCGCTGATCCGGAAATCTGGGCCTTGGTATCTGCCGGAAACGAATATGAAGATAAGGGTGTTTCCATCAACGGGGCAGATTATTACGTGGCATATATTCCGGTTGAAGATGGATCAGGAAACGTAGTGGGTATGGCTTTTGCGGGAAAAGAGGAATCTCTTGTTTCCAGCGAAATCATGGCAGTAGCAAAGAAATTTATTTTTGCCACAATCCTTATTCTTGCTATTTGTTTTGTTGAAGCTCTGTTGATTGCAAGAAAGATAAAGGAACCGCTTGAAATTATTGCAAAAAATTTGCAGCTTTTAGCCGAGGGAGAATTAAAACCATACAAGACCGCCAAGAGCAGCATTACAGAAATTAACTCTATCATTGAATCCCGTAAGACGTTGTCATCAACACTTCAGGATATCGTTTTGAAAGTACAGAATGCTTCGAAGGATCTCCTTGGCAGCGGAAGCGAATTGGAAAATGTTGCAGTTACAACCTCAAGCAATGCAGAGGATATTTCCCATGCTGTGGAAGAAATGTCAAAGGGTGCATTTTCAATGGCTTCCGACATCGAAAATGCCACTTCAAAGGTTATGGATATGGGTAACAAGATCGAAGGTATCGTGGGCGGAATTAATGACCTTGACACGGTTGCAAATGGAATGGATTCGGCTGGCAAGAAGGCAATGGACATTATCCGGATGCTTGACGAATCAAATACTAAGACAGTAGAAGCAATTGAAATTGTAGCGCAGAATGTTGATGCGACAGACAAATCTGTAGAGGAAATCTCCACAGCTGTCAACTTTATTACCTCAATAGCAGATCAGACAAATCTCTTATCTTTGAATGCTTCCATTGAAGCCGCACGTGCCGGCGAAGCAGGAAGGGGATTTTCCGTTGTTGCAAATGAAATTTCTTCCCTTGCGGAGCAGTCCAGCGAATCTGCAAAGCAGATTGAATCCATTTTATCTGTGTTAGTATCAGACTCAAAGCGTTCCATTGAGAAAATGAACGAGGTTAAGACCCATTTGCAGGAACAGCAAGAAAATCTGAAGAATACGCAAAAAGAATTTTCAAATGTAAGTGCCGGAATTCAGGATACAAGAAATCAAAGCGGTATGGTTGATATGCAGGCAAAAGATTGTGATTCTTCAAGAACCGGCGTGATTGATATCATTTCAAGTCTTAGTGCCATATCACAACAGAATGCAGCGAGCACGCAAGAGACAACTGCTTCCATCGAAGAACTGACTGCAACAATCAATTTCGTTGCAGAACAGGCAAGCACCGTAAAAGGGCAGGCACAGATTCTGGAAGAGGCAATGAGTTTCTTTAAAATGTAGTTACACGGATGACGGTTGCTGTCTGTGCCTGACTGTAAAAAATTCCAAACATAACTGAAAGCATAAATGCACTCTTTCGCAACTTTCTGTTGCTAAGAGTGCATTTGCTATATTTTTATATCATCTTGAAATTATGATTATTGATTCTCCTCTTGTAAGTTACATCCGCTCTGCAAACTCCTCGATGGATTCCACCTTTGCGGCTAACTTATGCCATTTTTTCAAAATGTCCAGATTCTCCTCTGCCATGACCTTCGTCATCAATTCCTGAGGAATAGGACCATATTCTTCTAAAAGTTCCAGAACAGATTCCGCTTTGCCACGCTTCTGCCCGATCTCTTCTCCACGCTTCTG
>JBJELW010000090.1:0-85130 GCA_051879315.1 Roseburia sp.
TGAATGCTTCCGGCACCATGAAGACCGGCTGGTTTAAGGACGGAGCTTCCTGGTATTACCTGAAGCCCTCCGGAGCCATGGCAACCGGCTGGTTTAAGGACGGAGCTTCCTGGTACTACCTGAAACCCTCCGGAGCCATGGCAACCGGCTGGGTAAGTGACGGCGGTACCTGGTATTATATGGATGCTTCCGGAGCCATGATCACCGGTTGGTTTAAGGATGGATCTGACTGGTATTACATGGATGAGTCCGGTGCCATGAAGACCGGCTGGCTTCAGGATGGAGGAAACTGGTATTATTTACTGTCCTCCGGAGCAATGGCCCATGATACCGTTATCGATGGCTACAAATTGGCCACATCCGGCGAATGGGTACAGTAATTTTATAATTCATTAGAAAACGAGCGCTTGTCGGTTTCAAACCGGCAGGCGCTTTTGGCCTTATAAAATAAAATTACGGAAACTCAAGACTTTTTCAAATTGACTTTTTCTCAAAAAATGATATAGTGGAATTAAGTGTTGTGTATACAAAATACAGGAGAAAAACAATGGACGAAATAACAGTAAAGGCATTGGCGAAGATCAACCTGGGACTGGATGTGCTCCGTCGCCGTGAGGACGGGTATCATGAGGTAAAGATGATTATGCAGACCATTCATCTTTATGATCAGTTGTTTCTGGAGAAGACGGAGTCTGACATTTCGTTGGAGACGAATCTGAAGTTTCTTCCCACGGATCCGGGGAATCTGGCTTACCGGGCGGCAGCGCTTCTGAAAGAGGAGTTTCATTTGAAGGAGGGCGTGCATATCCGCCTTCAGAAGCGGATTCCGGTGGCTGCGGGTATGGCAGGCGGCAGCACCGATGCGGCAGGAGTCCTTTATGGCATGAATCAGATGTTTGAGCTGGGACTCAGCAGAAAGGATTTGATGGAGCGGGGAGTTAAGCTTGGGGCAGATGTGCCCTACTGTCTCATGCGGGGAACGGCTCTGGCAGAGGGAATCGGAGAGAAACTGACGTCTCTTCCTCCCATGGTGAAGTGTCCGGTGGTGATTGCAAAGCCTCAGATCAGTGTTTCCACCAAGTATGTCTATGAGCATCTGGTATTGGATGAGAACACCGAGCATCCGGACATTGATCAGCTCATTTCTGATATCAAGGCAAAGGATCTGGATGCCATTGCTGCCCATATGGGAAATGTGTTAGAGTCTGTGACCATTCATAAATATCCGGAAATTGCAGAGATTAAGGATGTGCTGATGCAAAATGGGGCGAAGAATGCCATGATGAGCGGCAGCGGTCCTACGGTTTTTGCACTGTATGGGGATGAGGACGCCGCACGACGGGCGGTGGAAGCCTTAAAAAAGACCGGTCTGGCAAGACAGACCTTTGTGACAGATATCTATAACAACCGCCGGTGAGGGGCGTTACCTTGTAAACAGGAGGAAGAGATATGACCGATGATTTACAGCTAAATATGGATGCATACCTGCCTTTGCGGGATGTGGTGTTTAACACTCTGCGGGAGGCAATTTTAAAGGGTGAGTTAAAACCCGGGGAGCGTCTGATGGAATTAAAGCTTGCTTCCAAGCTGGGCGTCAGCCGGACACCTATCCGGGAGGCCATCCGTATGCTGGAGCAGGAGGGCCTGGCTGTGACCATTCCGCGCCGTGGCGCTGTGGTGGCCCATATGTCGGAGAAGGATACAGAGGATGTGCTGCAGATTCGTAGTGCGTTGGATGAACTGGCGGTGCAGTTGGCAGCAGATAATATGCAGCCGGAACAGTTAGAGCAGTTGGAACAGGCCCGTCAGAAATTTGAGGATGCCACCCGCAGCAAGGATATCAAGCTGCTGGCCCAAATGGATGTGCAGTTTCATGATGTAATTTATCAGGCTACCGGAAACCCCAGACTGGTGGTGCTTTTGAATAATCTCAGAGAGCAGATGTACCGCTACCGTGTGGAATATTTAAAGGATGAGAAGGCCTATCCGAAGCTTTTGCAGGAGCATCAGGATATTGTGGATGGATTGCGCCAGCGGGATAAGGAAAAGGTGGCGGAAATCATGAGACGTCATGTGCGCAATCAGGCGGAGACGGTGAAGGATATGATCCGGAATCAGGAGTAAGATTCCGAAACTTCATGAAATGCCGAATAGATAATAAAATATTGGAAAACCTAGGGATAGACGGGATGTCTATCTCTTTTTTTATGAAAAAAGCAAAACAGAATGAGAATATGGAACGTATGGACTCCATGCGTTGGAATGGGAGGAACCATGGATCAAATCAGCACATCATTAGCGGAAAATATCAGGGGATTTAAAGAAATCTTTTGTGACTGCGCAGATATCAAAATGCGTCAGATGCAGATTGGAGCCGGACAGAAGGTGTCATGTTTTGTAGCCTACATTGAGGTTACGGGGGGCGAAACTATTTTTGAACGGTCTCTGGTGGGAAAATTGTTAAACAGTCTCAGCGATTGTGACAGGCAGGAAATATGCAGGCAGTTAGATGCCAACGCATTGGGACTCTCCGATGCCACACCTTTTTCAACATTGACAGATGCAGCGGCGGGACTTCTCACCGGGGATACCATTCTCTTTGTGGATGGCTGGGACAAGGCGCTGAAGATTCCGGATAAGGGCTACCCACAGATGGGTATCAATGAGGCGGACTCCGAGAAAGTGATCCGGGGATCAAATGAGGGATTTTCCGATTCCATCAAAGCCAACACGGCGCTGATCCGAAAGCGGATCCGTTCCCCGAAGGTGAAGGTCCGGGAGAAAACCCTGGGTGTGCGCAGCCAGACCAAGGTGGATCTGGTGTATATGGAGGGAATCACCCATGAGTCCTTGCTGCAGGAGATCGAGCGACGGCTGGATGGATTTGAAATTGACGGGGTGTTGGACAGCGGAATCATTGAACAGTTGTCGGAGGACACATGGTATTCTCCTTTTCCACAGTTTCAGACTACCCAGCGCCCGGATCGGGCGGCCATGTCCATATTGGAGGGACGGGTGGTACTGCTGTCGGACAATTCCCCTATTGCACTGATTCTTCCCACGGACTATAACTCCTTCATCCGTACCAGCGATGACTATTACAGCCGGTGGGAGATTGCATCCATGGGAAGAATCCTGCGATACATTGCATCTTTTTTTGCCATGACATTGCCGGGATTGTATCTGGCGGTGTGCAATTTTCATACCCAGATTCTGCCCACTAATCTGATTCTCTCCTTTGTGGCTGCCCGGCAGGGTGTACCTTTTCCCGGCGTAGTGGAAGTGCTCCTGATGGAGCTTTCCTTTGAACTGCTGCGGGAGGCGGGAGTCCGGCTCCCCGGAGCCATGGGAAATACCATAGGTATTGTGGGCGGCCTTATCATTGGTCAGGCGGCGGTGGAGGCCAACCTCACCAGCCCCATTGTGGTGATTGTGGTGGCCTTCACGGCGCTGTGTTCTTTTGCCATACCCAATGAGGAATTCGCCACCGCATTCCGTGTGCTGAAATTCTTTTTTATCGGCATGAGCGCATGGCTGGGATTTTACGGATTCCTGTTGGCGCTGCTGGCGGTGTTGATCCATCTGTCTCATCTGAAGAGCTTCGGCATCCCCTATCTGATGCCCTTTGTGGCAGCGGATTTAAGCGACTATCACGACGAGCGTGACAGCCTGGTGCGGCTGCCGCTTTTTGCCATGAAGAGACGTCCTATCTATGCCAGAAGGGACAACCGGGTTCGGTTAAGGAGGAAGAAATAAATGTTTTCGGATAATCAGAAAATCTCTGACCGGCAGATGCAGCGGCTGTTGATTTACGACATGCTGGGCATCAGCACATTGGCACTGCCGGGTCTGCTGGCCCGGATACTGGGGAGAGATGCCATCTTTGCCCTGGCCCTGGCATTGATTCCGGCCTTCCTTTTGGTGTGGCTTCTGGAAAAAAGCGGAAGCTGTGTGCAAGAGCTGGCGGAACATGGATGGCTTCGTTATCCCATCTGTATTTTTTATTCCCTGGAGGGAATCCTTATCTCCGGCTATGGTGCGTACCTTTTGGGAGACATGATGGTAAAAAATCTGGTGAAGGATGAGTCCTTCTATCTGGTGACGGGACTTTTGATCCTGCTGGGGGGATATGGGATCTGTCAGGGGATAGAAGGCAGAGCCAGGATCTATGAAATTCTGTTTTGGATTTTGCTGATTCCATTGTTTCTCATGCTGCTGCTGGCGGTCAGGGATGTGGATACCAACCTGTGGACTCCGGTAGCAACCCATGATCTGTGGACGCTGGGGAAAGGAATTGCCATGGCATTTCTGTTTTATATGATTGTGGCACTGGCTTTTTTCATGAGACCCTATCTGGTTCACCCGGAACATTTGGGAATCTGCTGCCGCAGGAGTCTGATATTTGTGGCGGCAATCAACGGTATCATCTGTCTGATACTCACCGGAATATTCGGTGCCGGGGCGCTGGCTGCCATGGAAATGCCGGTGATCACTCTGATGAGCATGGTAAAACTGCCGGGAGGCTTTTTGGAGCGGCAGGACGTGTTTATGGTGGCAATCTGGTTTTTTGCCATTTATGCCTTGATCAATACCGGGATGTTCTACGCTTCAGAGTTGACGGGAAAAATGCTGGGAAAGGGAAAGCAGGGGTGGCGGATTCTGTGTATCATGGTGCTGACTATGCTTTCCGCACTGGGCTGTTATCATGTGCAGGGATGGAAGCAGGCGCTGGTTTGGATTCAGTTTCTGGTGGTATTGCCGGTGACGATCCTGTTGATGATTTGGGGCTGGATCCGGAACAATAGAAAGGAGCTGTCATGAAACAAGCAGTACGGATATGGAGTGTGATCTGTATGACGCTGGCCGCTTTAGGCCTTTGCGGATGCAGCAGCACGGAACTGGAGGATAAAAACTTTCCCATGGCAGCGGTGATTGCCTGGCAGGATGGTTCCTATGAAATGGCATTGGGATTTCAGGAACTAAGTGATGTGGCGGATGAGAATACCACCGGGGAAAAGGAGCCGGATGTGTCCATATATGGGGAAAATGGCTATGAGCTTTTTGAGCAGGCGGATGCCAAAAATCCGGGACAGATGGACTACAATCACATGAAGGCATTGATTCTTTCTCAGGAGCTTTTTTCCCGGGAGCAGCAGATGGAGGCGCTGTTGTCCTGCCTGGAGGAGCAGAATGTCATTGCCCGCAATACCTTGCTTTTTGTGACGGAGGATGAACCCGCAGCAGTTATTGCCAGCAGTGAAGTCATTAAAGATAATGTAGGAAATTATCTGCAGGAACTGATCACCTCCAATCAGGATTTTAAAGCGGATGCTCCGGTGACTTTGGGGGCTCTGCTGAATGCCCGGTATAATCAGGATGAGACACTGATGATTCCCAGAGTATCCGTTACGGAACAGGGCCTGGAGCTGGCGGACTATTTTGTCCTGAGAGGCATGGAGCCTGTGGGAAGTATTTCTTTTGAACAGGGAGAAGTGGTTATGCTTTCCTGCGGGTTGTTGAAACATTATGGAGTAACCCCGGATGCAGATACGATGATCCGGTTGTCGGATATTTCCTGCAGCTATCAGTTGGAAGGAGATGAAAGCGGTGTGACGGAAACGGTGTATCTGTCCGCCAATGCCACTGCCTATACAGGAAAAGTTCCGGTAAATCTGAAGGAGTATCTGGAGAAGGATCTGGAACAGAAGGCGGCAAAACTTTTGGCAGCAGGCATCGATCCCACCGACAGTTACTACAAGCTGGGAGGATATGACCGGAAAGCCTATCAGGTCTATGCCGGAAACTGTGAAAAGTATCAGGAAAATCTGAGCATTCATTACGTGTGCCGGATCCACACCACCCAGTGAGTTTGAAATCGGCACAAAACAGATGAAACAAATATTATGTGTATAAGGTGAAAAAATTTGGTTACACTCCTAACTGTAAAGGGGATTACCCGTAAATGTTAGGAGTGTGATTGGTGTGAAATCAGCAAAGAAAAAAAGATGGATGATACATATAGGAGCAGTTGTTTTGCTTATAGTTCTGGGAATGGGGATCTGTCAGGCGAGACATGAACAGAATCAGCAGTCCATTGCCCAAAAGGTGCTGCGGTTCCATGTGCGGGCCAACAGTGACAGTCAGGAGGATCAGGCACTGAAACTGGATGTGCGGGACGCGGTGGGGGAATTGTTGGCGCAGTATCTGGCGGAGGCAGACAGCAGGCAGCAGTCAGAGGATATTGTGAAGGAACACATGGCGGAGATCGTGGAAACTGCGACGGAGGTCATAGAAGCAGAGGGATATGAGTATGGCGTGGAGGTCTATGTGGCGGACGTGGAATTCCCGGTGAAAACTTACGGAGCCTACACATTCCCAGCAGGGACTTACCGGGCCCTGGAGATTGTCATCGGTTCCGGTACCGGTCATAACTGGTGGTGCGTCATGTATCCCAATATGTGTTTTGCAGACGGAACTTATGATGTGGTGGATGAAGAATCGGAAAAAAAGCTGAGTCAGACCCTGACCACCCAGGAATATGAGGAACTGATGGAGACAAAGGATTACCAGGTGTCATTCCGTATTGTGGAAGAGGTAGAGAATCTGTTTCAAAGCCGGAAATAATACTTGAGTTTCCGCATTTAGTATGTTCAGCAGGCCAAAAGAACTTGCTGCGATAGCAGCAAAGTTAAATTGCACAAAATTGCTCTCGGAAAACTTGTTTTCCGAAGGCAATTTATGTGCAATATTCACCTGCCACGAAATGTGGCAGGTGTTTTTGGCCTTGTAAAATAAAATTACGGAAACTCAAGAATAATACGGATTGCACCCTACGGGATTGTGTGCTATAATGCGTCCGTAATTTAGCTCGTACCAAAGGAGGACGTGTAATGACAAAGGATGTAATCTTGACCATCAGTGGCCTGCAGATGCCCACAGAGGGAGAAGCGGAGCCTTTGGAGGTGATCACCCGGGGGGATTATTATCTGAAAAATGATAAGCATTATATTCTCTATGATGAGTTTATGGAAGGATTTTCCGATGTTACGAAAAACACCATAAAACTGCAGCCGGATTGTCTGGAAATCACCAAAAAAGGTGTGGCCAATGTTCATATGGTATTTGAAAAGAATAAGAAGAATCTCTCCTATTACAACACGCCCTTCGGAAGTCTCTTGATTGGAATTGAGGCAACGGATATCCAGATCCGGGAGCAGGAACAGAACATGGATGTGGAGGTCAGTTATGTGCTGGAAGCCAATTATGAGCATTTGGCGGACTGCACCATCCGCATGAATGTTAAGCCTGTCGGGGCGGGGGATTTTCATCTCTATGAAGCATAATAATAAAAGGCGGGTCACTTCTGTGTGATCCGCCCTTTCTGTTTATTTCAAGCCGGCTTTTTCCTGCATCTTTGCCAGCCATCCTTTTTTCTTTTTTGGTGTTTCAATAGGACCCCGCAATCCCTTCACTCCTGTGATATAAAGACCGCTCACGGTGGCCTTCACTTCTTTCTTGACGGGAATCTGATCAAAAACGGCTGCGTCTGCAATCAGTGTCATAACTCTGGGACCCACTTTTGCCTTTACAATAGGCATCTTGGACCGGCGCAGAAGCTTTGGCGTGCTGGCCAGAATGTTGGCCGGAAGACCGGCGTCCTTCATGCGCATCTTTTTCTTATCGATGATGAGCATGGAGATGGTCTGGGAGTTGGCAGCAATCTGTGCATCCTGCTCTTCCTTCTGTTTCTGGGTCTTTTTCCCAAGAAAATATAATCCGATGACGGCTGCGACTAATACAACCGCTATAATAATCAAAACAATAACGTATGTTGGCACGATAAAACCCTCCTTCAAGTGAAATCCGTTTTTCATTGTATCATTGATTATTGGAAAACTCAAGAAAATCTTTGGATACATTTTCCCTTTTCATTTTTTTGGTATTGTGGTATTATCGTATAGTGTTTTTATGCTTTACATGCCCATGTTCGGGGGAAGAGCATGGACACATCAAAATTCAGAAGGGATTAATTAAAAATGAAAAAAAGATTATTAGCAATATTTTTATGTACAGCTCTGGTGGCAGGTGTGACTGCCTGCGGTTCCGATAAAACCGGCGAGAGTGTGGAGGATACGGAAGTAACGGCTGAAGAAAGCAATATGCCGGAGTACAATGCCGTTGATTATGTGACACTGGGAGATTACAGTGCCATCGAGGTTACACTGGATGACGATTATTCAGTGACTGAGGATGATGTGAAGGAATTTTTGGAGAGCAGCGTTCTGGCTTACTATCCTTATTACGTGGATCTGGACAAGGATGTGGTGGAGGAAGGTGACTTTGTCAATATCGACTACGTTGGATATTTGAATGGAGAGGCATTTGATGGCGGAAGCGCAGAGGGATATATTCTGGAGATTGGTTCTGACAGCTTCATTGATGGATTCGAGGATGGCCTCATCGATGCCGTTGTAGGAGAGACTCTGGACCTGAATCTGACTTTCCCGGAGACCTATGGTTCTGCAGATCTTGCAGGTCAGGATGTGGTATTTACAGTTACCGTAAATAAGATTGTGGAGAAACAGGACGTAGCTTACGAGGATATTGATGATGATTATGTGGCGTATGTGAAGGAGCAGAACCCGAATCTGGACTACGACAGCGCAGAGGACATGATCTCAGATGTACAGACATATCTGGAATCTACCGCAGAATCCAATAAGGATTCAGCAATCCGCAGTGCCGTATTGGATAAAATCACAGAGATCTGTACTGTAGATTCCTATCCGGATGGGCTGTTGGATTACCGCCTGAGCGAGATTTTGGCACAGTATGAGAGTTACTACTGTGATGAAGAGACCACATTGGAGGATTATGTGGAGAATACGCTGGGTGAGAGCTACGAGGAATTTGTGGCAGAACTTCAGGAAGAGGTTGAACTGGATGTGGACACTCAGCTGATATTGGAGGCCATTGCCAGTGTGGAGGGAATTACCTTTGACGAGGAGGAGTTCCAGACATATGTGAACGATATGTTATCCAGCTACGGATACAGCAGCGAATCCACATTATATCTCAGCTATGGTTCCACTGAGCAGGCCGGCAGAAGCTATCTGGAGAAGATTTTTGTCTGCAATCAGGCATTGGAAATGATCTGCGGCAATGCAGTTGTGACCGGAGAGAACACGGAGGATTCCACAGAGACTGTGGATTCCACCGAGCAGGAGTAAAAGACACAGTTCGAGTGAAACAAGGTTTTTGATAATAGGAGGGAAAATGGCAGTCAAGATTACGAGCGAAAATTTTGAGCAGGAGGTTCTTGCTTCAGACGTCAAGGTATTGGTAGATTTTTATGCGGATTGGTGCGGACCCTGTCAGATGCTGTCACCGTTGGTTGAGGAAGTGGCCCAGGAACATCCGGAATACAAAGTCTGCAAACTGAATGTGGATGAGTCCATGGAACTGGCACAGGAGTATAAAGTGGTCAGCATACCGATGCTGGTGGTATTTGAAAAAGGTGAGGTAGTAAAAAAGAGCCTTGGGCTTATTTCTAAGGATGAGATATTGGCTCTGCTGCAGTAATTTTTTACGCGGGAAGAGGCTGGATTTGGATACAAAAACTGCTGTTTGCAGAATATTTTCTCGGAAAAAGAGCAATGTTCTGCAGACGGCATTTTTTATATGATCCAAATCTGAAAAAAATCTTAAACTATGTCATGTTTATTGTAAAAAAATGGAAGAAAGTCTTAAATTGGGATGGGAAAGATTGACTTTTTTCAAGGGGATGGATATAGTGAATACGATATTGCAACAGTCCAACGGACTGATAGGAGGGGATATTATGAACCAGGAAAATAATTTACAGCAGACTGCCAATCCGGTGCCGGAACCGACACAGAGACAGAGACCGGAACAGATGCAGGGACGGAATACAAATCCGGGAGCAATTCCGGGACAGATGCCGCAGGGAGCGGGCCGGATACCAAACGGGGAATCCGTTTCACCGGCAGAGCAGAACCGGATCGGCAAATTTCCGGTTTTATGCCTGGCAACCTTAATTTATGCAGTGTTCTATGCATTGTGTCTCTATGAAAATAAGGCGGGAATTTTGTATACGGTGTTTACTGCAGGTACTGTTTTCTATTTCTATTTTTGTCTGCAAAAGCTGCAGCTGGGTTGGAAAAAGGATAATGTATGGTATGCTGTTGTTATCGAATTGTTGGGAATTTCCACATTTTTGACGGGGGACAGCCGGATTATCGCATGGAATAAGCTTGGTATCTTTCTGATGATTTTAGCATTTTTGCTACATACGGTATATGATGACCGGAAGTGGGGATTTTGTAAGTATGTGCTGTCCATTGTGGAAACGGTGGTTATGGCATTTGGATGTATTGCGAAGCCCATTACGGACAGTGCCGCTTATAACAGGCTGATAAACCCGGAGGGACAGAAAAAGAAGAAGGGTTATACCAAGTATGTGTTTATCGGGTTGGCCATCTGTATACCGCTGGTGCTGGTGGTAGTGGTGATGCTGGCCACGGCGGATGCGGTATTTGCCAATTTGTTTAAGTGGCTGTTTAACATTGACTCTCTGCTGAAAATGCTGGGACATATTTTCCGTATTATTTTGTTGATTGCAGCAGTGTTTTTTGTGGCTTATATGTTGTTGGCTTACCTGACTAAGAAGGAGATTGATCCTGCGGTTAAGGATCGCGCCAAGGGAGAACCGGTGATTGCCATTACCGTATCTGCTGTCCTTTCCGTGGTGTATCTTTTGTTCAGCGTGATTCAGATTGCCTACCTGTTTATCGGCGGAATCGTGGGAAATATGCGCCTGCCGGAGAACATGAGCTACAGTCAGTATGCCAGAACCGGTTTTTTCCAGCTGCTGTTTGTGTGTATCTTAAATATGGTGCTGGTTCTCATTGGAATGTATCTGTTCCGGGAAAGCACAGTGCTGAAAATCTTTTTGACCATCATTACGGTGACTACCTATATCATGATTGCTTCCAGCGCATTCCGTATGGTTTTATACATTCAGTATAAGTATTTGACATTCCTGCGGATTTTTGTGCTGTGGGCGTTGCTTGTGATCTTTTTGATCATGACCGGTGTGCTGATTAGTATATGGATGAAACATTTTCCGCTGTTTCGATACAGTATGGCGGCGGTGGCAGTGTTGTATCTCCTGCTCAGTTTTTCAAGACCGGATTATTGGATAGCCAAGGTGAATACGGACAATATGACGGAGGAGACACAATATGCCTTCTTTGCGGAGACGGATCCCTATGAAGATACAGAGTATCTGGCCCGTCATATGGGAGCGGATGCGGCGCCTGTGCTTTTGTCGGATTCCTACAAGGAAGCATTGCTGGATCTTACCAACAGCACCTATGACCGGGATTACTATATTCGCCGCATGGAGAGACGAATCACGGATACTTCATGGCGTAAATTTAATGTGTCCTATGTGTGGTTTTTGAGCCATGATGCAGAGGGAACTGTGTTGCAGGACGGCGGTGTAGTGATTCAGTAGAATGCTTTATGTGGGAAAGTGCAAGTGGGCAGGCATATAAGAGGGACCTGAGGAAAGAAGTAAAACTATGAGATTTGTGCGTGTAATTAAAAATCTGCTGTCCTCTTGGGCGGCGCAGGTGATTTTAATGATCATAACCTTTGTCACCAGGTATTTTTTCCTGATGTATCTGGGGACGGTTTATCTGGGACTGAACGGCCTGTTTTCCAATGTGCTTTCCCTGCTGAGGCTGGCAGAGCTCGGAATCGGCGTGGCCATCAGTTACAGCCTGTACCAGCCTTTAAAGGATCAGGACCATGAAAAGATCAAGTCCATTATGCTGCTGTTTAAACGGTGCTATACCTTTGCGGCGATTGCTATTTTTGTGGTGGGAGTGGCGCTGATTCCGGTGCTGCCATCCATTATTAAGGATATGCCCACTGATATGCCAAACATCTATCTTTACTATGTGCTGTATGTGGCGGGGGTATCGGCGGACTACATTTTTTCTTATAAGGCCGTTTTGGTGAATGCGGATCAGAAACGGTATCTGGAACAGACCAACTACAGTTTCTGGTATTCGGCTATGAGCATTGTACAGGTGGTGTCACTGGCCCTCTGGAGAAGTTACACGGTTTATCTGGTGCTGCAGGTAGTGTTTACGCTGGGGCAGCATTACTGTCTGGCGAAGATTGTGGACAAACGCTATCCTTTTATGAAGGAGAAGAATATCGGACCGTTGGATTCCGGCACCATGTCTTCTATCAAGAAAAACACTCTGGCACTGGCTTTTCAAAAACTGGGTACGGTGATTGTAAATGCCACGGACAATATCGTTTTGTCCAAATACATCGGTCTTGTGGTGGTGGGCCTGTATTCCAACTACTTCAGCATCATCAATGCCATCAATATGCTGGTATCCCAGATTTTTTCTGCCATGACCGCCAGTGTGGGGGATTTTAACCTCTATGTGGACAAAAAAGAAGTGACGAAAGTTTTTTATACCACATATTGGATTAATTTCTGGTCCTACGGATTCTGCTCCATTGCGTTGGCATGCCTGCTGGATCCGTTCATCCAGGTTTGGCTGGGCGGCAAATATCTCATGGAAACGTCGGTGGTTGTGTTACTTTGTGTGAACTTTTATCTCAATGGAATGCGCCAGTCGGTGCAGAATTTCCGTATGGCAGTGGGAATCTACTGGCAGGATAAGATGAAACCGGTGGTGGAGGCTGCGGTCAATCTGGTGGTGTCCATCATTCTGGCTCAGAAACTTGGGACATTGGGTGTATTCCTGGGTACCACAGTCAGCGTGCTGGCGGTTACCATCTGGTGGGAACCCCACACCCTGTATCGTTACGGTTTTGACGCAGGAATGGGGAAATATTACGGAAAGACCCTGCTCTATCTGCTGGTGACGGCAGCAGCGGGGGCGGGAACCTATTACCTGTGCGGGCTGATTCCGGGAAACGGACTGCTGACTCTGGCGGGAAAACTAGTGGTAGTGGCATTGGTTCCCAATGTGATCTTTTTGCTGATTTCCTGCAGAACCAGTGAATTCCGGATGTTTGTATCGATGCTGCGCGCAACTGTTTCAAAGAAAAGAGGATAACATGAAAGAAGAAATCAGATATATAGAGTATCAGAGTGATCAGCTGGAAAAAGTGCACCGGGCAGAACTGACCATTTATAAAGAGTTTGCCCGGATTTGCGACAAGCATAATCTGCCATATTTCTTTGTGTATGGTTCGCTGATCGGAGTGGTGCGTCATCAGGGGTTCATTCCATGGGATGATGATCTGGATGTGGGAATGCTGCGGGAAGATTATGATAAATTCATGGAGATTGCTCCAAAGGAGCTGGGAGACCGTTTCTTTTTGCAGAATCTGGAGACGGATCCCTGTTATCATCTGGCTTTTGCCAAGGTCCGCATGAATGGCACCAGGTTCGTGGAGGGACAGATCAGCGATTCTGATATGCATCTGGGAATCTATATGGATATCTTTCCCTTTGATCAGCTGCTGGAGGGTGCAGCAGGTGTAAAGCAGGTGCGCAAGGTGAATTTCTGGCGGTTTCTGTCCGTGGCCAAACGTGTGAAACAGCCGCAGATCGTGGGCAATGGGTTTATATTTTCCTGCGGGAGGGCAGCCTGGCGGATTCTCTACTACGGTATGAAAATCTTTCATGTTTCGCCGAAATATCTGGACAGAAAGCTGGATCAGGCATCCCGCATGGGAAATGGCTCTGACAGCCGTTATGTAACGCTCATGTGCAGCATGCCCATGGAGTCAAGGATGACCAGGGCGGATATGTTCCCTTTGCAGGAGATGCCCTTTGAGGATCTTATGGTGAAGGTGCCGGCCAATTATGATGAGCATCTTACGCATATGTATGGGGATTATATGCAGCTTCCCCCTAAGGAAAAACGGGTAAACCACATGCCGGTGGAACTGGATCTTGGGGATGAGTTCTGGATGAAGGAAGAATCCCTTGACAAAAACAACTGATTTATTTTATAGTAGGTGAAGATATAGGCGCAGAGGAAGAGGAGTACACAGCCATGATGCCAAGAGAGGAGCCCGGTATGGTGCGAGGGTTCTGCATACGAACTGTGGAAGGTAGCTTCGGAGCCGGAGAGCCCAGAAAGCCGTTGACATGTAGATGTACGGCATAAGCTTTCCCGGATTGTTTCCGTTACAGACAGGAGAGGCATGGACAGAGCCATAAGGTGATTTGTGTCCGTGTGCAATGAAGGTGGTACCGCGACGATTCGCCCTTCTCATCCGTTTTCGGATGAGAAGGGTTTTTTTATTGCCGATGGCAATTAGCCACAGCAGGAAAATCCTGCAGAGCGGATTTCTATTTAGACAACAGGTAAGGAGATTGAAAATGAGCAGAGAGTTAGCAAAAACCTATGATCCAAAAGGAATCGAGGATCGACTTTACAAGAAGTGGGAAGACAACGGATATTTCAAGGCACAGGCAGACCGCAGCAAAAAGCCTTTTACCATCGTGATGCCGCCTCCAAATATTACGGGACAGCTCCACATGGGACATGCTTTGGACAACACCATGCAGGATATTCTGATCCGTTATAAGAGAATGCAGGGATACAATGCGTTATGGCAGCCCGGCACCGACCACGCAGCCATCGCCACTGAGGTGAAGGTTATTGATTCCTTAAAGGCACAGGGGATTGATAAGAACGAGCTGGGCCGGGAAGGATTTTTGGAGAAGTGCTGGGACTGGAAGGAAGAGTACGGCAGCCGCATCATCAATCAGTTAAAGAAACTGGGTTCCTCCGCAGACTGGAGCAGAGAGCGTTTCACCATGGACGAGGGATGTTCCGACGCGGTTCTGGAAGTTTTTGTAAAGCTGTATGAGAAAGGACTGATTTATAAGGGATCCCGTATCGTTAACTGGTGCCCGGTATGTAAGACATCCATTTCCGATGCAGAGGTGGAGCATGAGGAGCAGGATGGTTTCTTCTGGCACATTAACTATCCGGTAGTAGGGGAAGAAGGCAGATATGTAGAGATTGCCACCACCAGACCGGAGACCTTGTTCGGTGATACGGCAGTGGCTGTAAATCCGGAGGATGAGCGTTATCAGGACATTATCGGAAAGATGTTAAAGCTGCCTATGACAGACCGGGAGATTCCGGTGATTGCAGACTCCTATGTAGATAAAGAATTTGGAACCGGATGTGTGAAGATCACACCGGCCCATGACCCCAACGATTTTGAGGTGGGCAAACGTCATAACCTGGAGGAAATCGTGGTCATCAACGACGATGCCACCATGAACGAAAAGGCAGGAAAATATGCCGGCATGGATCGCTATGAGTGCAGAAAAGCACTGGTGGCAGATCTGGAGGCAGCAGGCCTTCTGGTGAAGGTAGAACCCCATTCCCATAACGTAGGTACCCATGATCGCTGCGGTACTACGGTAGAGCCCATGATTAAACAGCAGTGGTTTGTAAAGATGGACGAGCTGATCAAGCCTGCGGTAGAGGGCGTGAAGAACGGAGAGATCAAGCTTCTGCCTAAGCGTATGGAGAAGACGTATTTCAACTGGACCGACAATATCCGCGACTGGTGTATCAGCCGTCAGCTTTGGTGGGGACACCGGATACCGGCTTACTACTGTAAGGACTGTGGGGAGATGGTGGTTTCCAAAGAAGCACCCTGCACATGTCCGAAATGTGGTGGCAGCAACCTGGAGCAGGATCCGGATACGTTGGATACCTGGTTCTCCTCAGCACTGTGGCCATTCTCCACATTGGGCTGGCCCGAAAAGACACCGGAGCTGGATTACTTCTATCCCAATGATGTGCTGGTAACCGGTTACGATATCATTTTCTTCTGGGTAATCCGAATGATTTTCTCTGGCTATGAGCAGATGGGCAAGGCACCGTTCCATACGGTACTGTTCCACGGACTGGTGAGAGATTCCCAGGGACGGAAGATGAGTAAGTCCTTAGGAAACGGTATTGATCCACTGGAGGTAATCGATAAGTATGGCGCAGATGCCCTGAGACTGACATTGATCACCGGAAATGCACCGGGAAATGATATGCGTTTCTACTGGGAGAGAGTGGAGGCATCCAGAAACTTTGCCAATAAGGTATGGAATGCATCCCGTTTCATTATGATGAATCTGGATGGAGTAGAGGTGACAGAGCCTGCCCTTTCTGAACTGGCACCGGAGGATAAATGGATCCTGTCTGCAGTGAACACTCTGACCAGGGATGTCACCGAGAACATGGATAAATTTGAGCTGGGTATTGCGGTTCAGAAAGTATACGATTTCATCTGGGATGAGTTCTGTGACTGGTATATTGAGATTGCAAAAGTGCGTACCTATAAGAAGGAGGAGGATCCCGCAGCAGCAAACTGTGCACTGTGGACCTTAAAGACGGTTTTGGGACAGGCCTTAAAGCTGTTACATCCTTATATGCCGTTTATCACCGAGGAGATTTACTGCACCTTAAATCCGGAGGAAGAGACCATTATGCTGGCTGACTGGCCGGTTTATAAGGAGGAGTGGAACTTCACGGCAGAGGAAGAGCAGATGGCTCATGTGAAGGATCTGGTAAAGGGAATCCGTAATCTTCGTACCGAGATGGATGTTCCGCCTTCACGCAAGGCAAAAGTGTACATTGTATCTGAGAATGCGGATCTTCGCAGCATATTTGAACAGATGAAGAGCACTTATCAGAATCTGATCAGTGCCAATGAAGTGGATGTACAGGCGGACAAGACAGGAATCGGTGAGGATGCGGTGTCTGTTGTAATCCCCGGAGCAGTGGCTTATATGCCTCTGGAGGATCTGGTGGACCTGGCCAAGGAAAAGGAGCGTCTCTTAAAGGAAGAGGAGCGTCTGAAAAAGGAACTGGCACGTTCTAACGGTATGCTGAACAACGAGAAGTTTATCAGCAAAGCGCCTGAGGCAAAGATTCAGGAGGAGCGGGAGAAACTGGCGAAGTATCAGCAGATGATGGAACAGGTACAGGCCCGTCTGGCACAGATGTAAGCAGAAAAGGTAAAAGTTTGGTATGGAGATATCGATTATTATTCCCGCTTATAATGTGGAAAAATATGTGGAGCAGTGTCTGGATTCCCTGTTTGATCAGACCTTTCAGGATTTTGAAATTATTGTGATCAATGACGGATCCACGGATGGAACCGGACAGGTCCTGGAGTCTTATGCAGCCGGAAGGAAGGATTCCCGGCTGCATGTAATCCATCAGGAAAATGCAGGGCAGTCTGTGGCAAAAAATAAAGGAATGGATCTGGCACAGGGGAATTTCTATACATTTGTGGATGCGGATGACTATGTGAAACCGGATTATCTCCGTCAGCTGTATGATGCCATCGTATCGCAGCAGGCGGATATTTCCGTGTGTGGATTTGAGCGTGTCAATGACGAGGGACAGATCTTAGAACATACATCCATTGAGAGTGTGGCACATTATATTCGTGCCAATGGCAAGATTTGTCTCTTTTTTACTTTGAGTTGGGCAAAGTTATACCGGGCCTCTTATGTGAAACGTTATTCCATCCGGTTCAGCGAAGGGGTACGTCTGGATGATCTGGATTTTTCTCTGAAATGCAATAACCTGACAGAGAAAATCGTTACGGTGGATGTGTGTAATTACCAGTATCGTTACAACCCGGAGTCTATCACCTCTGTGGCGTACAAGGGTGGCATGGTGAAGCGCTTTCCCTATGAAAGTTTTGAAACCATGACCCGGTCAGTGGTCAGCACTGAAGGCGTGGATGTGGGACGTTTCCAACTGGCTTTGGTGAAAATGCTCTCCTGGTACGGTCTGATGAATATTGGAGATGCAAGCCTTCCGGAAGTGAAGGATTACTGTGCTTACTGCCACCGTTTATTGACGGAAAATTTCCCCACAAAGGAGAAAAATCTTTATTTTTCACGGGAGGTGCTGAAACAGTTTCCCCTGACAACAGCAATGGGAATCCGGTTGTTTTACCGATGTCACAAGAGTGCAGCGTTCCCGTATCTTACGTGGTTAATCTTAAAAGTGTGTGGAATCTGCAAGTGAGTTCCGGTGCAGGATACATGTCGAGAAAGCGAGAAAACTGCGGTGAATCCCCCCTTGCAAAAATTCACCACTGGTTTATACTTAGAAAGTGATGAAAGTAATGACCTACGAGGAAATATGTGATTATATATATGCAATCCCAAAATTCACCAAAAAAAATGATTTAAATCACACCCGTGAGCTGTTGAGAAGACTGCACATCATGGAACGGAGATTTGAGATCATCCATGTTGCGGGAAGTAACGGCAAGGGAAGCGTCTGTGCCTATCTTCATCAGGTGTTGAAGGATGCAGGACTGCGGGTGGGGATGTTTACCTCCCCACATCTGGTGTGTATGGAGGAGCGGTTCGTGGTAAATGGACAGCGCTGCAGCAGGGCAGAATTTATCGAAAGCTTTGAGGCTGTGGCGGAAGTGGTGGAGCAGATGGAAGCCGATGGTCTGGCTCACCCCTCTTTTTTTGAATATCTGTTTGCCATGGGAATGTATTATTTTCAAAAAAAACAGGTGCGTTATCTGATTTTGGAGACCGGGCTGGGAGGGAGGCTGGATGCCACCAATGTATTTGACGAGCCCATGCTTACCATAATTACTTCCATCAGTTTAGAACACACGGAGTATTTGGGGGACACTATCTCAGCCATTGCAGCAGAGAAAGCCGGGATAATTAAAGAAGGAATACCGGTGATTTTCGATGCCTCAAATCCGGAAGCAAACCGGGTGATCACAGAGACAGCAAAAAGAAATCGGGCTCCCTATTATCCCATTTCTTTAGAAAGTCTTAAATTTCATGGAATTACCGGGAAAAACATTGATTTTTCCTATGTAAGTGGATATGATGTTGTTGATTTGTCCATCCCCTTTGCTGCATCTTATCAGATGATGAATGCGGCGCTGGCTTACCGGGCCCTTACCATGCTGATGACAGATCTTCGGATGGACCGCAGAATGATTGCGGAGAGTATGGCGAAAACCGGTTGGCCCGGCAGGATGCAGATGGTGGCACCGGGGGTGTATTTTGACGGAGCGCACAATGCAGATGGGATTCGACAGTTTATCCAAAGCGTGCAGCTGCTGCAGGCGAAAAAACCTATATTGCTTTTTTCCATGATGCGGGAAAAGGATTACCATCTGTCCATTCAGGCACTTTGCCGTCAGGTGGAGTGGGATCAGGTGATCGTGACCCATATTGACGACGAAAGAGGATTGGAGCCTGCGGTGATGGAACGGGAGTTTTTGGCGGCCGGACAGCAGGTGACCGTGAAGGAAAACAGTACACAGGCTTATGCCTATGGCCTGGGGCAGAAAAAGGAAGGACAGATGTTGTTTTGTGCCGGTTCCCTTTATCTTATCGGGGAGTTGGAAGCAGCCATGGATTGTGTAAAGGAAGGATGTTAAAATGATAGATTTTGAAGAAGAATTAAAGAAATTCCAGCCCAGCCTCGAGGTGGAGGAGGCGGAAGAAGCCATATATAACCATGACCTGACGGATGTGACGGATATCCTAAAAGAAATGTTAAAGGAAAATGAACAGCGGTAATCCGGATAGCGGTGCAATATTATTCGATCAGGAGAGAACCTATGAAGTGTTTTAATTGTGGGGCAGAGCTGACAAAGACAGATTTCTGTCCAAATTGCGGGATTCAGATCCGCATATATAAAAAAATAGTCCACACCTCAAACTTTTACTACAATCAGGGACTGGAACGGGCCAATGTCCGGGATCTGTCCGGAGCAGCAGAGAGCCTGAGAAAGAGTCTGCGTTTTCAAAAGGGAAATATCATGGCCCGGAATCTGCTGGGACTGGTACTGTTTGAGATGGGAGAGACGGTAACTGCTCTGGGTGAGTGGGTGATCAGCAAAAGCCTTATGCCGGAGGATAACGATGCGGAGAAATATCTGGATGCCATTCAGAAGAATCCTGCCCGTTTGGAAACCATCAACCAGACTATCAAAAAATATAATCAGGCATTGCTTTATTGCCGGCAGAACAGTACAGATCTGGCCATTATCCAGTTGAAGAAAGTGTTATCCCTGAATCCAAAGCTGGTGAAGGGGCATCAGCTGCTGGCTCTGCTTTATATGAAAGAAGGACAGTATGAGCGGGCTAAGAAATCTTTGCGTGCTGCGCTGAAGGTGGATTCAGCGAACACACTGTCTCTGCGATACATGCGTGAGACCAATCAGATGCTGCGGGAAGCTAATTCCGGAAAAAAGAAAAAGCAGGAGGATGATCTGATTTCCTATCGCAGTGGCAATGATCTGATCATACAGCCCACCAGGTTTAAGGATACATCGGGATTTGCCACGGTGCTGGCTGTGTTGGCAGGAATCGTTATAGGAGTGGCGGTTACCGGTTTTCTGGTGGTGCCCAGTATCCGGCAGAACGTAAAGAGTGATGCCAATGCGGCAGTTAATCAGGCAAATGAGACCATTGCATCAAAGAATCAGGAAATTGCTTCCCTGGAGAATCAGATTGCGGAGCTGAACAACCGGCTGGAGAGTGAGGCAGAGGATTCCGATGCGCTGCTGGACCGGATAACCAGCTATGACCAGCTGCTGTTGGCTTATCAGGAGTATCAGAATGAAGATAACATTGCTGCTGGTGAGGCATTGGCTACAGTGAACCCGGAGCATCTGTCCGATGAGGCAAAATCTATTTACGATGATCTGAGTGGAACGGTAAATAGCCAGTACGTCCAGACGTTGTATGATGATGCGGCCACGGCATATAATGCCCGCAATTACGAAGCGGCAGCCGCAGGATTTGAGAAGGTGGCAGCCATTGATGAAAATTATGAGAATGGGGATGTGCTTTATTTTCTGGCTCAGTGTTACCGGAATCTGGGGCAGAATGAGGATGCCATTACCTACTATCAGAAGGTGGTGGATCAGTATCCAAACACCCAACACGCTGCCAATGCGCAGCAGTATTTGGCTGAGCTGCAGGAAGCCCAATAAAAGCATAAAATAAATAAGGAATCACAAAAGATGTCAAGGTATATTACCGTGACATCTTTTTTTGTGGCAAACGCCAGCTTGGAATGATTCATTGTGAATCATTGCAAGAGGTTTGCTAATTGGCAAATGCCTATTCCGTTCATGACACAATTTTTCGCCTCTGGGTTAAAAATTTCCCCAAGGCAGGGATTTTTACGTCAGATGTTTCGACTTTGCATACATGTCCTAAGGAATCCTCCCAGCTGCGCTGGGTCCCTCCTTTGGACAATAGTGAGTGCGATTATTTCCCGCCTCTTCGGGATATGGCAGTTGCCTTGTGCACGCGAGACCGTCAATCTAGCATTCGTAAGCATCCGACCACTCTGTGAGAAGTATCACGGCGGGGCGGGAAGAACCGCCATCCATGGCTGCGCCCTCAGGGCTCCGTCGTCTCTGCGAGACGCCACCTCAGGGCAGGTCTTCCCTCAGCGCACATCCTGTGCGCTTCCACGCCGTTCACTTATTGGTCGGATGCGTAACGACTGCACGATTTACTTTACGGTGCACAGGCAATCTGTCCATGTCCGCGAAGGGCGTTGGAAATATCGGCACGGAAAAATGCAAACAAAGAAACATCAAATAAACGTAAAAATCCTGTTGGGAGAAATTTTAACACAGAGAGCGAATTGTGGAGTGAATGTGATAGGCTTTGTCAATAGCAAGCCAATAGGTATGACTCACAATGAGTCATTCCAAGCTGGCGGAAGCCAAGTAAAGAAAAAGGAGAGAACATTATGGAATGTAACTATCAATTGGAGAATGGATGTCTCACCATCGGAGTGCCAAAAGAACTGGATCATCACTGCGCATCCCAGCTGCGGGCAGAAGCGGATCTTCTGATCAATTCCTATGCAGTCAATAAGCTGGTTTTTGATTTTTCCGGGACAGAGTTTATGGACAGTTCGGGCATTGGAGTGCTGATCGGACGATGCAAGAACATGAACTACGCAGGCGGCAGAGTGGAAGCAAAGAATCTCAATGAACGGATCCAGAAAATTTTCATTGTATCGGGGCTTCATAAACTGATCGAGATTCATAATGAGGAGGACTAAAAGGAGACAGGAGTGCAGGCGAAGATGGAGAGAGAGAATATGACACAAAATAATGAGATGCAGGTAGAGTTTGATGCAAATTCTGTGAATGAACGGTTTGCCCGGGTGACGGTGGCTGCTTTTGCGGCACAGCTGGATCCCACCATGGACGAGCTGGAGGATATCAAAACGGCGGTGTCGGAGGCTGTCACCAACGCCATCATTCACGGCTATGACCAGAGCCCCGGAAAAGTGCGTATGCTATGCAGACTGGAGGGAAAACAGGTACATATCATTGTGGAGGATCAGGGAAAAGGTATAGCAGATATTTCTCTGGCAAAACAGCCTTTCTATACCACCAGACCGGAACTGGAGCGGTCGGGAATGGGTTTTGCATTTATGGAAGCCTTTATGGATGAGGTGCAGGTAGAGTCAGTGGTGGGGAAAGGAACCCGTATCACCATGAGAAAGCAAATTGGAACTGTGCAGGAACAGGTGTAGCCATGGATGAAACAATGGCGTGTATCAGACAGGCACAGGAGGGGGATAAAGCAGCCAAAGAAAAGCTGGTGACAGACAACCTGGGACTGGTATGGAGTGTGGTGAAACGGTTTGCCAATCGGGGAAGGGATCCGGAGGAACTGTTCCAGATCGGCAGTATTGGCCTGCTGAAGGCCATCGAACGTTTCGACACGAATTATGAAGTGTGTTTTTCCACCTATGCAGTGCCGGTAATCATGGGGGAAATCCGCCGTTTCCTTCGGGATGATGGGATGATCCGTGTCAGCCGGGGCATTAAAGAAAAGGGAATCCGGGTAAACGCTGCCAGAGCAGACCTGACGAAACGGCTTTGCAGGGAACCTACTTTGGAGGAGATTGCTGCAGAGACAGGGCTGTCGCTGGAGGAGATCGCAGCGGCAGGAGAGGCAAATGTGGAAGTGGAGTCCATTTACCGCAGTGTGTATCAGGCGGATGGCAGTGAACTTTTTCTGGTGGACAGGCTGGCGGATCAGCGCAATGCCCATGAGGCTTCCGAGAACCGGATTCTGGTGCAGGAACTGATGGAGGGACTGGATGAAAAGGAGCGGAAGCTCATTGAACTGCGTTATTATGAAAATGCCACCCAGAGTGAAACAGCCAGGTGTCTCGGAACCAGCCAGGTGCAGATCAGCCGTATGGAGAAAAAATTACTGCAGAAACTGCGAAAACGGGTACTCCAGTCTTGACAAATGAAAGCTGCGGAAATATACTTAATAAGGGTTAAAACGGTAGGTGAGGCTACCATAGGGATACGGATTACTGCCGCGGAGTAGTGGAGACACTATGAGAAGGTCAACAGTCTATGTCGTCAAGGCGTAGAATAATGTAATTTCATTGCCCTATGAAGCTAAAGCTTGAACGAGATATGTGGTGGATGAATCCTTATCATAGCGCGCTCGGGCTGTGATGAGGATTTTTTATTATATTTTTGTACATATAGGAAGTTTGAAACGGATTTGTTCCGGGAATCACCATACAGAATACAGGATAAGGAGGAAACCGACCATGATAAATTACTATCGTGCCGTAAACGGAAAAGTAACACAGCTGACGGAAGCGCAGGAAGACTGCTGGATTAACATGATTCAGCCCACAGAGAAAGAAGTGAGTCTGGTGGCGGAACGTTATGGCATAGAGATGGATGCCATGAAGTCTGCATTGGATATGGATGAGCGTTCCCGTATCGAAACGGATGATAATTATACCATGGTGCTGGTAAATATTCCTACCATTGTAGATGACAATGAGCGGGAGCTTTACGATACCATCCCCCTGTCTATTTTTGTGGTCAAAAAGGCTGTGATTACCGTATGCTTAGAACCCACACCGGTGCTTAAAAATTTTACCCAGAGCTATCTGCGGGGGTTTGACACGGCGCTGAAGTCCCGGTTTGTGCTGCAGATTCTGTATCGTGCCGCATCCCTGTTTTTGCAGTATCTGCGTAATATCGATAAGCAGAGTGATGTGCTGGAGAGCCGGTTGAATGCCAACCGTTCCACCCAGAACAGTGAGCTCATGGAGCTTTTAAAACTGGAAAAGAGTTTGTTGTACTTTACCACAGCCCTTCGCTCCAACGAGGTGGTTATGGAAAAGCTTTTCAAAAATACAAATATCAAAAAATACGAAGAGGATGAAGATCTTTTGGAGGACGTTATTGTCGAGAATAAACAGGCCATTGAGATGGCCAATGTGTATCGTGGTATTTTGAACGGAATGATGGATGCCTTCGGCTCCATTATCTCCAATAACCTGAACATCGTCATGAAGGTTCTGGCCATTATCACCATTGTGTTATCCATTCCCACCATGATTTTTTCCGCGTATGGAATGAACCTGGCGGCGGAAGGAATGCCGCTGGCATACAATCCCCACGGATTTTTATATATCGTATTGATTTCCATTGCACTCTCTGTGGTGGTGACATTGATTTTTGTCAAATTGAAAATGTTTAAATAGTCGTTTGTGTGGGTATTTGTCCCTGCTCAACGAAAATAAAATATGTGAATACAAGAAGGAGAAATCTAATGTACAAAAACTACGTCTTTGACCTTTACGGCACCTTGGTGGATATTCACACAGATGAGGAACAGATGGAGCTTTGGGAGAAGCTGGCACTGTTTTACGGATATTATGGGGCAAATTATCAGCCTGCTGAATTGAAAGAGCGGTATGAAAGTCTGTGCAGTAGCAAGGAGGACGAACTGAGGCGGGGAGTGGAGCCGAAATATGCCCATGAAGCCTGTCCGGAGATTCATATTGAAGAAGTGTTTGCTGCGCTGTTTACGGAAAAAGGAGTGGAAGTCACAGAAGAGATGGCAATCCACACCGGACAGTTTTTCCGCGTACTGGCCACGGAGTATGTGAAGTTATACGATGGGGTTCCCCAGATGCTGACAAAGTTGAAAGAGGCCGGAGCCGGGGTGTATCTTCTGTCCAATGCCCAGCGTATCTTTACTGCTTTTGAACTGAATTATCTGGACATTACAAAATACTTTGATGGGATTCTGATTTCGTCAGATTACAGCACCAAAAAGCCGGATGTGCGGTTCTTTGAATTGCTGCAGGAGAAGTTTGGATTAGATCCGAAGGAGTGTATCATGGTGGGAAATGATTCCCGGTGCGATATCGGCGGCGCCAGGGCAGCAGGCATGGATTGCCTGTATGTGCGGTCCAATATCTCTCCCAAGGATGATCCCACACCGGATGCTACTTACTGTATGGAAGAGATGGATATTGCCCGGATGACAGAGCTGCTGCTGCAGTAATGAGTACTGCTAGTGGGAAAACCGGTTGCGGTATTCCCGCGGTGTCACATAATAATGTTTTTTAAACAGGCGGTTGAAGTAGGAGAGATTGTCAAAGCCCACTTCGGCCGCTATATTTAATATGGAGTCCCCAGAGGACAGCAGAAGCCTGCCTGCCATGGTGAGCCGGTAGTCGTTTAAGTATTCGGTGAAGGTGGTTCCCATGGTGTTTTTAAAGAATTTCATGAAATGGGATTCGCTGATGTGCAGCTCCTTTGCCATATCCTCAATGGTGATCTTATGCATGTAGTTGGTCTCAATGTATTTGATGACCAGCTTCATTTTATCTACGGATTTTTGATCTTTTTTTACTGTAGTTTTTTCCTGACAGTTGGCAAAGAGGATGGAAAAAAGCAGATACAGCTGTCCCTTGATAACAAACTGATAAGCCGGGGGATTGGTGCGGCACACCTGATCCGCCGCATCGATGCATTGGGCGATTTCCTCATAGTGAGGCATGCCCGGTGCATAATGGGTGGGAATGTGCAGGATTCCCTCGCTGAGGGGCTGGAAGTATTCGTCGCTACAGATATCTGCCTGCTTTGCCTGAAGCATATCAAGTTTGAAAATGATATTAATGTACTGCATGGAATAATTTTCATACTGTTCGATGGAATGCACCTGTCCCGGAGAGATAAAAATAATACTGCCGTCACTGACCGGATAATCTGTCAGATCTACCGTGACGATTCCCCGGCCGTTGCGGATGTAGATGATCTCCATCTCTTCATGCCAGTGGGTGGGGACACAGTCGAAGTCCAGCGGAATGGAGCAGGGGAAGGTGACATAGGGAAAAATGTCGGATACGTGATGCTTTTTTTCCTGATAGTTTTCATACTCTAAAATATTCATTTTGTCCCTCCAGATACATTCTTTTGATAGGATTGTACCACTGTTTGATAGAAAAGTACAAGAAAAACGGAATAATTTAATAAAGCGCTGATGAAAACCTTATTATTGATTTGTGAGAAAGAATGGGATATATTTAAAAGGGAGGCTATTTGGCGAGGTGAAATGTAAGCTAGTAAAAACAGACACAAGGATCCCGTCACCTACGGTGATACCTCGTGTCAAAAGAGGAGGTTTAAAATGGACAGATTAAAAGGTAAGGTTGCGATTGTTACGGGTTCTACCAGTGGAATTGGGATAGGAATTGCCAGATTGTATGCCGCTGAGGGGGCAAAGGTGGTAATCTGCGGGCGCCGTCAGGAAAAGGGACAGGCGGTTGTGGACCGCATCGCAGAGGAGGGCGGCGAAGCCTGGTATCACTTTATGGATATCACCGACACAGACAGCATTGAAAAGCTTTTTGCAGATGTGGCAGAGAAATATGGGAAGATTGATATTCTGGTCAATAATGCAGCAAACGTGGGTTTAAAGGATGGACGGGTGGATGAGCTCACCATTGAGATGTGGGATAAGGTGTTCCAGAGCGATCTGAGGGGCACCTTCTATTCCACAAAGTGCGTGCTTCCCTATATGCAGGCAAATAAAGGTGGTTCCATCATTAATATCGGTTCCATGGCATCCTGCGGAGGAGATTTGGGTTCCACTGCTTATGCCTGTGCAAAGGCGGGAATCGATATGTTGACCCAGTCTACTGCTTTGCAGTATGGCAAGCAGAATATTCGCTGCAACTGTGTGCGTCCGGGTCTCATTGTGACACCGGAAAATGAGGCGAATGTTCCTCAGGCATTAAAGGATATTTTCCTCAGCAATATCATGGTAGACCGGTATGGCTGCCCGGAGGATATCGGACATATGTGTGTGTACTTAGGTTCCGACGAAAGCGACTATGTCAGCGGACAGGTCATCAACGTGGATGGCGGGCTGAACTCTCACGTGTCAACGGTGGCTCAGTTCAAACAGCTGAACTCACGGACCTGGTAGTATTTGTATGAAAAACAATCTCTGTGGTAATGCAGTCTGATTTCAGGTACAAGTGTGTTCCGATTCGGTTGACATGATAAAGAATATGCTAAAGATATCAAAACCGGATCTGGCCATCATTAGTCTTATTGATTTCAGCGGGGCAGAGAGGGAAGCTTCGGGATGATGGAATCCGGGAAAAAAAGTATTCTGGTGGTGGATGACAGTGCGCTGGCACTGCGTAGCATGAAAACCATGCTGAGTGAAAAGTACAGGGTCACGATTGCTACATCTGCCAAACGGGGGATGGAAGCGATCCGCAATAAGCGCCCTGATCTGATTTTGCTGGACTATGATATGCCGGAGTGTGACGGAAGAGAGATGCTCAAAATGATCCGTCAGGATAAGGAGATTGCGGATATCCCGGTGATCTTTCTTACAGCGGTGGCAGATAAGGAACATATTATGGCGGTATTGCAGCTGAATCCCAACGGGTATTTCCGAAAACCATTGGAGCGGAATATGGTGATGAAAGCCATTGCCAAAGTGCTGGGTGAGAATCCGGATGAATCTGACTAATACTTTTTAGTGCTAGTTTTCCAATGCAATGTTCTTTGTTGGGAACTGTTTGACAGATACAGATGATAGAATAGTACCACTTTTTGTTAGGATACTACAAGAAAAAAGCAGGAATTTGTTGCATAATAGCAAATAGGTTGGGAGAAAACCGAAAATAAACCAAAATGTGGAGGGTTAAAAATGAATTTACAGGAAATTGTAACAAAGAAATACAACAAAAGTATTGCTGATTGTTCCAATGAAGAAATCTACTTCTCTTTACTTGATATGACCAAGGAGATGGCAGAGAAGAAAGAGAGCAATAAAGATAAGAAGAAATTATATTACATTTCTGCTGAGTTCTTAATTGGTAAGCTTCTGTCAAACAACCTGATTAACCTGGGTGTATACGATGAAGTGAAAGAATTGTTGGCAGCAAATGGAAAAGATATCGCTGCAATCGAAGAGGTTGAGCCGGAGCCGTCTTTAGGAAACGGTGGATTAGGAAGACTGGCAGCATGTTTCCTTGATTCCATCGCTACTTTGGGATTAAATGGTGATGGTGTTGGATTAAATTATCACTACGGACTGTTCAAACAGGTATTCGAGAACAATCTGCAGAAGGAGACAAAGAACCCTTGGATCGAGGAGCAGAGCTGGCTGACAAAAACAGACATTACTTATCCGATTCAGTTTGGTGGTTTCACAGTAACTTCCAGATTGTATGACATCGATGTAACCGGTTATGAGAACCGTACCAATAAGCTTCACTTATTTGATATTGAGACTGTTGATGAGAGCATCGTGGGCGACGGAATTGATTTTGATAAAGAGGATATCGCAAAGAACCTGACATTGTTCCTGTATCCGGATGACAGCGATGACAAGGGACGTCTGCTTCGTGTATACCAGCAGTATTTCATGGTAAGCAATGGCGCAAGACTGATCTTAGACGAGGCTGTTGAGCGCGGAAGCAATCTGCATGACCTGGCTGATTATGTAGTAGTTCAGATCAATGATACCCATCCTTCCATGGTTATCCCTGAGTTGATCCGCCTCTTAATGGAGAGAGGAATCGGCATCGACGAGGCTATTAACGTAGTTTCCAAGTGCTGTGCATATACCAACCACACGATTCTGGCAGAGGCTCTTGAGAAATGGCCTATCTCTTTCTTAGAGAAGGCAGTTCCTCAGTTAATGCCTATCATCTATGAATTAAACAACCGTGTAGTTGCTAAGTATGACGACAAGTCCGTGGCAATCATTGATGATGAGAAACGTGTTCATATGGCTCATATGGATATCCACTATGGATACAGTGTAAACGGTGTTGCTTATCTGCATACCGAGATCCTGAAGGATACCGAGTTAAATAATTTCTACAAGATCTATCCTGAGAAGTTCAACAACAAGACCAATGGTATTACCTTCCGTCGCTGGCTGTTACACTGCAACAAGGAACTGACAGCTTTGTTTGAGGAGCTGATCGGACCCGGATTCAAGAAAGATGCAACTGAGCTGGAGAAGCTGGCTAAGTTTGTGGATGATGACGCAGTATTGGACAAGGTTCTGGCTATCAAGCAGAACAATAAGGTTGCATTAAAGAATTACTTAAAGGCTACCATGGGTATCGATGTGGATGAGAATGCCGTATTCGATATTCAGGTTAAGAGATTACATGAGTACAAGAGACAGCAGATGAACGCACTGTATGTTATCAACAAGTACTTTGAGATCAAGGCCGGCAAGAAGCCTGCAAGAAAGATCACAGCTATTTTCGGAGCAAAGGCAGCTCCTGCATATATCATCGCAAAGGATATCATTCATCTGATTCTCTGCTTACAGCAGTTAATCGCAAACGATCCGGAGGTAAGTCCTTACTTACAGGTTGTTATGGTAGAGAACTACAATGTAACATGGGCTGAGAAGTTGATTCCGGCTGCAGATATCCATGAGCAGATCTCTCTGGCATCCAAGGAGGCATCCGGTACTTCTAATATGAAGTTCATGTTAAACGGTGCAATCGCTATTGGTACAGAGGACGGAGCAAACGTAGAGATGCATGAGTTCGTAGGAGATGACAATATCTACATCTTTGGTGAGTCTTCTGAGGAAGTAATCCAGCACTACGCAAAGGCTGACTATGTATCACGTAAGTACTATGAGTCTGATCCTGAGATTAAGAAAGCCATCGACTTCATCGTAAGCGATGAGCTGAAGGCAATCGGAAATGCAGAGAATCTTGAGAGACTTTACAATGAGTTATTGAACAAAGACTGGTTCATGACTCTTCCGGATTGGCAGTCATACCGTGCAAAGAAGGACGAGATGTTTGCAGATTACGAGGACAGAAAAGCTTGGGCTAAGAAGATGATTATCAACATGAGCAAGGCAGGATTCTTCTCATCTGACAGAACTATCGCTCAGTACAACGAGGACATCTGGAAATTATAAGATTTGAAAATCTAAGCACATATAGGAACCGAGGAATGAAACATTCCTCGGTTCCTTTTTTCTTTGGAATTTCCGCAGAAAGATACGATTCACAGAGAATCGTTCCTTGCTGTGAAAAATACTTAAAAAAGAAAATAATAGGGATTGACAAATATGTTCACGAGATGTATTATACATTCAGTTCGTGAATAACGACATAAGGAGAAAAGATGAACGCAAAGATAGAAAATGATATTTTACAATACTTGACAGAGCACCGTTTTTCCACCCAGCGTGAAATGGCAGATACGTTGGGATGCGCCGTGGGATCTGTGAACCAGGCAGTAAAGAATTTGCAGCAGAGAGAAATTTTGAGTCCGGCCAATGAATTGACTCCCCAGGGGCAGCAGTTGGTGAAGGTGCATCATCCGAAGCGGGCGGTGATTCTGGCAGCGGGTGCGGGAATGCGTATGGTTCCCATCAATCAGGCTCAGTCCAAGGGAATGCTGCAGGTACATGGACAGACACTGGTGGAGCGGCTGATTGAACAGCTTCATGAGGCAGATGTGAGAGAGATTTACATAGTGGTGGGATTTATGAAAGAACAGTATGAGTATCTGATAGATAAATATCAGGTGGAGCTCCTCGTAAATCGGGACTATGATGTAAAGAATAATCTCTGGTCCCTGGCAAAAGCCTCAAAGCACCTGGAGGACGCCTACGTGATTCCCTGCGACATTTACTGCACGGAAAATCCATTTCATAAATGTGAATTGTATTCCTGGTATCTGGTTCAGGAAGAAAAGACCCGGAGAAGTGACGTATGCCTGAACCGCAAAGGAGAACTGATCCGCATTGACACGGCGACAGAGGGAAA
Source organism: Roseburia sp. (assembly GCA_051879315.1). GTDB lineage: Bacteria > Bacillota > Clostridia > Lachnospirales > Lachnospiraceae > Roseburia_C. The sequence goes on from JBJELW010000090.1 coordinate 31,200, forward strand.
CCGCATGATTGGAATCGCTTACCTGGATGAAGCGGATGGCAATCGGGTGGCAGAGAAATTGGAGCTGATGAAACAGAATCCGGCCAACGAGAACAGTTTTTGGGAAGAAACCCTGTATGAGAAAAATCGTATGATTATTGCCGGAAAGCTGGATCGCACTGAAAGCATTTATGAAATCAATACCTATGAGCAGCTAAGGGATCTAGATACCAATTCCATACATTTGGAGTCCGACGCACTTCGTATCATTGCAGACACCTTTGGGGTGGCTACGGAAGATATTTCCCGGATCACGGTATTGAAATCCGGCATGACCAATCGTTCCTTTCTGTTCACATGCAAAGGGAAACGCTATATTATGCGAATCCCCGGGGAAGGAACGGATCAGATGATCAATCGGAAGCAGGAATATCAGGTATATGAGACTATACGTCAGGAACACATCTGCGACGATATCTGCTATATCAATCCGGAGACTGGTTATAAGATTACCGCATTTCTTGAGAATGCAAGAAACTGCGATGCAGAGAACTGGGATGAGGTGGCAGCCTGTATGAAACTCCTGAGAAAATTTCATGAGAAGAAATTGCAGGTGGATCACACCTTTGATCTGTTTGGACAGATTGAGTTCTATGAGGGGCTGTGGAATGGGGAACCGTCGGTGTATCGGGATTATGCGGAAACAAAGCAGCATGTCATGGAATTGAAGGAATATATAGATAGCCAGGAAAAGGATTTCTGCCTGACCCACATCGATGCAAATGCAGACAATTTCCTGTTTACAGATCAGGGAATTCGGCTTATTGACTGGGAGTATGCGGGAATGCAGGATCCTCATCTGGATATTGCCATGTTCGCCATCTACTCCATGTATGACCGGGAACAGGTGGAGCAACTGATAGACCTTTATTTTACGGAAGGGTGCCAGCCTGCAGTGCGGAAAAAGATTTACTGCTATATTGCAGTAGCAGGACTTTTGTGGAGCAACTGGTGTGAGTATAAGAGGCAGTTGGGCGTAGAATTCGGAGAATACAGTCTGCGCCAGTATCGATACGCGAAAGAATACTATCGGATTTTCATGGAATGTCAGGAGGGCAGAAAGGATGCATAAAGCAAAAAGAGCCATCATTATGGCAGCGGGATTGGGAAATCGCATGCAGCCTCTGACCCTGGAGACACCAAAGCCAATGGTGCGGGTACATGGAAAGCGTATGATTGACACCGTGATCGAGGGACTGCATGAGCAGGGAATCACTGAAATTTATATCGTGATTGGATATTTGAAGGAACGGTTTCAGGAACTGTTGGAGAGCTACCCGGATCTGGTGTTGATTGAAAATCCCTATTATGACCAATGCAACAATATATCTTCTTTGTATGTGGCCAGAGAGCATTTGTCGGATGTGATTATTCTGGATGGAGATCAGATTATTTATGATTCGGATATCCTCAGGCCGGAATTTGAACATTCCGGATACTGTTGCAGCTGGACATCGGAAGAAACGGATGAGTGGCTGATGCATGTGGAAAATGGTATTGTCACTTCCTGCAGTCGTACCGGAGGAAAAGATGGATATCAGCTATACAGCGTTTCCCTATGGTCTGCGGAAGATGGAGCCAGACTGAAGACACATCTGGAGCAGGAATTTGAAGTGAAAAAGAATCGGGATATTTACTGGGATGATGTGGCCATGTTCTGTTATCCGGAACAGTACCAACTGGGAATCCGGGAGATCCCCCGAGGCGCACTGGTGGAGATTGACAGTCTTGAGGAATTGGCGGACATTGATGAAACATATCGGCATTATTTGAAATGAGGAAAGGATAAAGATATGAAAAAAGAAAAATCAAAAGCAGGTTTAACAAAACAAATAGCATGGAGTACTACGCTGATTCCATTGATTGGAATCCTGATACTGGGTGTATTGTTTATGATATTCCCGGAAGGATCACAGAACGTTCTGGGTATCATTCGCGGGTTCCTGGGAGATGAGATGGGAATTTATTATCTTCTTATGGGACTGGGATTTCTGATCTGCTCCCTGTATATGGCAATGTCCAGATTCGGAAAGATTAAACTGGGTGATGTGGAAAAACCACAGTACTCTAATTTTGCCTGGGGAACCATGATTTTTACCTCCACCATGGCGGCAGATATCCTGTTTTACTCTCTGTGCGAGTGGGCACTGTACGCAGCGGATCCCCATATTGAGGATATGGGCGGTATCCAGCAGTGGGCATCCGTTTACCCGCTGTTCCACTGGGGACCTATTCCCTGGAGTTTCTACATTGTACTGGCGGTGGCATTTGGATTTATGCTTCATGTTAGAGGAAGAAAGCGTCAGAAATTCTCTGAAGCCTGCCGTCCCATCCTGGGAAAACATGTGGATGGTGTATGGGGAAAAGTGATTGATTTGATTGCAGTTTTTGCGCTGCTGGCAGGAACTGCCACCACCTTCTCTTTGGCAACCCCTCTTTTGGCGGAAGCACTAAGCAGCGTGTTTGGTTTATCTTCCGGAGCAATCCTGTCCATTTGTATTTTGGTTCTCATTGCTGTGGTTTACACACTTACTGTGTGGTTTGGAATGAAAGGAATCTCTAAGCTGGCTTCCTTCTGTACATACTTCTTCTTTGCACTGCTGATCTATGTGCTGGTGGGCGGCGGAGAAGTCCGCTATATACTGGAGACAGGATTTACCGCCATGGGCAGCCTGGCTCAGAATTTCATTGGACTGGCTACCTGGTGTGATCCTTTACGGGAGTCCACTTTTGCGCAGGATTGGACCATTTACTATTGGGCTTACTGGATGGTATGGTGCGTGGCTACCCCCTTCTTTATCGGTACCATCAGTAAGGGACGTACTATTCGAAATACTGTGTTTGGCGGATACTTCTGGGGATTGGCAGGAACCTTTACATCCTTTATCGTATTGGGAAATTACGGACTGGCAAAACAGGTGAAGGGTGAACTGGATACTCTGGGCTTTCTGGCAGATGGAGGCACCCTGCCGCAGGCCATTGTTAGAATCTTTGATACGCTGCCGTTGCCTTGGCTGGGATTGATTTTGCTGGTAATTACCATGATTGCTTTCTATTCCACCACATTTGATGCTCTGACCATGGTGGTATCTTCCTATTCCTATAAGGAATTGCCGGCAGATCAGGAGCCGGATAAGAGAGTCCGCACATTTTGGGCTATACTTTTTATCATCCTGCCTATTGCACTGATCTTCTCGGAGAACACCATGAACAGTCTGCAGTCGGTGTCCATCATCGCAGCATTCCCGGTGGGCATTATCATCATTCTGATTGCGGCCAGCTTCTTTAAGGATGCATCTGCGTACCTGAAGGAAAGAGAGCATAAGTCGGAGAATAAATCGTCCGGGGAACAGTAGTAGATGAAAATGGAAAAACCTGGTAATAATTGTCAGCGATTGACAATAATGGGAAATAAAACGTATAATACGGGTATGTGTGCAAACACATACCTGTTTTCATTATATGGAGACACTCATTGAGAAAAACAGAAGGAATGAGAAAACATGATAAGGAAGAAAAAACATAGGCGAATTGCAGCTTTTTTTCTGGCAGTGATATTGGCAACGGCCACAGTGGCATCGGTTGAGACGCCATTGGTCTATGCAGCCACTACCATAACGGTGGGAACGGTAAATGTCAACACTTCATTGAATGTTCGCAGCGGTCCGGGAACGAACTATGGTGTTCTGGGCGTGTTAAGAAAGGATGACCAGGTGACAATCATAGGTGATCAGGACGAAGGGTGGTATCAGATTTCCTATAATAATGGCACGGCTTATGTATCAAAAAGCTATATTACAAACGTACATACCGTGGAGGTGGATGACAGCTATGCGGAAATTCTGATTGCGTCAGGATTCCCGGCGGATTATGCTGCACTGTTATCAGTACTTCACAGCAGTTATCCCAATTGGGTATTTAAACCGGTGCGCACCGGTCTGGATTGGGAGACGGTGATTGACAGGGAAAGCGCATTAGGAAAGAACCTTGTGCCTTCCACCAATGATGATGCACAGAAATCCACCGCCAGTGGAGCTTACAATTGGAGCACCAATACCTGGACCGGATATGACGGCTCCAGCTGGGTGTGTGCTTCCCGGGAAATGGTGGCGTATTGCATGGACCCACGTAATTTTTTAAATGCAGCTTCCATTTTCCAATTTGCTACCAATGAATACGAGGAGTCTCAGACCACAGATGGGGTTACGACTCTTTTGACGGGCAGTTTCCTGGCTGGAAACTATACGGATGTGGATGGAACTGCAAGAAATTATCCGCAGGACTTTGTCGATATTGGCAGTGAACTGAATGTAAATCCTTATCATTTGGCATCCCGTGTTCTGCAAGAGCAGGGGATTTATGGCACCAGTGGTTCTATTTCCGGAACGGTGAACGGTTACGAGGGATATTTCAATTACTTTAATATCAATGCTTATCCGGCCAACGGGCTCACCTCTGTGCAGAATGGTCTTTTGTATGCCCAAAGCCAGGGATGGAACAGTCGCTACACTTCCCTGTACAATGGGTCAAAAACAGTGGCAGACAACTATGTGGCTAAGGGACAGAACACCATTTATTTTGAAAAATTCAATGTGGTTAACACCACTTCCGGTCTATACAATCATCAGTATATGACAAATGTGCAGGCGGCCATCAGCGAAGGCGCAAATATGAAAAAAGCCTATACAGATGACAGTGCTGCCGTGACTTTCCTGATTCCGGTATACAATGACATGCCGGAGAAAGCTTGCAGTATGCCCAGTGGTGGCAACCCTAACAACTGGCTGAAGAGTCTGTCTGTGGAGGGCGGTATCCTTTCGCCGGGGTTTGATGGTTCTGTGACGGACTATACGTTAATTGTGGCGGAGGATGTTACTTCTGTGAATATAAATGCCCAGGCAGTGGCTGCCACATCCGTCTTATCAGGTACCGGAACGGTGCAGCTGGCTTCCGGGGATAATGCCTTTCCCGTGGTGTGTACCGCGGCCAATGGTACAACCAGAACCTACACCATTCATGTAACCGGCGACGAAAATATAAGCAACGGATCCGGCAATAACGGACAGAATGTTGGAAATGGAAATCAGGAAAATGCCGGAGGCGATAAAGTTGTTGTTATAGATAAGAGTGGTTCGTGGAAACTGAAAAACGGCAAATGGTATTACATATTTGATGACGGCAGTAAGACCAACGGCTTTATTTCCTATAAAGGGGATATATATTATATCAATGAGGATGGCAGCATGGCTGTCGGCTGGGTTCAGGCAGGAAATACCTGGTATTATATGGGCACAGACGGGACTGCGCAGTCCGGCTGGTTGAAATATAGTAATAAATGGTATTATCTGAAGGAATATGGAGCAGCGGCCACCGGCTGGATGCTAATCAATAATAAATGGTATTACTTTGACACTACCGGGGATGGAAAGATGTTAACGGGCTGGCAGAGTATCAATAATAAATGGTATTATTTCGGAAGCAGTAGTGACGGGGCCATGAAGACAGGCTGGCAGAAGATCAGCAATAAATGGTATTATTTGGGCGAGCCTGGTGACGGAGCTATGAAAACAGGCTGGCAGAAGATTGGTGACAGCTGGTATTATTTTGATACCACGGGTGATGGGAAAATGCTTTCCGGCTGGCAGAGCATTAACAATAGCTGGTACTATTTCGGAACCAGCAATGACGGAGCCATGAAGAGCGGCTGGCAGAAGGTCAGCGGGAAATGGTATTATCTGGGAGAAAAGGAAGACGGATCCATGAAGACCGGGTGGCAGTTGATTGGCGGCAAATGGTATTATATGTATGCCAACGGTACCATGGCGGCAAATACATGGATCGGGAATTATTACGTGAACAGTTCCGGAGTCTGGACCAAATCCAAATAAGTGGTTGACATAGGGAAGTACAGGAAGGATAAAGAGGTTTTATGAAAAAATATGTAAAAACGGCAGCATTTTTTGCTGCCCTGTTTTTGGCTGTAATTGGAACGGTGGCATACACCCAGGCGGCATCAGGAGAGTGGAAGCAGGACGATACGGGTATCTGGTACCAGTATTCCGACGGTTCCTATCCCAAGAGCACGTGGAAAGAAATCGGGGATGAGTGGTATTATTTTAATGCTTACGGATATGTGAAAACCGGATGGTTTCAGGTGGGAAGTAACTGGTATTATGCAGACTCGGCAGGCGTGATGTTGACGGGGGCGTTGGAGTTGGATGGGGAGTCCTATATTCTGGCAGACAGTGGGGAGATGCTTACCGGCTGGCAGAAAAGCGGTGAGGAGTGGCATTATTTTTATCCCACAGCTACAGACGGGCATCCTTCAGGAGCCATGATGCAAGAGAATCCCTATGAGGAGGGCGTGGTAAAGTACGGAATCGACGTGTCCAAATGGCAGGGAGAGATTGACTGGGATCAGGCAGCAGAGTTTGGTCTGGATTTCGTTTTTGTCCGCATAGGGCATGCGGACCGGATTTTAGATCCGCAGTTTCAGGCAAATATGACAGCGCTCAATGAGAGGGAAATCCCGGCGGGCGTCTATTTTTACAGCACAGCCATTGAGCCGGTGCAGGCTTTGGCGGATGCCCAGTGGATCATCGACAATATGGCAGGATATACTGTTTCTTATCCGGTGGCCATTGATCTGGAGTCTGAAGTACAGTCTTCCAGACTTACCAGAACCCAAATCACGGAGATTGCGGCAGTATATTGTCAGGAGCTGCGCAAGGCAGGTTACACTCCCATGATTTACTGCAATGAGGACTGGGCCAAAAACTATGTGGATTTTGCCTCATTGGGGGATGTGGATGCTTGGCTGGCACGCTACAACTATAAATACAGCACGGAGTATAAGCGGACAATCTGGCAGTGCTCCCAAACCGGCAGGGTTACCGGAATTGACGAATACATTGATGTGGATCTGGCTTTTGTGGATTACACCGAGACGGTCACACCCCGCACCGGAGCACAGGAAGATTATGTGAAAAGTTCCGGTGTCTGGCGGTCAGACAGCGGTGGAATCTGGTATCAGTATCTGGCAGGTGGCTATCCGAAAGACCAGTGGGAGTTAATAGACGGAATCTGGTATTGGTTTGATGCAAAAGGTTATGTTGGAACTGTCAGCGGCTGGTATGAACTGGAGGGCCAGTGGTATTTTTACCGGGCTGACGGCACACCGGCCACCGGCTGGAATGCTGCAGGAAAAACATGGTATTACTTTGACGAGGATGGCTGCATGGTCACCGGCTGGCTTTTAGAGGATGGCATCTGGTATTATATGGATCCGGATGGAATTATGGTTACCGGCTGGGAGCAGATCAACCAGAAGTGGTATTATTTTGACGGCAGTGGTCGTATGGTTACCGGCTGGCAGAAGATCAGTGGAAAATGGTATTACATGGATCCGGAAAACGGTGACATGGTCACCGGCTGGAGACTTATTGACGATAATTGGTATTATTTTGATACTAAGGGAAGTGGACGGATGCTTACCGGTTGGCAGAAGATTGGTGAAGACTGGTACTATTTTGGCACCAGCAGTGATGGAGCCATGAAAACCGGTTGGCAGAAAATCAATGGAAAGTGGTATTATTTGGGCGAGCCCGGCGACGGAGCCATGAAACTGGACTGGCAGCTGATTGATGGGCAATGGTATTATTTCCGGACAACCGGAGCCATGGCCTATGATGCCTGGATTGGAAATTATTATGTGAACAATTCCGGAGCCTGGAGCAGATCCAGATAGTGCCATGGAGGTGGCGTAAAAAATGAAACGTTTGTCAGTAATTGTTCCGGTATATAACGGAGCCGGGCGGATAAAAAGATGCATAGAAAGTCTTTGGGCACAGACTTATCAGGAACTGGAGCTGATTATCATTGATGATGGTTCAAAGGATGAATCTTTCCGGATTTTGCAGGATATGTTGCAGAACAGTGACCGGCCTCACCCGGTGACAAGACTGCTGCATCAGGAAAATCAAGGGGTGGCAAAGACCCGGAATAGCGGAATACTCATGGCACAGGGAGAATATGTGACCTTTGTGGACCAGGACGATTATGTGACAACCGATTACTGTGAGCGCTACATGCAGGAGGCACAGCAATGGGATGCGGACATCGTAATCGGGGGGTATGAGCGGATTTCAGATGAGGGAAAGGTCAGCCGCCGGGTTTCCCTGACACAGCAGGAGTGGTCGAAGTTTGTGATGGTGGCTCCCTGGGGACATGTGTACCGGCGGGAGTTCCTGTTGCAAAATCAAATCGAATTTTTACACACCGGTATTGGTGAGGATATTTATTTTAATCTGGTGGCATATGCCTACACGAAGAAAATTCATATCATTCCGGATACTTCTTATCGTTGGGTGGATAATCCGGCCTCTGTGTCTAACAGCAGGCAGAACTCCATTCACGAGGGAAATGATCCTTTTGTACTGTTACAGGCTTTAAAGGAACGACTGCCGGAGGAGAATGAACTGGGAGAAGAGCAGGAAGAGTATTTTTTCCTTCGCTACATGGTCTGGTATTTCTCCTTTACAGTGCGGGGGAGCCGTCGGGAAGATGTGGAGCGGATGTATCACCGCTTTACGCAGTGGCTGGAACAGTATTACCCGCATTACGGGAAGAATCCTAACATTCGTCCGGGCAGACCGAAGGGAGATCCTTTTATGATCCGGATAAGTGTGTGGCTGTTTTGCATTTTGCAGCGCATGCATTTGATTCTGCCTGTGTTAAAAATGTTGTCAAAAAAATGAAATACTGACTTTCTGATGATTGTAAAAAAATCAAAATTTGCTATTTATTGGGTGAAGTTCTTTGGTAAAAAAGTAAAAAACAAGAAAAATTGACGAAACAGGTTTACCAAAAGATGGAAAAGTGTTATAGTAGACTTTGTATTAGTTTAAATCTAATAAAAAATAATAAAAGGAGGACGATTAATTTATGAAAAAGAAAGCATTATTAATCGCAGCAGCAGCGGCAGCATTTGTGTTTGCAGCACCTATTACTGCAAAAGCTGCAACACCGGGCTGGAACGCAATCGATGGATATTGGTTCTATGCCGATGAAGAAGGCAACTATGAGACATCTGAGTGGGTTGACGGCGGACAGTACTATGTAGATTCCGATGGAATGATGGTATCTGACGGATCTTATTGGACAGTTACTAAGACCAAGGACGAGACTACAGGATTGACCGACTACACTTATGCTTTTTATGTATTTGACGAAAATGGTAAAGTAATTACCACACCGGGTTGGGCTCATGCAGGTGAGAACTGGTACTGGATCAATGAGAAGGGCTTTGCCGGCGTTATCTGTACTCATGAAGAGCACACCACTGAGAGTGAAGCAGGCTGGGTTCTTGATGGTGGCAAATGGTACTATGTACAGCAGGACGGACGTATGGTTACCGGCGGATACAGCGTATGTGATAATCCGGAGGCAGATTACGTGGATCGAACCTATACAAAGTATTGGTTCAAACCCAATGGTGAGATGATCACAGGCTGGTACAATTACGATCCTACTTCTACCTATGGTGACTGGGTATACTGCGATGCAAACGGTGCAGGTCATGACGGCTGGTTATCTGATGGCAAGTGGTATTACTTAAATGATGGTGCTCTTTATACCAATGGTACCTATGTGACAGGCGATACCCCGTCCAGCAGTGACTTTAAGGATGAGAATGGAAATGTAGATTATGATGCATACAATAAGGCATTCAATGAGTATTGTGATTCTCACAGATATTACTTTGATCCTACCGGAGCAATGGTATATGGCTGGTATCATTATGAGTATACAGACTCTTTAGGACGTTACTATGATACATGGTATTACACAGATCCTAATACCGGCGTAGCTGGTAACGGCTGGTTAAAGGATGGTGCTACATGGTATTACATCAGCGCCGGCAAGATGTTGCGTAATCAGACATTCTATGATGACGGCAATGAGCCTGAATTCAATGAAAAATATCCGAGTTATCCTGATTATTCTGACTATGAAAAAGAGGATGGAACTACTGACTCAGATGCATACAGTGCAGCATTGGATAAGTACTATGAGGCTCGTCGTACATACGAAATTGCATACGAAAAATACGTGGAAGACTTGAAGGCATACAAGGATACCCACAACTACATCTTCGATGAGAATGGTGCAATGGTAACCGGATGGTATTCTATTTCAGATAGCTGGGGAACAACCTGGTATTACGCAGATGCCAACGGTGTTGGATATACCGGATGGGTTAAGTCCGGCAGCGATTGGTACTACATCCAGCGTGGTGTAATGCTGACCAACCAGTATACACCGGATGGATACTATGTAGATGCTAACGGTGTTTACAGATAATTTAAAATGTTTGTTTCTCCCGGATCGGGAGCGGAAAGGGTGATATCGAAAGGTATCACCCTTTTTTTGCACCGGAGTCTTTGAAATAAAAGTATTGTATGGTATACTTTGTCCTGAGGTTTGTTGAAGGAGTTAATGCGATGAAGAAAAAATGGATCTGTTTAACTGTCATGTCGGCGCTGCTTGTGGCACTGACCGGCTGTGGAACTGATAAAGCGCAGGAAAAAAAGGAAGCCTATCGCCAGATTGGATTTAACTGCATGGAACAGGGAGATTATCAAGGGGCGGTAGAGGCTTTTCAGAGTGCCCTGGATCAGTCTGTTGGAATCGTGGGCGAGGAGGAAATCGATACCTGTTATTATAAGGCGGCATGCTACTATATGAATGGAGACATAGAGAATGCCATTGCCTGCTATGAGGCATTGATTACCTATGATGAGACAAATGCGGATGCCTATTATCTGCTGGGCAATCTTTACCTGGCTCAGGGAAATGCAGAACAGGCGAAGATTTCTTACGACCATGCCATCAGTCAGGATGAGAACAATTATGAACTTTATATTGCAATCTATGAACAGGTTACCGGAGCCGGTTATCAGCAGGAGGGAGAAGAATACCTTCGAAAAGCGCTGGATCTCACCGGTAAGACGGGAGAGGATTATCTACAGCGAGGACGTATCTATCTGATACTGGGAGACTACGATAATGCTCAGGAGCAGCTGGACGAGGCTTCCGATAAGAAGCATCCGGATGCACCGCTGTACCTGGCAGAACTGTATGAAGTGCGGGGAGAGTCCGAAAAAGCCGAGGCGCTGTATGCCAGTTACGCAGAGACTCATGAAAATGATCCGGAGGCATTGATGAAGCTTGTGGATATGAAACTTGAGACAGAAAATTATCAGGACGCAGTGGAATATCTGAATAAACTACTATCTTCAGAGGAAAAATTAGAACAGGATCAGCAGCTTCGACTGGATCTGATATATTGCTATGAGCAGATGATGGATTTTCCTTCTGCCAGAACAGCGCTGGAAGAGTATCTGGCTCTTTACCCCGAGGATACGTCTGCACAGAGAGAGTATACATTTTTACAAACCAGATAAGGAGCATAACTTATGTCACAACAATATGAGATGATAGTATTGGATCTGGATGGCACCCTGCTCACCAGTGAGAAAAAGATTTCACCTGCCACCAGGGAAATCCTGATCCGGTTGCAGGAGGCGGGAAAAAGAGTGGTGCTGGCATCCGGCCGTCCCACCTCGGGGATTATGAATCTTGCCCACGAACTGAAGCTGGATATTTTTGGAAACTATGTGCTGGCCTTTAACGGTGGAAGGATTATCAATTGTGCTACAGGAGAGATCGTATACAACCGCACCATTCCAAAAGAGTTTTTGGCACCGGTGTACGAGACTATCTGTGGGCTGGGACTTCGAATCGTCACCTATGGTGACAATGAAATTATTTTGGGAAATGGCAGGGATCGCTACTGTGAACTGGAGGGCAGGATCAACAATGTGCCCATGATAGAAGTGGATGATTTTTTACAATATGTGGATTTCCCGGTAAATAAGTGTCTTGCTGCCGGTGAACCGGAGGAGATTGCCCAGGCACAGAACGTTATGAGAGAGAGGTTTGGCTGGGAACTGAATATATTCCGGTCTGAGCCCTTTTTCCTGGAAATCATGCCTCAATCCATCGACAAGGCACATTCACTGGGACAGTTGTTGGAGCACTTGCATATGCAGCGGGAGCAGATGATTTGCTGCGGGGATGGATTCAACGATCGTTCTATGATTGCGTTTGCCGGACTGGGCGTGGCCATGGATAACGCACAGCCTGAGGTGAAGGAGGTGGCGGATTATGTCACTGCCTCCAATGACGAGGATGGCATTGTGCAGGTGGTTCGTCGATTTATGGAGGGAGAGGAGATACAATGGAAAAATTAATCGAGCTATTAGAGCGGGGGCTGTCACCCTTCCATGTGGTGGCACAGGTACAGAGCCGGTTGGAACAGTCCGGTTATGTGCAGCTTCCGGCTCAGGGAACGTGGAACCTTGTGCCGGGAAGAAAATACTATGTGAGTCCCTATCGCTCCATGCTGGTGGCGTTTTACATTCCTGAAAAATGGGATGGGAACACCCGGGTGAAGCTTGCAATGGCGCATACGGATTTTCCCTGTTTTAAGATCAAGCCTAATCCCTATGTGGAACGAAAGGGTTACGGACAGCTGAATGTGGAACCTTATGGTGGCATGATCAAGGAGACGTGGTTTGACCGTCCCCTGGGGATTGCCGGTAAGGTGGTTGTGCGGGGGGAGGATGCATATCATCCCAGGGTGAAACTGTTTCATAGTACCGGAGCTGTGGCATTGATTCCTTCTTTGGCACCGCACCTGAACCGGGAGACAGACAGCAAGAAGCTGGATATGCAGCAGGAGATGCTTCCGCTGATCACTATGGTGGATACGGAAACTCCGTTTTGCTGGGAATCCTATCTGGCGGATGCTTTGGACACGGAGCGTGAGGAGATTTTGGATTACGATCTGTTTCTGACGAATCTGGATACACCGCAAAGAGTGGGGATGCAAGGGGAATATCTCAGTGCACCGCGCATTGACAATCTGGCTTCTGTGGCTGCTATCACGGATGCATTGGAGCAGGCCCATGACACGGAACATTTTCTGGTGGCAGGTTTCTTTGATCATGAGGAGATTGGCAGCCGTTCAAAACAGGGGGCGGACAGCACTCTTTTGTCCCGACTTTTCCAGAAAATGGCCAGATCTCTGGGCATAGACGATATCATGATTCAGGATATGGCAACTGGAGGATTTCTCCTGTCCGTGGATGGAGCGCACGGACTGCATCCCAACTATCCTGGAAAATCAGATATCACCAATGATCTGATTCTGGGGAAGGGATTTGCCATAAAGAGCAGTGCCAGTCAACGGTATCTTTCCGACAGTGAGTCGGTGGCGGTTTTGGAATCTTTGTGCAGGGAGCATGGGATTTTATGTCAGCGTCAGGTGAACCGTTCCGGAATGCCGGGAGGGCAGACACTGGGACCGCTGGCCGTTTCCTATCTGCCTATGGCAGGAGCCGATGTGGGGATTCCTATGCTGGCCATGCATTCCGCAAGGGAATTGATACATTTTTCTGATTATCAGGCCCTTTCGAGACTTTTGCATGTATATTTTGGCTGAATTTGGAAACCGGAGCGGGCTGCCTGCGGGGCGGCCATTGATTAAATAATTTAAAAAGGAATGGATATGACAGTAGAACAGGTGATTCTTGTAGGTGTGAGCCTGCAGGATGGGGATGATACCGAAGATTCCCTGAGAGAACTGGCCGAGCTGGTGCGTACGGCTGATGCAGAAGTGGTAGGTGTTGTGATCCAGCATAGAGAGAATGTTCATGCGGGATATTATGTAGGCAGCGGTAAACTGGAGGAGATTGCGGCACTGGTTGCAGAGACCGGTGCAACCGGTGTGGTCTGTGATGATGAGTTGACACCGGCACAGCTTCGCAATATGACCCAGACACTTCAGGTGAAGGTGATGGATCGGACTCTGGTTATTCTGGATATCTTTGCAAAGCGTGCCAGCACCAGTGAAGGAAAGATTCAGGTGGAACTGGCACAGTTGCGTTATCGGATGAGTCGTTTGTCCGGTTTTGGAAAGAGTATGTCCAGACTGGGAGGCGGAATCGGAACCAGGGGACCGGGTGAGAAAAAGCTGGAGATGGACCGACGACTGATTGCTGCCCGGATCAGTCAGCTGAAACGGGAACTGGAAACGGTAAAACAGCACAGAGAGATTAATCGCATGGCCAGGGCCCGCAATCATGTGCCTGTGGCTGCTATTGTGGGTTATACCAATGCGGGGAAGTCTACCCTTTTAAATGCTCTGACAGATGCGGGAATATTGGCGGAGGACAAGCTGTTTGCAACACTGGATCCCACCACACGGGTATTGGAACTTCCGGGAAGTCAGAAGATTCTGCTGACGGATACGGTAGGTTTTATCCGTAAGCTTCCGCATCATTTGATTGATGCATTTCGAAGTACCTTAGAGGAAGCAAAGTACGCGGATTTCATCATTCATGTGGTGGATGCCTCCAATCCCCAGGCGGCGAAGCAGATGCACATTGTATATGACACTCTGCAGCAGCTGGGAGTGAAGGACAAAAAAATCATTACCCTGTTTAACAAGCAGGATGCATTGGGGCCGGATGCGGAACCCATGCGGGATGGCCGGGCGGATCGCTGTCTTCGGATTTCGGCACGGACCGGGGAAGGCCTCGAAGAATTAAAACAGGTGCTGGCGCAGATACTGCGGGAAAACAGACGATTTGTGGCGGGTGTTCTGAATTATAGTCAGGCAGGGCTTTTGCAGCAGATTCGCAGTAAGGGAGAATTACTGACGGAGGAATATCTGCCGGAAGGAATCCGTATTGAAGCTTATGTACCGCCGGAACTGTATGGGAAACTGTAAAATTTTTTCTGCATGCAACAAATCGGACAAGGAATGACACATATATGTTATAACGGAAACATGATCAATGGGAGTAGTGTAGTGCCAAAAGGAGTAGGAGGGATTTTATGAAGAAGAGAAAAGTATGGGCTGCAGGGGCAGTATTTTTGTTGGCAATGATGACCGGGTGCGGCAGCAACAAGTCTGATTTGAGCTGGAATGAAAATACCGACACAAATTTTTCAGACTATGGGATTTATTCTGATTATTCTTATTCCGGGGAGGCGGCCGATTACGAATATGCTGAGGATTATGAGTCAGGTGCTGTGGCGGAGAGCGGAAATCAGGCAGAACAGGTGGAGGAGAGCGCCGAGGCCACGGGCCGCAAACTGATCCGAACTGTGGATCTGGAAGTGGAAACCGAGGAGTTTGAAAGTGTGCTGAGCCAGGTGGAGCAGAAGGTATCTGCGCTGGGCGGTTATGTGGAGGACAGCAGTCTCTATCAGGGAAGCATGTACAGCAGATACAGCAGCAGAACGGCGGATTACACCATCCGAATTCCCCAGGACCGGCTGGATGAATTCATCCAGATTGTGGAGGAAGGCACCAATGTTACATACAAGCAAAACAGTGTACAGGACATCACCTTATCCTATGTGGATCTGAAAAGTCACAAGGAGGCTCTGGAGGCAGAACAGACCAGACTATTAGAGCTTTTGGATATGGCGGAGGATATGTCCGACGTGCTGGCTATTGAGGATGAGCTTACCAATGTGCGCTATCAGATTGAGAGCATGGAATCCCAGCTGCGCACTTATGATAATCAGGTAGATTATGCCACCGTGAACCTTTATATCAGCGAAGTGGAGCGGCTGACTGAACTGCCGGATGAGTCTGCATGGAGCAGAATTACCACAGGATTTTCCAACAGCCTGTACAGCATCGGAACCGGGGCTAAAGAGCTGGGGATCTGGATTCTGATTAAGCTTCCTTATCTCCTGCTGTGGGGAATTGTAATCCTGATCGTTGTGCTTGTTATAAGAAAAATCCGGAAAAAGCGTCGCCTGAAAAAGCAGGAAAGAACTTCCGGTAAGACGGGGAATGCGTCCCCCCAGGCAGCGCCGGCCATGCAAAATGATCCGAATGTAAAACAGTAAGACAGCGGTTGCTTTTTTCAGCAGCCTATGATATAGTAGCACAGGCGAAAGCCACTGGTTCGAGAACCTCCCAGTATAAAAAACTAGGCAAAACATACGGAATGTAGAAAGCTTTTGTTTGCGAGGTCTCTGATTATTCCCCGCAGGCAGAAGCTTTTTGTGTATTCGATGCGGGCAAATAGAAGGAGAGAAAAACATGAATGAAGCATTATTGATCGCACAGGTAATTGTATTCTATGGCATGGTGATTCTGGCCTACCGCCTGTTTGGCAGGATGGGACTGTATTGTTGGACTGCCATTGCCACAATTCTGGCCAACATCGAAGTTCTGATCCAGGTACATGCCTTTGGTATGGACATGACTTTGGGAAATATTATGTTTGCCAGTACCTTCCTGGTGACGGATATCCTCAGCGAGGTGGATGGGAAAAAACTGGCCCAAAAGGGTGTACATGTGGGAATTGCCACATCTTTGGCATTTATCGTGATATCACAGAGCTGGCTGCTGTTTACTCCTAACGGGTATGACTTCGCCATGCCGTCATTTCAGACTATTTTCAGCAACACCCCCCGTCTGATTGTTGCCAGCTTTGTGGTGTACATGATCGTACAGCAGTTTGACGTGTGGGCTTACCACAAATGGTGGGATTTCACTACCCGGGTGTTCGGGGATAATCACAAATTCCTCTGGCTGCGGAATAACGGTTCCACACTGTTGTCCCAGCTTCTCAATGCCATACTCTACACATTTTTTGCATTTTACGGTGTCATGGAGACAGAGTCCCTCTGGAGTCTGGTGTGGGCAAGCTATGTGATCTTCATCTTCACCAGCCTTTTAGATACACCGGCGGTTTACATCTGCCGCTGGATGAAGGAGCGGGGCTATATCCCAGAGTCATAGGAATCATTCATCGCGAATGATATGCGGTGGCAGTAGGAAGGAGAAACTATGGGAATTCCAAGTGAGAGATACAGTGTAATAAGAGAAAAGAATCCCCGGGAGATCTGCCTGTTAAGAGGATTTCCCTGTGCCTGGGGGAAATGTGCCTTCTGCGACTACATAGAAGATAATGGGGCTCGGGACCGGGAGGCGGAGCTGGTGGAGCTGAACCGCCAGGTGCTGGCTCAGGTCACCGGCGAGTTTGGCGTTCTGGAGGTAATCAATTCCGGCAGCTGCTTTGAACTTCCGGAGCAGACCTTGTGCGATATTGAAGAGCTGATCCGGAAAAAGAAAATCGGCAGGCTGTTTTTTGAGGCCCACTGGATTTACCGGAACCGGTTGAAGGAAATGCGGAAGCGGATGCCGGTGCCTATTGTTTTTAAAATCGGTGTAGAGACCTTTGACAATGAGTTCCGGGAAAAGGTTTTGAATAAGCACGCAGATTTTACGTCCCCGGCTCAGGTGGCTGAGTATTTTGATTCTCCCTGCCTGATGGTGGGAATCCAGGGGCAGAACCGGGAGATGATTGCAAAGGATATTGCATGGCTGAAGGAATATTTCCCCCTGGGAACCGTGAATGTATATAATAACAATACGACAGAAATTCGTCGTGACGAGGAGCTGGTCCGCTGGTTCATGCAGGAGTATCGCTGGCTTTTGGAGGATCCAACGGTGGAAGTGCTCTACGAGATCACCGATTTCGGAGTGGGATGATGAGGTTTGACCGCAATATTCACCTGTCACAAAACGTGGCAGGTGTTTTTTTGAAAACTCCTTCCCAAAAAAGGTTGAAAAGTCTCCTCCGATATGATACACTTTTTACAATTTAGGTATGGGGGTATTTTTGTTTGATGCCGGGCATGCTAAGGCATGTGTATTATAAAGAAAAAGAGATTTACACTCTTTTTTTTTGCGCAGGTGCAGGCGTAGACACCTCATGCCAGGAGAAAGGACAGGGTTAACAAATGAAAGCTTTTCTTATACTGGAAGACGGAATGGTATTTACCGGAACAAGCATTGGTTCCACCCGGGAAGTGATCAGCGAGATTGTATTTAACACATCCATGACAGGCTATCTGGAAGTGCTTACCGATCCCTCTTATGCGGGACAGGCAGTGGTGATGACTTATCCTCTTATCGGAAATTACGGAATTACGCCGGATATGGAGTCCGGGAAACCGTGGCCGGACGGATATATTGTTCGGGAGTTGTCCCGTATGCCCAGCAATTTCCGCTGTGAGGGTACCATACAGGACTTCTTAAAGAAACATGACATACCGGGTATCTGCGGCATTGATACCAGAGCATTGACCAAGATCCTTCGGGAGAAGGGGACTATGAACGGTATGATTACCACCAATGAGAATTACAATCTGGATGAGATCATTCCCCGTCTGAAAGCATATGTGACAGGTAACGTGGTGGACAAGGTGACCTGCACAGAGAAAAAAGTTTTACCAGGAAAAGGAAAGAAAGTGGCGCTGATGGATTTCGGTGCAAAGAACAATATAGCCCAATCATTAAATAAAAGAGGCTGTGAGGTGACCATTTACCCGGCACATACCACAGCAGAGGAAATCTTAAGTACCAACCCGGACGGTATTATGCTCAGCAACGGACCGGGAGATCCGAAGGAATGTCAGGATATTATCAAGGAAGTGAAAAAGCTTTACGATTCTGACACACCGATTTTTGCTATTTGTCTGGGACATCAGCTTATGGCACTGGCCACCGGCGCGGATACCTACAAGCTGAAGTACGGCCACCGTGGAGGCAATCATCCGGTGAAGGACCTTGTCACCAACCGTGTATATATTTCCTCACAGAATCATGGATATGCAGTGGATACCAACACACTGGATCCCAAGGTGGCGGAGCCCGCATTTGTCAATGTTAACGACGGAACAAACGAAGGATTGTCCTATGTAGGAAAAAATATCTTTACCGTGCAGTTCCACCCGGAGGCTTGCCCGGGACCTCAGGATAGCGCTTACTTGTTTGACAGATTTATTGAGATGATGGGAGGAACAAAATAATGCCAAGAAATAAAGATATCAAAAAAGTATTAGTAATCGGTTCCGGTCCTATCGTAATCGGACAGGCAGCAGAGTTTGACTATGCAGGTACCCAGGCATGTCGTTCCTTGAAAGAGGAAGGTATTGAGGTGGTTTTGGTTAACTCCAATCCTGCTACCATCATGACAGATAAAGAGATTGCAGATGAAGTGTATATCGAGCCCCTGACTGCAAAGGTGTTGGAGCAGATTATTTTAAAGGAAAAGCCCGACAGCGTGCTGCCCACACTGGGTGGACAGGCCGGACTGAATCTGGGTATGGAGCTGGCAGAGTCCGGTTTCCTGGAGAAACACGGCGTAAAGCTCATCGGCACCACAGCAGAGACCATCTTCAAGGCAGAGGATCGTCAGGCATTTAAGGATACCATGGAGAAGATAGGAGAGCCCTGTGCGCCGTCCACCGTAGTACACAATGTGGAGGACGGTATCAAGTTCACCAATACCATCGGTTACCCGGTGGTGCTTCGCCCTGCCTATACCTTAGGCGGAAGCGGCGGCGGCATTGCCCACAATGAGACGGAACTCATCGATATCTTAAGCAACGGTCTTCGTTTAAGCCGTGTGGGTGAGGTTCTGGTGGAGCGTTGTATCGCAGGATGGAAGGAAATCGAGTACGAGGTAATGCGTGATGCCAACGGCAACTGTATTACCGTATGTAATATGGAAAACATCGATCCGGTGGGCGTGCATACCGGCGATTCCATCGTAGTGGCACCTTCCCAGACTTTGGGTGACAAGGAGTATCAGATGCTCCGTACTTCTGCACTCAATATTATATCTGAATTAAATATTACCGGAGGATGTAACGTGCAGTATGCATTGCATCCGGAGACCTTTGAATATTGCGTCATCGAGGTGAATCCCCGTGTGTCCCGTTCTTCTGCGCTGGCTTCCAAAGCCACCGGCTACCCCATTGCAAAAGTGGCAGCAAAGATTGCTTTGGGATACACTCTGGACGAGATCAAAAACGCCATTACCGGAAAGACTTATGCCAGCTTTGAGCCCATGTTGGACTACTGCGTGGTAAAGATTCCGAGACTTCCTTTCGATAAGTTTATTACAGCAAAAAGAACTCTTACCACACAGATGAAAGCCACCGGTGAGGTGATGAGTATCTGCAATAACTTCGAAGGTGCCCTGATGAAGGCTATCCGTAGCTTGGAGCAGCATGTGGACAGCCTGATGTCCTACGATTTTACCGGACTTTCCGATGCAGAGCTGATGGAGCAGCTGCAGGTGGTGGATGACCGCCGGATCTGGGTGATTGCAGAGGCTTTAAGAAGAGGTGTTTCCTATGACAAGATTCATGAGATCACCAAGATTGACAAATGGTTTATTGACAAGCTGGCTATTCTGGTGGAAATGGAGAACCGCTTAAAGAGCGAACCTCTCACCGTAGAGCTTTTAAAGGAAGCAAAACGCATTGAGTTCCCGGACAATGTCATTGCACAGCTTACCGGAAAGACCGAGAAGGAAATTCATGACATGCGTTACGACAACGGTATCGTGGCAGCTTTCAAGATGGTGGATACCTGTGCAGCAGAGTTTGAAGCCACCACGCCTTATTATTACTCCGTATTCGGCAGTGAGAACGAGGCGGCTGAGACAAAGCCTCAGAAAAAGGTACTGGTGCTGGGATCCGGTCCTATCCGTATCGGACAGGGTATCGAGTTTGACTACTGTTCCGTACACAGCACCTGGGCATTTGCAAAAGAGGGCTGGGAGACGGTTATTGTAAATAACAATCCGGAGACGGTTTCCACCGACTTCGATATTGCGGATAAGCTGTATTTTGAGCCATTGACTCCGGAGGATGTGGAAGCCATCGTGAAGCTGGAAAAGCCGGATGGCGCTGTAGTACAGTTCGGTGGACAGACTGCCATTAAACTTACGGAGAGTCTCATGAAAATGGGCGTAAAGATCCTGGGAACCAAGGCGGAAGATGTGGATGCAGCGGAGGATCGCGAGCTCTTCGATGAGATTCTGGAAAAGACCGGTATCCCAAGAGCAGCAGGAGGAACCGTATTCACTGCAGAGGAAGCAAAAGAGGTGGCACACCGTCTGGGTTATCCGGTGCTGGTTCGTCCTTCCTACGTGCTGGGCGGTCAGGGAATGAAGATTGCATACAGTGATGAGGAGATCGAGGAGTTCATCGGAATTATTAACCGTATTGCTCAGGATCATCCGATTCTTGTAGATAAGTACCTGATGGGAAAAGAAATCGAGGTGGACGCAGTCTGCGACGGCACTGATATTCTGATCCCGGGTATCATGGAACATATCGAGCGTACCGGCGTACATTCCGGAGATAGTATTTCCGTGTATCCGGCACCCACCATCAGCGAGCCGGTAAAGGAGATGCTGGTGGAGTACACCAAGCGTCTGGCACAGGCACTTCATGTGGTAGGTTTGATCAATATCCAATTTATCGTTATGGATGAGCAGGTGTACGTGATCGAGGTAAATCCCCGGTCTTCCAGAACCGTGCCATATATCAGTAAGGTAACCGGTATTCCCATTGTGGATCTGGCAACCAAGGTGATCATCGGAAATACTTTAAAGGGCATGGGCTATACACCGGGGCTGGCACCGGCAGCAGATTACATCGCTATCAAAATGCCGGTATTCTCCTTTGAGAAACTCCGGGGCGCAGAGATCAGCTTAGGACCGGAGATGAAATCCACCGGTGAGTGCCTGGGTATCGCAAAAACCTTTGATGAGGCATTGTACAAGGCGTTCCTGGGAGCGGGCGTGCAGTTGCCCAAATATAAGCAGATGATCATGACGGTAAAGGATGCGGACAAGCCGGAAGCAGTGGGCGTGGCCAAGCGTTTTGAAGCTTTGGGATACAAAATCTACGCCACCAGAAGTACGGCAAAGTATCTGCAGGAGCATGGGGTGAATGCTCTCCGGGTCAATAAGATTTCCCAGGAGTCTCCTAACGTGATGGACCTGATCTTAGGTCATAAGATCGATCTGGTCATCGACACTCCTACCCAGGGAAATGGAGATAAGACCCGTGACGGATTCCTGATCCGAAGAAATGCCATCGAGACCGGCGTGTACTGTATCACAGCCATGGATACGGCCAATGCATTGGCCACCAGTCTGGAGAATGCGCAGTCCGAGCTGACCCTGGTGGATATTGCAACCGTGAAAAATATATAATTTAAATGACTATTCAGAGCGTCTAGCGTAACAGATTACAGATTCCCATGCTTGCATGCCGGAATCTGTAGTTTGTTACGCTAAGTGGCTCGAATAGATGTAAAGATTATGTGCTTCAAAGTCCTGTGGATTTTTTTACAAAATCCACAGGACTTTTTCTTGCAAATATCGACTATGTATGATATGATTAAATCGACGTGAAAAGGGCCAGAAATGGCGACTCTTTTATTTTTTTGCAAGAGATTGTTAAAAAATTAACAGAGAAAAACGGAAATCATTTTAGAAGGAGAAGAAAATATGGCAAAGAAAGTAGTATTAGCAGGCGCATGTCGTACAGCAATCGGCAAGATGGGCGGAGCATTAAGCAATACTCCCGCAGCTGACCTTGGTGCAATTGTAATCAAGGAAGCCTTAAACAGAGCAGGTGTGAAGCCGGAGCAGGTTGACGAAGTTATGATGGGTTGCGTTATCCAGGCGGCTCAGGGACAGAACGTTGCACGTCAGGCTTCCATCAAGGCTGGTTTACCTATCGAGGTACCTGCATTCACATTGAATGTAGTTTGCGGTTCCGGATTAAAGTGCGTAAACGAAGCTGCTCAGATGATTATGGCCGGACAGGCTGATATCGTAGTTGCAGGTGGTATGGAGAACATGTCCATGGCTCCTTATGCTTTGACCAAGGCTCGTTTCGGATATCGTATGAACAATGCAACTATCATCGATACTATGGTAAACGATGCATTGACAGACGCGTTTAATCACTATCACATGATGATCACAGCAGAGAACGTATGTGATGAGTATGGAATTACCCGTGAAGAGTTAGATGAGTTCTCAGCAAACAGCCAGCAGAAGTGCGAGAAGGCTATCGCAGAGGGCAAGTTCAAGGACGAGATCGTTCCGGTTCCTGTAAAGGTTAAGAAAGAGACTGTTATGTTCGATACAGACGAAGGTCCTCGTGCCGGCACCACAGCTGAGTCTTTAGGCAAGTTAAAGTGCTGCTCAGGCAAAGAAGGCGGACTGATCACAGCCGGAAACGCATCAGGTATCAACGATGGTGCAGCTGCTATTGTGGTTATGAGCGAAGAGAAGGCTAAGGAGCTGGGTGTTACACCGATGGCTACATGGGTAGCAGGAGCACTTGGCGGTGTAAGACCTGAGATCATGGGTGTTGGCCCGGTAGCTTCTACCAAGAAAGTATTTGACAGAACCGGACTTACCATTGACGATATCGATCTGATTGAGGCAAATGAGGCATTTGCAGCTCAGTCTATCGCAGTTGCAAGGGACTTAAAGTTCGATATGTCCAAAGTAAATGTAAACGGTGGTGCAATCGCACTGGGACATCCGGTTGGAGCATCCGGATGCCGTATCCTGGTTACATTGCTGCATGAGATGCAGAAGAGAGACGCAAAGAGAGGTCTTGCTACCCTGTGTATCGGTGGTGGAATGGGCTGCTCTACAATCGTTGAGAGAGACTAATTCTTCTTCTAAATTAAACATAAATATCCGGAGAGCTTTGCTTTCCGGATATTAAGCTATAAAAAACAAGGAGGACTATCATGAAGGTAGGTATTATTGGAGCAGGAACCATGGGTTCCGGAATCGCACAGGCATTTGCACAGACCGAGAGTTATGAGGTATATCTGTGTGATATCAACGAGGAGTTTGCTGCAAACGGTAAGAACAAAATTGCAAAGGGCTTCGAGAAGAGAATCGCAAAGGGAAAAATGACACAGGAGGATGCAGATAAGATCCTCGCTAAGATCACTACAGGTGTAAAGACCATCTGTACAGACTGTGATCTGATCGTAGAGGCAGCTCTTGAGGTTATGGATATCAAGAAGCAGACATTCAAAGAGTTACAGGATATTGTCCCTGCAACATGTATGTTCGCAACAAATACATCTTCTCTTTCTATCACTGAGATCGGTGCAGGTCTTGACAGACCGGTAATCGGTATGCATTTCTTCAATCCGGCACCTGTTATGAAGCTCATCGAGGTAATCCAGGGTGAGAATACACCGGATGAGCTGAGAGATAAGGTGGTTGCCATCTCTACAGAGATTGGAAAGACACCGGTAGAGGTTCAGGAAGCTCCCGGATTCGTGGTAAACAGAATCTTAATTCCGATGATCAACGAAGCAATCGGCATCTACGCTGAGGGTGTTGCATCTGTAGAGGGTATCGATACCGCTATGAAGTTAGGTGCAAATCATCCGATGGGACCTTTGGCATTAGGCGATCTGGTAGGTCTGGATATCGTTCTTGCAATCATGAACGTATTGTATACAGAGACAGGCGATCCGAAGTATCGTCCTCATACCCTGCTTAAGAAGATGGTTCGCGCAGGCAAGCTTGGAATCAAGACCGGCAAGGGATTCTACGACTACAGTAAGTAATTAAAATTATATAAAAGGAGTGTAAATCATGGATTTTTCATTAGATAAAAAACATGAAATGGCGAGAAATCTTTTCAGAGATTTCGCAGAAAACGAAGTTAAGCCACTTGCTCAGGAAGTGGACGAGACTGAGGTGTTCCCTCAGGGAACAGTTGACAAGATGGCAAAGTACGGTTTCATGGGTATTCCGGTACCGAAGGAGTATGGCGGACAGGGCTGCGATCCTTTGACATACGCTATGTGTGTAGAGGAGTTATCTAAGGTTTGTGCTACCACTGGCGTTATCGTATCCGCACACACCTCCCTTTGCATCGATCCGATTCTGACCTATGGTACAGAAGAGCAGAAGCAGAAATACGTTGTTCCCCTTGCAAAGGGTGAAAAGCTTGGTGCTTTCGGTCTGACCGAGCCCGGCGCAGGTACTGACGCACAGGGATGCCAGACAAAGGCTGTATTAGATGGAGACGAGTGGGTATTGAACGGATCTAAGTGCTTTATCACAAACGGTAAAGTGGCTGACGTATATATCGTAATCGCAATCACCAGCATCACAGAGGATAAGCGCGGCAGAAAGAAGAAGAACTTCTCTGCATTTATCGTTGAGAAGGGCGCACCGGGATTCTCCTTCGGAACCAAGGAGAAGAAGATGGGTATTCGTGGATCTTCTACATATGAGTTGATCTTCGAAGACTGCAGAATCCCTAAGGAGAACCTGTTAGGACCGGAAGGAAAGGGATTCCCTATCGCAATGCATACTCTGGATGGCGGACGTATCGGTATCGCTGCTCAGGCACTTGGTATTGCAGAGGGCGCTTTAGAGCGTTGTATTGCTTACACCAAGGAGAGAAAGCAGTTTGGTCGTACCATCGCTCAGCAGCAGAATACTCAGTTCAAGCTGGCTGATATGGCAGCAAGAGTTGAGGCTGCTCAGTTACTGGTTTACAAGGCTGCTGTTGCAAAAGCTACTCAGAAGGTTTACTCCGTAGAGGCTGCAAAGGCTAAGTTATTTGCTGCAGAGACTGCTATGGCTGTTACTACAGAGGTTGTTCAGCTGTTCGGTGGATACGGATACATCAGAGAGTACGATGTAGAGCGTATGATGCGTGATGCAAAGATCACAGAGATTTACGAGGGAACTTCAGAGGTTCAGCGTATGGTTATCTCAGGCGCTTTATTAAAATAAGATTAAGTAAATAAGGAGTGAAAAACCGTGAAAATAATTGTATGTGTAAAACAGGTACCCGATACAAAGGGTGGAGTTAAGTTCAATCCGGACGGTACTCTGGACCGTGCTGCAATGCTTACCATCATGAATCCGGATGACAAGGCAGGTCTGGAAGCAGCACTGAGATTAAAAGATGAGTACGGTGCTGAGGTAACAGTTTTGACCATGGGACTTCCCAAGGCAGACGAGGTTCTGCGTGAGGCTATGGCAATGGGCGCTGACAAGGGAATCCTTGTAACAGACCGTGTATTGGGAGGAGCTGATACTTGGGCTACCTCTACTACCATTGCAGGTGCCATCAGAAATCTTGAGTATGATCTGATCATCACAGGTCGTCAGGCTATCGACGGAGATACCGCTCAGGTAGGTCCTCAGATCGCTGAGCATTTACAGCTTCCTGTTATCTCCTATGCACAGGATATCAAGGTTGAGGGAGACAGTGTCATCGTACAGCGTCAGTACGAGGATGGCTATCATGTGGTAAAGGCTAAGATGCCTTGCCTGATTACAGCATTGTCTGAGTTAAACGAGCCCCGTTATATGACACCGGGCGGAATCTTCGATGCATTTGAGCAGGAAGTAACCGTTTGGGGAAGAGCAAACCTGGTAGATGTAGACGATTCCAACCTTGGACTGAAGGGTTCACCTACCAAGATCGCAAAGGCTTCTGACAAGGTTCGTAAGGGTGCAGGCGAGAAAGTCGTTCTGGACACCGACGAGGCTGTCGCTTACTTAATGGGCAAATTCAAAGAGAAACATATCATCTAATAAAAATAAGGAAAAGTGGTGAATAAAATGGGTTTAGAAGAGTATAAAGGAGTATTCGTCTTTGCACAGCAGGTGGACAACGTATTAAACGGTGTGGCATTCGAGTTGCTGGGTAAAGGAAAAGAATTAGCAGAGAAGTTAGGCACAGAAGTAACTGCAGTTTTAGTTGGTTCTGATGTAAAGGGCTTAGCAGATGAGCTGGCTGTATACGGAGCAGACAAGGTTATCCTTGTAGATGATCCGGAGTTAAAGAACTACAGAACAGAGCCTTACGCACATGCATTGGCATCTGTAATCAACGAGTTCAAGCCTGAGATCATGCTGGTAGGTGCAACTGCCATCGGTCGTGACCTTGGTCCTACCGTTTCCGCAAGAGTTCAGACAGGTCTTACCGCTGACTGTACCGTACTTGAGATTGGTGATTTCCCCATCAATCCCATTCCGAATCAGGAGCAGAAGCACAATCAGTTGCTGATGACCCGTCCTGCATTTGGTGGAAACACCATCGCAACCATCGCATGTCCGGACAACCGTCCTCAGATGGCTACCGTACGTCCCGGCGTTATGCAGAAGATCGCTCCCATCAAGGGCGCAAAGGCAAACATCGTGGAGTTCAATCCTGGATTTACACCCAACAACCGTTATGTTGAGATCGTAGATATCGTAAAGGCTGTTAAGAATACTGCAAACATCATGGACGCAAAGATCTTAGTATCCGGCGGACGTGGAGTTGGCTCTAAGGAGAACTTCCAGTTACTGGAGGATCTGGCAGAGGTTCTGGGCGGTACTGTAAGCTGCTCCCGTGCAGTGGTAGAGAACGGCTGGTTACCGGTAGATCTTCAGGTAGGACAGACCGGAAAGACCGTTCGTCCTCAAATCTACTTCGCAATCGGTATTTCCGGAGCAATCCAGCACGTAGCAGGTATGGAGGATTCTGATCTGATCATCGCCATCAACAAGGATGAGGATGCACCCATCTTCGATGTGGCTGATTACGGCTTAGTAGGAGACTTAAATAAGATTGTTCCTGCACTGACCAAGGCTTTGAAAGAGGCTCTGGCTGAAAACTAATTTGTTCGACAATTTTAAATCGCGTGATTTGACGCTCCTGCGTTGTTTTGAAAAGAAACAGCGCAGGGGCGTTTTTGATTTTGAGACGATTCTCTGTGAATAATATCTAGTGGCTTGCTTTTGGACATGCCGATATCATCATTCCTCAACTCGTCATCCATACTTAAATTTCTCCCAACAGGCTTTTTACGTTTATTTGATGTTTCTTTGTTTGCATTTTTCCGCGCCGATATTTCCAACGCCCTTCGTGGTCATGGTCAGATTTCCTGTGTAGCGTAAAGTAAATCGTGCATTCGTTACGCATCCGACCAATAAGTGAACGGCGGGGAAGCGCACAGGACGTGCGCTGAGGAAAGACCTGCCCTGAGGTGGCGTCTCGCAGAGACGACGGAGCCCTGAGGGCGCAGCCAAGGATGGCGGTTCTTTCCGCCCCGCCGTGAAGTTCTCGAAGAGTGGCCGGATGCTTACGAATGCTAGATTTACGATCTCGTGTGCACAGGAAATCTGACCATGACCTGAAGAGGCGGGAAATAATCGCACTCACCAAATGCAAAGTCGAAACATCGAACGTAAAAAGCCCTACCTTGGGGAAATTTTAAGTATGGATGCGAAATGTTGTGTCATGATGATATCGGCATATGTAAATTGCAAGCCAATGAGTACGATTCACAGAGAATTGTTGCAAAATCGAATACTTTCCAGGTTCTCTGTGCATACTGAAATGAGAATGAAAAGACATCAGGAGGATAGATCATGAAGGTAAAAACTTATCGGATTTGTCTGGTGGCAGTATTGGTGCTGGTGATTGTCAGCGGTGTAGTTTACTACATCACCACAGCTTCCCAGGCGAAAGAAAGGGATGACGCAGCAACATTTGTGGAAAGGGTTATACCGGAAGGAGTCTGGTCATGAAACAGGGAACCACAACAGTATATATAAAAATCGAACAAAATATTGTATTGCATGATAAACGGGTAAGACTAGAGGATATCGCCAGCATTACATCCACGGATGAGGCTATGGTACGGCAGTTAAAGCAGATGCAGGTGTTCCGGTTCCCGGACAAAAAGAAAGGAAAACAGGATTATATTCAGGTATTTTCCGTGATGGAGATCATTCAGATGATCCAAAAGGAATATTCCCAGGCAGAGGTGGAAAATATCGGTGAGTCCGATTTTGTATTGAAATATATCCCACCTCAGGAGAAAAACAGAGTATATCAATGGATTAAAACAGCATTTCTCTGCATTATCCTGTTTTTTGGAGCGTCTTTTACCATTATGGCTTTTAATAATGATGTGGCGGTCGGTGATATTTTTGCAAAGCTGTACCGGCAGGTATTTGACATGGAGAGCAACGGATTTACAGAGCTGGAAATCTGTTACAGTATAGGCCTTCCTTTGGGCGTGCTGCTGTTCTTTAATCATTTTGGAAATTACAAGCTGACCAGCGATCCCACGCCCATCGATGTGGAGATGCGTAAATACGAACAGGATGTAGACACTACCTATATCCAAAATGCAAGCAGAGGAGGCAAATCCATTGATGTGGATTAAACATGTATTACTGGGAATTTGCGGACTGACTGCAGGGGCTGCAGCAGCCGCAGGAACTGTGGCATTTCTGATCATGCTGAAGATTCTTCCGAGAATAATGGGAAAAAGTCATACTACAGCCAATTTTATGCTATATGAAAATATAGTGGCACTTGGAATTGTCCTGGGAAATATTGTGTCTGTTTTTTTGCAGATTCAATTGCCGTTAGGACATGTCTTTCTGGCAATTTACGGGATCTGTGCGGGCATTTTTGTGGGGTGCATTGCCATGGCTCTGGCGGAAGTGCTTAGAGCCTTTCCCATTATGTTCCGACGACTTAAAATCAATGAGGGTCTGGACCTTCTCATGGTCAGCATTGCACTGGGAAAGGCAGCGGGGTCACTCTATTTCTTTTTCCATAATATGGGAGCCAGTTGACGTTCTTTGTGTTATAATGTTATAAAATGAAAAATACAAAGGAAGTGGGATTATGGTAACATCCATTGCCCGTCAAAGTGTTGTGATCAAGTGCAACCTCCATGCGTCCATTATGGTGGGAAACTATGAATTTTATTATGCGGCGGGGCTTTTGCACAAGCTTACCGGAAGAGAATCGGAGAAAGTGGAAGAGCCGGAGGTCATGGCCGAAAGAGTGGCAAATCTGCTGGAGAGTTTTCAGCCCAAGGATGAGCAGGAACAGCATCTGGTTCGCATGCTGAAGGACTACGAACCGGTGGAAAAATATGATGAACAGATGCAGGAACTTTTTGCCATGGGGGAAGACGAAAAGCGAATCTGGCAACAGTAAGTAATATGCAAAGAATTGCATGGATAAAGAGTGGGATTTGGTTGCGTGTCACTCCCAGATATGGTAAAATTTGTCCTAAGGAGGGACCCAGCGCTTGCCCTGAGGTGTCGCCTTGGAGAGGCGACGGAGCCCTGAGGGCTGTGGGAGGATCCCTTAGGACATGGTAAGGAGGGACCCAGCGATTGCCCTGAGGTTTGTCCTCAAAGCAGCGCGAAGCGACCTTTGAGGACTGGGCGGAGAGGCGACGGAGCCCTGAGGGCCGAGGGAGGATCCCTTAGGATTTAGTATTGGTTTTTACACAAAGAAAATGGGGTAACGTTTATGGCAGAAAATTCATTGGAATCTACATTTCCGGCAGTTGCAGGGGATGTGAAAGAGTCTGCGGTGAATTCGGAGGATGCCGTGGTTCAGGGAACGATTGGCGTAAGGGAACCTGCAGAACCCGGAAAAACTGACGAAAAAGATAAGAGTCGCACATCCAAAGTGCTAGGCACCAAGAAGGAGAAACAGAAGAAGGCTGCGAAGGAGAAAAAGCCGAAGCCGGAAAAGCCGGCGAAGGAGAAAAAGCCGAAGCCGGAAAAGCCGGCGAAGGAGAAAAAGCCGAAGCCGGAAAAGCCGGTAAAGGAGAAAAAGCCCAAGCCGGAGAAAACGAAAAAGCAGGGAAATCCAGCAGGGAAAGGAAAGACTAAGGATCGCGGTCTGGTGGTACATAAGAAGGACGGCTCTCTCGGGCTGAATGGAATCCAGACAAAACTGGTTGGTGCGTTCATGATACCGGTCGTATTGTTTGTTGTGGTAGGTCTTATGATTTATTCCAAGTCCAGCAGGACCTTGGAATCCACCTATACCGA
Source organism: Roseburia sp. (assembly GCA_051879315.1). Taxonomy (GTDB): domain Bacteria; phylum Bacillota; class Clostridia; order Lachnospirales; family Lachnospiraceae; genus Roseburia_C. The sequence continues at coordinate 62,075 of JBJELW010000090.1, forward strand.
TGCGGCTAATACCAGTGTGGGTACGCTGGCAGAGTATCTGGATCTGGGATTTGAGAATATCAAGCTCATTGCCACCCGGCTTTCTGTGAATCAGACCGTGATAGATTATTACACCGGCACGGATAAGAAACCGGAATCCCAGCTGATGAGCGTAAAACTGGCCATCAGCAATGAGGCTACGGCAGACACTTATGTGGACCACATCAGTATAATTGCAAAGACTGGGGACTCCTGCAGTGATATGGGTGTGTTGAAGGGAGATTATTATAATACTTTTATCGCTTCTGATGAGGGAAAGTATGTAGAAGAGAATATGGTCACCGAAAATATGTGGATCAGTTCCCATCCTTCCATCGATGAGCTCAGTGGTTTTGACAGCAATGAGTATGCCATGACGCTGGTGACAGTGCTCCGAAATAACAGCAATAAGGCAGTGGGTTATATACTGATTGATGTAAAGCGCAGTTTTATTCAGGATATTTTAGATAATGCCAACATCAGTGATAATTGTATCAAGGCCTTTGTACTGGAGGATGGTACTCAGGTGCTCAGCGGAGATTCTGATATTGTGTTTGCAGATACCGAATTTTATCAGAATGCCATCAATGCAGAAAGCGAAAGCGGGTACTATGATGTGAAATACGATGGACAGAAGTATTTGTTCTCCTACAGCAAGGTGGCAGGCACCGATATGATGGTGTGTGCGCTGGTTCCAAACAGCGAGATTATGTCCGGAGCCAGATCGGTCCTTTTCTATACTCTGGTGGCGGTGGCTTTTTGTGCAGTGATTGCAATCTGCGTGGGATCTGTACTGGCCAGCGGTATTTCCAAGGCAATTCGCAAGGTGAACCGTGTGCTGAAACAGACCTCGGACGGAGATCTTACCGGTCAGATCAGTATGAACCGTAAGGACGAATTCCGGATTTTGTCTTCCAGCATTACGAATATGATTGGAAGTATGAAACAGTTGATTCTGAAGATGACCAATGTCAGTGACCATGTATCGGATTCTGCGGTTCAGGTAAATTCCAACTCAGAACTGTTACTGGAGGTTACCAAAAATATTACCGATGCGGTAGACTATATTAATCAGGGTATTACGCAGCAGGCAAAAGATACAGAGGCATGTCTGGAACAGATGAATGAACTGGCGGACAAGATTTCCGAGGTACATAGAAATACCGACGAGATTAATTCCCTCACCATAGCCACAGAGGGTGCAGTGGATGATGGTATGATCATCGTTGCGAATCTTTCGGAGAAGGTGCAGGATACAACGGATGTGACCCGTGAGGTGATTCGGGAGATTGATGCGCTGAGTAAGGATGCCTATGTCATCAATGGTATTATCAGTACCATTAATGAAATCGCAGAGCAGACAAACCTTCTGTCCCTGAATGCTTCCATTGAGGCAGCCCGGGCGGGCGAGGCAGGACGAGGATTTGCAGTGGTATCCGACGAGATCCGGAAGCTGGCAGAGCAGTCCGGAATGGCAGGTCAGCAGATCAGCCAGATCATTGAGAATATTCAGAATCGTCTGACTGAGACAATCCGCATAGCCGGAATGGCAGACAAGAGCGTGGAATATCAGACCGAGGCCCTGAACAGCACGGTGGCTATATTTGAAAAAATTAAAACACAGGTTAGCAATCTGACTGTTGATGTGGAGAAGATTATCGAGAGTGTACAGGGTATCGAAGATGCAAAGAACGATACATTGAGTGCTATTGAGAGTATTTCCGCCACCTCAAACGAGACAGAGGCTGCTTCTTCCGAATTAGGCAGAAGCACCGAGAAACAGCTGTCTGCCGTGAATGTATTAAATGATGCCGTGAAACAGTTGCAGACGGATGCGGAGGATCTGGATGCATCGGTAAGTATATTCAAGGTGTAAGTTTTCCGAAGCGCTAAAATGCTAATAATTGGTTGTTTGATACCATGCTGCTGGTAGAATGTTAAATAAATACGGAGAATTGTAAAAACGACGGTTGTTGTTTGAAACAATTCTCCGTATATTTTTTGGCAGACGGAACATACTGATAGAAATGAAATGTAACAAAGATTATGGAGATTTAGATTGGAGAGGAAGAGCAGATATGAATCAAAATCAAGAAAATCAGGATGGTATGAAGTTGAAGCAGGAACAAAAGCAGGAGCAGCAGGAAGCATATAATGAGTATGTAAAAGAAGTGACACCTACCAAGAATCTGTTCCTTCAGATGGCGAAAGCATTTCTTGTGGGCGGTATTATCTGTGTGATTGGCCAGTTTATCTTAAATATATGTAATAATATGGGACTGGACAAGGATACTGCGGGAAGCTGGTGTAGTTTGATTCTGGTATTCTTAAGTATCCTGCTTACTGGACTAAACATTTATCCTTCCATAGCGAAGTTTGGTGGTGCCGGTGCGCTGGTTCCCATTACAGGTTTCGCCAACTCTGTGGCAGCTCCGGCCATTGAGTTCAAAAAGGAAGGACAGGTATTTGGCATCGGATGTAAAATATTTACCATTGCCGGGCCGGTGATTTTGTATGGAATATTTACCAGCTGGCTGCTGGGGTTAATCTACTGGGTTCTGACTTGTGTGGGGATTGTAGGATAAATTCCTCCCGGGTTATGCGAACATAGCATAGTGCAATACGCTGCGCACCGTTCGGCAAACATCAAACATCAATTTATGTAATTCTTCTGTACCAGTCCGCTTTTCTATGGTAAAATATGTCCTAAGGAAATACGAAGGAGGAAAGCTATGGCATTTTGCATCATAACGGATTCGGCATCAGATCTGCCCCGCAGTGTTATTAATACCTATAAGGCATACGTGATGCCTACACCGGTGGTCATTGAGGGCAAGGACTATTTTGACGGAGAAACCATTTTTCCGGATGAGTTTTACCGGATTCAGCAGGCGGGGAAAGATATTAAAACCTATCATATCAGCCAATATATGTTTGAACAGCATTTCCGAAAGTTTGCAGAACGGGGAGATGAAGTGCTCTATATCTGTTTCTCCACAGGGATTGCCGGGACCTTTCAGGCAGCCAATCTGGCAAAGCAGACGATTCTGGAGGAATATCCGGATTTTGTAATTACCATCATAGATTCCCACTGTGCATCCATCGGTTATGGTCTGGTGGTGGAGCGTCTGCTTTTGATGCAGAAAAACGGTGCGCCCAAGGAACTGTTAATCGAAGCAGCAAAATTTTTCTGTGCCCACATGGAACATGTGGTGACCGTGGAACGTTTGGATTTTCTATTTAAAGGCGGACGTCTCAGCAAAACTTCTTTTTTGGCAGGAAGCATGTTGAATATAAAGCCAATCATTATTGTGGATGAGAACGGATCCTTAAAGGCGGTGGAGAAAGTCCGTGGATGGAAAAAGGCCATGCAGAGATTGGTGGAAATCTTAGGGGAGAAGGGTGTGGATCTGGAGCATCAGGTTATAGGCGGATGTTATGGAACAGATCAGGATTCCTTTCAATATATGGCAGATTTGGCACGTGAGAAGTATCATGTAAAAGACATTCTGGTGACGCAGGTGGGCTGTGCCATCGGGGCTCATACTGGTGGCGGAATCGTGGCGTTTGTATTTTTGAATGCCATAAATCCGGAGTATGAGAAATATCTTTGATTTGAATTGAATAGTTACGGACATAACAGGACATACTACTGATAAAAAAGGAGAGTAGATATGTCTGAAATTGTAGGAACACAGAGCCTCCGATTTTCGGAGGCTCCTTTTATTTTAAGCTCCGCCTCTGTGGTGGGGAAAAAAGAAGGAGAGGGTCCCTTGGGGGAACTCTTTGATATGGTGGGAGAGGATGACAAATTTGGCTGTGAGTCCTGGGAACAGGCGGAAAGTACTCTGCAGAAAGAGGCGGTGGCGCTGGCACTGGGAAAAGCCCATTTAAAGCCGGAGGATATGCGTTACATTTTTGCCGGTGATCTGCTGGGACAGACCATTGCCAGTTCCTTTGGACTTTTGGACTATCAGATTCCAATGTTTGGCGTGTATGGTGCCTGTTCCACAGCTGGGGAAACCATGTCCCTGGGAGCCATGGCTGTGGCAGCGGGATATGCCAATCAGGTGGTGACAGTCACCTCCAGTCACTTTGCCAGTGCGGAGAAGCAGTTCCGTTTCCCGTTGGAATATGGCAATCAGAGACCCATGTCGGCAACCTGGACCGTCACCGGAAGTGGCGCCTATGTCATATCCAAACAGAAAAGTCCCGTAATGATATCCGGTATCACCACCGGAAGAATCGTGGATTATGGAATCCGGGATTCCATGAATATGGGAGCGGCCATGGCACCTGCAGCCTGTGACACTATAGCGGCGCATTTTAGGGATTTTGGCAGTAAACCGGAGGATTATGACCAGATCATTACCGGGGATCTGGGATATATCGGTCAGAGGATTCTGTTTGATTTGTTAAAAGAAAAGGGATACGACATCAGTAACAATCATTCGGATTGTGGCATTGAAATTTTTGACCGGGATGAGCAGGACACAGATTCCGGTGGATCCGGCTGTGGCTGCAGCGCGGTTACACTGTCTTCCTATTTTCTGCCGAAACTGATATCCGGAGAATGGAAGAAAATCTTATTTGTACCCACAGGAGCCCTGCTTTCCACAGTCAGCTTCAATGAGGGCATGAATGTGCCGGGAATCGCTCACGGAGTCGTGATTGAACACGCTCCGGGAATGTAAGACAAAGGCTTATGGATGAAGAGGAGGAAAAATCATGGATTATATCAATGCATTCTGGGTGGGGGGATTGATCTGTGCGCTGGTGCAGATCCTTATGGAAAAGACAAAATTGCAGCCCGGTCGGATCATGGTGCTTTTGGTGTGCACCGGAGCAGTGTTGGGGGCGCTAGGAATCTATCCGCCCTTTGTGGAATTTGCGGGAGCCGGAGCTTCTGTTCCGTTGCTGGGCTTTGGCAATAATCTGTTCAAAGGTATTAAGGAAGCCATTGAAACAGACGGTTTTATCGGCATCTTTATGGGAGGTTTTACATCCTGTGCGGTGGGAATTTCGGCTGCTTTGGTTTTCGGTTATCTGGCATCCCTATGCTTTGAACCGAAAATGCGAAAATAGATGCAACATGCATAAAGCATAAAAAAAGGGAAAGACTAGCTATAGAAAACCCGCAACTGTAAAATGTAGCAGACCTGCGGGTAATCAAAAAATTAAAAGGAGATATAAAAACATGAAAAACCTGAAGAAACTGATGATTACATCAGTGGTGGCGTGTATGCTTGTTGGACTGACTGCCTGCGGAACCAACCGGGGAAATAATAACAACAGTGTCACAGAAGGAACCACCACAGAAAACGAAGGCTTAGGAAATGGAAATACCGAAAATAATGCAATTAACAACGAATCCCTGAATAATACCGAAACTACCGGTATTAACGGAAATGGAACAGACCAGAATGGAGACGGTGTCATCGATAACGTGACAGATGGCGTGATCAACGGAGCAGAAGATGTGGTAGACGGTGTTGGAAATGGCATTGAGAATGCTGTGGACGACATGACCGGAAATGGCACCAACGGCACAACCACAGGAACTACAACAAACGGAACCACAACAAACGGAACTACCACTAACGGAACAACTCTTGCCCGGTAGAAGGTCATAGAAAAAGGAGCTGACCACGAATCATTCGTGTGTGAGCTCCTTTTTTGCAGGAATCAACACCGATTTGTCAGTTGAAAAATCAGGGGCTAGGTGGTATACTCAAAAAGTGTATAAACGGCTTAAAATAAGGAGGATTTAGGATAATGGAACAGTACAAGCAGGAATTTATCGAGTTCATGGTGTCTTGCCAGGTGTTAAAGTTTGGAGATTTTACTCTGAAAAGCGGTAGAAAATCTCCATTTTTTATGAATGCGGGAGCCTATGTTACCGGCGCACAGCTGGAGAAATTAGGAGAGTATTACGCCAAGGCCATTCACGATCACTACGGCACAGACTTTGATGTGTTGTTTGGACCGGCATATAAGGGAATTCCGCTGAGCGTGGCTACCACCATCGCTTTCAGCAAGCTGTACGGAAAGGAAATTCGTTACTGTTCCAACCGAAAAGAAGTGAAGGATCACGGGGATACCGGTATTCTGTTGGGCTCCAAGCTGAAAGACGGGGACAAGGTTGTGATCATCGAGGATGTGACCACTTCCGGTAAGTCCATTCAGGAGACATTCCCTATCTTAAAAGAGCAGGCAGACGTGGAGATTATCGGACTGATGGTGTCCTTAAATCGTATGGAGCGCGGTTTGGAGACAGAGAAGAGTGCGCTCTGTGAAATCCAGGAGAAATACGGTTTCCCGGCAAATGCCATTGTCAGTATGGCAGATGTGGTGGAACATCTGTACAATCGTCCCTGCCAGGGAAAAATCGTCATCGATGATGCAATGAAAGCTTCTATCGATAAGTATTATGAGCAATATGGGGCAAAATAAAAAGTAACTTGATCATGTAACTATTATAGAATCGAGGATGGAAGGTTGAGTCAGAAAACGAGAAAACGATTTCGCATTCTGGCATGGATTGCTTTTTTTGCCTATCTGCTGGGTTTGGCATATTTTTTGTTCTTTGCGGAAATGCTGGGCAGGGGTGGTATCGGGACAGACTTTGCTGCCAGAACCTACCACTTTAATCCGGTTCCGTTCAGGGAGATACGGCGCTTTTGGACTTATCGTCACCTGTTGGGGCAGAAGGCTGTACTTTTGAATTTATTGGGAAACGTGGTAGCTTTTGTGCCCTATGGCCTGCTATTGCCATTGTTGTGGCACAGACAGCGGCATTTTTATCGTGTTTTCCTATTGAGCTTTGATTTCAGTTTACTGATCGAGGTGGTTCAGCTGGTTACCAAGGTGGGATGTTTCGATGTGGATGATCTGATACTGAATACGCTGGGTGGTGTAATTGGCTATGGATGTTTTAAGATTGTGATGTGCTGGCGGCAGCACCGGAATGCCGCAGAAGAGGCTTAAGGTAACCAAGCGTCAGGGCTATATTCTAAGGAAGAGAAACAGGACGGACATGAGAAGAAAAAAGGGATTTCGAAAATACAAGTTTACAGAGAAAACGCTGTCAAAGCAAGGACTCACTGCCTTTGCACTGGCAGCGCTGTCTATTCTAAGCTGTGTGCTTATGGTGGTGGGGTCCGGCCGCAGTGGTGGAAATCTCGGCGTTTACATAGCCTGCATAGGAATTTTTGCATGGATGGTGGCGGTGGTGGCGCTGGTTTTGGCCATCCGCAGTCTGAAAGAGGAAAATTCTTTCCACACATTTCCCTATTTGGGAACAGTTTGCTCTGTGCTGGCTGTACTGATGTGGACGGCAATCTATATTAGAGGATTTCTCTAATTATTTAAAATAGGTCGGAGCGGAACCGCGTGGACCGTAAGAATATGATGCAGATATGCAAAAATCCCATCGTCGAAGACGATTTTCATGGATTTTTGCATCGTAACTGTGAAGGGACTGAACAGTTACGTTTTTTTTAAAGAGGTAGAAGTTTATGTTTGAATATGACAAAGAAGAAATAAAGGAACGGTTCGAGCTGGTGGAGGAGCGCATCGGACAGATTGGCGGTGAAGATGTCACAGAGGCTCCTTTTGCGGATTACTTCCGACAGGTGGCTGAGTTTATCGGGAAGACCATGCGGGTGCGGCAGGCTGTGGAAAACGGCAGCATCAGCGACTGGAGTCTGGAAGAACACCGGCAGACCAATCGGAAGCTGTATGAGGATATTGCACCGGAGCATTATGACCGTTCTTATGGGAACCCGGCCTATGCTGTGATGATGCTGGGCGAAGAGTATGGAACCGTGCTTTCCATGCTTTACGCAGAGCTGCGGGCGCTCATTGCCTATGCCTATGAGAACCGGCTGTATGAGTACACCATTCTATGCGAGTTATTCGTGCAGATTTACACAAGTTTTGCGGATGAGCAGGGGACTTCTTACCGGGAAGTGCATCAGATCATTTACTGGTTTTTCCATGACTACAGTGAGATTTTCAGTGAACAGAATATCTGTGAGATGATTGATCCTGCCTACGATTTCTTTACGGGAATCGTGATGGATTCGGATCTGTCGGATCTGCGGTATCTCTATCGCTACGGAGAACCCATCGGGGAAAATGAAATCGGATTGGCAGAGTATTTTCAGAGTCTTCCCCAGCAGGAGATTCAGGCTATGGCGGACACCTACACGGAGGGGTACCGCATTGGCTTTGAAGTCACCGGGAAGGATCTGAGCATCAAATCCACCGTAAACATTCAATATGCCATCGGCATGGAGCGTATGGTGCGGGCGGCGATCGAAAATTTTGCAAAAATGGGGTTAAAGCCCAGTATTTACCGCAATGCGGTTTCTTCCTTTAAAAACAGGGGAAACGGAAGGCAGGGTTGTTACGCCACATCCATCAATAAGCAGTTCGACTATGATCATAAGGATGACCGGGCACTGTATTTTGACAAGGCGTTTGTGGAGCGGAAGTTGGAGACCATCCGTACCACCTATGAAGCAAACCGCACACTGGCAGCAGGCTATGCAGGCCCGGCGGTAATCGAGGTGTTTGGGGAGGCTCCTTTTGAGCCGGTGAATAAACCGGAAGCACTGCATTACACAGATAAGCAGAATCAGCTCGGTGTCTATCACGCATCGGAGTCCGGTCAGATCACCAATCAATACATTAAGGGAGAGGAGCGGAGTTTTACGATTATCGCTTACCCCATTCCGGAGATTGGACCGAAGTTCCGGGAGATTTTTGCAAAAACCGTGGAGATTAATACCTTGGATTACACGTTGTACCGGGATATGCAGCAGAAGATTATTGATGTGCTGAACCAAGGCGTGCGCGCCCATATCAAGGGTAAGGACGGCAATGAGACAGATCTGTGGGTCAGCCTGTATCACCTGGAGGATCCGGAGCATCAGACCATTTTTGAAAACTGTGTGGCAGATGTGAACATTCCGGTGGGCGAGGTCTTTACGTCTCCGGTATTGGAAGGAACCACCGGAGTGCTACATGTTTCATCTGTCTATTTGAATGAGTTGCGCTACGACGACTTAAAAGTTACTTTTAAGGATGGTATGGTGACGGATTACAGCTGTCACAATTTTGAAACAGAAGAAGAAAACAGGGCCTATTTTTATGACAATGTGCTGATGCATCATGACACTCTTCCCATGGGAGAGTTTGCCATCGGTACCAATACCACAGCTTACCGTATGGCAAGGGATTATCAAATCGCAGACAAGCTTCCCATTCTCATTGCGGAAAAGACCGGTCCTCACTTCGCGGTGGGGGATACCTGTTATTCCCACGCAGAGGACACTCCGGTGTATAATGCGGATGGCAAGGAAATCGTGGCCCGGGATAATGAGATATCCCTGCTCAGAAAAGAGGATCCCGCCAAGGCATATTTTAACTGTCACACGGATATCACGATTCCTTTCGAGGAGCTGGATTATATTCTGGTGGAGCGGGCGGATCATTCAACCGCGTACATCATAAAAGACGGACGTTTTGTAGTCCCCGGAACGGAGGAACTGAATCGTCCCTTGGAGTAAATGATACAATTGTCGCAGAACCACGGGACATAATCTCGTAGGGCTACAAGCACATAAATACAAACATAAAGGAGAAAAGAAAATGGCAAAAGTAGGAATTGTAATGGGCAGCGACTCAGATATGCCCGTAATGGCAAAGGCAGCAGACATCTTAGAGCAGTTAGGCATCGATTATGAGATGACCATCATCTCCGCTCACCGTGAGCCGGATGTGTTCTTTGAGTATGCAAAAACAGCAGAGTCCAAAGGTTTTAAGGTGATCATCGCAGGAGCAGGTATGGCAGCACATCTCCCGGGCATGTGCGCAGCAATTTTCCCCATGCCTGTCATCGGAATCCCCATGCACACCACATCCTTAGGCGGCAGAGATTCCCTTTATTCCATTGTACAGATGCCCACAGGCATCCCGGTGGCTACCGTAGCCATCAACGGAGGAGCCAACGCAGGCATTCTGGCAGCAAAGATTCTGGCAACCTCTGATCCGGAGCTTTTGGCACGTTTAAAGGACTATTCAAAGAACTTAAAAGAGCAGGTTGAGGCAAAGGATGCCAGACTGCAGGAAGTGGGCTACAAAAACTACTAATTACAGTTCCCCAATTCATTGACAGTAAATATATTTTTTGCTAGAATTGAGAAATTAAAGGAACTGAACAGTTTTATATTTTTACAACACATCTAAGAAAGAGAGGACTAGAGAAAATGGGTAAGATAATCGGCGAAGGAATTACATTTGACGACGTGTTATTGGTGCCGGCATATTCAGAGGTTACACCGAATATGATCGACCTGACTACCTACCTGACTAAGAAGATTAAATTAAACATTCCTATGATGAGTGCTGGAATGGATACTGTCACAGAGCATCGTATGGCAATCGCCATGGCAAGACAGGGTGGAATCGGTATTATTCATAAGAATATGTCCATTGAGGCTCAGGCAGAAGAGGTCGACAAGGTAAAGCGTTCCGAGAATGGCGTCATTACAGACCCGTTTTTCTTATCTCCGGATCATACATTGGCGGATGCTGAGGATCTGATGCACAGATTCCGTATCTCCGGTGTGCCGATCACTGAGAATGGCAAGCTGGTGGGCATTATCACCAACCGTGACTTAAAGTTTGAGACAGACTTTACCAAGAAAATCAGCGAGAGCATGACCTCTGAGAATCTGGTTACTGCACCGGAAGGCATCACATTAGAGGAGGCAAAGGAGATTCTTGCCAAGGCCAGAAAGGAGAAACTTCCTATCGTTGATAAGGATTTCCATCTGAAGGGTCTCATCACCATCAAGGATATTGAGAAACAGATTAAGTATCCCTTGTCTGCAAAGGACGAGCAGGGCAGACTGTTGTGTGGTGCCGCAGTAGGGATCACAGCAAATATGATGGATCGTATCGATGCATTGGTGAAGGCTCATGTGGATGTGGTTGTGGTGGATTCTGCTCATGGCCATTCTTTAAATATTCTGAATGCGGTAAAGAAGATCAAGGCTGCTTATCCGGATTTACAGGTCATTGCTGGAAATGTAGCTACCGGAGAGGCGACTAAAGCACTGATCGAGGCCGGTGTGGATGCGGTGAAGGTAGGTATCGGACCGGGTTCCATCTGTACCACCCGTGTGGTTGCAGGTATTGGTGTACCTCAGATTACGGCCATCATGGAAAGCTATGCAGTGGCTAAAGAGTATGGTATTCCGATTATCGCAGATGGCGGTATCAAGTATTCCGGAGATATGACCAAGGCGCTGGCTGCAGGCGGAAATGTCTGCATGATGGGAAGTATGTTTGCCGGATGTGATGAGGCACCGGGAACTTTCGAACTTTATCAGGGAAGAAAATATAAGGTATATCGTGGTATGGGCTCTTTGGCTGCCATGGAGAACGGAAGCAAGGATCGTTACTTCCAGGAGGGTGCTAAGAAACTGGTTCCTGAAGGTGTGGAAGGACGTGTGGCTTATAAGGGATCCTTGGAGGATACAGTATTCCAGCTGGTGGGCGGTATCCGCTCCGGAATGGGTTACTGTGGTTGTCCTACGATTCCGGAACTGCAGGAGCGGGGACAGTTTGTAAAGATTTCTGCTGCAGCATTGCGTGAGAGCCATCCTCATGATATTCATATCACCAAAGAGGCTCCAAACTATAGCATTGAGGGTAAGTAAGATATAAATTATCCTTATAACTAATTCAAAATTTTACGTATTAACACTTTTGAAATCACAAAGGCTATAATACATCCTATCGAAAGGGAGCTCAGTTTCGAGGATGTGTTATAGCTTTTTCATTTGCCCGAGGGCATTTAAGTTATGGTACAGAAAGGATCATGCATGAGTGAAATCGTAGTAAAACATTTAACAAAAAATTTTACCCAGAATGGAATGACGGTGGAGGCCTTAAAGGACATCAACCTCACCATAGAAGCGGGAGATATATACGGAATCATCGGAATGTCCGGTGCCGGAAAAAGTACACTGGTACGATGTTTAAATTACCTGGAAGAGCCTTCGGAGGGACAGGTGTTCATCGAGGGAAAGGAATTGGGAAGTCTGACGGAGAAGGAACTTCGTTCCAGCCGCAGAGATATCGCCATGATCTTCCAGCATTTTAACCTGCTGATGCAGAAAAACGTCATCGACAATATCTGTTTTCCACTGCAGCTTCAGGGAGTAAAAAAGAGGGAGGCCAGAGAGCGGGCCAGGGAGTTACTGAAGACCGTAGGATTAGAGGATAAGGAAAAGGCCTATCCGGCACAGTTGTCCGGAGGACAGAAACAGAGAGTGGCTATCGCCAGGGCGCTGGCATCCAATCCGAAGATTCTGCTTTGTGACGAAGCTACCAGCGCTTTGGATCCCCAGACCACCGCATCTATTCTGGAACTGTTAAGGGAAATCAATCAGAAGCTGCAAATCACCATTGTAATCATCACCCATCAGATGGCGGTGATCCGGGAAATCTGTAACCGGGTAGCCATCATCGAACATGGAGTACTGGTGGAGGATGGAGATGTGGAAGAAATATTCTCCCATCCGAAATCACATGCGGCAAAGGAATTGATTTTAAGAGATCTGCCGGATGCGTCGGAAAGCATGGCGTATGTGGAGCGGGACAGACTGATGGCCCAGCGGAAAATACGCATCGTATTTTCAGAAAATTCCGCATACGAACCGGTGATTGCCAATATGGTTCTGAACTTTCAGTCCCCTGTGAACATTTTGAGGGCTGACACCAAAAATGTAGGTGGTGTGGCAAAGGGTGAGATGATTTTGGGACTACCGGATGATCCGCACCTGCAGGTGGATATGGAACAGTATTTAAAAGAACACGGACTGGAAATTTGGGAGGTGACAGAGGATGTGGGATAGTACAACAATTAAAATGATACTGGAAGGAATCCGGGATACCTTGTATATGACCCTGGGATCCACCATTCTTGGTTATGTGTTCGGATTTCCCATGGGAGTTGTTCTCACGGTGACAGACAAGGACGGGATCAAACCCAACGCCTTAATATACAAGATATTTGATGTAATTGCCAATATCGTGCGAAGCATACCGTTTTTGATTTTGCTGATCCTGCTGATTCCGTTTACCCGGTTTGTGGTGGGAAAAAGCTACGGATCCACCGCTACCATCGTTCCACTGGTGGTGTGTGCAGCACCCTATATTGCCAGAATGGTGGAGTCTTCCTTAAAGGAGGTTGATCCGGGAGTAATTGAGGCGGCCAGATCCATGGGAGCTTCCAATTTTGACATTGTCTTTCGTGTCATGCTGGTGGAGGCCAGAACTTCACTGATCGTGGGAGCCACCATTGCCACCGGTGTGATTTTGGGATATTCGGCCATGTCCGGAACCGTCGGAGGCGGAGGACTGGGAGATATCGCAGTCCGATACGGATATTACCGCTGGCAGACAGATATCATGATTGTCACGGTGGTGCTGCTGATTATTTTGTTCCAGCTGTTTCAGACCATCGGAATGAAAATCGCCGGAAAATTAGACCGGAGAAAATAATAAGTAAAAATGTAACTATTCAGAGCCACGCGTTCTGAATAGATCACATAAAAAAATAAAAGAAAAGAGGAAAAAATTATGAAGAAAAAAATCTTAGCAGGAATTTTAACAGGTATTTTAGCAGTCAGCGTTCTGGCAGGATGCGGAAACAGCACCGCAGACACTGAAACCGCAGAGCAGACTCCGGCAACAGAGAGCACTGTGGCAGAGAGTGACGCAGAGGAAGATGCAGATGCAGATGCAGATCAGGAATTACAGGTTATCACCGTGGCAGCTTCTGCAACCCCTCACGCAGAGATCTTAGAGGCAGCACAGCCTCTTCTGGCAGAGCAGGGATATGATTTGCAGGTTACCGTTTTTGACGACTATGTACAGCCTAACCTGGTAGTAGAAAGTGATGAATTCAACGCAAACTACTTCCAGCACATTCCTTATTTGGATCAGTTCAATGAGGAGCAGAACACACATCTGGTAAATGCAGGTGGAATCCATTATGAGCCTTTCGGAATTTATCCCGGAACAAAGGCAAGCTTAGACGATGTGGCTGAGGGTGATGTAATTGCAATTCCCAATGATACCACAAACGAGGCAAGAGCATTACTGCTGCTGGAGGCAAATGGACTTCTGACATTAAAAGAGGGCGCAGGTCTTACCGCTACCATCAATGATATTGAAGAGAATCCTAAGGGAATTCAGTTCCAGGAATTAGAGGCAGCACAGGTTGCACGTGTAAAGGATGAAGTTGCTTACGTGGTATTAAATGGAAACTACGCATTGGAGGCAGGTTTCTCTGCAAGCAAGGATGCCATCGCTTATGAGACCGCTGATTCTGAGGCAGCACAGACCTATGTAAACGTCATCGCCGTTAAGGAAGGAAATGAGAATGATCCTGCAATCCAGGCACTGGTAAGCGTGTTACAGTCTGATGAGATCAAGCAGTTTATCAACGATACTTATGACGGATCAGTAATTCCTTTTGAGTAAAGATTATCAAAAACATTCTGAGAAAACAAAAGAAGATGTATTCACTTTTTAGGTGAAATATGTTATCCTTGGAGAGGACAACGGAGTCTGGATAAGATTACGTTGTCCTTTTTTAAACATCGCCATTTGTCGAATGTAATTTTATATGGGATGACATTCAATAGAGATAGTGTCAACTCAAATATCGTGCCAGGGAAAAATAAGGAGGGCTCCATGGAATTTCGACCATGCATTGATATTCACAACGGAAAAGTGAAACAGATCGTAGGAAGCAGTTTGCGGGACGAGGGGAATCAGGCCACGGAAAATTTTGTGACGGATCAGGACGGAGCGTATTTTGCTGAGTTTTATAAGAAGGACGGCATCCGTGGCGGTCATATTATTCTGCTGAATTCTGTGGACAGTGAATATTATGAGGCCACAAGGCAGCAGGCATTGTCTGCGCTCCATGCCTATCCCGGAGGAATGCAGATCGGCGGAGGAATCCGGGCTGACAATGCGGCGGATTTTATTCGGGAAGGAGCCAGTCATGTCGTCGTCACATCCTACGTGTTTCGTGACGGCCGGGTGAACTATGAGAATCTGGATAAGCTGCTGGATGCAGTGGGAAAAGATCATCTGGTGCTGGATCTCAGTTGCCGCATGCGAAATGGCGCATATTATATTGTGACGGACCGTTGGCAGAGGTTTACTGATGAGAAAATTACGCCGGGGCTTTTGGATAGGCTCAGTGGGTATGCGGATGAATTTCTGATTCACGCAGTGGACGTGGAGGGGAAGGCTTCCGGTATTGAGAAACCGTTGGTACAGCTCCTGGGAGACTGGGGCGGGATACCTGTTACATATGCAGGAGGGGTCCGAAGCTTTGAAGACCTGGAAGCCATTCGGCGGCTGGGGCGTAATCGTGTCAATGTCACCATCGGCAGCGCGCTGGATCTGTTCGGAGGCCAAATGCCTTATCGGGAGGTTCTTCGTTTCGTGGATCAAGCACATCTTATTAAGTAAGGAGAGGAAATATGAATTACACAAAACAGGATATTATCCGAATGGTTGAGGAGGATGATGTGGAATTTATCCGTCTGCAGTTTACGGATATGTTTGGAACCCTAAAAAATGTGGCCATCACCAAGAGCCAGCTGACCAAGGCACTGGACAATCAGTGCATGTTTGACGGTTCTTCCATTGAGGGCTTCGTGCGGATCGAGGAGTCTGATATGTATCTCTATCCGGATCTGGATACTTTTACCATTTTCCCCTGGAGACCCCAGCAGGGAAAGGTGGCGCGAATTATCTGTGATGTATACCGGGCAGACGGCACACCCTTTGAGGGGGATCCCCGCTATATCTTAAAGCAGCAGATCAAGCGCGCAGCGGATATGGGATACACTTTTGATGTGGGACCGGAATGTGAATTTTTCCTGTTCCATGTGGATGACAATGGCCAGCCCACCACCATCACCCACGAGAAGGCAGGCTACTTTGATTTAGGGCCGGTGGATCTGGGCGAAAATGCCAGACGTGATATGGTTCTGACCCTGGAGGATATGGGATATGAGATCGAGGCTTCCCATCACGAGGTGGCACCGGCCCAGCACGAAATCGATTTTAAATATGATGAGGGCCTCACCACAGCGGACAACATTATGACCTTTAAGCTGGCGGTGAAGACTATTGCAAAGCGTCACGGACTGTTTGCCAGCTTTATGCCGAAACCAAAGTTCGGTGTGAATGGATCCGGTATGCACATTAATATGTCCCTGTCAAAGGATGGGAAAAATATTTTTGATGATCCCGCAGGTGAGTTGGGCTTAAGCCGGGAGGCGTATTATTTTATCGGCGGTCTGATCCGTCACATCAGAGGTATGAGCCTGATTACCAATCCTCTGGTAAATTCCTACAAGCGTCTGGTACCGGGATACGAGGCACCTACCTACATCGCATGGTCCGCCACAAACCGCAGCCCACTGATACGCATTCCCGCATCCAGAGGGGCTGGTACCAGAGTAGAGCTCCGCTGTCCGGATCCATCTGCCAATCCTTATCTGGCATTGGCTGTATGTCTTGCAGCGGGACTGGACGGAATAGAGAATCAGATTCTGCCGCCGGAGGAGGTTCGGGAGAATGTGTTTGAATTAAATGATTCGGCAAAAAGGGAAAAGGGCATTGAGTCGCTGCCGGCAAACTTAGGGGAAGCAGTGGTGGCCTTTGAAGAAAACGAATACATTCAGAAAGTCTTAGGACAGCATATTTCAGATAAATATGCGGAGGCTAAGAAAAAAGAGTGGTCTGAGTACTGTTCACAGGTGACTCAATGGGAGATTGAAGAATATTTATATAAAATATAAGCCGACATGGTAATACACTTCAGGAGAAAAAGTTTTGATTAACATAATTGTAGCATTTCCAAAAATAGAAAATGCGAAAAGCATCAAAAACATATTGGTCAGAAGTGGATTTTCCGTGGATGCCGTTGCAACAAATGGAGCGCAGGTATTACAGTATGCCAGCGGTCTGGACGGAGGAATACTCATATGCAGTGCCCGGTTCTCAGACATGATGTATACGGAATTATATGAATATCTTCCGCCCACTTTTCAGATGCTTTTGATGGCATCTATGGATGTGGTTAATGACCGGGCAATTCCCAATCTCATGTGTTTATCCATGCCGTTGAAAGTCAACGAGCTGATTCAGACAGTGGAAACCATGTCCTATACCATGGACCGTCTACGTAAGAAACGGCGTATGATGCCCAAGGAACGCACGGAGGAGGAGAAAAAGATCCTTCAGGAAGCCAAGGAGTTGCTCATGGCGCGAAACAGTATGACGGAGGAAGAGGCGCATCGCTATATTCAGAAACGAAGCATGGACAACGGTACCGGTCTTACTGAAACGGCGCAGATGATCCTTAGTCTGTTGCATAACTAATAAAAGTGCTTTTCATAAAAAACATTTGGTGGTAAGATAATTTAAGCGACTATATATAGAAGGAAGAGGATAAGATATGTTTCAAGTAAATGAAAATTTTCAAAAGTTACCGGGAAGTTACTTATTTAGTACCATTGGAAAAAAGGTAAATGCCTACTCAGCAGCAAATCCGGATAAAAAGATTATTCGTCTGGGCATCGGTGATGTGACCCAACCTCTGGCACCGGCTATTATCGAAGCCCTGCACAAGGCAGTGGATGAGATGGGACATGCAGAGACGTTCCATGGTTATGCACCGGATCTGGGCTACGATTTTTTGCGCAATGCCATAGTAAAGAATGACTATCAGGACAGAGGATGCGATATCCAGGCAGACGAGATTTTTGTTTCCGACGGAGCAAAGAGTGATTCCGCAGATATTCAGGAATTGTTTGCCGCTGATACAAAGATTGCCGTATGTGATCCGGTTTACCCGGTTTATGTGGATGCCAATGTTATGGCAGGAAGAACCGGTACCTATAATCCGGATACCCAGATGTGGAGCAATGTGATTTACATGCCCTGCACGAAGGAGAATAATTTTGTACCGGAGTTTCCCAAGGAGACACCGGATGTCATCTATCTGTGTCTGCCCAATAACCCCACCGGTACCACCATTACCAGGAGCCAGCTGCAGGAATGGGTGGATTATGCCAATAAAGTGGGAGCACTGATTATCTACGATGGTGCGTATGAGGCATATATTTCTGAGGACGATGTGGCACACTCCATTTATGAATGTCAGGGAGCAAGAACCTGTGCCATTGAGCTGAAGAGCTTTTCCAAGAATGCAGGATTTACCGGAGTCCGTTTGGGATATACTGTAGTGCCGAAGGATTTAAAGAGAGGGGAAGCTTCCCTGAATGCTATGTGGGCAAGACGTCACGGAACCAAGTTTAATGGAGCGCCATACATTGTACAGCGTGCCGGTGAGGCCGTGTACTCTGAAGCAGGAAAGGCTCAGCTGAAGGAGCAGGTGGCTTATTATATGAAGAATGCCAGCACCATCAAGCAGGGATTGCAGGATGCAGGCTACACCGTATTTGGTGGTGTGAACGCACCTTATATCTGGCTGAAGACCCCGGACCATATGAATTCCTGGGAGTTCTTTGACTACTTACTGGAGAATGCCAACGTGGTTGGTACACCGGGATCCGGTTTCGGTCCCAGCGGTGAGGGATATTTCCGGCTTACTGCTTTCGGTACCTATGAGAATACCGTGGCAGCATTGGAGCGGATCAAGAGTCTGTAAGTTTCTGTCAGTCCATTTGCCGAAGGCAGATTTTGCGGGACTGATATTTGGAAAGAGGTAGCATATGAAGAAGGTATCGCTGGTAGTTCCCTGTTATAATGAGGAACAGGTTCTCCCGATCTTTTACCGCGAGATAAAGAAGGTCATGGATTCCCTGACGGATTATCGGTGGGAACTGTGGCTGGTGGATGACGGCTCAAAGGATCAGACACTTTCTGTCATAAAGACATTATCCGAAAAGGATCATCAAATCAAATATATTTCCTTCTCCAGAAATTTTGGAAAGGAAGCAGCTATGTATGCGGGATTGTGCAATGCCAACGGTGATTACGTGGCTGTGATGGATGCGGATCTGCAGGATCCGCCTGCATTGCTGCCGCAGATGCTGGAGCGCCTGCGTGACGATTCCTGTGATATTGTGGCGGCCCGGCGGGTGAACCGTGTGGGTGAACCCCGGTTCCGGTCATGGATGGCCCGGCGTTTTTACGGTATCATGCGCAGAATCTGCCATGTGGAGATTGCAGACGGAGCCAGGGACTACCGCTTGATGAAGCGGGAGGTGGCCGATGCCGTAGTGGCCATGGGTGAGCGCAATCGTTTCTCAAAGGGGATTTTTGGATGGGTGGGTTTTCGCACCTGCTGGCTGCCTTATGAGAATGTGGTGCGGGCTGCAGGAGAGACAAAGTGGAGCTTTTGGGGATTGGTGAAATACTCGCTGGAGGGGATCATGAATTTCTCACAGGTTCCGCTTTCTGTTGTTTCCGGCTGCGGTGTGGGAATGACCCTGTTTGCCATGGTGATGCTGGCATTTGTCATTATCCGGCGGTTGATCTTCGGAGATCCTGTGGCGGGCTGGGCATCCCAGGTTTGTATTATGATCTTTATTGGAGGCATCCAGATCTTTTGCCTGGGAATCATCGGGCAGTATATTGCAAAAATGTATCTGGAGATGAAACAACGGCCCCACTACATTGTGGCGGAGAGCAATGAAGAGACTGTGGAGAAAATCCGGTAATTGGGAAGTTTGGATTAATGGAACCGGCATTAGGGGTGTCACAACGATGACACCTTATGCATTTTGTAGGAGTAATATATGAAACAGGCAGCAGTATTTTTTGATATAGATGGGACCCTGTGGGATGAGAGGGGATTTATTCCGGAGAGTACAAAAGAGGGAATTCGCAAGCTTCGGGAAAATGGACATCTGGCTTTTATCTGTACCGGGCGAAGCAGGGCCTTTGTTCGTGGAGAGGGATTGCTGGAATTGGGATTTGACGGTATTGTCTCCGGATGTGGGACCATGATCGAATATCAGGACCGGGTGATTCTTTATCAGAAACAGGAGCCGGAATTGATGCACAGAATGGCATGTCTTTTGAGGGAACATAAGATTCCGGTGATTTTTGAAGGCAGGTATCATCTCTATATGGATGAGGCAGGAAGTCAGGATGCTTATCTGACGCTGGTGCAGCAATTGATGGGAAAGGATTTGCTGTCTGTGGAGGAGCATCTGGAGGATATGGAGGCCAGCAAGTTTTCTATTTTGTTGGAGGATGACCGTTATCTGCAGGTGTTACCGGAGACCGAACCGTATTTTTCGGCTTTGAACCACAGTGGGGTGTGTATGGAGTTTGTGCCGAAAGGATTTTCCAAGGCTACCGGAATCCAGAGGACCTGTGAACTGCTGGGCATCGACCATGAAAATACCTATGCCTTTGGGGACAGTGTAAATGATGTGGATATGTTAAAATATGTGGCCCACGGAATCGTCATGGGAAACGGCACGGATGTGGCCAAGGCGGCGGGAGATTATGTCACCGCTGATCTTCATGAGGATGGAATCTACCGGGGGCTGGAACATTATCAATTGATATGATAGGCTGGATTTAGAGCCTCTTCCCTTATATTCGCAAAACAGCCTGCAAAATGAGCTCATTCATGCAAGCATGATTCGCTCATTATTCAGGCTATGGCTGAACTGTAAATCTAAAAAAAATATAAATTAGCACTAGGGTGTTGACAAAGGAAACACATAGTGCTATTTTATTTACAGACAAAAGATTAGCACTCCTATTAAGCGAGTGCTAACAATCCAAAAACAGTACATGTGAAGGAAATAAGGAGGTCATATCAATGAAATTAGTACCATTATCAGACAGAGTCGTTTTAAAGCAGCTTGAAGCAGAGGAGACTACCAAGTCCGGAATTATCCTGACCAGCTCCGCACAGGAGAAACCCCAGGAGGCAGAGGTTATCGCAGTAGGACCCGGCGGACTGGTAGACGGCAAGGAAGTTACCATGCAGGTATCTGTAGGCCAGAAGGTTATTTATTCTAAGTATGCCGGAACAGAAGTGAAGTTAGACGGTGAGGAGTACATCATTGTAAAACAGAATGATATTTTGGCAGTTGTAGAATAGAATCAAGTAGTTGATATCTGGAAAGATACTGAGTAGTCAGACAGAATTTTATATAATAAGGAAAGAGGTAATAGTATTATGGCAAAGGAAATTAAATATGGAACAGAGGCCAGAGCAGCATTAGGCGCAGGCGTTGACAAATTAGCAAACACAGTTCGTGTAACCATCGGACCGAAGGGTAGAAACGTAGTTTTGGATAAGTCTTACGGAGCTCCGTTGATCACCAACGATGGTGTTACCATTGCAAAGGAAATTGAGCTGGAGGACGCATTCGAGAACATGGGCGCTCAGCTGGTAAAAGAGGTTGCCACCAAGACAAACGATGTGGCAGGTGATGGTACCACAACTGCAACCGTTCTGGCACAGGCAATGATTCAGGAAGGTATGAAGAACCTGGAGGCAGGCGCAAATCCTATCATCTTAAGACGTGGTATGAAGAAGGCTACAGATGCAGCTGTTGAGGCAATTGCAAAGATGTCTGCAAAGGTAAACAGCAAGGATCAGATCGCTAAGGTGGCTGCTATTTCCGCAGGGGATGAGGAAGTAGGAAACATGGTAGCAGACGCTATGGAGAAGGTTTCCAATGACGGTGTTATCACCATCGAGGAGAGCAAGACCATGCAGACCGAGCTGGATTTGGTAGAAGGTATGCAGTTTGACAGAGGATATATTTCCGCATACATGTGCACCGATATGGATAAGATGGAAGCAGTTTTGGATAATCCTTACATCCTGATCACAGATAAGAAGATCAGCAACATCCAGGAGATTCTGCCTCTGTTGGAGCAGGTGGTACAGTCCGGCGCAAGACTTTTGATCATTGCTGAGGATATCGAGGGTGAAGCCCTTACCACATTGATCGTAAACAAGTTGCGTGGAACCTTCAACGTGGTTGCTGTTAAGGCTCCGGGTTATGGCGATAGAAGAAAAGAAATGTTAAAAGATATCGCAATCCTTACCGGTGGTCAGGTGATTTCCGAGGAGTTGGGCTTAGACTTAAAGGATACTACCCTGGATATGTTAGGCCGTGCAAAATCCGTAAAGGTTAAGAAAGAGAACACCATCATCGTGGATGGCGAAGGCGATAAGGCAGAGATCGATGCAAGAGTAAACCAGATCCGTGCACAGATCGAGGAGACTACTTCTGATTTCGATAAGGAGAAATTGCAGGAGCGTCTGGCAAAACTGGCTGGCGGTGTAGCAGTAATCCGTGTTGGCGCAGCTACCGAGACTGAGATGAAGGAAGCAAAACTGCGTATGGAGGATGCTTTAAATGCTACCAGAGCAGCAGTGGAAGAGGGTATCATCGCAGGTGGTGGATCTGCATATATCCATGCATCCAAGGAAGTTGCAAAGCTGGCTGACAGCTTAGAGGGCGACGAGAAGACCGGTGCAAAGGTCATCTTAAAGGCATTGGAGGCTCCGTTGTACTACATCGCTGCAAATGCAGGATTGGAAGGTGCAGTCATCATCAATAAGGTAAAAGAATCTGAGGCTGGTATTGGTTTCAATGCAGCAACAGAGGAGTATGTGAACATGGTAGAAGCTGGTATTCTGGATCCGGTTAAGGTAACCAGAAGCGCATTGCAGAATGCCACATCCGTAGCTTCCACCTTACTGACCACAGAGTCTGTTGTGGCAAACATTAAGGAAGAAGCTCCGGCAGCTCCCGCAGGCAACCCCAACATGGGTATGATGTAACCTGTCCTAAGGAGGGGCCCAGCGAAGCTGGGAGGATTCCTTAGGACCCGGTAAGGAGGGGCCCAACGAAGTTGGGAAGATCCCTTAGGATTTGCCCCAAGCGCAGCGAAGCGAGCATTGGGGCGGAGGGGCCCA
>JBJELW010000090.1:85230-125581 GCA_051879315.1 Roseburia sp.
TCCCTTAGGATTTGCCCCAAGCGCAGCGAAGCGAGCATTGGGGCGGAGGGGCCCAGCGTTTGCCCTGAGGTGTCGCCTCGAAGAGGCGACGGAGCCCTGAGGGCCGTGGGAGGATTCCTTAGGACCCGGTAAGGAGGGACCCAACGAAGTTGGGAGGATCCCTTAGGATTTGCCCCAAGCGCAGCGAAGCGAGCATTGGGGCGGAGGGGCCCAACGTATGCCCTGAATAACAAGGGACGGTTCTTTTGTCACAAGAAAATGTGACAAAAGAACCGTCCCTTATATTAAAATATTATTTCATCTGTTTTACGATTTCTGTGACATCATATTCTGGGGCATAAGAAGCAGCAATGCTGCAGATACGTTTTATCGCATCCAAGTCCTGTTCTAATTCGTCCGCAATGATTTCCGGTGTTTTGTTTTTCTTGAGTTTAAGACAGATTTGCTCAGTGAGATTAGTTAATTTGCCATCACTAAACCCATCACTAAACCCATCACTGAAACCGTTGTTGAAGCCATCACTGAAGCCATCTTCATAGCCCTCGTCATGTAGAGTTTTTTTATGTAGTTCTTCATCATATTCAAAGATAGTCATCTTGATTACCTCCGCTTTATTTTCTGATAAAAAGTCTTTTAGAATTCCATTTGCAATGCAATGAGCCACTGCGTGTTGTACAGCTTCGCCTAAGGGATAGAGCTGCTGAAAATTTCGTACTTGTTCCACATACTGCATATACTGAAGCAGGGTGGGGCATCTCGACAACAATTCCTCGTTGTAGCCCGGATTGATATTCAATTGCATCACCCGAAGTTCCAAGGTTGGATTCTCCTCCGGAATCTCAAATGCATCGGATAGACGTAATTCTTTCTGCTCCGGTTGTGATTCTGTGCCGTTATAAAATACGATAAATCTAGGTGTGGGCAGCTTCAGTAACTTGCGGGAATAGATATCCTTTTTAATCATGTATTTCTCATACTGGGCACACACATACATCAAATCCCGCAACGGCATATTGGGATTTACCGTAGACTGATGTTCATATAGCTGCATCCGCATATCCAGCAGACACGAAACATCATTTTTCATACTCATATAAATGGCATTTTCCAGCGTGACAATTTCAAGCGCTTCGGGATCGGTATAACCCGTATTGTTTAGAGCATTATATAACTCTAATAGGTTTGGCTTGTTGTGAAACAGCATACAAAATACGGTATCCTTGTACCGGGTTGTGACATTAATTACATCATTCATTCAGTGTCCTCCTTTGTGATATAGCAGGAGGCTCTGTATGGTGCCGCCCTGCACATTTTGCAAACACAGCAACCAAGTCGTCGGAACCGCCTGCTTTTGTAAATGGTGAAAATAAAAGCATCGATGTTCCTGAATATCTGAATAAAAGACAGCATCACATGAGTCAATGCCAAATCGATATAGAAAGAACGTAACCGATTAGAACAGCTACGAAAAATGCTTTGAATGGATTGTAACATGACAGAATTGGAAATACAAGGACAAAATAGCAGCAATCATCCCTGTTTACCGAGATGCTTGATATGTGATAATATATGTGAGGAGACTGGCATCCAAACTGTGGAAAACAGATTCAAAAATGGAAAACAAACTATGGCTGACACTTTATGGCAAGAGAAAGAGAGGATATATGTATGAGAGTAGGAATGGGATATGATGTGCACCGTTTGGTGGAAGGTAGAAAACTGATTATGGGAGGAGTGGAGATTCCACATGAGATGGGGCTTTTAGGACACTCCGATGCAGATGTGCTGCTGCATGCCATTATGGATGCACTGCTGGGGGCGGCAGCATTGGGAGACATCGGTAAGCATTTCCCGGATACAGACCCGGCTTATGAAGGGATTTCAAGCATTCGTCTGTTGGAGCATGTGCGGGACCTGCTGGAGGAGAATCATTATGTGATAGAAAATATTGATGCCACCATCATTGCACAGAAACCGAAAATGCGTCCCCATATTCCCCAGATGGAGGAGAACATTGCGGCAGCCCTTCATATTCAAAAAGACCAGATCAATGTAAAGGCCACCACCGAGGAGGGATTGGGCTTTACAGGTGCTCAGGAGGGCATCAGCGCCCAGGCTATCTGTGCCCTGTCTAATATTTATGAAAGCAGTGTTTCTGTGGCAGATAGCGGGCTGGGCTGTTGCTCCGGTTGTGGCAGACGTTAAACGAAAAAAATTTCCCTGACGCAACAAACAAGTTGTGCAAAACTACTAATTTTGTTCTATGTCCCACAAGCGCAGCCTTGGAGCAATGAAAAAGTGGTGAGGAGGGGCATAGAGCAGAAAACAGGAACGGTTCTTTTGTCATGAAGATAGTGACAAAAGAACCGTCCCTATATTATTTCATTTGCAGCTGTTCCACGATTTTCGTCACATCATAGTTAGGAGCATAAGATTTGGCAGCATCGCAGATTTGTTTGACCGTGTCCAGATCTTCCTCAAGTTCGTCTGCAATGCTTTCCAGAGTTTTGTTTTTCTTGAGTTTACGACATACCTGTTCGGTTAGGCTGGTTAACTTGCCGTCATTGAAACCATCATTAAAGCCAGCAGTGAAGCCGTCTTCAAATCCCTCATCACGCAGAGTTTTCTTATGTAATTCCTCGTCGTATTCAAAAATGCTCATTCTGATTACCTCCGCCTTGTTCTCTAATAAGAATCTTACTAAAGTTCCATGTTTGATACAATAGTCTACAGCAAGTTGAACCGCTTCGTTCAGAGGATGGGTCTTACGGAAATTCCGCACTTGCTCCACATACTGAATATATTGAAAAAGAGTAGGACATTTCGATAGTAAGTCTGCATTATAGCCCGGATTAATATTAAACTGGATTACCCGAAGTTCCAAGGATGGAGTCTCTTCTGGAATCTCGAATGCATCGGAAAGACGTAGTTCCCTGCGTTCCGGCTGCGGTTCAAGTCCGTTATAAAATACGACAAATTTAGGTGTCGGCAACTTTAGCAATCGGCTGGAATAAATATCTTTTTTGATTATGTATTTTTCGTATTGCTCGCATACATACATTAAATTTCTAAGTGGCATATTTGGATTGATCGTAGACTGTTGCTCGTACAACTGCATCCTCATATCTAGTAGACATGACACGTCGTTTTTCATACTCATATAAATAGCATTTTCCAAAGTGACGATTTCAAGTGCATTCGGGTCATCATATTCCGTGTTGTTGAGCGCATTGTAGAGTTCTAACAAACGCTGTTTATCGTCAAACAGCATGCGGAAGATAGTGTCCTTATACCGAGTTGTTACATTAATCTCATCGTTCATTCAGTTTCCTCCTTTGTATAATAGGTATCGACAGGAGGCTCTTTGGTCAAGAACCCGCCTGCTTTTGTAAATAGTGAAAATAAAAGCATCGATGTTCCTGAATATCTGAATAAAAGACAGCATCACACGAAGCGGATATGCTAAAGCGATATAGAAAGAACGCAACTGATTCGAACAGCTACGAAAATGCTTTGAATGAATTGTAACATAGTGGAATTAGAAATACAAGATTTTATGGAATATAGAACACATATTTAAATATGATGTACACCGTTTGGTGGATCCCCAAATGGAGGAGAACATTGCGGCAGCCCTTCATATTCAAAAAGATCAGATCAATGTAAAGGCTACCACCGAGGAGGGGCTGGGTTTCACAGGTGCCCAGGAGGGCATCAGCGCCCAGGCTATCTGTGCCCTGTCTAATATTTATGAAAGCAGTGTTTCTGTGGCAGATAGCGGGCTGGGCTGTTGCTCCGGTTGTGGCAGACGTTAAACGAAAAAAATTTTTCAGACACAATAAAATGGTTGTGCAAAAATACTAATTTTTTTGAAATAAATCGCATTTTGTTGTTTAAAATTTTGTAAAAATATTGAAATAATTTAAAAACATACAGTTTGCACAAAAAATAGACCGAGTTTTGTTTTTTTTTTGCTAATTGCACAAAAACCATGCTTTCCTTATAATAACTTGATGAGGGTTTGTCTGTCATATCATGCATAAATGTACAAGCTGTACATATCTTGTATGGTCGGGGGAGGCGACAAAAATAATCAAAGAAAAGGAGAAGGAAAGTATGAAGAAACAACATGGTATTGTAAGCCGCATCGTAAGTTGTGTCTTGGCGTTAGCTATGGTACTGACTATGATGCAGAGCTTACCAAGTGCAGTGTTGAATGCACACGCTGATGGCGGCGAAGTTAAAGTGTATTTCAAGCTGCCATCAGGCACAACGGCTTCCGAATGGGGAATAAATGTATGGGGTGGAGCAACCGTACAAGCATCTGATACAAAGGCCTCAGCATCATGGGGAGCTGAATATCCGGCGTTGCTTGCAGACAGTAATTCAGGATGGGCATATGCAACTTTGACTGGAACGGTACAAGGAATTCAATTTGTTAATAGTAACACAGATTATAATTGTTGGAATTCTGTGATTTCAATCGATAATTATTCCGCGGCATATTTTGACCCAAGTACAGGAAAATGGTATAAAGAATCTTCATGTACCAATGAAATAGTGAAGCCTGACCCGCGGGATATTTATGTGCTGACTGGAGCATCTGGATTGACAGGACAGGATTGGCAGTTGGATGAACAAAATTGTGCATTAGTTCAGGATACGAACGATCCAAACAAGTATAGTATTACCTTTTATGATGTGGCGGAAGGTACATATGAGTATAAGATTCTGCAAGATCCGAAATACTATGCATGGGAGTTGCCTTGGGGAAGTGGTTCGGGTAGCGGTGAAAACCGTTCAGTTACTGTATCCGAGGCTTCAGACGTGACATTTTCAATTGATTTGACTGATCCTGACAAGGATGTAACGGATAAGGGTGTTACAGTAACGCAGGTTCCGACCACTGTTGCACCGCCTACTTTTGATAAATCTACAATCACAGTACATTTCCAAAATACAGGCGACTGGACAGATGTATATGCGAAAATAGCGGAAGGAAGCAGTTGGAATCCGGTTGATGGATATGCGTATGCACATAGCTGGCCTGGCGCAAAGATTGAACAGGATACAGCAAATAATGGTTGGTATAGTTTTACCATTACCGTGGATGCATCGACAGCATTGAAATTGATTTTCAATAACAAGGGAAATGGTGTACAGACCAGTAATATTGAGTTTTCAGCTGATGCTGAGAACATCGAAAAATGGTACGCTTTCGGAACTACAACGACTGAGCTTCCTGCGAAACCGGAAGGCTGGATTACCAGCACAGAGAAAGCACCCACAAATGCGTCTCCTGTAACAAGCCCTGAGGTGAATGGCAGAAATGTTACGTTTCGGTGTGTGGATGCATCTGCAACTCAAGTAAGACTTGCCGGTGCAATGACAGAGTGGGAAACAAATGCGATTGATATGGTAAAGGGTGCGGATGATGTGTGGAGTGTTACTGTTACATTAGCACCGGGAGCATATCAATATCAGTTTATTAAAGACAGCAATGGTTGGACAATAGATCCGGCAAATTCAAGGGCGGCAGGTAATAACAGCTTGGTAGTTGTTCCAGGTCTTACCGATGGTTCTTTGGAAGTAGAGAAGGGCGTGGCGGCAGCACTTCCGGAATTAACCCTTTATACAACAGATGGAACACCTTCTACAGCAAATCCGACCTACCAGGTGATTACTGAGGCTGCAAAGGATTATGTAACGATTGCAGACGGAAAGGTTACGGTAAGTGAAGGATTTACCGGAGATTCATTCCAGATTAAAGCAACAGAAGGAACAGCAACATCTACCATTACAGTCAAAGTAGTGCAGAAGATGTATACTTACACAATTTACTACTATGATTGGACTGCTGATCACATGGCAACAGGTGCATCCGCTCTTTGGATTTGGCAGGATGGCGGTGCAGGTGGAGTAGAGTATCCCTTTACTGACAAGGTAGAGTTGGCAGATGGAAATAACTGGCTGAAAGCAGAAGTGAAGGTATCTTATTATGATAAGATTAAATTGATTCCCAAAGTGGCTAGTACTGATCGTAATAATCCAGTCTGGACATGGCAGGGAAAGACATATAGCTTTTCCAATAGCAGTCAGGAAGATGAGGCTACGATTTATATCGTAAGTAATAAATCAAAGGTATATACGTCACTTCCTGAACTGACACCTCCCAGAGATCGATACGTAGAGATTGAGTATCAGCGTCCGGAAAATGATTATGATGGATGGGAAATTTATACCTGGAACAGCGGATATGGCGATGAAGTTACAATTCCGTTCGAACAGAAGGGGAACAAGATGGTGGCAGAGGTTCCTGTCATCGATTCTGATGCGGACATGAATCTTTCCTTCTGTGTGAAACGAAGTACCGATGACAATGAGTGGGCTGAAAAGGATGGCGGAGATCATTCCGTCACTATTCCGACAAATCAGACGGTGGTAAAGGCTGTGTTCGTGCAGGGACAGGGTATCACAGAGGTACTTCCCTACAATACGGGATATGTCCGCGACGGAGCAAATGATCAGATTCATTTCTACTACAGAGATGATACGTTGTATAAGGAGTACAATCTTTCTTCTCTCACCGGTAAGGTGCAGATTTGGATTGATGGTGAGACCTATGACATGAGCTATGACAGCGCAAATGAGCGTTTCTACTACGATTTGACCGGTTTGACCAGCAGGACGACCTACCATTACTATTATTTGGTGGATGGCGAGAAAAAACTGGATGATTTCAACACAGATGCTACAGAATCATTCCAGGGACAAGAGTGCAATGTATGTACATATCTTCGTTTTGATGATGTGTCATTGACAGCAGAATTGTCTCAGACATCTATGGACTACAATGATAACAATGTTTTGACTGTAAAAGCAGCTGGTGCAGATGGACAGCCCGTAGCCGGATTTGAGGTGGCAGAGGCTTCTGTTGATGCCAGTGCATTGGGAATTGGCACTTTGGATATTGAACCCGAACTGATGGCTGTAACTCTTTCCTGCACTCGTAGCACCGCAACGGGAGTGAAGAGTTTACCAATCACAGTAAAGGATATTTACGGAAATATTTATAATACTACTGCACAGGTAACTGTTACTGCAAGAGATAAGAGCGACGGAGACTTCGATTGGGATGAGGCTGTGATTTACTTTGCAGTGACAGATCGTTTCTTCGATGGAAGCAGCAGTAATAATACAGGTGTGGATAAGGATGGCAGCTTAAGCTACCACGGAGGAGATTTCGTGGGATTAACCCAGAAACTTGACTATTTGCAGGATTTGGGTGTGAACACCATTTGGATTACTCCTATTGTAGAGAATTCTGATACTACCACTGACAAGGATGGTGAAACCATCGAGTCCACCGGATACCACGGATACTGGGCAAGCGATTTCACCGAGCTAAACAGCCATCTGGGTACCGAAGCAGAGTTTAAGGCATTGATTGATGCAGCACATAGCCGTAACATGAAGATTATGGTGGACGTGGTAGTGAACCATGCAGGATATGGTACAGAAGAACATTTCAATACCATCATTCAGGATAGTGAAGGCAACTATGTATCTATGCTTCGAGATGATGAAAATACTATCTCAGGAGATGATGTGTACGATGGCTTGTCAGGACTGCCGGATTTCGTAACTGAGGATGCGACAGTACGTAACCAGATCATCGAATGGCAGACAGACTGGATGGAAGAGTTCGATATTGACTACTATCGTGTAGATACCGTAAAACATGTGGACGAGACCACATGGTCAGCATTCAAAAATGCATTGGCCAAGAGCAATCCGGACTTCAAGTTGATCGGAGAGTATTCCGGCGGCGGTTACAGCAATGATTTTGATCAGCTTGGAACAGGTAGAATGGATTCACTGCTTGACTTTGATTTCAATGACATGTCACAGAACTTTGTAACAGGTAACATTTCCACTGTGGAATCAACATTGGAGAAGAGAAATGCAGTAATCAATAATACTTATGTATTAGGTTCCTTTATGAACAGCCATGATGAGGATGGTCTGCAGGCAAAACTGCAGGATGCAAACAACTTGTCTGAGACAGAGGCTGAGAATCTGATGAAGGTTGCAGCAACGTTGATGATTACAGCAAAGGGACAGCCCATCATCTATTATGGTGAAGAGATTGGCCAGTACGGTAGAGATGATTATCCATATCAGACTAACCGTTATGACTTTGATTGGGCAGAGTTGGAGGTCCAGAAAACGGACAGCAACAGTATCTACAATCATTACAAGACCATGCTTTCCATCCGTAACGATTACACAGATGTATTTGTTCAGGGAGATCGTAAGGAGATTGCTGTTTCCGATACAGAAGGCTATGAAGTAATCAGCAGAAGTTATGGAGATACCACACTTTATGTTGGTATGAACATCAAAGATGCTGCCAAGGAAGTAATTATTCCGGTAAGCGGCGAGGCAGGAAGCGTATACACCAACCTGTACGATGGCAAGGAGTATACAGTAGCAGCAGATCAGACCGTAAGCATTTCCATTCCTGCAGCAAAGAATGGTGGAACCATCGTTCTGGCAGAGAAAGAGGATGACGGATTTTTACGCTACATCGAAGTAACCGGCGATGACTACTCAGAGGTAATCAACTCTGTGACCAAGGCAACAGACGGAACCATTACAGTGGTTCTTCCGGCAGACAGCAAGAAAGTACCCGCTGAGGTGTTCAACAAGGCTGCAGGTAAGAATATCACATTGGTATTTGTAGTATCCGATTCCGCAAGCTGGACAGTAAGTGCGAAAACAATTACTTCCGAAATCACATCCGCCATTGATTTGGATGTGATACTGAATACTACCAATATTCCTTCAGATATTGTAAGTGCATTGGCAGGAAGCAACAAGACCATGCAGTTCTCTTTGGGACACGATGGAAAGTTCGGATTTGACGGAAGCCTGACTCTTACTGTAGGAGATACCTACAAGGGCAAGTACGCAAACCTGTATTATTATAATCCTACCACCAAGGCACTGGAATACCAGCAGGCCGTAGTGGTGACCACAGACGGCAAGGTAACCTTTACCTTCAAGCATGCATCTGATTATGTGATCGTGTTTGCGGATACTGATCTGAAACCGGCAGATCCTACAACAGAGGATCCTAAGCCTGCGGATCCTACGTCACCTACTACACCTGCGGATACCACTCCTAAGGAGACACCTACGGTAGAGGCACCCAAGACTGGTGACGAGACACCGATGGTTACCTGCATAGTTGTTCTGCTGTTCAGTGGACTGGCAATGGCCGCACTGTTCAGAAAAAGAATCAGACGCAGCTAACAATAAAATAAAAGTGAAAAGAAAATAATATTTTAATAACACCATTGACACGATTGTGCAGTGGTGTTATTATTTGCACGTAAAACATACTAATTTAGTAGGAAATGAGAGGGATTCATATGGAATATATTTATTTAGATCATGCTGCAACCACTAAAACATCACCGGAAGTGGTGGAGGCAATGCTTCCATATTTCACGGAATATTACGGAAATGCGTCTGCTATTTATGAGTTGGGTGGAAAGAGCAAGCAGGCTGTCACTCATGCCAGAGATATCATTGCAGGGGCTCTGGGTGCAAAGCCGGAGGAGATCTATTTTACCGCCGGTGGAAGTGAGGCGGATAACTGGGCGTTAAAGGCTACCGCAGAGTCTTACAAAGAAAAGGGAAACCATATCATTACCACAAAAATCGAGCATCACGCCATTCTTCACACCTGTGAATGGTTGGAGAAACAGGGATTTGAGATCACCTATCTGGATGTGGATGAGAATGGAACCGTTTCTCCGGAGGCAGTGGAGGCAGCAATTCGTCCTACCACTATTTTAATTTCTGTCATGTTTGCCAATAATGAGATTGGAACGATAGAGCCCATTGCCGAGATCGGTGCTGTTGCCAAGGCTCATGGAGTACTGTTCCACACGGATGCAGTGCAGGCCTTTGGACAGGTTCCCATCCGGGTGGATGAGATGAATATTGATATGCTCAGCAGCAGCGGACATAAGCTGAACGGACCTAAGGGAATCGGTTTTTTGTACATCAGAAAGGGTGTAAAGATCCGTTCCTTTATCCATGGCGGTGCTCAGGAGAGAAAGCGTCGGGCCGGCACAGAGAATGTTCCGGGAATTGTGGGATTTGGCAAGGCTGTAGAGATGGCATGTGCCACCATGGAGGAACGCTGTGAGCGGGAGACCCGCCTGAGAGATCACATGATCCAGCGGATCGAGAACGAGATTCCTTATGTAAAGCTGAATGGAGAGCGCACCAGGCGTCTGCCCAATAACGTAAATGTCTGCTTCCGGTTTATTGAGGGAGAGTCTATGCTGATTATGCTGGACCAGGCAGGAATCTGTGCATCTTCCGGATCTGCATGTACTTCCGGGTCTTTGGATCCGTCGCATGTGCTTTTGGCCATCGGCCTTCCCCATGAGATAGCCCATGGTTCACTGCGCATGACTTTGGGTGCAGAGAATACTCTGGAGCAGGTGGACAAAACAGTGGATACTCTGAAAGAGATTGTGGCTCATCTAAGAAATATGTCCCCTTTGTATGAGGATTTTATAAAGAAAAATAAATAAAAAAGAGTAGCGTAAAGTCAAATATGAAAAATGAACTGGAGGTTTCTATATGTATAGTGAAAAGGTAATGGATCATTTTCAGAATCCGAGAAATGTTGGAGAAATAGAGAATCCAAGCGGTGTGGGTACGGTAGGTAATGCCAAGTGCGGAGATATCATGCGGATTTATTTGGATATTGATGATGACGGAGTGATCCGGGATTGTAAATTTAAGACCTTTGGCTGCGGGGCGGCAGTAGCCACCAGCAGTATGGCAACAGAGTTGGTAATGGGAAAGACGGTACAGGAGGCATTGCAGGTGACTAATAAAGCGGTGATGGAGGCTTTAGACGGACTTCCGCCTGTGAAGGTACACTGTTCTCTGCTGGCAGAGGAAGGAATCCATGCGGCACTTTGGGATTATGCCCAGAAAAAAGGAATTACCATTGAGGGCTTGGAGAAACCGAAGAATGATATTTCCGAAGGTCTGGAGGAAGAGGATTATTAATCCATAAAGGAGGTTTTAAACATGAGAATATCCACAAAAGGGCGATATGCGCTGCGGCTTATGATCGACATTGCCATGCATGATGAAAATGAGCCGGTACGTCTGAAGGATACGGCGCGGCGACAGGATATTTCCATAAAATACTTGGAGCAGATCATAGCATTGCTGGTCCATGCGGGATATGTGCGTAGTGTCCGCGGGCCGCAGGGAGGCTACCGTCTTGCAAAGGAACCGAGGGAATATACAGTCGGGATGATACTCAGACAGGTGGAAGGCAATCTGGCTCCGGTGGCATGTCTGGAAGGCACGGTCAATAACTGCGACCACCAGACCAGCTGCGCAAGCCTGCGTATATGGCAGGAACTGGATGAGGCAATCCGCAGTGTTGTGGACAAGTATACACTGGCGGACCTGGTTGAGTGGCAGCAGGGCGCAGGAAATGACTATGTTATATAAAATCTCCTTGACAAATAGGGCGTGGGACTTTATATTATAATTAATTCATATAAAAACGGTAGGAAATATGTAAATTAAAGGAGAAGATGGTATGGCAAAAATTTATAAGGGAACATTAGGACTCATTGGAAACACCCCGTTGGTAGAGGTTATCAATGTGGAGAAGGCAAACAATCTGAAGGCTACGGTTTTGGCGAAGCTGGAGTACTTTAATCCGGCTGGTAGCGTGAAGGATCGTGTAGCAAAGGCTATGATCGAGGACGCAGAGGAGAAGGGCCTTTTGAAGGAAGGATCCGTAATCATCGAGCCCACTTCCGGAAATACCGGAATCGGTCTGGCAGCTATCGCAGCAGCCAAGGGATATCGAATCATTCTTACCATGCCTGAGACCATGAGTGTGGAGCGAAGAAATATTTTGAAGGCCTATGGTGCTGAATTGGTATTGACCGAGGGCAGCAAAGGTATGAAGGGAGCCATTGCCAAGGCGGATGAACTGGCAAAGGAGATCCCCGGAAGCTTCATTCCCGGTCAGTTTGTAAACCCGGCAAATCCTAAGGCACACAGAGAGACCACCGGACCGGAAATCTGGAACGATACGGACGGAAAGGTAGACATTTTTGTTGCCGGTGTAGGTACCGGCGGAACCGTAACCGGAGTAGGTGAGTACTTAAAATCTCAGAATTCTAACGTGAAGGTTGTAGCAGTGGAGCCTGCGACTTCCCCTGTATTGTCTAAGGGTGAGAGTGGCCCTCACAAGATTCAGGGAATTGGCGCCGGATTTGTTCCGGATGTGTTGAACACATCAGTTTATGATGAGATTATTGCAGTGGAAAATGACGATGCATTCCGTGTGGCTAAGGAACTGGCAAAGCAGGAGGGCGTGCTGGTAGGTATTTCTTCCGGAGCAGCACTTTATGCAGCTATTGAACTGGCAAAGAGACCGGAGAACGAAGGCAAGACCATTGTGGTATTGTTGCCGGATACCGGAGATCGTTATTACTCAACACCGCTGTTTGTTGAATAGTTTTCACTTCAGTCCACGTATTTTTAATAGAACCGTCTCATATACTGTTAGAGAGTATATGAGGCGGTTTTTTAGTGAAGAAGAAAACGTTCAAAAAGAAAACATGTTTTGCCCTGTTAATTTTGTTTGCAATCCTTTTTGGCGCGGGGCGGTGGACAGCCACAGCGGTGGATCAGTGGCAGAGTACCTTTTCCGTGGTGCCAAGCAGTGAGAATTGGGGGCTGGGTTTTGGTGAGCCCGGAACACAACCTACGGGAAATGTTTCCGCTGCTGAGTTGAAAAAATATGATGCATACTATGTGGGGAATGCAGACGAGAAAAAAATCTATCTTACATTTGACTGTGGATATGAGAACGGAAATACGGAGCCGATTTTAGATGCCTTAAAAAAGCATAATGTCTCCGCTACTTTTTTTGTGGTGGGACATTTTCTCGAAACTTCTCCGGATATTGTGAAACGTATGGTGGCAGAGGGACATACGGTGGGCAATCATACCTATCATCACCCGGATATGTCCTCCATCTCGGACATTGCCTCCTTCCAGAAGGAAGTGGAGGATGTGGAAAGTCTGTTTGAAGAAATCACGGATACCCAGATGAGTCGTTTCTATCGTCCGCCTCAGGGAAAATACAGTGTGACGAATCTGTCTATGGCGCAGGAATTGGGTTATCAGACCTTTTTCTGGAGCCTGGCTTATGTGGATTGGTATCAGGATGACCAGCCCACGCAGGAGGAGGCGTACGAAAAACTTTTGGGGAGAATTCACCCCGGGGCCATTGTGCTTTTGCACAGCACTTCCTCTACTAATGCAGAGATTCTGGATGACCTTTTGACTAAATGGGAAGAGATGGGCTACTCCTTCGGTACGCTGGAGGAACTGGTAGCGGAGGCAAATTCCTGAACCAAACGGGATAAAAAAGGTAGGGAAAACGATGATTGAACTGATAAAAGCGATTTTTTTGGGAGTTGTAGAGGGGATCACCGAGTGGCTCCCCATCAGCAGTACCGGTCACATGCTTTTAGTGGACCGTTTCCTGCAGTTGAAGCAGAGCGCTGCTTTTAAGGAAGTCTTTTTTGTGGTGATTCAGCTGGGGGCCATTATGGCTGTAGTTGTTTTATACTGGAAACGGATGGTGCCTGCGGCGTGGTCGGAGACGGGAAAATTGTCCGTGAAATGGGATGTGGTCCGATTGTGGATGAAGGCGGCAGTTGCCTGTATTCCCGGAGCTGTGGTTACCCTTTTGTTTGATGATTGGATGGAGCAGCATCTACACACACCCGTAGTCATCGCTGCCACACTGATTTTATATGGTGTGTGGTTTCTTGTGGTTGAGAGAAGGAAGAAGCGGAAAGTAAGGATTGAGAGTTTAGAACAGATTACTTATCCGGTGGCGCTGGGAATCGGCCTTTTCCAGGTGCTTGCTATCGTGCCGGGTACCTCGCGCTCCGGAGCCACCATCCTGGGGGCTTTGCTGCTGGGGGTTTCCCGGGTGGCGGCGGCTGATTTTGTGTTTTTTCTGGCTGTGCCGGTGATGTTTGGCTGGAGTCTGGTGAAATTGGTAAAAATTGGATTTTTATTCACCACACCTGAGATTTTTATACTTCTGGCAGGAACCGTCACAGCCTATCTGGTTTCTCTTGTTGTGATCCGTTATTTTCTGAAATATATAAAAAATCATGATTTTCGTGTATTTGGCTGGTATCGCATTGTGCTGGGAATATTGGTGCTGCTTGTGACCATAATATTTTAAATCTAGTGATTATTTACACGATTTCTGTAGAAAATGGTCAAAATCTAGTGGATTTACTCCTTGATATCTTTCAGTGGGAGTATTAAGATAGGTACTGAGCGCGTAAAATTGCGTAGAAGAAGTAAAGGAGTGAATGAGATGAAACATAAACTGCAGACACTGGTTACAATCTTTTTTTTGGGCCTGCTGGTTTGTATAGGAAACACAGAAAGGGTAAAGGCCGAAAGCACACAGGAATATGTGACGGTGAAGTATTACCTGGAAACGGTGAAGGATGCAAATTGCATTGGGGAGCAGAAGGTGCCATATACGGGACTGTCCAAGGTGCAGAATGTTGAGCAGCTGCAGCTGGATAATAACGTGATTCAGGCTTATCATACCCAGGGAAAAGCAGCAGAACGTTACCGTTCCGGAAGGGTGGTAAGTTATGATGTGGCTACCCAGACCGCCTGCGTGGTATACGAGAAGGTCAGCTATACGGTCGTGTTTTATCAGGACAGCGTCACCGGAAAGAAACTGGGAACTGTTACGCAAGCTGGATATGTGGGGGATGTGATCACGAATCGTTCTTTGGGAAAAAGTTTGAGGAATACATATTTGCCGGAGAGTGGGTATTTATCAGGACAGCTGTATCAGCAGACTACACTGAGTGATGAGGATAATATCCAGGTGAAGGTGGTGTATCATCCTATTGTGGAACAGTCAAGGATTTATTTTTACAATGTGGTGGGAACATCCGACTATTCATCCGATGCGATTTTGATTGAGTCTAACGGCCACTTTGGGCTGGTGGATTGTGGGGAGGATCTAGATTATCCAAATGGCAGTAATCCGAAGTATCCGGCCCGTAACGGAATTGCTACACAGGCTTATGCGGATCCCCAGGATCTGATTAATTTTATTTCATCTAAGGGCGTGACCGAACTGGATTTTATTATTTTCACCCATGCCCACAGTGATCATATGGGTGCGGCAGATGAAATTCTGGATGCCTTTGATGTGGACACGGTCTATGCGAGAGAATATGATGATAAATATATAACCGATGAAACCAGACTCTGGGACACACAGTATGTTTATGATTGCATGATCCAGGCAGTAAAAAAATACGGAGTTACTTTAGTACAGGATTTTGACGAGGACAATACAAGTTTTCAGTTTCAGGATCTGATGATCCAGATTAAAAACTATGAGACCGATTATGAGGAGGATGGTGTTACCCGTCAGGCAAAGTGGGATGACAATGAGAATTCCCTGGGCGTGCTGGTGACGGATAGCTACGAACATAAGATTTTTCTTGCCGGTGATATTGATAATATTGACGGGGACGAGGACAAGCTGGCCCAGGATTCGGATTTGTGGAACCTGACTGTATTGAAAGTGGCTCATCATGGTGGAACCGGTTCTAGTACCACCAACTTTTTGAATGCAACCAATCCCCAATATGCGGTGGTTACCAATTCACAGTATCTCATGGATCAGGTGGTCTATAATCAATTGGTAAATATGGGAACCCAGATGTATTTTGTTCTTTCCTGCAAGGAGGGAATCACGCTGGATGTTCCGGAGATTGAGTTTACTAAGGAGCAGGAGTACAGTGGATGGGAATATGATACGGGATTAAAAAAGACATATTACTATGTGGACGGTGCAAAGCTGCGGGATTGCGAGGAAAAGATAAACGGTAAAACCTACCGGTTCCGCAAGGACGGGTCTGCGTACAACATGGAATGGTACCAGGATGAGAGCACCGGTGACTGGTATTATTATGGAAAAGACAATGCCAGAGTGGAAAATGACTGGGTGCTGTATAAGGATGAGTATTACTATGTGGATGAAAAAGGCCGGATGAAGAAGAGCACATGGCTGACGTTAAAAGGTAAGACTTATTATCTGCAGGACGATGGAGTGATGCTTGCCGGGGGCTGGTATGAGGTAGACGGAAAAACGTATTATTTTGATAAGAGTGGAGCCCGTGCAGAAGATCAGTGGATCAAAGTCGATAATGAATGGTATTACCTGGATAAGGATTACAGCCGTGTGGATGACAGCTGGATTACTTACAAAGAAGATGTGTATTACCTGGATAAAAATGGTAAGATGGTAGCTGAAAAGTGGGTAAAACGGAATGACAGATGGTATTATCTGCAAAAGGATGGTACTATGTATGAAGGATCCGGCTGGTGGCAGCTGAATAATAAATGGTATTATCTGCGTGATGACAGTTCCAAAATCACAGAAGACTGGGTATTGGATAATGCAATATGGTATTACCTGGACAAGGACGGTGTCATGCTCAGCAGCCAGTGGGAACTTGTGAATGGAAAATGGTATTATTTTAAATCCAGTGGAGCCATGGTGGACGGAGGCTGGTATCAGGTCCGTAACATCTGGTATTATTTCTATGACAGTGGAGCCATGTATGAAAATGAGTGGGTTCTCTACAAAAATGACTGGTACTACATGGGAGCAGACGGAGCTATGCAGGCATCAGACTGGAGTCTGGTGGGTGGCAAATGGTATTATTTTGATAAGGATGGTATCATGTTGTCCGACTGCTGGGGCTATATTAATGGCAAATGGTACTATTTTGGCGAAAGTGGAGCCATGTACGAGAGACAGTGGCTGCTTTATAAGAACAAATGGTATTATCTCAACGAAAATGGGGCGATGCTTGCCTCCAGCTGGCTTTTGGATGGAGGAAAATGGTATTATCTTCAGGCGGATGGAACCATGGCGGTGAACACCACCATCAATGGAAAATACCGAATCAATAAGCAGGGAGTCTGGGTAAAATAAAAAGAACTAATCCCGTTCTTCCATATAGTTACGATAATCATCAGAAAATGGAGCGATTATGGCAAAAGCGATTATGATACAGGGAACCATGTCAAGTGCGGGGAAAAGCTTTCTGGTGGCCGGGCTGTGCAGGATTTTTGCGCAGGACGGTTACCGGGTGGCGCCCTTTAAATCCCAGAACATGGCCCTTAATTCCTTTATCACAAAGGAAGGGCTGGAGATGGGACGGGCTCAGGTGATGCAGGCGGAGGCGGCAGGTGTGGCGCCTTCGGTTTGCATGAATCCCATTTTACTAAAGCCCACCAATGATACGGGATCCCAGGTAATCGTAAACGGAAAAGTCCTTGGCAATATGAATGCTAGGGACTATTTTGCGTTTAAAAGGCAGTTGATTCCGGATATTATGGAGGCTTATCACCGGCTGGAGGAAATCTCAGACATCATTGTCATCGAAGGGGCCGGCAGTCCGGCAGAGATCAATCTGAAGGAGGATGATATTGTTAACATGGGGCTGGCTAAGCTGGTGGATGCTCCGGTGTTTTTAGTGGGAGATATCGACCGGGGAGGAGTGTTTGCCCAGCTCTATGGGACCCATGCACTGCTTGAGCCGGAAGAACAGGCACGGATCAAAGGACTGATCATCAACAAGTTCCGTGGAGATCAGACTATTTTGGATCCAGGGATCGTTATGCTACAGGAACGTACACATTTGCCTGTGGTAGGGGTGGTGCCTTACTTACATGTGGCGTTGGATGATGAGGACAGTCTTTCCGGGCGATTTTCAGAGCATCCGGTGGAGGCGGTGGATCTGGTGGTCATCCGATTTCCCCGTATTTCCAATTTTACGGATTTTTCTGTATTTGAGCGGATGGAAGGGGTGTCCGTGCGGTATGTAGACCGGCCGGACAAGCTGGGTCAGCCGGATATGGTGATCCTGCCTGGCAGCAAAAACACCATGGGAGACCTAAAATGGATGCGGCAGAACGGCATGGAGGCAGCCATAAAAAAATATGCCCAGCGCGGAGTCCTGTTCGGAATCTGCGGAGGCTACCAGATGCTGGGAAATTCCATTCAGGACCCTCTGGGGGTGGAGGATGGCGGCAGAATGGCCGGCATGGAGCTGTTACCCATTGATACGGTGCTGGAGGGGGAAAAAATCACCAGACAGGTTAAGGGTACTTTTCTTCCTATGGACGGGGTATTTGAGAAACTGGGCGGAAAGGCGTTTGAAGGCTATGAGATTCATATGGGACGCAGTAGTTTGTCTGTAAACAACAATGCGAATGCACTGACCCGTATGATATTGGAATCGGGAGATTGCTTTGATACCGGCGTGGCCGGGTGCCGCATTTACGGCAGCTATGTCCATGGAATTTTCGACGGATCGGATATCGCAGATACCATCGTCCGGACGCTGGCAAAGCGAAAGGGCATCGACTGGAATCAGCATCGGACTTTGGATTATGCTGAGTTTAAAGAGCAACAGTATGATAAGCTGGCAGCATGTCTGAGGCAATCCCTGGATATGGATTATATTTACAATTGTCTGGGAGGCTGGAGAATATGACAAAAGATGAAATTATGCAGATTCGGATTGAGGAGCCAACTCGGGAAATGTATGATGCGGTGAAACAGGTCTGGGATGAGATCGGCAAGCCCCTGGATAGTCTGGGATGCTTTGAGGATATGATTTGCCGTATTGGTGCCATCCGGGGAACTACGGAGGTACGTGTGACGAAGCGGGCAGTGATTACCATGTGTGCAGATAACGGAATCGTAGCGGAGGGAGTCAGTCAGTCCGGGCAGGAAGTGACTGCAATCGTGGCGGCCAATATGGCCCGGGGAATTTCTTCCGTATGCAGGATGGCACATTTGGCAGGGGCAGACGTGATTCCGGTGGACATTGGAATCGCAACTGAAATCTGTGAACCGAATTTGCGGAACCGAAAAGTTGCAATGGGCACCAGAAATTTTCTGCAGGAGCCTGCCATGACGGAGGGGGAATGTGCCCGGGCCATAGGAGTGGGCATAGAGATGGTGAAAACTTGCAGCGGAAAAGGATATGAGCTATTGGCTACCGGTGAGATGGGAATCGGCAATACCACCACCAGCAGCGCGGTGGCGGCAGCTCTGCTGCAGCGTGTTCCTCATGAGATTGCCGGCCGGGGCGCGGGGCTCAGTGACCGGGGACTAAGGCGTAAGTATCAGGTGATCGGGGAGGCCATCGAAAAGTATGACCTCTATCATGCGGACCCTTTTACTATTTTAAAAACGGTGGGAGGTCTGGATATTGCAGGTCTCACAGGTGTGTTTATCGGAGGGGCCCTGTGCCACATTCCGGTGATTATTGACGGAGTCATTTCCGCAGTGTCGGCACTTTTGGCGGAGCGGCTGGTGCCCGGCTGTCGGAAATATATGCTGGCTTCCCATGTCAGCCGGGAGCCGGCAGCGGCACAGATTCTGGAATTGCTGGAACTTACACCGGTTATTCACGCAAATCTGGCATTGGGGGAGGGAACCGGTGCTGTGATGCTGATGCCCCTTTTGGATATGGCGCTTTCTGTGTATCAGAGTCATACCACCTTTGAAGATATCCGGGTGGAACAGTATCAGCGGTTTGAGGAAGTGTAACAGATATGATTCATGTGATTATCGGCGGCAGTGCCAGCGGAAAATCTGCTTATGCGGAGGAACTGGCCTGCAGCCTGGGGCAGGATAAAAGTAAATACTATGTGGCTACCATGGAGGCCTATGGTGCGGAGGGGGCAGCCAGGGTAAAAAAGCACCGGAACATGCGCCGTGGAAAAGGATTTTGTACCATCGAGAAACTTCGGGATATCGGAGCATTGGCCCGGCAAAAAAGACTGGAGGGCAGCGTGATTCTGTTGGAGTGCATATCCAATCTGGTGGCAAACGAGATGTTTGCGTCCCAATCTCCACTGCCGCCGGATCAGATCCCGGAGCAGATTCTTTCCGGTATCCGCAGTCTGGCAGAGACAGCAGAGCATCTGATTGTTGTCACCAATGATGTGTTCGGGGACGGGATTTCCTATGATGATACCACTATGACATATATCAGAACCTTGGGGACAGTGAATCAGATGCTGTCTGCCACGGCTCAGCAGGTGACAGAGGTGGTGTACTCTATTCCCTGTCGCATTGTCTGACCATTTATGTTAAAATATATCTATTCAAAGGACAGGAGGGCAGAAGATATGTCAGTGATCAAATCCTGCATCATAGCATTTTCCATGTATTCCAAGATTCCGGTGCCACAGTTTACCTGGAAGGATAAAGACATGCGCTACGTTATGTTATTTTTTCCCTGGGTGGGGCTTGTCATTGGCGTAGTTACTTTGTTATGGACCTGGCTGGCAGCCCGGCTGGGCGTTGGCAGCCTGTGCTTTGCATTGGTGGGAACGGTCATTCCCATTCTTTTATCCGGCGGGATTCATGTGGATGGCTATATGGACACCATGGATGCCTTTCATTCCTATCAGAACAGGGAAAAAAAGCTGGAAATCTTAAAGGATCCCCATATCGGCGCATTTTCTGTTATCAGTCTGGTGGTTTACTATCTGATTTATGTGGCGTCCTATCTGCAGTTGGACCGCTGGGGAATGGTGATGATTCTTGCGGCAGGTTTTTATCTTTCGAGAATCCTCAGTGGCATCGGTGTGGTGACTTTGAAATGTGCTAAGAGCGAGGGACTGGTGTATCTTTTTGCAGATAAAGCCCAGGAGCGGATCGTCCGTGTGGGCCTGATACTGCAGCTTTTGCTTTGTGCAGCATTTATGTTGTGGCAGAGCCTCTTGGTGGGAAGTGCTGTTTTGCTGGGAGCCATGGTGGTTTTTGCCTACTACTGGTACCGGTCTTACCGTGAACTGGGGGGAATCACAGGAGATACCGCCGGTTATTTTGTTACGGTGTGTGAATGTGTGACGGTGGTGATTCTTGCGGTATTTACCCGACTTTTCGGAGCCTAGAGGACGGAGCACACGGATGTATCAGTAGAACGGAAGAAAGGAAACAGACGAAAAAGGATGGAATTGTATATAGGAGGACGGGCACAGGGGAAGCTGGCCTATGTGAAAAAAGTACACGAAGGAGAGTGTCTTACTATTGTGGAAGGCCCGGAAATGACTGAGCTTTTGGAAGCTTCCGGAGAAATTTCACAGGGATGGGTCGTCTGGAATCATTTTCACCGGTATGTGTGGCAGCATCTGCGGCAGGATCCGGCAGAGCGGGAGACATTTCTCTTACAGGTGCTGGAGCGTTTTCCCAAACTATGTGTCATCAGTGATGAAGTGGGATGCGGGATAGTGCCTGTGGAGGAGATAGAGAGACTGTACCGGGATGAGACGGGAAGACTTTTGTGTATCCTGGCGGGACGGGCAGATCGAATGGAGCGTGTAATATGTCAGATTGGACAGCGAATCAAATAGAGCTTACCCTGATCCGCCACGGGGCCACTGCCGGG
The DNA here is from genome assembly GCA_051879315.1 of Roseburia sp. GTDB lineage: Bacteria > Bacillota > Clostridia > Lachnospirales > Lachnospiraceae > Roseburia_C. Next base: position 106,845 of record JBJELW010000090.1, read on the forward strand.
AATCGGCGGGGATGCTATATAGGAAAAACGGATGAGCCTTTATCGGAAACGGGAATTGCGGATATCCGGGGAAAGGCAGCCAGAGAAGTCTATCCCCGGGCGGACATTCTTTTGGTCAGCCCCATGATCCGGTGCCGGCAGACCGCAGAGATCCTTTATCCGGGATATGAGATGCATCCGGTTTCACTTTGGCGGGAGATGGATTTTGGGGAGTTTGAGGGAAAAAACTATCAGGAACTGAATGGGAATCCCCGCTATCAGAGATGGATTGACAGCGGCGGTACTTTGGCATTTCCCGGTGGAGAGAGCCGGGAGGAATTCTGCTGCCGGGTGAGAGCGGGGATGGAACAGGCATTGGAACTGGTAGAGAGTCTGAGGCAGGGGACGTGTCTTTCTGTCAGTGCTGTGGTTCACGGGGGAACCATTATGGCGCTGCTCAGTAGTTTTTGCGGAGGAGATTATTTCGATTATCAATGCTCTAATGGAGAGGGATTCTCCGTGCAGCTTCAGGCGGACGGACAATGGGTTAAGGGAGAGAAAATCGAATGAGGTATCATGTTATAGCGCTTTGCCTGGGATTTTTATTGGATCTTCTGCTGGGAGATCCCCATTGGATGCCCCATCCTATCCGGCTCATCGGCGCAGGAATTATCCGGCTGGAACGGCTGCTTTTGGGCGGGGAAGAAGTTACGGAAGACCGGGAAAAAAGACAGGCGCAGCGGGAACTTGGCATGGGCAGGGTATTGGTCCTTCTCATGATCGGGGTCGTGATCCTCTGTGTGGGAGGAATCCTGACAGTGACTTATCTGCTCCATCCCGTGGCAGGCTGTGCGGCAGAAGCCATTATGACCTATCAGATTCTGGCATTAAAATGTCTGAAGGTGGAGAGCATGAAAGTGTACACTGCGCTTATGACAGGAGATGTGGAGGCAGCCAGAACGGCGGTTTCCATGATCGTGGGGCGGGATACGAAGGTGCTGGACGCTGCGGGCATCACCCGGGCAGCGGTGGAAACTGTGGCGGAGAACACATCGGACGGGGTCATTGCCCCACTTCTCTACACCGCTCTGGGTGGTCCGGTACTGGGATTTGTGTATAAGACCATCAATACCATGGATTCCATGGTGGGGTACAAAAATGACCGATATCTGTATTTTGGCAGAGCAGCTGCCCGGTTGGATGATGTGGTAAACTTTCTTCCGGCCCGGATCAGTGCAGGGTTGATGATTGCGGCGTGTTTCTTTTTCCCTAAAAGCTGTAATCCCCAAAATGCCATGCGCATTTACCGAAGAGACCGTTATCACCATACCAGCCCAAACTCTGCCCACACAGAAAGTGTTGTGGCAGGGGCATTTGGAATCCGGCTGGCAGGAGATGCCTGGTATTTTGGAAAGCTGGTAAAAAAGCCGTATCTGGGGGACGACACGCGGCCCATAGAGACAGAGGATATCAAAAGGGTCAATCACCTGATGTATGTGACGGCATTTCTGTGTTTTGGAATCTGCCTGGCTGTGTTTGCCCTGGGAATGGCCCTGCATAGCTTAGGAAAGTGACAGGAGAAATCATGAGACAGCAACACGGTGGAGACATATATCAAAACAAAGTAAATATGGATTTTTCCGTGAATGTAAATCCCCTGGGAATGCCAGAGAGTGTGAAGACGGCACTGAAAGAGGCGGTATCGGATTGCATGCATTACCCGGACCCTGAGGCATGGCAGCTGCGGCAGGCTCTGGCGGATTACGCCGGTGTACCGGCGGAGTGGATCGTCTGCGGAAATGGGGCATCCGAGCTTTTCCTTGCCGCAGTTCATGCGCGGAAGATAAGGCGTGCGGTGGTGCCTGTTCCCTCTTTCTACGGTTATCAGCATGCATTGGCAGCGGTGGAAGCAGAGTTGGTTTTGTTCCCACTATCCCGGGAGCAGGATTATACATTGACAGAAGGATTGTGTGAAGTTCTTACGGAAGATACGGATATACTTTTTCTGGCGGATCCCAATAACCCCACAGGAAAAAAAATTCAACCCGCAGTGCTGCAGGAAATCCTAAAAGTCTGCCGAAAACAAAACATTACCGTGATTTTGGACCAGTGCTTTGCGGAACTGTCCGGACAGGGAAGCCGGATTGACCGGAAAATTACCCGGTATGACAATGTGGTGGTGGTGCGGGCCTTCACCAAACTGTTTGCCATGGCAGGGGTGCGGTTGGGATATGGAATCTGTTCCAATGAAAACCTGCGCAGTCAGATTATAAGACAGCTGCCGGAGTGGAATGTTTCCATTCCGGCGCAGCAGGCCGGCATCGCCGCCTGTGGCGAGAAGGATTATGTGAAAGCCAGTCTGAGCCTGATACAGGAGGAACGGGAGTATCTGAGGAGGAAATTGGCGTCCATGGGTATGAAAGCGTTTCCCTCTGACAGCAGCTTTCTTCTGTTTCAAAGCCCGGTGCCGCTGTATGAGTCTTTGCTGTCCCGGGGAATTCTCATTCGGGACTGCAGCAATTTCCAGGGATTGGATCAGGGGAATTATTACCGCATAGCAGTGAAAACCCACCAGGAGAACCGCAAACTGTTAGAGACGATTGCGGAACTCATTTATGGATAATCATATAGTCAGGAATTATTCACAATGAATCATCCCTGACGGATTATGATATTGTCATGGAAAAGAGTTGTGCAATCGGTTATGATGGAGAAAGAGGTAAAAAGATATGTCTGAAATAGAATATGTGCTGCCGGAGGATATCGAAAAGCGCAGTTTTGCCATTATCGGGCAGGAACTGGCCCAACAGAATATACAGCTGGATCCGGTACAGGAGCCGGTGATTAAGCGCGCCATTCACACCACAGCGGACTTTGACTATGCGCATACACTGACTTTTTCAGAGGATGCAGTGACTATTGCCCACAGACTGATTCTGGCAGGGGCAGATCTGGTGACGGACACCAATATGGCTCTGGCCGGAATTAACAAGAAAAAACTGGCTCAGTATGGTGGGCAGGTGCATTGTTATATGGCAGATGAGCAGGTGGCGGCTCTTGCCAGGGAGCGCCGTGTTACCCGTGCCACTATCAGTATGGAAAAGGCAGCCCAATTGGAGAAACCGGTGATTTTTGTTGTGGGAAATGCGCCCACTGCATTGATCAGTCTTCATGAGATGATGAAGGAGGGTATCTATCGGCCGGCCTTTATTATTGGAGTGCCGGTGGGATTTGTCAATGTGGAGGCAGCTAAGGAGCTGATCATGAAATCAGATGTTCCATACATCGTTAACCGGGGAAGAAAGGGAGGCAGCAATGTGGCAGCGGCAATCTGCAATGCATTGTTATATACCTGTCCTGCGAATACAGATGATGAACTGAAACCATAAAACTCAAAGAAACAATAGGGGAAAGGAGTCGGGAGTGTCATGCGATACGGTTTCACAACGGGAAGCTGCGCAGCAGCTGCTGCGAAGGCCGCGGCTTATATGCTTCTTTTGGGAAAGGAAAAAAAAGAGATTAGCATCGATACGCCCAAAGGGATCGTGTACCATGCGGATGTGGAGGAAATTTCCCGCAGTGAGCATGCGGTAAGCTGTGCTGTCCGGAAGGATGCGGGAGACGATCCGGATGTGACCCATGGGGCATTGGTCTATGCCAAAGTGACGGACCGGGTTCCGGAAAATTTAGAAACCCATGAGAATCTTTCGAAGGATAGATTAGATGTCGAATGTTCATGGGAGACGCAGATTCTCATAGAGGGAGGCGTAGGAATCGGTCGGGTGACAAAGCCGGGACTGGATCAGCCGGTGGGAAATGCTGCCATCAATCGGGTTCCCCGTTCCATGATTCGAAAAGAGGTGGAGGAAGTCTGCCAACTGGCAGATTACCGGGGAAGTCTGTATGTGGAGATTTCTATTCCCCAGGGAGTGGAACTGGCGAAAAAGACCTTTAATCCCAGACTGGGAATCGTGGGAGGCATCTCGGTGCTGGGAACCACCGGTATCGTGGAGCCCATGAGCATGCAGGCGCTGCTTGCTGCCATTGCCACGGAGCTTCGCATGAAGAGGGCCTGCGGAGCTACTGCCATCGCCATCTCACCGGGGAACTACGGACAGGATTTTTTGCAGCAGACTTTTGGCTATGATTTGGATCGCAGTGTGAAATGCAGCAATTTCATTGGTGACACCATCGATATGGCGGCAGAGCAGGGATTTCAGCAGATTCTGCTTCTGGGGCATATCGGTAAGCTGATAAAAGTATCCGGCGGTATCATGAATACCCATTCGAAGGAAGGCGACTGTCGCATGGAGCTTCTGGCAGCGGCAGGTATCCGTCAGAAAGTTCCGGTAGATGTGTTGGAAGAAATCTTAGGCTGTGTTTCCACGGAGGCAGCACTGGAAGTTTTGGAACGCTGTCAGAAACGGCAGCCGGTGATGGAGGATGTGATGGAGCATATTATGTTTTACTTAAACAAGCGGGCAGCCGGAAGACTGGAGATTCACTGCATCACCTATTCCACGGAGTTAGGCGAGTTGGCTGCCAGCCCGGGAGCCCACGGACTGTTGCAGCGGCTGACAGATGAAGAGAAATAACAGAGGAGATAACTATGGTACATTTTGTGGGAGCCGGACCCGGAGCACCGGATCTGATTACCTTGCGGGGGAAAAACTTATTAGAGCAGGCAGATGCCGTGATTTATGCGGGATCTCTGGTAAATCCCCAGTTGCTGGAATATACGAAAAAGGATTGTAAAATATACAACAGTGCCACCATGACTCTGGAGGAGGTACTGGCTGTGATCCGTGAAATGGAAAAGGAAGATAAGAATACGGTACGCCTTCACACCGGGGAACCCAGTATTTACGGTGCAGTGCGGGAACAGATGGATCAGCTGGACCGGGAGCATATTCCTTATGACAGCTGTCCCGGAGTCAGTGCATGTTTTGGAGCAGCGGCAGCCTTGAACTTAGAATACACCCTTCCCGAGGTTTCCCAAAGTCTGATCATCACCAGAATGGCTGGTCGCACAGCAGTGCCGGAAAAGGAAAGCATCGAGAGTTTTGCCGCCCATCAGGCATCCATGGCCGTTTATCTCAGTGCCGGCATGCTGGAAGAATTGGCACACAGACTTATTTCCGGAGGTTATGGTCCGGATACCCCGGCCGCGCTGGTGTTCAAGGCCAGCTGGCCGGAGGAGGAAACCTATCTGGTAACTGTAGCCACTCTGGCAGAAACCGCCAGAAAACATGGAATCACTAAGACAGCACTGGTTTTAGTGGGGGATGTGCTGACCCACAGCCACTATGCCAGATCCAGATTGTACGACCCCACCTTTGACACAGAATATCGAAAGGCAAGTGACCCATCATGAGAATTGAGATCATCAGCTTCACCCCCGGGGGCGTGGAATTATCCCTGCGCATCCGTGAAGGACTGGGAAAAGTTCATAACATCAGTTGCAGTATGAAATATGAAAAAATGAATCATCAGGACGGGGGGGATGACATCCATCCGGTGAAGGAGTCTCTGCAGCAGTGGACCGGGGAAGTGTTTTCCAGCACAGATGCGCTGATCTTCGTGGGGGCAGCGGGAATCGCCGTCCGCGCCATTTCAGCTTTTGTCAGGGATAAGCTTTCCGATCCTGCCGTGTTGGTGTGCGATGAAGCAGGTCACTTCGTGATTCCAATCCTGTCCGGTCATTATGGGGGAGGAAATGAACTGGCTGAACAGGTGGCACAAGTCCTGTCGGCCACCCCGGTGATCACCACTGCCACTGATGTGAAAAAGTGCTGGGCGGTGGATGTGTTTGCCAGAAAAAATGGTCTTCGGATTTTTAACCGGGAAGGAATCGCCACAGTTTCTGCAAAAAGCTTAGCCGGGGAGACACTGCGGCTGCAGAGTAAAAAGTCCATTGCAGGAGAGTGTCCCGTGGGTGTTTCCTGCGTGGGAGAGGACTTTCAGGATCCTGTGGACGTGAGGATCTCCATCCGGCAGAAAACAGAGAATGCAGCCTTACTGCTGTGTCCCCCGGTGGTGTGGATCGGCATGGGCTGCAAAAAGGGAAAATCTTTCGAGGAACTGGCGGCCTTTTTGGAAGAAATGCGTTTGGAGGAAAACATTGCAAGAGAGGCTATAGCAGGCATCGCCAGCATTGATGTAAAAAAAGAGGAGTCCGGGCTTTTGCAGCTGGCAGAATCATGGAAAGTGGATTTTGTCACCTATTCCCCCGAGGATTTGAAGCGGCAGCAGGGGGACTTTACAAAGTCTGACTTTGTCTGTGAAAAAGTAGGGGTGGACAATGTGTGTGAACGGGCTGCCATGGCGGCAGCAGGGGGTGGTGCATCCCTGATTCTGAAAAAAAGGAGCCGGGACGGTATGACTCTTGCCATGGCGGTGTCGGAGTATCCGTTGAGTTTTGTCGAAAATAAGTGAAATGCCAGGAGATACAGGAGTGTGCGGACATGAAACATAAAATTTATATCGTGGGAATGGGGCCGGGACGGGAGGATATGATGACCGGTCAGGCTATTGCATCCTTAGAGCAGGCGGACGTGATCATTGGGTATCCGGTATATCTGAAGCTTTTGGGAGAGCGGTTTTCCGGAAAGGAATTTTTGTCTACTCCTATGAAACAGGAGCTGGCCCGGTGCCGCATGGCCTTTGAAGAGGCCAAACAGGGAAAACAGGTGGCGCTTGTATGCAGCGGGGATGCCGGAGTGTACGGGATGGCTTCCCTGATGTATGAGCTTTTGCCGGAGTATGAGGACTGTGAACTTTCGGTGATTCCCGGGATTACGGCGGCAAACAGTGGAGCAGCTCTGTTGGGGGCTCCCCTGAATCATGATTACTGTGTCATCAGTCTCAGTGATTTACTGACGCCCTGGGAAGTAATCGAAAAGAGACTTCGCATGGCGGCAGAAGGGGACTTTGCCATTGCTATTTATAATCCTTCCAGCCATAAACGGAGGGATTATCTGCAAAAAGCCTGCGATATTCTTCTGGAAACTCTGGAGCCGGAGCGGCCCTGTGGATTCGTGGAAAATATCGGCAGAGAAGAGACCTGTCTGGGGGTCTGCACCCTGGCACAGCTGCGGGAGAAAGAGGTAAATATGTTTACCACGGTTTACATCGGTAATTCCACCAGCCGTATCATGGACGGACATTTGGTGACAAAACGAGGATATCAGATATGAGAGATGCGATGAAGGAACTTTTAATTTTTGCGGGGACAACAGAGGGAAGAGAATTGGCAGAGACGCTTTCGGTCCAGGGGATTCCCTGCGTAGTATCTGTTGCCACGGAGTATGGAGAAGCCCTGATGTGCGAAACGGAAGGGGTGCGGATCCGCACAGGGCGTATGGATGAAAGGGAGATGGAGACGTTCCTGGAATCGGGAGATTTCCGGGCAGTGGTGGATGCCACTCATCCCTATGCGGTGACGGTTTCTAAAAATATCAGAGAAAGTGCGGAGCATGCTGGGATTCCTTATATCCGGCTGAAGCGTGACACCACGGATGGATCTGCAGATCCGGTCTGTTATTTTCCGGATATGGCATCCTGTGGCACTTGGCTGAAAAAGCAACAGGGACATATTCTGCTTTCCACCGGAAGTAAGGAATTATCCGCTTTCATGGAAGCACTTTCCGATGCCGGCCGGGTGTATGCCCGCGTACTTCCCAGTGAAGAAAGCTTGGAGCTGTGCCGCAGGGCAGGTGTGGAGAACAGTCACATCATTGCCATGCAGGGGCCTTTTTCCAGGGAACTGAATGAAGCCATATTCAGACAGTATCACATCGATTATCTGGTGACCAAGCAGAGCGGTGCAGCGGGAGGATATTCGGAAAAACTGGAGGCGGCTGCCGCTGCCGGGGTAACAACTCTGGTTATTGGAAATCCGGATGAACTGCCGGGTTACTCCATGGAGGAGGTTTTACAAAAAGTTTGTAAGATGTACGGGAAGGAACTTATGGAAAGTTCTGCTGAAGGCTGCCACCTGTCCCTGATTGGTATGGGGATGGGAAATCCGGACACCATGACAGGGGAAGCAGCGCAAGCATTGAAACAGGCAGAGCTGGTATTTGGTGCCAGGCGTCTTTTGGAGTCCTATCATGGAAATTCATTCTGCGTGGAAGCATATCTGGCAGAAGAGATTCTGCCATATTTGAAGGCTCATCCCCAGGTGCGGCATGCAGCGGTGCTTTTTTCCGGTGACACCGGTTTTTACAGTGGGGCATCCGCGTTCTATCAGGCATGTAAAGAGTGGGATTACCCGGTGAAGGTTTCTGTTTATCCCGGGCTTTCCTGTGTGTCCTATCTGTGCAGCAGGGTGGGCATGAGCTGGCAGGATATGAAAATCCTTAGTATTCACGGAAGAAAGGCCAATGTGGTGGATGCGGTGGCCCGTTATTCTAAAGTATTTTTACTGCTGTCAGGCAGTGAAGATGTAAGGCGAGTGGGAATCTTGCTGGGTGACCGGGGCTATGGAGATGTGAAGTGTATTCTGGCCCGGAATCTGTCCTATGACAGTGAGCAGATTCAATATACAAAGGCAGAGGATCTTTCAAATGTGGAAGGCGAGGGAATCTACTGCATGATTCTCTGCCGGGTTAGTTTGCCGGAAACTTCAATGATCCATGGTCTGCCGGATGATTCTTTTATCAGGGGAAAGACACCCATGACCAAGGAGGAAGTGCGGGAGGTATCCATCTGCAAACTGCGCCTTACGGAGAATGCCGTGCTGTATGATATTGGCAGCGGCACCGGCTCGGTGGCAGTAGAGTGCGCCGGAATTTCAGACGGGATTCAGGTTTATGCACTGGAGTACAAGCCGGAGGCCCTTTCTTTGATCCGCCAGAACCGAGATCGTTTTTCCAGGGAGAATATTACGGTGGTGGAGACGAAGGCACCGGATGGATGGGAGGATCTGCCAATCCCCACCCATGCTTTTATCGGCGGCAGCGGTGGAAATCTTCGGAAAATTCTGGAGGGATTGTACCGGAAAAATCCCACCATGCGGGTGGTGGCCAACGCTATTACTTTGGAGACTCTATCCCAACTGCAGCAGGCGGCACAGGAAATGGATGTGCGTGATGCAGAGTTTGTACAGCTTTCTGTGAACCGGGACAAATCAGCGGGAGATTATCATTTGATGCAGGCGGAAAATCCCGTTTACATTGTGTCCTTTTCTTTTGGAGGTGGCCTATGAAGATTCCGCGTATCATGCTGGCAGCCCCCTGCAGTGGCAGCGGAAAAACACTGCTTACCTGCGGACTGTTGACACTGCTTTTGGATATGGGGAAAAATCCCTGTGCCTTCAAATGCGGCCCTGACTATATCGATCCTATGTTCCACCGGAAGGTGATAGGCATCCCTTCTCAAAATCTGGACAGCTACTTCTCCACGAAGGAACAGTTGCACCGACTTTTGGCGGAGGGTGCAGTGGGGGACGTGGCTTTGCTGGAGGGCGTTATGGGACTTTATGACGGTTTGGGAGGAACTGAGGAGACGGCATCCACTTATGAGGTGGCATCCCTTACCGATACGCCGGTGATTCTGGTGGTGGATGCCAACGGTATGGGGCGCACCATTCTTCCGCTTTTGTCAGGAATGAAAAGCTATGATAAAAAGGACCTGATCCGGGGAGTAATCCTGAACAAAGTGTCCGGTATGTTTTATCCTTCTATGAAACACATGATTCAGCAGGAACTGGATCTGCCTGTGCTGGGTTATCTGCCGAAGCAGGCGGATTTTGTCATGGAGAGCAGACATTTGGGCCTGGTGCTTCCGGAGGAGATGGAGGAGCTTTTGACCCAGCTGCATCATGTGGCGGATACGCTGCGGGAGACGCTGGATCTTTCACGGCTTCTGGCTATTGCAGAGTCTGCACCGGAACTGGCAGATGTGGATGCACTGGCCGGGGAGAGCCGGTCCCCAAGCTGTACCATAGCTGTGGCAAAGGATGAGGCTTTCTGTTTTTATTATGAGGAGAATCTTCGCATGCTGCAGCAGGCCGGGGCGGAATTGGTTTATTTCTCCCCAATCCGGGACAAAGCGTTGCCGGAGCATACCGATGGCATCCTGTTAGGTGGCGGATATCCGGAACTGCATTTGCGGGAACTCAGTGAAAATACTGCTATGCATCAGGCTCTGCGCGCAGTCTTTGCGCAGGGTATGCCTATTGTGGCAGAGTGCGGGGGATTTATGTATCTTCATGAGGGAATATACGATGAGCGGGGGACGTACTATCCCATGGTGGGATTGCAGAAGGGCACCTGTGAGAAAAAGGATCGGCTGGTGCGTTTCGGCTATGTGGAGCTGACTGCCGGAGAGGGTGAGAGCTTTTTGCCGGCAAAGGGACAGATCCGTGGACATGAATTCCACTATTATGACAGCAGGGATAATGGGGCGTTGTGCCGGGTAAAAAAGCCGGTGGGTTCAAAGAGCTGGCAGGCAATCCACGGGGACAGCACACACTGGTGGGGATTTCCTCATCTGTATTACGGATCCAACCCGGAATTTGTACGAAGATTTGTGGCAGCCTGCAACGGCAAATTTTCTTGACACGGGAGCGGCTTCGTGATATTTTGTATACATACATGCAAAGGTGCACTTCGTTTGTAAGTGCACCTTTTTTACTGTATAGGAACTGCCTATATAGAGAAAAGCCCTACGGGCAGGATTCTAAAAGAACTAAGGAAGAGAGGTTTTGTTATGAAAGAAATCGCAAATTCGTCCCTGATGCTGATCCTGATCGTCATCGGTCTGGTGTACATTGTGGGATTGTCACTGGCTTTTTTGAAAAAGGCGTACACCCGCTGTATCGAATTGGGAATCAGCAGGCAGAAGGTGATGGACGTGATTAAGTCCAGCGCTATTTTCTCCATTGTACCGGCTATTTCTATTGTGGTTGGATTTTTCGCACTGGTGGCTGTGTTCCAGAGTGTGATCTGGCCCTGGTGGAGATTATCTGTAATCGGCTCCCTGTCCTATGAGACACAGATTTCGGGGCTTTTGGCCAGCACCTTCGGCAGCACCATGGATCAGCTGTCACCCACGCAGTTTGGTGCAGTTCTGATTCTCATGAGCGTGGGAATGCTCAGTGGATTTTTGATTCTGATTCCTTTCGGAAAGAAAATGTGTATGTCTGTAAACAAAGACAAGAATGCCAGTACATGGAAGTATGTGTTCAGCGGTGTATTCATGATGACATTGTTTGCCGTATACATTCCTGTTATCCTCATCGGTGACACCATTCAGGCCTGCGTTATGCTTACCGGCCTGGTAGTGGCTGTGGTACTGGGAATTTTGGCAAAACGTCCCGGCCTGACCTGGCTGAATAACTTTATTATGGCATTTACATTGATTATCGGTATGGCTTCTTCCCTGTTGTGGGTGAAGATTTTCGGTTAACACCTCGTGCCAAGAGAAAGGAGAATAATTATGAGTAAAGAGAAGAATACTACCATGGATCCCTTCCAGAAATGGGCACATTCCTGGGGAAGATTCGGAACTGTAATTGCGTTGATTTATATGATCGTGCTGCCTTTTGTTATCTGTGTGGTCTATGACTGCATGCCTAAGTTCAGCGATGTGATCAATCCCAGTACCATCGGTATTTTATTGATTTATATCCCGGTGGGATTTTCTGAGGCTTTGAGTTATATTCCGGTTATGGGATCCTCCAGTTATCTGGGATTTATCACCGGAAACATTATGAATCTGAAATTCCCTTGTGCGGTAAACGGTATGAAAGTGGCAGATGTGGAGCAGAATACACCGGAGGGAGATGCGATTTCCTCTGTCTCTATTGCTGTTTCTTCCATAGTAGCTGTTGTGGTATTGGCGCTGGCAGCACTTTTGTCCAGCTTCATCCGTCCCATTTTCGAGACAGATGCCATGAACACTGCAAAGGATTACGTCATCCCGGCACTGTTTGGTTCCATGGCTTTAGGTCTGTTTGCCGGAACCGGCAGCAAGGATAAAAAGGTAAAGGGAGCCATCAAGGGTGTGATTCCGGTACTGGTGATTGTATCTCTGGTTTCCCTGGCAGCGAGACTGGTTGGCGCCGGCGGAAGCCTGCTTGGTATGGTGGGAATCCTCATCGTATGTATGCTTCCGGTGGGAATCCTTACCTCCTATATCATGTGGAAAAAGGGTGTCATCCAGGTGGTGGATGTGGAGCCGGAAGGTGAAAAGAAAGAAGATACAAAGTAAGATTTGTGATAAAATAGTAAGAGAGAATCGATATGGGGTCTTTGTCATTGGGAATGACAAAGGCCTCATGTCAAAAGAGGAGGTATCATACTATGACTTATTATGAGAGAGCGTTGGAGCTAAAAGATGAGATTGTAACAAACCGCAGATATTTCCATACGAATGCTGAGGTGGGGCTTGAGATGCCAAAGGCTCAGGCTTATGTGATGGAACAGCTGAAGTCCTATGGAATCGATGCAAAGCCCTGCGGACACGGAGTGACCGCCACCATCGGAAACGGAGGAAAATGTATTCTGCTTCGGGCGGATATGGACGCACTGCCCATGCCGGAGCAGAGCGGAGAACCCTTCGCCTGTCCCACCGGCACGGAGGCCCATGCCTGCGGACATGATTTTCATGCTGCCATGCTTTTGGGGGCAGCAAAAATGCTAAAGGAAACAGAGGACCAGCTACAGGGAACGGTGAAGCTGATGTTCCAGCCGGCGGAGGAGACTTTTGAGGGAAGTCAGGATATGATCGATGCAGGAATCTTAGAGAATCCCCCGGTGGATGTGGCTTTGGCCTATCATGTGACACCGGGACAGATGCCGGTGGGTTTGGTAATGTACAATAATCAGAGCACCATGATGTTTTCTGTGGACGGATTCCGCATTACGGTTCACGGAAAGGGCGCCCATGGTGCATACCCCCACACGGCGGTGGATCCCATCAACATCGGCGTACACATTCACCTGGCTCTGCAGGAGCTGATTGCCAGAGAGGCGGATCCAAATACTGCCTGCGTGCTGACTGTGGGAAAGTTTGAGGCAGGCTCCGCGGCAAACATCATTCCGGAAACAGCTGTGCTGGAGGGCACCCTGCGCACCAATGCGGCCCAGGAGCGGGATAAGCTGGTGGCGCGTATCCGAAAAGTGGCAGAGGGAGTGGCAGCGACCTACGGCGGTTCCGTAGAGGTGGAGAGTTTGTCTGCGGTGCCTACTCTGGTTTGCGATAAGGAATTTACCACGGAGATTTTGGAATATATGAAGGAACTGGAAATTCCGGGGATGACAGAGTATCCGGGAATCAGCGCCAGCGCATCGGAGGATTTTGCGGTGATCGCGGAGAAAGTGCCCAGCTGCTTTATGTACCTGTCCGCCGGATATATGGACGAGCGTGGCGCCTATAGCGCCCACAACCCCAAGGTCCGTTTTAATGAGGATGTGTGTCCCATCGGGGCAGCATGTCTGGCACACTGTGCCGTGCAGTGGCTGAAAACTTCAAAGTAAATTGCATAATGATTGAAATGACTTTGAAGTTGACTTTGAAGTTGGCTTGAAGTAGGTTGAGAACCAAAGTAAGAATGACGGGAGATTCGGTGAAATTATGGGATTATCAGATATGATTTCGATTGCGATGGACTATCTTGTGTTGGCAGCGGCGGTGGCGTTAGTCATTCCGTTGCTATATATGGTGGGATATCGCATGATCTATCAGGGACTCTGTAAGGGGAAAAAGGAATCCGGAAAAAAGAAATCCGGTAAAAACGAATAATCATGAAACACTCCACCATGAGCATTGTATTCTGTGGAGTGCTTTTTTGTTTGAACGTATTAGAAAATCAGGATTTACAGGGAAATAAATTCCGGTTTCCGATTTTTAAAAACCGTGTAATAACGGAAACCGGCTGCTTTTAAAATGGCCGGCACTTTCGCAAAATCATAAGCGATGTGTTCCGGTTTGTGACCGTCCGCACCGATGGTGATGATTTCCCCGCCCAGTTCCCGGTAGCGGGCAATGATGTCCTCCGTGGGATTGGGGTGTCCCAGACCGTATTTAAATCCGCCGGTGTTTATCTCAATGCCCCGACCTTTCTGGATTAACTGACGAAGAATCTCATCGATGATATCAGCATATGCGGCATAGCTGTAATTCTCATTTTTATTGGGACCGTAGCGCACCACATAGTCAATATGTCCGTATACATCAAAGTCTGAAAACGCCTGGATATTTTCTAAAATAGAGGTAAAGTATTCCAGGTAAGCTTCCTGCTCGGTTTTTCCTTCAAAGTAAGTGGGATAGTAAGGGTCAAATCCATGTACCACATGGGAGGAGCCGATGACAAAGTCAAAGTCATGGGCAGACAGCACTTCCTGATGGCGATTGGCCAGATGGGGCTGTAACCCGATCTCAATGCCAAAGCGGATGGGAAGCTGATTCCGGTATTTCTGCTGCAGAGCATGGATTTTTTTATCGTAGCTGTCTAAGTCCAGGAGAAAAAGCTCCGGATCGACCGGGTAATCATAGTCCAGGTGATCTGTGAAACAGATGCCTTTCAGTCCCAGGCGGATGGATTGCTCAATCATGGATTCCGGGGATGCCTCGCTGTCTCCGGAAAACTGTGTGTGCATATGTGTATCCCAAAGCATGGTCTGCCTCCTTTGCTGTGTCACCATTTTGCCGAATCGCCCAAGGCGGCTTTGGCTGCCTTGAGGACAAGCCTCAGGGCATAGTATAGCACGTAATAAGCGAATATGGCAAACAAATATGTGGGGTATCTATGGAAGGGACTTTGACAAAATGCACAAAAAATGTATACAAAAGTAAAAACTGGTGAAAATTTTAACAAACTGCAAGTACCCCCTTGAACTTTCGACAAAAATTGGTTAGAATAGTATCAGCTTGGGGATACTCCCAAATAAAGTATTTAAAATTTCTAGGAGGAATTAAAAATGGCAGTAAGAGTAGCAATTAACGGATTCGGCCGTATTGGTCGTCTTGCATTCAGACAGATGTTCGGTGCAGAAGGATACGAAGTAGTAGCAATCAACGATTTGACAAGCCCTAAGATGTTAGCACACTTGTTAAAGTATGATTCTTCTCAGGGAAAATATGAGTTTGCTGACGAGGTTTCTTCTACCGAGGATTCCATCATCGTACGCGGCAAAGAGATCAAGATCTACGCTTTCCCGGATGCAAACAATTGCCCTTGGGGTGAGTTAAAGGTAGACGTTGTATTAGAGTGCTCTGGTTTCTATACCAGCAAAGAAAAGGCTCAGGCACACATCAATGCAGGTGCCCGCAAAGTTGTTATCTCTGCTCCTGCAGGAAATGACCTTCCTACTATCGTATACAACACCAACCATGAGACATTAAAGGCTTCTGATACCATCATCTCAGCAGCTTCTTGTACTACAAACTGCTTAGCTCCTATGGCTGACGCATTAAACAAATACGCTCCGATCCAGTCCGGTATCATGGTTACTATCCATGCTTACACAGGAGATCAGATGACTCTTGACGGACCTCAGAGAAAGGGTGACTTAAGAAGATCCCGTGCAGCAGCAGTTAACATCGTTCCTAACAGCACAGGTGCTGCTAAGGCAATCGGCCTTGTTATCCCTGAGTTAAACGGAAAGTTAATCGGATCTGCTCAGCGTGTTCCTACCCCTACAGGATCTACCACAATCTTAACAGCAGTTGTTAAGAAGGCTGGCGTTACTAAGGAAGACATCAACGCAGCTATGAAGGCAGCAGCAAACGAGTCCTTCGGTTACAATGAGGACGAGATCGTTTCTTCTGATATCGTAGGAATGAGATATGGTTCTTTATTCGATGCAACACAGACCATGGTTAACCAGATTTCTGATGACCAGTATGAGGTACAGGTTGTTTCTTGGTATGACAACGAGAACAGCTACACATCTCAGATGGTTCGTACAATCAAATACTTCTCTGAGTTAGCATAATCACTGACAGGTATTTATTAAGACTCAAAGGGGTCCGGTCGATTTGGACCGGACCTTTTTTTATGAGTAAGGCATTCTAAAGAATGCCTTACTCATAAAAAAAGCTCCGTGAAATATCGCACTGCGGCGGATAGGAAGATGTCGCTTTCAGCGACCCGCCGCAGGCGGAGAGTTTCGCTTATGCGAAACTCTATTTGGATGATTTTGTGGAGCATCATATATTAATTAAGGAGGACATTTTCATGTCATTAAACAAGAAATCAGTTGATGATATCAACGTAAAAGGCAAAAGAGTTCTGGTAAGATGCGATTTTAACGTTCCGTTAAAAGAGGGCGTGATCACAGACGAGACCCGTATTGTGGCAGCACTTCCTACCATCCAGAAATTAATCAACGACGGCGGCAAGGTAATCCTTTGCTCTCACTTGGGCAAGGTAAAGAACGGCCCCAACGAGGGTGAGTCTTTAGCACCGGTTGCAGCAAGACTTTCTGAGAAGCTTGGCAAAGAGGTTGTATTCGTATCTGATTACAACGTAACAGGTGAGGCTGCTACCAAGGCTGTAGAGGCTATGAAAGAGGGAGATGTGGTATTACTTCAGAATACCCGTTTCCGTGGCGCAGAGGAGACCAAGAACGGCGAGCAGTTCAGCAAGGAGTTAGCTGATCTGGCTGACGTATATGTATGTGACGCATTCGGTTCTTCCCACAGAGCACATGCTTCTGTAGCAGGTGTTACCAAGTTCATCAGCGCTAAGGGCGGTGAGAACGTAGTTGGATACTTAATGCAGAAGGAAATCGATTTCTTAGGAAATGCAGTTGAGAATCCGGTTCGTCCTTTCGTAGCAATTCTTGGCGGTGCTAAGGTTGCAGACAAGTTAAACGTAATCAACAACCTGTTAGAGAAGTGCGATACCCTTATCATCGGTGGTGGTATGGCTTACACCTTCTTAAAGGCTCAGGGCTATGAGATCGGAACTTCTTTAGTAGACAACGAGAAGCTGGATTACTGTAAGGAAATGATGGCAAAGGCTGAGTCTTTAGGCAAGAAGCTGTTACTTCCTGTTGACGCAGTAACCATCAAGGATTTCCCGAACCCTATCGATGCACCGGTTGAGACCGAGATTTATGATTCCGAGTCTATGCCGGCCGACAGAGAGGGCTGCGATATCGGACCGAAGTCCCGCGAATTATTTGCAGATGCTGTAAAGACTGCAAAGACCGTTGTTTGGAACGGACCTATGGGTGTATTCGAGAACCCTACCTTGGCAGCAGGTACTCTTGAAGTAGCTAAGGCTTTAGCAGAGACAGATGCTACAACCATTATCGGTGGTGGTGATTCTGCAGCAGCTGTAAACCAGATGGGATATGGCGATAAGATGAGCCACATCTCCACCGGCGGTGGTGCTTCCCTTGAGTTCTTAGAGGGCAAGGAGCTTCCGGGCGTGGTAGCAGCAGACGATAAATAAATCGTGTATTTATTTCATAAAACAGTTTAGGAGAAAAGAAATGGCAAGAAAGAAAATCGTAGCCGGAAACTGGAAGATGAACATGACTCCCAGCCAGGCTGTAAAGTTAGTAGAAGAGTTAAAGCCTCTGGTAGTATCTGACGAGGTAGAAGTTGTTTACTGCGTACCGGCCATCGATATTGTACCGGTGGTAGAGGCTGTAAAGGGCACCAACGTGGTAGTAGGTGCTGAGAACATGTACTTTGAGGAGAAGGGTGCTTACACCGGAGAAATCTCTGCAGAGATGTTAGTAGATGCAGGTGTTAAGTACGTTGTGATCGGTCACTCTGAGAGACGTGACTACTTCAAAGAGGATGACGAGTTATTAAACAAGAAAGTAAAGAAGGCTTTTGAGGCTGGTCTTACTCCGATTCTTTGCTGTGGTGAGTCCTTAGAGCAGAGAGAGATGGGCATCACCCTTGACTGGATTCGTCTTCAGATTAAGTCTGACCTGGCAGGCGTTTCTGCTGAGCAGGTTGCATCCATGGTAATCGCTTACGAGCCCATCTGGGCAATCGGAACCGGCAAGACCGCTACTTCCGATCAGGCACAGGAGGTTTGTGGTGCTATTCGTGAGTGCATCAAGGAAGTATACGGCGAGGCTACTGCAGAGGCAGTTCGCATCCAGTACGGCGGATCTGTAAACGCAGGCAACGCAGCAGAGCTGTTTGCAAAGCCGGATATCGACGGTGGCTTAGTAGGTGGCGCATCTCTGAAGGCAGACTTCGGACAGATCGTAAACTATAAGTAAGTGGTATTATTTGTGTTGAAATAAAACTCAGAGAATATGAAAGGCGATTTACCCAGTGATGTTTCATGGGTAGATCGCTTTTTTATGATTTTATTGATTTGTTGTAACTGTTCAGTAGGCATACGCATTTTACTGCGGATGCCGTGAAAAAACATATATTTAGCGAGCACAAATCCATTTGCGAAGCAAATTTTGCATGGATTTGTGCTCGTAACTATGAAGGTACTGAATAGTTACGATTTGGTATTTGTTACGATAGAAACAAAGTGGAATAAAAGGTAATGGCAAGGGGAATGAAAGGTTATTTATTTTGTGAGTGTAATAAACTATAATCTTATCGTGCAGTTGTAGTTTCTTGAGAAAGAACAAGAAAAAGTATATACATTAACAGTTTTATAAATTCTTCTAATCGGTAATAAAAGAAGGAGGAAATTAACGATGAAGGAAACGGTAAGAAAAACCTTTGAAATTTTAGGAGGAACACTGAGCTTAATTGGAGTAGCATCATTAATTGCTTTGATGTATTCCAGTAAACCGATTCCAGAATGGACATTGGGA